>JAJWJX010000109.1:0-2731 GCA_021623045.1 Segatella copri | reverse complement strand
TGTGAAAATAGGAGGCAAATGCCTTTTATGATTAGCATTTACCTCCTACCCGATTCCTCCCTCTCCTTTGTCTTCTGTTCCGTCCCCCTTCTGCCCCCGTTCCAGGCGATTCCATCGCCTGTCCCATGAATAATAATCAATAAAAAAAGACCATTATTCGTGAATTCTCCCCATATTTCCCTTAATAATTTGGCATTCTCAAATATAAAGTGTAAATTTGCACTCAAAAAACTTCAGCTAATTATAATTAAACTAAGGAAATAACAGAAAATGAAAAAGAAATTATCAACCGTTCTTTTAGCATTGGCTGCCTTTATGCCAATGACAGCACAGAATCTTGTAAAGGGAGATTATGGTTATCTCTATTGTCACATGAGCGATAAGGGTGAGTGGACAGCCTATGCCATTTCTCGTGATGGTTACAACTATCAGGACATCAATGGTGGCAACCCAATCTTCAATCCAGAAGAGCACGCCCGCATCGAAGGCGGTACCCGCGATGCCTACATCACCCGCATGCACAATGGCAAGGGTTACATCATGGTTACCACCGATATGTGCGTGCGCAAGAGCCACAAGTGGGATAACTATGGTATCGATCTCCTGAAGAGTAAGGATTTAAAGAACTGGACCAGCGTTACCTTCGATTTCCGCAAGGGCATGCAGAACTTCTGCGATGCTGCTACAGCTACATCTCCTTATAAGGATTGGAGCACCATCAACCGTGTATGGGCACCTCAGATTTTCTGGGATCCTGACTATCGTTGGGAAAATGGAGAAAAAGGCGGATACATGATCTACTATTCCATGCTCAACCGTGCTGAGGAGAAGTACGACCGCATGTATTACAGTTATGCCGACAAAACATTCACCAAACTCACCACTCCTAAGCTACTTTTCGACTGGGGCTATGCTACCATCGATGCCGATATCAACTTCCTGAAGAGCGATGGATTTTACCACATGCTCATCAAGAAAGAGGGTGGAAAGAGAGGTATCTTCACCGCTACCAGCAAATATCTCAATCATGGTTGGAGCGCTCCTGTCGATGATGACTTTGTAAGTTTCGAGGGAAATAAACTGACAGAAGGAAGTTCTGCCTTCCAGCTTATCGGTGATGATACCTGGCGTGTGGCTTACATCCAGTACAGCGACCATCCTAAACATTATCGTATCTGCAAGGCAGATAAGTATCTCCGCAATTTCTCCGATCCTGTAGATATCAAGGGAGTTACGGCTCCTCAGCATGGCAGTTTCATGAGAATTACCAAGAACGAGTACAAAATGCTCCAGAAATGGGATAAGGAGTTAAAAAATAAAGCAAAATAGGCGATTTTTTCAAAAAAATGTCGTATCTTTGCCACGTTATATCAATTGTATAGAAGTTCTGGGTGACTAGAGAAAGTAAAACTATATTATTTACGAAAAAGCGTTTCGGATTTATCGTGGCAGCTTTATTGACTGCTTCCTGTGCCTTTGCACAGACGATAGAGCCTTCTGGTGATAAGGGAGATAAGAACATTCTCAATCATCTGGATGGTTCTATCTCTTTGGGAACCACTGGCGTGGGTGTAGATTTGGCAATGCCTATTGGTAAAATGGTGCAGGTGCGCACAGGTTTCAACTTCTTTCCGCATTATGAGCAAACCATGCACTTCGGGTGCAGGTGGGTGATGATACCGATCCTACGATACAGGATGAGAAGTTCAACAAACTCTCTCAGACCTTGAATGAGATGTTCGCATTTGAGGTAGACCGTAATGTGGATATGAAAGGTAAGCCTACGATGAAGAATTTCAAGCTGTTGGTGGATGTCTTTCCTTTCCGCAACAAGCATTGGCATGTAACCACCGGTTTCTATTGGGGACCATCTACAGTAGCCAAGGCTGAAAATGCAGCTTATGATGCTACCTCTTTGGTGAGTGTTGCTATCTATAATAATCTTTATAACCGTGTAAAGGAATCGTGGGAGAGTCAGATTAGCGATGATCCGAGTGTGATTCCTATACCTTATATCTCTATCGGCGGTAATAAAATTTATGCTGATGAGTCTCTCTACAATAAGTTTATGGATTATGGTAGAATGGGTGTTCATGTCGGTGATTATCCTGATGGAACTCCTTACCGTATGGAGCCGGATGCCAACAATATGGTTTCCTGCAAGATTAAGGTGAACAATTTCCGTCCTTACTTAGGTTTCGGTTATGGTGGTAAGTTGTCGAATCGTAGCGACCGTAATTGGATTTCGTTTGATTGCGGTGCCATGTTCTGGGGTGGAACTCCCCGTATCATTACTCACGATGGGGTAGACCTGGCTAAAGATGTGAAGAATATCTCTGGAAAAGTGGGCGATTATGTAAGTCTTTTCAAAGCAGTAAAAGTTTATCCTGTCTTGGAGTTGCGTTTAACTCACCGTATCTTCTAACCGGAAAAAGAGTTTTTTATAAAGAAAAAGAAGATGTGTAATAAGTCTTAATAATAGTTGGCGCATAACAGCTGTCCACCGCATGCACATCAGCTGTTGTGCATGCGCATATCAGCTGTTATGCAAGCGCACAACAGCTGTTGTGCGACCGAGGATACTAACTGTTTCTAAAATATATCCTATCTTTTCCAACAAGATATCCTATATATTCCAACAAAAAGAGGGTGAATCATTAACTCATGATTCACCCTCTTTGTTGTATGCTCGGCATGAGCTTATTCTAATGGGTGCAAGTCCCTAACAAGC
>JAJWJX010000073.1:0-14235 GCA_021623045.1 Segatella copri | reverse complement strand
AGGGCGCCTTACTGATTGCCATTATACCCAGGGCGATGCCCTGGGCTAGGAGCTTTTGGGCCTTCAGCCCGTACTTGAACCACATGCGAAAGTTCAGTTAATCACTAATCACTATAAAATCGTAATCCAAATGCTCTCATCCCTGTCTCTCGCAGCGGTAATGGCATTGATGAGGCGGTGGAGCCAGATACGGGAGTTCACAACCATGCCTTTTACACGGTTCTCACCCACCAGGATGCAGCCCTGCGTATCATCGGGATAATTGCCGGCATGAATGCGGATGCCCTCAAAATTGGGGACACCCAACAGCAACGGCAACCACATCTTAAAACTCGGCGACTTGCTGACCACCACCGGATAAGTGCCCTCAGGTATCGCCGTCTTGCCCTTCATCTTCTGCGCCTTCTTGCCCGATACACGCCCCAACCGCACATTCTCCTCGGCAGGACTTAGCTCCACACCCAGAAGATTGCGCCAGCACGGCTCCATCGTATCACAGAAATACGAGTCAGCATTCAGCTTCTCCGATGGCACCTCGCACACCGTCTTCAGCCCCCTGCACTTGTTCACACTCTCAATCGTGCGCTTCTTTACATCCTCATCCTTCAGGATGTAAAGGCGACCTATCGTGTAGGTCTTCTTCTTCGCTATACGTTTTAAAACTATCTGCATAAGTAAAAATAAATTTAAGATTCAATAACCATACCGTCATGGCGGTACTTAAGCTTCTCAAAACTGTCACAACTGTCACAACTGTCACGCTTGCCCGTATACTGATACGCCCGCCTGATGTAATTCCGGTGCAGCCACTGCCTGATCATCATGTCGGTACCCTTCGCGTCCAGTCCATGCTCCAGCCGGATGGCAAGCAACTGCGCAGCCGTAAAGCTGTCGGGCAGTATCTGTAAAAGATTCTGAGGCCCACGCTTCGAACTCTTCTGCGCCATAAAGTTCTCCTTCGCAATCATGTCGCCGAAGAACCGCATCTTGCAGTACAGGTCATACTGCTCACTCCAGCGGATAAACTCATCAATCTCCGGCTCCCACTTACAACCATTGGCTACATACAGCACACACGCCTTCAGGTAAGCGATGACGTTGGCACGGAACGAGAGATTCTCAAACGTCCTGTCCTGCGACAGCCGGGCAAACTCAGCATTCTCATCCTTCAGTTTGAGGGCAAGCTGAAACGCCTCCTTACACTCAATCAGACCCGTTACTTTGTTCAGATTTTCGATGTAAGGCCGTAGCGCCTCACGGTACGATTCATCATAAGTTCCGTAAACAGGCATATCCTCGCCGATTTCCCTTTCGGGGATGGTACAGAAGTTGATACGGCTGATAGGACCATCAGTAAGAACCTTAGAGAAGTAACGCTGACCCTTCTGGATGGTGGTAGATGCATTCCAGTTGAACCGGATGGTAACACGCTCTGTAACACTCATCGTTCCTACGCGAGTTTGTCCGTATTTATTACCAGGGTCGGCTGCCAGACACATGATACGGAACTGTTGGCTTCCGCTACCCTTGAGCGCATCAAACTGGTCTAGCTCATTGAGCGAAGTATAGAGGAAATGTTCCTGCGCTTCAGCCGTTCTCATCACGAAAGCCGGGTTCGTCATATCCGCATCAATCTCCTGGATAATCAGGTTTTCAGGTCTCTTGCGCTTATCCTTGTTGGCACCCTTGCGCAGCATCTCATCCTTCCACGCCTTCTCGCGCTTCAGGTTTTCAGCATCCCTCAGCCTGATATCCTCCATAATGAAATCGATAGGCCTGTTCACGCTGCTCTTACCCGCTCCGGTACCCGCAAGCAGCAGCGTCATCAGTCTCGCCTCGTGCTCCACGTTGTCAATATACCGGAACCTCGTCTTCCAGAGATGCGTAGCCAGCGGCGGGAAGATAGCGTGCGCCACAGCCGGCTTATAAATTTCCGGTGTCCTCGATATCAGCAGCTCCACCAGCTTCGGCAGTTTCTTCGGCATCTCCGGCGGGTCAGGATAATCCTCCCCGGTACTTTGAACTTTGAGATTCGAACCTTGAACAGCATGATTACCATCTGCCCTATTAACTTTCAACTGTAAACTATTAACTTGCTGGCTGGCCTTCTGCTCTGCCAGCGCATTCACCCTCATCACTTCCCTCGACATCGGCTTCGTATTGTCAGCATATTTCGCATAGAAGTCGTGAATCAGCTGATGGCAGTCGTTCTCCTGATAGTAGCTCGGCATTTTCACCCTCACCACCTTCATCAGTTCCTCTTCCTCCATCACCCTCGAAGCACCGGCGCTCATGATGGCCAGCAGCGAAGAGTGTCTCGACCCCACGGTATCAATCTCCATACCTCCGAGTCCGGCAGCCTGCGTAAAGAGCTCAAACGCAATCAGATTCTTCTCCCTGGCTCCCAGTCCGCCAGCATTCTGATTGCCTCCAGAATCCCCGATATGAGGAGCATCAGCACCATGGCTATCACCAGGTTGGGCAGGCTGAACAGCAGAGCCAGCAGAAACAGCAATATTGCCGTCATTGCCCGATAGTCTATTATTTTCATTATTCTTACCATTGCTATTAACTTTAAACTGTAAACTATTAACTTTCCCTCTTCCGTCCACGGTCAGTCCGCGGTCCAGATACGCCTGCCTTCGCATCAGAATCTCCTTCTCGCTCAGCACGGCGCACCACATCTTCGACCTGTAGATTTCCGAGTCCTTATCCGTAAGATAAATCATTCTCTCGGGTGTGATGCAGCTCTCGTCATACGGCACCCCCAGCGCCTCGCAATACGCTTTCTGCGTCTCCTCGATAGTCATTCCCACCGGCAGTCTGATACCGATGTGCAGCTTCTTTCGGGCACTGTAGCAGAGGTGCAGCAGCGAGCCGTTCCAGATGCTGTCAGAGCAGTTCAGCTCCCTTGCCTTCTCGATAGCCTTGTCTACATACTCCCTGTCATCCACGTCGATGATAGTCTGGAACATGAAGCTCTCGGGCTGGGCATTCTCCTGTCTGCGCACATTGTTCTTGAAGATGCCGTAGTGGGGACAGAAGAAAGGCAGTTCGCTCTTCAGCCTGTCCTGCGCCTTCTTCACCGCCTCTGCATCGTTGGCATTCACCTTCGGGATAGGCAGTTCGCCCCTGATCTGCTGAATCATCTTCCTGATTTCCGGCGATGCAATCACCTTGTCATACACCGCCATACTGTTGGAAAACACCTTCCCCTTATTGCCCTTGCGATAAGGGTTCAGTGCAATTACATGTTGTGTTTCTGTCATGTTATTTCGTTAATAAAAGATTGGTTTGTGGGGTAATCCCCTCTTCCGTTTTCACCACTCTCAGCCGTCTGTAAGGAGGAGGACTGAACACATACGCTTTCACTTCCATCATTTTAAATAATTTAGAAGATTGGGGGCTCCCACCATGGTTGATGTGCAGATACACAAAAGCCCCCGAAACTCAGACCGCATTGGTTCTGAATTCCGGGGGCAAAGGTAAGGCAAATTTCTCACTTCTACCTAGTACGTACTATGTACGCGTACTAGTACTACCTGCCAGATTAACCTCTGATAGCAGGCATCACTTTTTCGAGGAAGGGAATCGTTTTCTTCTGATCCATTCCTCGGTTGTAGGCGGCTCTCATCGAGTTCGGATTAGGCCCCCAATAATTGCCGAATACGCTCCATATATTATCGATTTTCAACTCTGTACCTATCTGGTTGGCAAGGATGGCAGCTTCGGATGATGACAGTCCTGAAGGCATGAAATTTTCGGTTACCATGCCTATCTCTATCAGGTTGTTCTTTATCCTCTGAGCCTTTTCCGTTTTCAGCTCTTCCGGCATCACAGCATTTCTGCATGAGTTTTGCTCACAGGCATTGCTGCCATAATAATTCTCCACATGCTCGAAGTACGAGCTACCAGCGTTCATGATGATCACTCTTTGTCCAGACATTTCTCATCCTCCTTTCCCTGATAGTTGTTCATGTGCTCGATGTACTGTCCACCATTCATCTGTATGGTATTGTTGATAACGATGGTGAAGTGCTTTATTACAAAGCGAATAAATTTTCCTAAGAAAAATGCTTTCATCTTCTTTTATTGTATTTAGGTTGATAAACTGTTTCCTCCTCATTTTAGTAGAGAGACGTGTGTTTGCGCTAACGTTTTTAGCGTAAGCCGCTGGAGACTGCCGAGCGCCTACTGTCGTAAGGTGTGGGGGCGGGTAGGATTGTGTGTTACTTTCTGGTTGTTGATATGGTGTTAAGTTTATACTTGGCTTCAGATGTCAGCATCTTAACCGGTTATCTCTTATTTTAATCTGATGATTAAAATTCATACTACTCTAAGAGTTTCCATTTCTGTAACTCTTTCTACAATATTTCTGTTGATAAATATTGATGTTTTCTTCAAGAGTATTGAAATCCTTCATCAGATAAACAATATCCGAAAAATGATGAAAGGCTTGATTGAAATCCTCTAGGAATTGTTTCTTATCAAACTTCAGGTGGATAGCCCTGTGTTTTTTATCCAATTCTTCTACTATCTTATCCCAGTTATTCCAAATGCAGAGGCACCATCTCAGCTGCTGCTCTGGTCGTAAGTGGGATGTATTTAGAATTCTGGAAATAGAATGTTCTGAGATTCCTGTAATATCGGAGAAAGTTTTGGGTCTTATAAAATCTCCTTGTTGACCAATAAAGGACTTAATATACGAGAGGATGTTTTTCTCTCGTATTTCATTAATCCTTTCGATAGACATCAGTTTATCCTCTTGGATTAACTTTGCTTTTAAGTCATTTATTGTTGCCATTTTATTTTTCAAAGTTCTGCAAAAGTACAATTTATGTATTAAACGGCAAAATGAGAATGTATGCTAGTATAGAATAGCATACATTGATTTTATGTAATTTTAGTGATTTAATGGCAGTTTTTGTTTGAATGCAACTAAAAAGAAGGGAAAATAAGCAAAATGTCCTCATTGAAATCCACGCCCAGGCGAATCGTAACGAACTTCTTCTTTGGCTTGAATGCCGCCTGCAAGCCCCCTCGTAGACCGCACAGCAATACTCTTCACGCCCCCTGCAATTCCCCTCACGCATCCCTGCCATTCCCCTCACGCCCTGAAGGGGCAGAAGCTCCTAGCCCAGGGCATCCGCCCTGGGTATTCATGTCCGCACGCCTGGCGCCCTGAAAGGGCAAAAGCTTTAAAATACCACCCCGAATATGATATACAAGCCGAAAAAAAATAGGAGAAAAGATGATGTAAATGGATTCTTTTTTGTACTTTTGCATCCTAGAAGTAACAAAGTCAAATAAAGAAAGTAATATGGCTGGATTATACGAACAAATCATAAACCAACTCTTCAAGGCAAAACTTGAAAAGTATGATAGAAAAATATATCATATAGGAATGAAGGAAATTGGTCGCGATGAGGCGATTCAATATCTTTCACGTTATCTTTACGCCTTGATTCAGAGTACGATAGATGATGTGGCTCAGCAGGAAAATGGAGTAGAAAAGTGCATTCAGTTCACCAATGATGTGATAAAGGAGTTGGGCGAAAAGTTTGCCATAGAGAACTATGAGGATGATTTGGTAGATGCCAGCAACTCTATCCTGACAAGTGTCATTGATAAGACGAAGTGCGATTATCCTGATTTACAGAAGTATATACAGCGTATCACGCCACTTACTTCGCTTACTAAAAGTAGTCTTTTTACAGGGGCAAAGAACTCTGTAAATATGATTAGCGAACTGAAGAAAGAAATCCTGTCTGCAGATAGGATTTATATCGTGGTTTCCTTTATCCGTTTGTCCGGCTTGAATATGATGCTGCCCGAATTACAGGAGTTTGTGGCACGTGGCGGATGTTTGAGAGTGATAACCACCACCTACATGCAGATTACGGAATATAAGGCTGTAGAGAAGCTTTCCAAACTGGCTCATACCGAAATCAAAATCTCTTATCATAGCGATTTAGACCGCCTTCACGCCAAGGCTTATGTGTTTATGCGCGATAGCGGCTTCCATACGGCTTATATTGGCTCTTCCAATATTTCTCATGCTGCATTGACCGAAGGCTTAGAGTGGAATGTGAAGGTAACTCAGATGGAATTGCCGCACATTTTCGCTACCGTGAAGAATACATTTGATACCTATTGGGAACAGGATGTATTCGAAACTTTCAGTCTGAATCGGGATAGCGAGCGCCTGAAGAAGGCGTTGGATAAGAACGCTCAGACTTCTGAAGGAATAGATTATTCGGTACTCGACTTGATGCAAGCCAAAGAATATCAGAGTGATATCCTGGATAGGCTGGAGAAGGAACGCCGTTATCATAACAACTGGCGAAACCTGGTAGTTGCTGCCACAGGTACTGGTAAGACGGTTATTGCTGCTTTCGACTATAAGCGTTTTAAAGAGCAGCATACGAAGGCTAATTTCCTTTTTGTGGTGCATCGTGAAGAGATTATCAAACAGGCTTGTGCTACCTATCGTGCGGTATTGGGAGATCCGAATTTCGGTGATATGTGGTATGGTGGGCATGAAGCCTCTTCATATTCGCATCTCTTTGCGTCAAAGGATTTGCTGAATAACAGATTGGACAAGCTCCAGCTGCCAGATGATTATTATGACTATATCGTGTTTGATGAAGCTCATCATATCGTAGCGGATACCTATCAGAAGATTTTGCATAAGTTCAAGCCGAAGGTACTTTTGGGACTCACCGCCACGCCTGAGCGAATGGATAACAACGATATTACCCAATACTTCAATCATCAGATTTCGGCAGAGATACGTTTGGATACCGCTCTGAATAATCGCCTGCTGTCTCCATTCCATTATTTCGGCATTACCGATTCTGTAGACTTGTCTGAGGTGAAATGGGAGCGAGGCAGATTCGTGGCTTCAGAGCTCTCTAAAATTTATACCAACAACGATTTACGAACCAATATTATCTTCAAAACCTTAGAGAAATATTTGCCTAACTATAACGATGTTAGGGCTTTATGCTTCTGTGTAGACCAGCAGCATGCTAACTACATGAATGCCAAGTTTACCTTGGCTGGATTGAAGTCTGCGGTTCTGACGAGCGAGAATTCTAAGTATAGAAATGTTGAGATAAAACGTTTGGCTGAGAAGAGGATCAACTACCTCTTTGTAGTAGATATGTTTAACGAGGGTGTTGATATTCCTGCGATAGATACAGTGCTCTTCCTTCGTCCGACAGAGAGTTTGACTATCTTCCTGCAGTAGTTTGGTCGTGGTCTGAGAAAAGCCAAAGATAAGAAGTATCTTACAGTCTTGGATTTCGTAGGCCATTCTCGTGCCGAGTTCAATTACATGGACCGGTTCCGTGCGTTGATGGGACGAACATCCATGAGCGTGAAGGAAGAGGTGGAAAAGGATTTTCCTCATCTTCCGTTGGGCTGTACCATCCAGTTGGAGCCTAAGGCAAAGGAGTATATCATTCAGAATATCAATGGCTATATTAATAGTTTTAAGAAGACTAGAATCATTCAGACCATCAAGCAGTTTGAGCAGAAATTCAGCGAACCATTATCGCTTGCTTCTTTCCTCAGACTCACTCATGTGCCGTTGGAAAAGCTCTATAATGGCACAACCTGGAATAGCCTCTGCTGTCTGGCGGGAGTAACTGCTAAGGAGTCGGCGTTTAATGTAGAATTATCTCGTGCCGTGAGCAAGAAATGGTTCTCTACAGATTCTTATTCTTACTTCAGTTTTATCCACAATTTGGCTGCTCGCCGTTTTAAGGTGAGCGAGGGATTGCTGACTCCTAGGGAGCAGAAGATGGCGTTGATGTTATATTATGATTTGTATATCTCTGCTGGCGAATATGATAGCTTGCAGCTGATGTTCAATAGGTTAAGCGAGGACGAACTCTTTGCGGATGAGGTATGTCAGCTGACAGAGATATTGATGTCTCGCTGTAACGCATTGGAGCAGGAAGATAATTCTGCTTTCAGAGATTCGTTCCCGTTGAAACTTCACGGAGTATATACCAAAGCCCAGATACAGGTAGCTATCGAGACTTCTACTTTGCAGAAAATGTCATCAAGTAGAGAGGGTTGCGAACGTAATACGCTGAATGGAATACCTATGGAAGCGATGTTTGTAGATGTCATCAAGGATAGAGAAGAGGGTTCGAATACCAACTATAAGGACTTTGCCCAGACCGCTGTTAAGTTTCACTGGGAAACTCAGAACTCAGTCAGACAGGAATCGCCTACAGGTCAGAGCTATATAAAGGGTTCGAGAGAGATGCTGTTGTTTGTAAGAAAGCAGAGAAATGCTGCTGAAAACAAGTATCGCACCCTTGGCTATGTTTATCTTGGCAAGGTTACTCTTGATAGTTTTGAGGGCAATAAGCCGATGCAGATTGTTTGGAATCTGAAGACTCCAATGCCTGGCTCTGTATATGAGTATGCAGCAACTTTGGCAAATGTATAGTTTTTTATAATAAGAAATGACAATGAAACATTATAATGTGGTTGCAGCCGTTGTTTGCCATGCTGACAAGTATCTCTGCATGCAGAAAGGCAAGACGAAGTTTGATTATACCAGCTATAAATGGGAGTTTCCTGGTGGCAAGATAGAGCCTGGTGAAACCCCTCAACAGGCGTTGGCTCGTGAGCTGATGGAGGAGATGGAATATCCTGTTGAGGTAGGAGAGGAGTTGGTGACTGTGAATCACGAGTATCCCGATTTCTCGATAACCATGACTGCCTTTCTGTGTACGCCAAAAGGCGATGCTAATGGGTTCAAGAGGCGTGAGCACGCTGATAGCAAGTGGTGCAGCGCAGATGAGCTGAAAGGGCTCAACTGGGCTGCAGCGGATATTGATGTTGTGGAAGGTATCTTATAAATAAGAAAGGAACTTTTATGATAAACAAGAGCATTCATTCAAAGTTATATCATCGAATTATTGCTCGTTTGCGTGCCAAGCGAGAAGGGAAGGGATTGACGCAATGCCAATTAGCCCATATTCTGAATGTAAGACAGACTTATGTGAGTAGAATAGAAACTTGTGAACGACGTTTGGATATTTTGGAACTTATGAATATTTGCGAAGCTCTTGGTATATCCTTTATCGATTTTGTACGGGAGATAGATGAGGATATATTGCCAAAGTTCAGAGCAAGTCAAAACGGCAAGAATAACTAGCTCATGTTCGCAATTTTGCCCCACACGCCCTGAAAGGGCAGAAGCTCCTAGCCCAGGGCGTGTGGAGCAAAATTTGTGAAAGTTCAGTTGAGATATCCTATTATTCATCCATGATTTTCACTATAGGCACAGTCTTTTCATTATACGATTGGGACATATAGCTGTAATTTCCAATTTGTTTTGCTACCTTTCCCTTCGGAATTTCAATCTTTTGGTTATCATAGAAAGACGTACCCTCGTTTCCCAAAAATAGAACAACCATACCGATATTATCATCAGAAAAATCATCTCCACTAGCCAAAGCACTTCCGTCAGGAAGTACTTGTATAACTCTAAAGGCTTTTCCGGGTACAGTATTGCGTGGATTATCAAACATAACAATATCTTCCTCTGGGGATGAAGATGAAGAATTTTCTGTATTAATAATGCAGCCTATAACAAACAGTAATACGCAACCCGTAACAATACCTGCTACATAGGTCAAAATAAATTTCGTTTTTGATTCCATAGACAATTCAATTAAATTAATTATTTTATTGCGGTAAGTTATAATCGCTCGTCAATTATCCGCTAAAGCAAATTTACCTATATAGAATTTCTCCTTAACATCGTTTATGATAGCTTCTTTCTGCTCCTCGTTGGAGCTTTCTTTTTCGAACGCAAGTATCAGATAATCATTGGATTTCGTTGGTGAGAATATCTTGCCGATAAGCTTTCTGAAATTCCGGCTGACGAATTCTTCTACTTGTGTATCTTCTTTCGGCGTGAGGCGATAGAAGTCGTATCTTTCGTCCAGCATCTTCTGGATTTCATCACGGAACATCTTGCGAACCCGGTTTTTCCAGGCGAATTTCTGGTGCTCGTTATGACGGGCATACAGAGATACTACATAGAGGAAGTTGACATCGTAGTGGAAGACGAGAAGGGTGTCGCGGTCGAACAGGCGGTCGTTGAAATGCTGGGTGTTGAAGCACTTCTTTTCCCTGTCGGTTGACGAAATCTGGTCTGAGAAAGAGAGATTCTCTGCCATCTTTGCGCTGATGAAGAAGTTCGGAATGATGTTGTAGCCTTCCGTCAGGTCATCGCGAAGCTTGGGTACGTTGCCAAAGTTACGCTTGTCGTATTGCAGTTCTTCATCGTCCTTATCGTCGTTCATAAAGAGGTTCAGGTTCCACTGGATGATGTTTCTGGCGTATGTAAACTGCTTATACACAGATTCTTTGCCGATGGAATGACCTAACTTGTAATACTTGCTGTCGCCGATGTAATAAACTGGCTCCTGATTTCTTGTTGTAATCAGGTTCTGGTAGCTGTACAGATGGTCTATGCGCTTGCCGTCAGCCTGTTCTTTCAGTCCGGCTGGAATGTTCTTCTCGCCGAGAAGTTCATCAATAATGGCCTCGAAAACGATATTGAAACTCTTAACCAGAAGATACTCTTTGCGTTCCTTCTGGATGTTCATGCGCTTGGCATTGTCAAAGAAATCGTAGCATAGTTGCCAGAGGTGTAAAGCCTTGTCTGAGAAGTATTTATACTTAATCTGGAGCAGTCTGGTCTTTCCTAATCCATCCAGATAGGTCTTGAAACGATAGCCTGTTATCAGCTGGAAATTGCAGTTGATGTGATTCGTGAAGCCGTATCTTTCGCTGATATAATTCAGGATGGAATAGAAGATAATCAAGAGCTCTTCATCGAAGTTAATCTGCTTTTTCCTGTTGACAGGATGGGTATAAACAGGGCTGTTTTTGCTGATGATGGCACTCGTGGTGGCTATGGTCTTTGACCAATGAATGCGGTTGTAACCGGAATGGATGTTCTTCAGAATGAAGAAGATGAAATCCTGGTTATGCTTGTTGAAGTCGATGAGAGCCAGCAGAATATCGAGGAATGTGTTGTTGATTTGTCTGTTACTTTTACCGAGGCACGCTATTTTCTGGTGATAGACAATGCCGTTTCTGGTGGTATTGTTGTAAACCTCGATGGTGCGGTAAATCCAGACAGAGAACTCATAGATGAAGTCTTTCTCCTGTTGAGAGAGTGGGTTGTTCTGGTTCAGGTTGACGATGGTTTCCGGGGCGTATTTGCCGAATACTTTTTCGCCCTCTGAGGTGTCTTCGAGCAGTACTTTCGGCAAAATAAAGACGCAATCGTCGAGCTGGGTATTGTAGTAATACCCAACGTAGTTGATGCTGACGTTGCCATCAATGTCCTGCATGGCGTCAATGCCGTGCAGGACATCCCTAATCTGATCAGCCTGATACTGATGTTCTTCTATGAGGATTCTCATGTTATGTTATTCTACGGATTCAATAGTACATCCTTTTGATTTTGCTAATTCAATAATAAGATCGATATTATCTATGCCCCATTGTGTTGTAAAATAAAATTCGACGTTATCTATTGTTGTTAAAGGATGATCGAAGTTCCAACGTTTACCAGTGTCATTTTTATGTTTCTCTTTCCATTGAGGATAGTCCTCCACTTTAATAACTATTCTATCAGTCTTCTTCGGATTGATAAATCTGGTTATATCTGCTAAAATTTCAGAATATGTCTCTTTCTTATTATTAACCAGATATTCTATTACAGCAAGAGCCATTTCTTTCTTATTTAGGAGTTCGCTGCTTCCATTAACTCGATATTTCGTCTTGTCGTATGAACGCTGATTGCTATTGGTATTATTGTTAAGTTCCAAATCTGATTCGTTTTCGTATGAATCATCAGAATCCTCTTCTTCTGAAATGTATTTCTCTACTCCCAAATTCTCCAAGAACTGCTCAACGATAGCTATATCAACGTTAGTTTTGCCGTTCTTATCCTCATAGAATCGGTCGAAAGACAGAATCTTGCCTTCTTCATCCTGAAAGTCCTTATCATCGAAACCATAGTCCTTGAACACATCATTCCAGAGATAGAAGATAACCTTACTAACGAATAAATCGGCATCGATTTCGCCATCCTTTGCCTTGCAGAAGAAATAGCCGAGTTTCTTGTCTTCTGAATTGGTAAGTGAACCAATCAGCTCATTAACCTTGCTGATAAATGACCACCAATTGTATTGCTTATCTCCCGTGTTGATGTACCAGTTGAGTTTAGCATTGGTTTCTTTGTCACGACCTTCGCGAATAGGCACATACTTCCAATCCCAGCGGCGCTTGAAGGCAGAGTCGATAGGGAAGAGGCTCTGGTCGCTGGTGTTCATTGTAGCCCAAATATAGAGGTTTGAAGGCAGAACAAGGCGCTCTCCCTTCATGATGAGGTTTACCATATTGGCTTCGCCATAGAGCTGGTTGATTTCGTCTTTATTCGTAATCTCCCATCCTTCAAATTCCTTTTCGAGATACTTCTGCATATCCTTGTCTGCTACGATAGGATAATCAGAAAAACCATATTCGTTGCGATCCAGCAATTGGAACAGATCACCAAAGATTTGGGCACAATTGCCTCTGTTTATTTCTTCGATAATAAGATATTGCTTCTTGCTGGAGCCTAGTTTCTTCCACGCTTCAACATAGGCTTCGAGAAAAGCCTGAGGAATGAATTTGTAGGCAATTCTTTCTTCCTTTACGACTTCATTCGTTTCTTCATCGATTACCTTTTTGCCATAGCAATCGCGCAGCGTAACTTCTTCTGTGATAGGCTTGTAGGTACCTACAAAAGAGGCGTAATCAGAGTCGGGATGGAATGTAGTACGAATCACGCTCTCTCCGAAAGTCAAGTCCTTGATGGTCTTTGATTTGCCTGTGCCAGGAGCACCATAGTAAATCTGCTGAAGACCTGTAGTCTTAAGCAAATGGTTTTCTGCACGAGAAGATTCTGCTGGATTCCCTTTTCTGATGAGTTCGTTCTTTGGGTCAAGAACCATCTTAGCCATCGCTGTCAACGTAGCGTTGTAGCCATATTCATATTTATCAATGTCAGACAGTTCTTTGAGTTCTACTCTGGCATCCTCAGCCTTTTTGTTGGGGTTTTTTCTATAGTAGTCTATAAATTCTCCCAGCAATTGCTTGGATATGGTACGAATACTAAAACTGCCTTTGCTCCCTGATTTTACCAGATAGCAAAGTCTGTCTTTATCAGCAATTATAATGCGCCCGTCAGTAGATTGGTCGCCAACCATAAGTTTATCGTAATCTTCCATGTTGTTTTGACTTCTATTGTTTTTCTTTGATAAGTTTGATGATGCTATTTAAAAAGTCATGAGCTGGTTGCTGCATATTCTCGACATCTGAATTACTTACATCATATTCGCAGTTATAATCAGCTTTCATTCTTAATTGTTCCATCCTGGAGAAAAATGCACCAAGTTCTTTGTCAATTTTACCTGTCTTAACGAAATTCATACCAAATACGCCTAAAGTACCAGCATGAGTATGTGCCGAAAGCCCATAATGTATTAATAGTGCCTGAGCAGCATGGAAACAAGAATAGTAAAACCTATTAGCTGCCAAATCCCATAATCCCATAGAAAGCATTTGCTCTGCTTCTGCTATAAATCTTTTTGCTTTTTCCAGACGAAGTTCTACTAAAGAACTTCTTTCATCGTTTGTTAGCCCCATAAACTTACTCCTTCCTTTTCAACATTTTTATAAAATGGTGTAATCTTATATTTCTGCCACTCCTTAGCGGAATACATTACTGGGTTTATTTCTTTTCCTAAATCCCAACCTAGTTCGGTAAGAGGATAGGTAACTTTGTCATAATCAGAAGGAAGAAGCTGTTCCTTGTCTAAGATAACAAGAATGTCCCAGTCGCTATCATCTCTAGCGGTACCTCTAGCTTGTGAGCCAAAAAGTATCGCTTTCCCGTATGGTGGCATATTTTTTGCCAGGCATTCACGGATAGCTGTCAATGTAAGTTCTTGTTCCTTCTTCATATTGCAAAGATAAAATAAAAACCTGAAACTACCAAGTAAAAACCTTCTTTTTTATGAATTATTACACGATTTATGAGAAATTACTGATAAGCTTATATTTCCTTTGCCATCTTTTTTTTCTGCAAAATAAGCAATATTTCTCTTTTCTGCAAGTTTTTGGGCTTTTTCTTTTGTGTTT
>JAJWJX010000072.1:0-14371 GCA_021623045.1 Segatella copri | reverse complement strand
GTCGGAAGACGAAAGTAGGAGAAAAACTACTTCGTTTTCCTCCTACTCGATTATCCCGATTTTTTATTGTACTTTTGCAGCCAATGTAGAATTGAGGGTGGTATCGCATCAAAAATTCAACATTCAACATTTAACATTAAACATTAAAAATAAATGTATATAGCAATAGCAGGAAATATCGGTAGTGGCAAGACAACACTCACCAAGATGCTTTCTAAACATTATGGATGGAAACAGTACTTGGAGCCCGTGGCTGAAAACCCCTATATCGATGACTATTACAAGGATATCTCGCGATGGGCACTCAATATGGAGGTGTTCTATCTGAAGCAGCGATTCAAGAATCTGCTGGAAATCCAACACAGTAAAGAGACGGTCATCCAGGACCGCACCATCTTTGAGGGCGTTTATGTCTTTGCGGCCAACAACCGGAAGATGGGCAACATGGACCAGCGCGACTACGAGACTTATATGGAGCTCTTCGAGTCGATGATGGAAGTGGTGGAGATGCCTGAACTGATGATATATCTCCGTTCTTCAGTTCCTCACCTCGTGAAGAATATCCAGAAGCGCGGTCGTGATTATGAGCAGAAGATGCCTTTGGATTATCTGGAAGGTATCAATAATCTTTACGAAGATTTCATCATGAATAAGTATAAGGGCAAGGTGCTTATCGTAGAAGTTGATAATCTCGATTTCGAGCACAATCCCAAGCAGTTTGGTGAAATCGTAGATAAGATAGATGCCAAGCTCTTCGGGCTGTTCTCTTAAAGGTAAAAAAGTAAAAAGGTAAAAAAATGCATATAGCAATAGCAGGAAATATAGGTAGCGGCAAGACAACATTAACCAAGATGCTTGCCAAGAGATATGGCTGGAAAGCTAATTTCGAGCCGGTTGATAATAATCCATATCTGGCTGATTATTACAAGGATATGGAACGCTGGTCGTTTAATCTTCAGATTTATTTCCTGAACAAGCGTTTCCATGATGTTGTGGAGATTTCACGTTCAGAGCAGACCATCGTACAGGATAGAACCATCTTCGAGGATGCGCGTATCTTTGCGCCTAATCTTCATGATATCGGTATGATGAGCGACAGGGATTTCAAGAACTATACCGATCTCTTCGATCTGATGATCAGTCTGGTGAAACTCCCAGACCTGATGATATATATCAAGAGTAGCATTCCTACGCTTGTGAAGCATATCGAGAAGCGTGGCCGCGATTTCGAGAAGAGCATCCGCATCGATTACCTCCAGGGTTTGAACAAGCGTTATGAGGATTGGATCAAGGATTATAAAGGTCGCCTTATCATCATTGATGGTGATAATCTGGAGTTCGGAGAGAATCCGGAAGATTTCCGAAAGGTTACTGACCTGATAGATGCTGAGCTCTTCGGTCTGTTTGCTGAAAAGGAGGTTTAAAAGTAAAAAAGTAAAAGGGCAACCCCGTTAGGCGTCAAAGGAGGAACGCCTGGCGGGGTTGCGTTTTATTGTTGTACAACTAAAGGGTTTATGGTTGTACAACTAAAAGGTTTATGGTTGTACAGCTAAAGGGTTTATGGTTGTACAACTAAAAGGTTTATGGTTGTACGACTATAGGGTGTATGGTTGTACGACTATAGGGTGTATGGTTGTACGACTATAAGGGTTGTAGTTGTACGATTAAAAGGTGTTGTCACTAGGCTCGGCAGACCTGCTGACTGCAGTCGGCAGAGCTGCTGACTAGGCTCAGCAGGTCTGCTGAGCCTAGTGGCAACCTTCGAGAAGCAGTCTCCTTCAACTCGAAAAGCAGTCTCCTAAAACTAAAAGAGACGTCTCTTTGAACCCAAAGAAACGTCTTCTTTCGCTTATTCAATCATATCCTTTCGCTTATTCAATCATATCCTTTCGCTTATTCAAACATCTGAATACGCTTATTCAATCATAATCTTCTGCTTATTCAAACATCTGAATTCTCCAGCAGAACTATCTTCTTCCCCCGGAAGAGCCGGATGCTTTGTAGAACTTACCTTTCTGGCGGGAGATGAAGATGCCGCCTTGGGCTGAAGTCTTATCTACTTGCTGGCCGTTGAGATTATAGATAATCTCTTTCTCATCCTTTTTATGAAGGGTAGGAGAGGCGATGAAAGTTGTGCCGGAAATAATGTCGAAGCGGATGAATTTTTGGGTAAAAATTCCTATTGTTCTGTTCCTTTTTGCTACAAAATACGCTCGTTTTCTCTGTTTCTGATCCTCCATTAAGTCTGTCTGTTGACTGATGAAACAGGCTGTTTTTTGAGTTTTTTCACTTTAGATGTAAATTAAACCATAAAAAAATGTGCTCTTTCAGAAAAAAGTGTTACCTTTGCAACCGCTTAGAAGCATTTATATAAAATAACGTTATAACAAATTTATGAACTTTACACTATTTATCACCGTTTTGCTGACGGCTGTAACCTTGGTGGTGGCTGCTTATGTCATCGCGAAGTTGATCGGTCCTCGTTCATACAATCCGGTAAAGGGTGAACCTTTTGAGTGCGGTATTCCGACTCGTGGCAGCTCATGGTTGCCATCACACATCGGCTACTACCTCTTCGCCATCCTTTTCCTGATGTTTGACATCGAGACAGTATTGCTTTACCCATGGGCAGTCGTAGTTAAGCAGTTTGGATCTATGGCTCTCGTGAGCATCGGGTTCTTCCTGTTGGTATTGGTATTTGGCCTTGCTTATGCTTGGCGGAAAGGAGCATTGGAATGGAAGTAAACAAAAGAGCCTCTATCAAGAGTATTCCTTACGACGAGTTTAAGGACAATGATACCCTCGAAAAGATTGCGCAGGAGCTCAATGAGGGTGGTGCGAATGTGGTAGTCGGTTCCCTTGATGCTGCCATCAACTGGGGACGCAGTAACTCACTCTGGTCTTTGACCTTCGGTACTTCTTGCTGTGGTATCGAGTTTATGGCTGTAGGTTGTGCACGTTACGACTTCTCACGTTTCGGTTTCGAGGTAACCCGTAACTCTCCACGTCAGGCTGACTTGATTATGTGTGCCGGTACTATTACCAATAAGATGGCACCTGTTTTCAAACGTTTGTACGATGAAATGGCTGAGCCTAAGTATGTGGTAGCTGTAGGTGGATGCGCCATCTCTGGTGGTCCGTTCAAGAAGAGCTACAACGTGGTTCGTGGTATCAGCGAGTTGGTTCCTGTGGATGTTTATATCCCTGGTTGTCCTCCACGCCCTGAGGCTATCCTTTATGGTATGATGCAGTTGCAGCGTAAGGTAAAGGTTGAGAAATTCTTCGGTGGTGCTAACCACAAGATGTCTCAGGATGAGAAGGAACTCTCTATGAGCAAGGGTGGTCTTCGCGGCTTGAGCAACGAGAACCTCTCTGACAGCGAGAAGCTCGGACACAAGGAGCCTATCATCGTAACTGAAGTACCTGAGGATTTCGACCCTCAGAAAGGTCTAACTGATTAATATAATAAGGTATAAGAACATGAAACTGAATAATATTGAATTGAGTTTTGATAATTTCGCTTCTGAAATGGCGAAGTTGAAGAACGAGAAGCATTTCGACTACCTTGTTACCATCATCGGTGAAGACTTCGGTGAGGAAGGTCTCGGATGTATCTATATTCTCGAGAATACTCAGACCAACGAGCGCTGCTCAGTAAAGACCATCGCCAAGAAGGTGGATGGCAGTGATGTAATTCCTACAGTAATTAACCTTTGGAAGGTAGCTGACCTTCTGGAGCGTGAAGTCTTCGATTTCGTCGGCATCAAGTTCCTGGGTCACCCAGACATGCGTCGTCTCTTCCTCCGTACCGATTTCCAGGGCTATCCATTGCGCAAGGACTTCGATATGAGTCCTGAGGCAAACAAGTTCCCTTGCACTGATGAGCCTGAGGATGACTTCACCGTGGAGTATTCCTTGAGCGAGGATGGACATCTCGTTGCTACAGAGAAGCGTCGCTTTGATGAGAACGACTATGTTGTCAACATCGGTCCTAACCACCCATCTACCCACGGTGTGCTCCGATTGCAGACTGTTATTGATGGTGAGACTGTGAAGCGCATCTATCCACACCTCGGTTATATTCACCGTGGTATCGAGAAGATGTGGGAGAACATGACCTATCCACAGACATTGGCATTGACCGACCGTCTGAACTATCTCTCTGCGATGATGCACCGCCACGCATTGGTAGGCGTTATCGAAGAGGCGATGGGTATCGAACTCTCAGACCGTATCCGCTACATCCGTACCATCATGGATGAGTTGCAGCGTATCGACTCACACTTGTTGTACCTCGGCTGTACCGCACAGGACTTGGGTGCCTTGACAGCATTCCTTTACTGTATGCGCGACCGTGAGCACGTTTTGAACGTGATGGAGGAGACAACCGGTGGCCGTCTGATCCAGAACTACTACCGTATCGGTGGTCTGCAGGCAGATATCGACCCTAACTTCGTTCAGAATGTGAAGACCCTCTGCAAGTATCTCCGTCCGATGATTCAGGAGTACCTCGACGTATTCGGTGACAACGTGATTACTCACAATCGTCTCGAAGGTGTAGGTCCAATGAACTATGAGGATTGTATCAACTATGCTGTAACCGGTCCTGCTGGTCGTGCATCAGGTTGGAAGAACGATACCCGCAAGCGTCATCCATACGATATGTACGACAAGGTAGAGTGGAAGGAAATCACCCTTACCGGTTGCGATTCAATGGATCGTTACTATGTACACATCCAGGAGTTGTATCAGAGCTTGGACATCATCGAGCAGTTGATTGACAACATTCCAGAGGGTGAGTACTACATCAAGCAGAAGCCAATCATCAAGGTTCCAGAGGGACAGTGGTACTTCTCTGTAGAGGGTGCCAGCGGCGAGTTTGGTGTATATCTCGACTCAAAGGGTGACAAGAGTCCATACCGTATGAAGATGCGTCCGATGGGTCTCTCACTCACAGGAGCTTTGGATCCAATGCTCCGTGGTCAGAAGATCGCCGACCTCATCACTACAGGTGCAGCAATCGATTTCGTAATCCCTGATATTGATAGATAATTATGTTTGATTTTAGTATAGTAACAACATTCATCGACAATCTGCTTCGCCAGACCTTGGGTTTGGGCGACTTCCTGTCGATTCTGATAGAGTGCGTGCTCGTGGGTATCTGCATTTTGACAGCATACGCCCTCATCGCTATCGTACTTATCTTCATGGAGCGTAAGGTGTGTGCCTACTTCCAGTGCCGTCTTGGCCCTATGCGTGTAGGTCCTTGGGGTATCTTCCAGGTATTCGCCGACGTGCTCAAGATGTTGATCAAGGAGATCTTCGCTGTAGATAGAGCCGACAAGCTGCTCTACTACATAGCACCATTCCTCGTGATCATTGCCTCTGTAGGTACTTTCTCATTCCTTCCATGGAACAAGGGAGCTCATATTCTTGACTTCAACGTAGGTGTATTCCTCATCACAGCCGTAAGTTCTATCGGCGTGCTGGGTGTGTTCCTCGCAGGTTGGGCATCTAACAACAAGTACTCTGTGGTATCTGCCATGCGTGGTGCCGTACAGATGATTTCTTACGAGATGTCTCTCGGTCTCTGTCTGATTTCTGCAGTCGTTCTTACCGGCACCATGCAGGTAAGCGGTATCGTTGAGGCTCAGACTGGTGCTTGGAACTGGTTGATTATCAAGGGTCATGTGCCAGCTATCCTGGCTTTCCTCGTATTCCTCGTAGCAGGTAATGCTGAGGCTAACCGTGGTCCTTTCGACTTGGCTGAAGCTGAGAGTGAGTTGACCGCAGGTTACCACACCGAGTATTCAGGTATGGGCTTCGGTTTCTACTACCTGGCTGAGTACCTTAACCTCTTCGTGATTTCTGGTATCGCTTCTACCGTATTCCTCGGTGGTTGGGCGCCATTGAACATCGGTATCGAGGGCTTCGATAATCTGATGAACCTCATTCCAGGTTTCATCTGGTTCTTCGGTAAGACCTTCGCGGTGGTATGGCTCCTGATGTGGGTACGTTGGACATTCCCACGTCTCCGTATCGACCAGATTCTGAAGTTGGAGTGGAAGTATCTGATGCCATTGTCACTGGTCATCCTGATCTTGATGACAGTATGCGTAGCATTCGGATTCCACGGATAATCTTTAATACACATTATTATAATAATAAGAAAGTATGTCTAACAATTCATATTTCGGCGGTATTGCAGCGGGTTTGAAGACCCTCGCTATCGGTATGAAGACTACCATGAAGGAGTACTTCACACCAAAGAGCACAGAGCAGTATCCTGAGAACCGCAAGACTACACTCCACGTATCTCCACGTTTCCGTGGTCGCCTGGTCTTTGTTCGTGATGAGAACGAGGCTTACAAGTGTGTGGGTTGTACATTGTGTGAGAAGTCATGCCCTAACGATACCATCAAGATCGTAACCGAGATGGTGGAGGACCCAGAGACAGGCAAGAAGAAGCGCAAGCTGGTAGATTACCAGTACGACTTGGGTGACTGCATGTTCTGCGAACTCTGTGTGAACGCATGTAACTTCGGTGCAATCAAGTTTGTCAACGATTTCGAGAATGCAGTCTTCGACCGCAACAAGTTGGTGATGCACCTTGACAAGGAGGTTTATAAGGGCGGAAGCCTTCCAAACCTCATTGAGGGTGGTGCCCCATTGGAAATCGGTAAGTTTAACACCAAGACTAAGTAAGGAGGACTTTAGACAATGATAACAGCTAATTTATTTATGTTCGTCATCTTGGCAGTAGTCATCCTTGGCTCAGCCATCATGTGCGTGTTCACCAAGCGCATCATGCGTGCGGCAACCTTCCTGTTGTTCGTACTCTTCGGTGTAGCAGGCATGTTCTTCCTGCTCGACTATACTTATCTGGGTGCAGCTCAGATTTCTGTATATGCCGGTGGTATCACCATGCTTTATGTCTTCGCTATCCAGTTGGTTTCAAAGCGTACTCTTCAGGGCCTTCTGGAGCATGTCAAGGGTAGCAAGATTATCGGTCGCGCACTCGTCTGCCTCGTAGGTTTCGTAACCCTGGCAGTCATCGTGTTGAAGAATCACTTTATTGATATGGCTGCAACCGTAGCCGACACCGAGGTGCCAATGGACCAGGTAGGTTCTGCACTGGTAGGTGCTGACAAGTATGGCTATGTATTGCCATTCGAGTTTATCTCTGTATTCCTGTTGGCATGTATCATCGGTGGTATCTTAATCGCTAGAAAGGAGGATAAGAAATGATTCCAGTACAATATTTCTTCGTGCTCTCAGCACTCTTGTTCTTCATCGGAGTCTATGGCTTCTGTACACGCCGTAACCTCGTTGCCATGCTCATCTCCATCGAGCTTGTATTGAATGCAGCCGACCTGAACTTCGCTGTGTTCAACCGCATCCTCTTCCCAGGACAGTTGGAAGGTTTCTTCTTCACATTGTTCTCTATCGGAGTAGCAGCAGCCGAGACAGCCGTAGCTCTCGCTATCATCATTAACGTTTACCGCAACTATCACAGTGACCAGGTGAACAGTATTGAAAACATGAAATTCTAAAAGACAATGGAATACAATTATGCATTTTTGATACTTCTTCTGCCATTCCTGAGCTTCCTGGTTCTGGGACTTGTGGGTATGAAGATGAAAAGACCGGTAGCAGCACTCATCGGTACCGTATTGATGGGCTGTGTATTCGCGATGTCTGTCTATACAGCATACGAGTACTTCTTTGCAGTGGGTCGTGATGCCTCTACAGGTATGTACCCAACTGTTACCGTATTTAATTTCACATGGTTGAAGTTTACTGAGTTGCTCACCTTCAACATCGGTTTCCGTCTGAGCCCAATCTCCGTATTGATGCTCATCGTGATTACTACCGTCAGCTTCATGGTTCACATCTACAGCTTCGGCTATATGGCAGAGCGCGATGAGAACTACAAGGTTGAGGAATATGAGAAGGGTATGCAGCGTTTCTACGCTTACCTGAGCCTCTTCACCATGTCAATGTTGGGCTTGGTAGTAGCTACCAACATCTTCCAGATGTATCTGTTCTGGGAGTTGGTGGGTGTTTGCTCATACCTGCTCATCGGTTTCTACTATCCAAAGCATGCTGCAGTACATGCCAGCAAGAAGGCGTTCATCGTAACCCGTTTCGCTGACCTCTTCTTCCTCATCGGTATCCTGTTCTACAGCTTCTACGTAGGAACCTTCAATTACGACTTGAATGCTCAGCCTGAGCTCAACTCAGCTTTGGCAGGTGCAGCTTGGGTAATGCCAACAGCGTTGTTCCTCATGTTCATCGGTGGTGCCGGTAAGAGTGCGATGTTCCCATTGCACATCTGGTTGCCAGATGCGATGGAGGGTCCAACACCTGTTTCTGCTTTGATCCACGCCGCTACCATGGTTGTAGCCGGTGTTTATCAGGTAGCCAGCCTCTTCCCAATCTGGGTACAGTATGCTCCTGAGACTCTTCACTATGTAGCTTACATTGCAGCCTTCACCGCATTCTATGCAGCAGCCGTAGCTTGCTGCCAGCGTGATATCAAGCGTGGTCTGGCTTTCTCTACTATCTCTCAGATTGCCTACATGCTCGTAGCTCTCGGTGTCTGCTTCGCAGTAGATAACCACCACGGTGGTTTGGGTTATATGGCTGGTATCTTCCACCTGTTTACCCACGCTATGTTCAAGGCATTGTTGTTCCTCTGCTCTGGTGCCATCATCGTCATCATCGGCAGCAACTTCAAGGAGTACATGGGCGGTCTGCACAAGTACATGCCTATTACCAACATCTGCTTCCTCATCGGTTGCTTGGCGATTGCAGGTATTCCTCCATTCGCAGGTTTCTGGTCAAAGGATGAGATTATCTCAGCATGCTTCCAGTTCTCTCCATTCATGGGCTGGTTCATGACAGTAGTTGCCGGTATGACGGCATTCTACATGTTCCGTCTCTACTACGTCATCTTCTGGGGACAGAGCTACTATGAGCTTGATCCTGAGAACCGTCGCAAGCCACAGGAGGTTCCTTTCGTGATGTGGGGTCCATTGGTATTCCTCGCCATCATCTCTTGCCTCTGTGGTCTGATTCCATTCGGTCACTTCGTATCTGCTACAGGTCAGAGCTACGATATCCATATCGACATGAGTGTGGCAACAACCTCTGTTATCGTTGCTATCATCGGTATCGGTCTGGCTACTTACATGTATGCTCCTAAGAAGACTCCATTGGCAGACGCTTTGGCTAAGAAGATGCCTAAGTTGCACAAGGCAGCCTTGAACCGTTTCTATATCGACGATGCTTGGCAGTTCTTCACCCACAAGATTGTCTTCGGTTGCTTCTCAAAGCCAATCGCATGGTTCGACCGTCGCGTTATCGATGGTACCTTCAACTTCATGGCTTGGGGTACACAGGAGGCAGGTGAAACCATCCGCCCATGGCAGAGTGGTGATGTTCGCAGCTATGCTATCTGGTTCCTCACCGGTACCGTAGCATTGACATTGTGCCTGCTCGCACTTCTTTAATGAAAGTCTCACAATTAAGTAAATAGAAAAGAAATGAATTTAAGTATATTCGTCATAGTACCACTCCTGATGTTGCTCGGCCTCTGGTTGGCACGCAACGACAAGCAGGTTCGTGGTGTGATGGTAGCAGGTGCCAGCGTATTGCTCGGTCTCTCCATCTATTTGGTGTTTGCATTTCTCGAAGCTCGTGAGACAATGCCAGCCGACCAAGCTCCGATGCTCTTCACCTACTGTGTGCCTTGGTTTGAACCATTGCACATCAACTATTCACTCGGTGTGGATGGTATCTCAGTGGTGATGCTTCTCCTGACTTCTATCATCGTGTTCACCGGTACATTTGCTTCCTGGCAGATGGAGCCAATGAAGAAGGAATACTTCCTCTGGTTCACACTCCTGAGCATCGGTGTATATGGCTTCTTCATCTCTGTCGACATGTTCACCATGTTCATGTTCTATGAGGTTGCGCTGATTCCTATGTACCTCCTCATCGGTGTATGGGGTAGTGGTGCAAAGGAGTATTCAGCCATGAAGTTGACTTTGATGTTGATGGGTGGTTCAGCCCTTTTGGTTATCGGTATTCTGGGAATCTACTTCTACAGTGGTGCTCAGACCTTCGAAATCCTCGATATCGCTCACCATACTAATGGTGCTCATGCGATTCCAGAGAGCGTGCAGAACGTGTTCTTCCCATTGCTCTTCATCGGTTTCGGTATCCTCGGTGCGCTGTTCCCATTCCACACATGGTCTCCTGATGGTCACGCCAGTGCGCCAACAGCCGTATCTATGTTGCACGCCGGTGTATTGATGAAGCTTGGTGGTTACGGTTGCTTCCGTATCGCCATGTTCCTCTTGCCAGCTGCTACTCACGGATTCTGGATTAAGGTGTTCCTCGTGCTGACTACTATTTCTATTGTATATGGTGCTTTGTCAGCATGTGTACAGACCGACTTGAAGTACATCAACGCTTACTCATCAGTATCTCACTGTGGTATGGTGCTCTTCGCTCTCTGTATGATGACCGAGACTGCCGCTACTGGTGCAATCCTCCAGATGTTGTCTCACGGTTTGATGACCGCCCTCTTCTTCGCCGTTATCGGTATGATTTACCATCAGGCTGGTACACGTGACGTTCGCTACTTGGGTGGTTTGATGAAGATTATTCCTTTCCTCTCAGTAGGTTATGCAGTAGCTGGTTTGGCTAACCTCGGTTTGCCAGGTTTCTCTGGTTTCGTAGCCGAGATGACCATCTTCGTAGGTTCTTTCCAGAATGCTGATATGTTCCATCGTGTATGTACCATCATCGCATGTACATCAATCGTAGTAACAGCGGTTTACATCTTGCGTTGTGTAGGTAAGATCCTTTATCAGAAGGTTCCTAGCCCTAAGTTGGAGAAGCTCCACGATGCTACCTGGGACGAGCGTATCGCTGTAGCAGGTCTGATTGCCTGCGTGGCAGGTCTCGGTATGTTCCCACTCTGGGCAGAGGAGATTATCATGGACGCCGTAGGTCCTATCTTTAGTGTAATCATGTAATAAATATCAGAAGAAATGAATTACAGTCAATTTTTAAATATGATTCCAGAAGCTACCTTGATGATAGTTCTGTTGATCACTTTCATTGCTGACTTCTGCAGTTCCAAGAGCGCAGACCGTAAGTGGTTCAATCCTCTGGTATGTCTCTTGATGGTGGCTCACATTGCCATCAATATCTTCCCAACAGAAGCCACAGAGGCATTTGGCGGCATGTACACAACAGGTCCTGCTGCCGGTGTCTTGAAGACTATCCTGGCGCTGGGTACCCTCATCGTGATGGTACAGGCTAAGGAGTGGTTGAGCCGTGAGGACACAGCCTTCAAGGAGGGTGAGTTCTATATGCTGATTATCTCTACCTTGCTCGGTATGAACATGATGGTTAGTGCCAACCACTTCCTCCTGTTCTTCCTCGGCCTCGAAATGGCATCTGTGCCAATGGCTTGCTTGGTAGCATTCGATAAGTACCGTCACAATTCTGCTGAGGCAGGTGCCAAGTTCATCCTTACTGCTACTTTCTCTAGTGGCGTGATGATCTACGGTATCTCTCTGCTCTATGCAGCTTGCGGTACTTTGTACTTCAACGATATAGCAAACGTTATCTCTGCATCTCCATTGACCATCGCTGGTATGGTATTCTTCTTCAGTGGTCTCGGTTTCAAGATTTCCTTGGTTCCTTTCCACTTCTGGACAGCCGATTCATATCAGGGTGCACCTACTACTGTTACAGGTTATCTGTCAGTAGTATCTAAGGGTGCTGCAGCGTTCACACTCTGCGCTATCCTGATGAAGGTGTTCCAGCCAATGGTAGAGTACTGGACTGTGTTGCTTTATATCGTGATTGTACTTTCTATCACTATCGCCAACCTGTTTGCCATCCGTCAGAGCGACCTGAAGCGTTTCATGGCATTCTCTTCTATCTCTCAGGCAGGTTACATCATGTTGGCTGTGGTAGGTAACTCAGCGATGAGCGTGAGCGCCTTGACTTACTATGTATTGATTTACGTAGTAGCCAACCTGAGCGTTTTCACCATCATCTCATCTATTGAGGAGCACAACAACGGTACTGTTCAGATGGACAGCTACAATGGCTTGTACAAGACCAATCCACGTTTGGCATTCCTGATGACATTGGCATTGTTCTCATTGGGTGGTATTCCTCCATTCGCTGGTATGTTCTCGAAGTTCTTCGTGTTCATGGCAGCCGTTGGAACTCACGACATCCACACCACATTAGGAGCATGGGCATACGGCGTAGTATTCATCGCGTTGGTAAATACAGTTATCAGCTTGTACTACTATCTGCTCATCGTGAAGGCTATGTTCATCAAGCACAGCGATAATCCGCTTCCTACTTTCCAGAGCGCATGCTCAACCAAGTTGGCGCTTGCAATCTGCACCGTAGGTATCGTAGCATTCGGTATTTGCTCATTCGTCTTCGACTGGATTTCAGTTGCAGTGAATGCGTAAATCATCAATAATTTATAAAAATCCCAGCAATCGGTAAAAGATTGCTGGGATTTTTTTTGGTATTGTCTGAATTTTGCAGTACCTTTAGATAAGGTACGCTGCATCTCAACAATAAAAATGAAAAAAGTTCCTTTTTTATTTTGTATTGTCTTCGATTTGCAGTACCTTTGCACCCCGAAAGAGGCATGGTGCCTCCAAGTAATCAATAATAAATATTAATTAATCAATATAAAAAAAGATGGATAAGTTACCAATGAATGATGTTCCGATGCTCGTAAGCGCCATCAACTTCCTGCTTCGTGACCACGAGTTTGAAACACTCGATGAAATTTGCTATCACTTCAATGTGAACCGTGCTGCATTAGAGGCCAAAGTGGCTACCCAAGGATTTGAGTGGTCAGAGCAGCAGAAGAAATTCTGGTAAAACCCACACGCTCAGAAAAGTATAGTCAGCACGCCCTGTAAGGGCAGAAGCTCCTAGCCCAGGGCAACACCCTGGGTAAATATAATTGCATTTAAAACGCCCTGTAAGGGCAAAAGCTTTAAAAAAATATAAATTGTAAATTGTAAATTAATTATGACTCCTCCTCGACCCTTGTGGAAGTCTGTACAAGACTATGTTTTGATTGCGATAGGTATGATATCCTACGCTATTGGATGGAATGTGTTCCTCTTGCCAACCAATGTAACAGCAAGCGGACTTCCTGGTATCTCCAGTATTATCTATTGGGCAACCGGTTGCCCTGTGCAAATTCCGTATTTTATCGTCAACGCCACCTTATTAATATGTGCGTTCAAGATTTTGGGAGCAAAGTTTTGTGTCAAGACTGTTTATGCTGTTATTGTGGTAACCATCCTGACCTCATTCTTTTCCAGCCGTTTAAGTGATATTCATCTTCTGCAGAACCAGCCTTTATGGGCAGCTTTCCTGGGTGCCGTTTTCTGCGGCTGCGGAATCGGACTCGGTTTCTCGGTAGGAGGAAGTACGGGTGGTACGGATATCATTGCAGCCATCGTCAACAAGTATCGCGACATTTCTCTGGGTAGAGTAATTATGATATGTGACATCTTCATCATCAGTTCTAGTTACTTCGTGGTTCATGATTGGGAGAAGGTGTTATATGGTTATGTGGTTCTTTGCGTTCAGGCATTCTGCATCGACCAGGTGGTGAACAGTCGCCGTAGGAGTGTACAGTTCTTTATCATTTCTCAGAAGTATGAGGAGATAGGAAAGCGCATCAATGTAGATGCCGATAGGGGAGTAACGGTGGTGAACGCCAGCGGTTTTTATTCAGGTCAGGATGTGAAGATGCTTTTCGTGTTGGCCAAGCAGCGTCAGGCACCTGCCATCTTCCGCCTTATCAGCGAGATTGATCCTCATGCCTTTGTCAGTCAGAGTGCCGTTATCGGTGTTTATGGCGAAGGCTTTGATAAGATAAAATATAAAAGCAAAAAAGAGCACGGAGTATAATATTCCGTGCTTTTTTGTGCATCAGGAAAAGTCAAGAGGGTGAATCATAAACTTATGACACACCCTCACTTTACCAAAAGAGCAAGTACGGGTTCAGTAAGTCCAGTGGAAGGGTAGCAACTCAAGCAGTTCAGTCAAGCAACTCAAGTAGTTCAGTCACGCAACTCAAGTAGTTCAGTAAGACAATTCAAGTAGTTCAGTAAGCGGGTTCAGACGTCTCAGTTAGCTGATGCAGACGTCTCGATAAGCTTACAGATACGTCTCCGTTAGCTTACGCAGTAATATCTGTAACCCGATGCAGCCATATTTGTAACCCGATGCAGTCATATCCGTAACCCGATGCAGTCATATTCGTAACCCGATGCAGTCATATTCGTAACCCGAT
>JAJWJX010000017.1:0-59609 GCA_021623045.1 Segatella copri | reverse complement strand
TCGGAAGACGAAAGTAGGAGAAAAACTACTTCGTTTTCCTCCTACTCGATTGAAACTTTTTGCATTTAAAGTTTCTTGAATTCTGTATAAATCTTATCAGCAATTTCCTTAAACTCTTCCTCTGTGAGTTTGAGATGCTCCTTGCGGAAGTTTACATCAGCTTCGCTGTTCATTGGGATGAGGTGGATATGGGCATGAGGAACCTCCAGACCCAAAACAACCTGCGCCACTTTCTTGCATGGGAAGGCTGCCTTGATAGCCTTGGCTACCTTCTTGGCGAAAACCTCAAACTCAGCCAGGTCTTCGTCTTCCATATCGAAGATGTAATCAACCTCCTTACGGGGAATCACCAAAGTATGACCTTTGCCGATAGGGCTAATGTCGAGGAAAGCATAGAACTTGTCGCTTTCTGCACACTTGTAGCTAGGAATCTCTCCTGCTGCAATCTTTGAAAAAATGCTTGCCATAATCGCTAATCAATTTATAATTAATAATTTATAATTTACAATACATATTATCTTATTCTCTTTTTGATGTCGTTGCATCGGCTACTTTCATTTTCTGTAGAATATATCGGGTAGGCTTACATATAACATAAAAGGAACCGTCATACGGGCATTGCTGCCGATATGATAGTTCCTTTTATTCCGTTTTATTCAAATGAAATCTTGTCGATGCGAAGGTTGATGGTGCCGCGAGGAATCTTGATTTCTGCAATCTCACCTACCTTCTTGTTGAGCAATCCCTGTGCGATAGGAGTCTTGATGGAAATCTTGCCTTCCTTCAAGTTTGCCTCGCTCTCGCTCACGATGGTATAAGTCATCTTTGCCTTGTTAGCCATGTTGGTCATCTCTACCTTCGACATAATCTGCACGCTGTCGGTGCTGAGCTGCTTGGTATCGATAATCTTGGCCTCGGCAATGGTGAGCTTCAGGCGATTGATCTTATCTTCCAGATGAGCCTGTGCCTCTTTAGCGGCATCATACTCAGAATTCTCACTTAAATCACCCTTGTCGCGGGCTTCAGCAATTGCGGCTGATGCCTTAGGGCGCTCTACAGATACGAGCTGTTTCAGCTCAGCTACGAGTTTGTCGTAGCCTTCTTGTGACATGTAAGCCATAATTTTCTTGTTGTTTTAATGTTATTAATAATCGGTTGGCAAGTAGCATAAAAAATAAAGAATTCCAGTGCCAGTGAAGCACCGGAATCCTATATCTGTATTTATGTCTCTTGTTTATCCTTTTGTGTATAATCCGAATGCAAAGATAGGACTTTATTTCCGTATCACCAAATTTTTTGGGGGAAATTTTAAAAATATCCTCCTTTTTCCTTCACATAGTTCATTAATTCGCTAAAAATCTGATTATTGCGCAATATCTCCGGGTTGCCTGTCATAATCATCTGCTTTCGGGCACGGGTGATGGCTACGTTCAGCTTGCGGTCGATGATGGCGCCGTCTTCTACGAAACTGTTGCCTGCAAGGAAGTCGAGCTGCCAGATGTTCTGGATGGTGAAACTGTAGATGATGACATCTCGCTGGCTGCCCTGGTACCGCTCTACGGTATCGATACTGATTTTCTCCAGTTCCGGAATACCGAGCTTTTCGATGCCTTTGCGCACCATGGCTATCTGGTTGCGGTAAGGAACGATGACGCCTACCGTCTTCTTGGCATCGAAACGCTCTCCATAGAAGCGGTGGATGCGGCGAAGCAGGTCTACCACGATTGCTGCCTCGTTGGCATTGATCTTATCGGATACATTCGGTTCCTTGCAGAATTTGGATGGGAGGAATATCATGCGGTGCTCCTTCAGCAGGTCGTCGAGCGCATCTTCTGATGGGAGAGTATATGACAGCTCCGTCTCCAACTGGTGTGGACATGGCACGGGTTCCAGTTTCTCCCGACGGTAGAACATCCGGTTAGGAAACTCTGCAATCTCGGGATGCATTCTGCCTTGGCGGCGCAGAATGCCGATGAATTCGCTGCGCTCTTCGTGATTTTCCCAATGAATCAGGCGTTCGAAGAGGGAGTTGCGGCAGTTGGTAAGACAGATGTCCTGCAGGATGCTCATGTCGATGACGCCACCTTTCTGACTGTCGTTGATAGTAGGAATGCCTGAATCCTGCTCGCTCTGCTGCACCACGGCTGGCAACTGCTTGTAGTCGCCGATGAGGATGAACTTATCCACGGCAGACAGGAGACCGATGAGATTAGGCTCCAGTATCTGGCTCGACTCGTCGATGATGGCAAGCTTGAAGTGCTTCAGCGAGAAGATGAACGGCTTGGAGGTCATCATCGAAGTGGTGCCCACGATTACACGCGTTCCTATTATATATTGTTTGATGGCTTCGAGCTTCGGACAGTTGCTGATGGCTTTCTCTATCAGATAAGGGCGGAACCGCTCATCGCAGGAGTACTCGCTGCCGAGGCGAAGGAATGGGATGCCGGAATCTACCAGCATCTCGCAGATTTCATCTACGGCTCGGTTGGTATAGCTCATCAGGAGAATGGAGGATGCAGGCTGCTGAGCCGTCTTGCCTCCCGAGGCGATGCTTTCTGTTGTCGGCATTCCCGTTCCATCGTTCAATGCTTCTTCTACCATAAACTTCAGGGCACGACTGGTCTTTCCTGTTCCCGGAGGTCCCACGAGCAGGAAGTAATCCTGTGCCTGCTTGGCACGGAGAATGATGTCGTCCAGTACATCATCGTAATGTCTGGTCAATGACAGCGAGGCGTCTCTTTGCGGGGCACGCTGCCCTAACAGCAGGTCGCGTTTCTCCTTGGGTGCACAGATAAACTGGTGCAGGTTACGTATGCTTCCGCCTGTTGATGCATCGCTCGTTCCATGTTCTATGGCGTAAGGCAGATTCATCTCGAAGATATCGGCATTCTGCTGTCCGTCGGTGAGATGCACCACAATCTCATCGCTGTGAATCTCCTGCAGTACACCTTTATATAATATAGCTTTTCTTACGTCGGGTTCTTCCTTCAGCTTGTAGGTATAGAGATACACCATGTCGCCGATACGGAAGTTGGGCAGGAAGTCCTTTCCCTGGTCGGGTACGCTCAGGGTGATGGTATCATATCCGCTTCCTGCGCTGCGCTGCTCCTTACGGATGATATGCAGGTCGGTATAGATATTGCCGGCATCTTTCTTTTCGGCGAGTGGCATGGTCCAGAGGTCGGAACTTGATGTGTTCGTTCCTTCCTGTGCGCCCACCTTGCTGATCATCTGTTCCCGCAACACGAAGGTCATCATGCGGCAGAAGTAAGCCTCCTCTAATGGGGTGAGGTTGTGGAGCGGACTGGTGATGGCTTCTATCTGCGGCTTCAGATACTTGTTGTAAAAGAAGTCCTGGGTACCTGCCACATTCAAAACTTCGGGGGTAAATTCATTCAGTGCATGCTCGAATCCCTCCTTGGCTATTTCGAAAGAAGCGGCTACCAGCTGGTTGCGGTATTCGATGGCCTCCTTGAAGAGCTTTTGGTAGTAAGCCACTACCATCAGTCCGTCTTGAGGCTGATACTTGGAATAGAGCAGACGGATATTCACGCGGTCGTTGCTCAGCTTGAAGTTGTGCTGCAATACGCCATAGTAGAGCAGCAGCTGTACATAGTGGGGCTCCAGCTGATAACTGTGATAACCCGGATCTACTTGATGGGTTTCGATATTCATGTTGCGTCCCGATTTCTGCTCCACCAGCAGTTTGCAGTCGGTGGTCATCAGGTCCACACGTCCCTGTATGCCGAGTGCTTCGCAGACGAACGAAGGTTCGAGGATGGCTTTCTTCCTGTCGTAAAGACTTTCGCCACGGAAGGCTGACATCTGTGCCTGCGATGCGGTGCGGGGAAAGAGAATATCCACTACCTGCTGCAGATTGAATGCCTGCTGGTTGGCATCGGTATAGAATTTCTTGGCATCAAACCAGGGACAGGTGCAGAACTCCAGGGCTTTCTCCCTGAAATTCGTCTTTATGGTTTCGTTCATCTGGTATTTGCCGTTTGTATTGATGATGTCATCCAGCGCAGCACCGGCAAAGTTACCGAGCAGGGTAGCCTGGGTGTTGGTGCGGGGTTTCATCTGGTTCAGCAGATAGAGCAGAGGATGATGACCGAAAGCCGTGAAGCAGGTGGCAATGCTACTGATATCTACCAGATAATCGGGTTCCACCACGATGAGTCTGGGGGTGATGACGGGCTGCTTTACCTGACAGTCGAGCAGGTTGAGCTGCATACCTTCCTTCAGAATATCCCAGAGGTAGGTATGGTCGATATGGTTCTCTTCATCTTTCAGTTGAATGAGATATTCCTCTTCATCAGCATCCTGGTCAATATCCACGCGGATGAAATCGTTGTCCCAGTTCTTCACGATGCAGCGGATGCGGCGGTTGTTGATTTCCAGTCCTTTCTGATAAGGGCGGTTGGTATGGGGAATGAGCACGTTCAGCTCGTGGGGAACATCCACTCCGAATACGGCAGAGATGAAGATGGCTAGGGCACGTGCATCATATTTCAGATCTTCGCTTGAGAGCGGTTCCTGCGAATTACTGTGCCGGCGCATGGTCTGGATGGCAATCTTGTCTGCCACCTTGATACCGTGAGCCTTGCAGAGATAATCTACCTGGGAGAAAAGGTTACCGAAAGCCTGTTTCGTTTCCTTCACTCCTTCGTGGCAGCAGAGGATGAGCGTATCGTGCATCATCTTGTTGCGTGTCTTCGGCTCCAGTTCGGGGAGTATCAAAAGTTCTCTTACCCTAAGGAAGAGTTCTGTGGCGCTGATATTGTTTTGATTCATAGGCTACAAAGTTACGAAAAATATAACTACTCTTATAATAAAGGTATTTATAATTATTGATAATTAACTGTTGAACAGGAATGCGTATTTAAGGAAATTTAGGGCGTTCGTGCCAAAAAGTGTATCTTTGCAGCAAAAGTACTAAAAAATAATGTAAGAAATGCTTGCCGTATCATTTCTTTTTTGTATATTTGTAGCCCCCAATTGAAAAGAAGGGGTATTATAAATCTAAAAATATTAAACAATGACAAAGGAAGAATTGATGCATAGAGCCATTGAGCTCTCAAAGAATAGCGTGAAGACGGGGGGCGGACCTTTTGGTGCTGTGATTGCCAAGGACGGTATTATCATCGCTGAGGCTTCCAACAGTGTAACCATCGACCTCGACCCTACGGCTCATGCCGAAGTGAACTGTATCCGACAGGCTACCCGCAAACTGAAGACCTTCAATCTGGAGGGTTGCGAAATCTATACCTCCTGCGAGCCTTGCCCGATGTGCCTGGGTGCCATTTATTGGGCACATCTCGACCGTATCTATTATGCCAACGACCGGAAGGATGCGGCAAAGATAGGTTTCGATGATGAGTTTATCTATGAGGAGATAGACCGCAAGATAGAAGACCGCCACAAGCCGATGATTGCCCTGATGCGCGATGAGGCGCTCGGTGCTTTCCGTATGTGGGAGGAAAATGCGGAAAAGACGGAGTATTAATGAGATAAGATAAAAAGGGAAGGTTGCACGGAATATGAACTGCAGCCTTCCTTTTTTCGTAGATTCTTCTTGTATTCTATCATGCGGGATAGAGAAAAATGGAGAAAAGGAACGATTTCTCAGATTTTCTTTGTAATTTTGTCGCCAAATTCAGAAAAGACACTGAATTGATGGATAATGGAAATTCTCTAATTATTATAACGACAATGGAACAGTCAATAGAAAATCTCTACAAATTAGACGGCAGAGTGCCCGTAGGTAAAGCACTCCCATTTGGTCTTCAGCATGTGCTGGCGATGTTCGTCAGCAATATTGCGCCAATCATGATTCTCGCTGGTGCGATAGGTCTGGACAGTTCGATGAGCGCCGTGCTTATCCAGAACTGTATGGTCATCGCCGGTATCGGTACCTTGGTGCAGCTTTATCCGGTATGGCGTATCGGTTCTCGCCTTCCTATCGTGATGGGTATCTCCTTCACCTTCCTTTCGCTCGCCATCGCCATTGCTGGTGCTCATGGTATGGGTACTTTGATAGGCGCTGTCATCATTGGTGGTCTGGTAGAAGGAACACTCGGACTTTTCGCCAAGTATTGGATCAAGCTCATTCCGCCTGTAGTAGCCGCTACCGTGGTAACAGCCATCGGTTTCTCGCTCCTTCCTGTTGGTGCCAACTCTTTTGCGGGTGGTCAGGGTGCTGCTGATTTCGGTAGCATGAACAACTGGGTTGTGGGTTCTGTCACTTTGCTGGCTTGTCTGCTTTGTCAGATTTTCGCCAAGGGTTTCTTGCGTTCTCTCTCTGTATTGGTAGGACTGCTGGTAGGTTATGTTCTGGCTCTGTTTATGGGAATGATAGATTTCAGTGGACTTTCTGGTCTCTCTATCGTAGCTTTGCCAAAGATTTTGCCATTCACTCCTGAATTCAATATCGGTGCTATTCTCTCGGTGGTAGCAGTATATCTGGTTTCTGCCACAGAGACGATTGGTGATACTTCTGCGCTCTGCAACAGTGCGTTGAAGCGTGATCCTAAGACTAAGGAGATGGGTGCGGCAGTCTGCTGCGATGGTTTCGTAAGTTCGGTTTCCGGTCTTTTCGGTTGTACTCCTATCACTTCTTTCAGCCAGAATGTAGGTTTGGCAGCGATGTCGGGAGTAGTGAACCGCTTTACCATTGCCATGGGTGCCATCATCATGATTATCGGTGGTATCTTCCCAGCTATCGGTTATGTATTGACAACGATTCCTCAGGCTGTATTGGGCGGCTGTACTATCATGATGTTCGGTAGCATCCTCTTTGCCGGTTTCGGCATGATGGCGCGTACCGGCTTCTCTCAGCGCAACATGGTCATCGTGAGCCTCTCGCTCAGCGTAGGTCTCGGATTCACATCTGCAACAGGTATGTTCAACATCTTCCCAGAGATTGTGCGCACCGTTTTTGCAGATAACTGTGTGGCAGTAGTCTTCCTGCTCGCCGTTATCCTGAACCTCGTGTTGCCGAAGAATCTGGATAAGGCATAAGAATCAAAGATATTTATAGATAAAAAGGTGCAACTCACAAGTAAGAAAGTGAGTTGCACCTTTTTTGCTATAAACTGTTAACTATAAACTATTAACTAAATCACTGTCCTCCCAGTCTTTCGAAGAAGGTGATGATTTCTTCGAAGGTCTTGAATTCATCGCTGCCGTATTCTATCGTCGTACCCATGAAACCATCGCATGGGCTAGGGTCGATGAAGTAATCGCCGTAGAGCAGGTTCTTCTGGTTGCAGAAGATGATGTGGTTGTAGGCTGGGGTAGAGAGATATTCCTCCACCCAGGTCTGTACCTTCGCCATGTATTCATGGTCGTTGGTTGGCGCTGGGGCTACGATATATACGTTGTAATGCTCTATCAGCATCTCGTAAGCCTTGTGCATCGAGCTGGTTGCCTTCATGTAACTGTCGTGCAGGGCATCGAAGTCGATGTATACGATAGGGCGCTCCTTGCCGTTCTGCTTGTCGTCAATCCAGCGGATAACCGGACAGAGATAGTGGAATGCTACCTTGTCGATAAGTCGGTGCTCGCCATGGAATGGGATGGCGAGCGGATAGTGCTCATGGAAGAGGTCGAAGGTATGGACCAGCGGATCAGCATCTCCGAAGAGACCGTAAACACGTTGCTGCTCCTCGGAAGTAATGTCCTGGAAGCAACGCTCGGTAAAGTCACGGTATTCCTTGATGAGGCCTTTGTTAACCATCAGTTCGTTCACTCCGTCCTTTCTCGGGTTCTGGAATTCCTGCTTGCCGGTCATGCTGCTCATCGTATCGCCCATCTTGAAGGCTGGGTTTACGAGGATGCGGTCGAATCCTTTCAGCAGTTCGGTATACATGCCTCCCATCGAGGTACCGATGATGAGGTCAGGCTTCTCAGTCTCCGCCATCTTCTGCAGCATCTCTATGCCCTCTTCCGGATGTACCGGGATGTCTTCAGCCACGAGGGTGGCATTCGGCATCAGTTCCTGCAACATCTTTACGGTGCCGCTCTGTGCAGAAGAGAGGAAACCGTGAACATACATGATTTTCTTGCCCGACATGAGGTCGGGGAATTGTTTGATATATGGATTCATATTCTTATAGTTTAATGTACTGCTATTTCCTTAAGCGATTTGTACTTAGTTTGTGGTGCAAAGATACTAAAATTATAAATACGCATATAATAAAGGTATTTATAATTATTGATAATTAACCATTGGAGGTCATTAAAAAAAGAGAACCACCCATCGCTGGCAGTCCTCTTTCATTATTCTTCTATTTTATCGTTGAAATAATTGCTCAAGAGTTATCAGGTGATTGATGATGCTTGCATGCATATTGGAACTAAGTCCCATTGTTGTCACCAAAACAGTTTGTATTGAGCGAGTCTTGTTATGCATCTTGCTATTTGCGAAAGCGTCTATCTTGTGACGTATATTCTCCTCGACATCTTGTGTGATAGTAAAATTACCTGTTGAAAATTTCATTTCGCAGAGATAATCTGTTTGAGTACTTTTACTCTCCATGACTAAATCTATTTGAGCACCTTTTCCGTCTTCAGCTTTCCCACACCAACTGTAGTTTCTTTCAACCGAATGGATACGTAGAGTGTCTTGTATGTTTTGCAGATGCTCTATGCTCAAAAGTTCAAACGTATCTCCAGCCCATGTGTAGAATGTGGCTGTCCCATGGATAGCGTTCCATCCTCCTTGTTTGACTTGCTTGCCATGAACAAATCTCAGATAGAATAGAGAAAAGAAATCTTTTAGCTGATATACGGTTTCGACTCTTTCCTTTCCATAGCGGGGATACTCTCTCGTAATTCCTGATTCTCTCAGGTTGTCAAGTAGCTTTGTCAGGGTACCCCCAGTTTTGATACCTGTAGCCTTGGAAAGCTCTGATTGTGTCATTCCATAGAACTTACTGCCAATAGCTTTAACGATGTCGACGTATTTTTCTTTGCTGGAATAAAGTCCTGTATAAACATCTTTGAATTCCTGATGAATTAATTCGTCTGCAAAGAATATGCTGTCTATGTTGTCTGTCATTGTTCTGTCGCTGCGGAGCTTATCCAGATAATAGGGGATTCCACCTATAGCCATATAACTCACGCACATTTCATAGCGTGAGAGATGAAAACCATTTTTCTTGTAGTACTTTTCGCATTCTGCTAGAGTGAAAGGGAATAGTTTGATGGTTTCCGTGAGTCTTCCATGCAGACCTCCATAGTCATGTATCACATTATCAAGCATCCAACTTGTAGCCGATCCACAGACAATGAGTATAATATTTCGTTCACTGTCTGCCCATGAATTCCAAAAATATCCCAGTTCTGCTATCATTTCTGATGATTGCGGTCCTGCAAGCCATGGAAGTTCATCGATAAAGATGATTTTCCTTCTGTTTCTTTTTCCTTCCAGAACTTTTCTCAAAAGTAAAAATGCCTCTCTCCAACAAGTGGGTTTGGACTCCTTTGTCGATAATCCTGCAATCACTAGCGAATCATAGAAATGCGCAAGTTGAAGTTGACGGTAAGACTCATAGTCCTTGTCTCCGTCTTTAATATAAGTACCTACTGCTTTGAAGAGAATCTTCTTTCCAAAGCATTCGCTTACGAGATAAGATTTGCCTACTCTTCGACGGCCATAAATGGCTACAAGTTCAGATTTCTTTGACTTGTATATTCTATCGAGTATATTTATCTCTTTATTTCTTCCTATGATATTTGCGTAACTCATTGTAAGATAGTTTTATAATGTTGGTTGCAAAGATACGTTTTTTTTAGGATAACACCAAGAAAACTACTTAGAAAATCAGCGAAAACGATTGAATTTTCTTGCTTTTCGCTGATTTTCTAGAAAAGAATAACACTTTTCCTATAGGTTTTGCTTTTCTCGGCGAGGGTGGCATCGTCATAATAGATGAAACCTTGCAACCAGTAGGTATAAGTGTCCATGTTTTATGCGCTCATGACGAGAGGAGAGTTCTCGTTGACCGTGAATCCTTGCTCTTGCACGATGATTTCTGCTGCAAAATTACGCTAAATTGCAGACAAAACAAAATTATTGGGCGATAAACTTCCTTGTTTGCGAAAAAAGTAGTAATTTTGCACCCAATAACCATATTAAAGTTCAAGTCATAATGGATTTACTGAAAGAAAGAATTATGCAGGAGGGCAGATGCTTTCCTGGTGGAATCTTAAAAGTAGACAGCTTTGTAAACCATCAGATGGACCCTATTCTGATGATGGACTTAGCTAAGGAATTCGTGCGCCTTTTCAAGGACATCAAGTACAACAAGATTATTACTATCGAGGCTTCGGGCATCGCGCCTGCCATCATGGTAGGTTATCTGACCAATCTTCCTGTTGTGTTCGTCAAGAAAAAGCAGCCTAAGACTATGGAGGGTATGATTACCTCTGTGGTTCACTCTTTTACAAAGGACCGCGATTATACGGTTTGTGTGAGCAACAGTTATCTTACTCCTGAGGACCATGTTATCTTTATCGATGACTTCCTTGCCAATGGTAATGCGTCTAAGGGCGTGATGGACCTTTGCGAGAAGGCTGGTGCCAAGATTGAGGCGATGGGTTTCATCATCGAGAAGGCTTTCCAGCATGGTGGTGACTTCCTGCGCAAGGAGGGAATCCGTTATGAGGCGCTCGCTACCGTAGAGAGCCTGGATGATTGCAAGATTGTCTTGAAGTAAAACATCTTATTATATATAGTAAAAGCCGCCTGTAATAGGGCGGCTTTTTTCTTACTTGACGATATCAGCTGCATAGATTCCCATCGCCTTGTAGCCTGCAGGGTTCGGATGGAGCCAGTCGCTGCTGGCATATTCCCGCTTCATCCTTCTGTCATCATTCGGGTCTTGAAGCAGCTTGGCGAAGTCTAGAATGCCATCTGCTTTCTTTGCCTGACTTCGAATCCAGTCGTTTACATAGAGTCGGGCTGCTTCGTGGAAGTGGCTGTAGTAGCCGGCACCCTTGAAAGGCGTGATGGTGCCCAGATAAACTTTCATCCTCCGGGCCTTCGCCTTCCTCATCATTCCCTGTATGCTCTCTATAATCTGGTGGGCTACCGTCTCGCTGTTGCCGCTCTTGGCAGCACCTATGTCGTTGATGCCTTCAAAGATAATTACCTTCTTTACGCCGCTCTGCATCAGAATGTCTCGGTCGAAGCGTTCCTTGGCGAGTGCCCCGAAACCGCCCGGCACGGTTACGCGGTTGTTGCCGATGCCTAGGTTCAGTACACCCTGGTTGGTTATCTTATGTTTCAGCTGCAGCATCTCCGACATTACATCGGGCCACCGGTTCTGGGCATTATCCGTAGAACATTTGCCGTCGGTGATGGAGTTGCCCATGATGGCGATGGCACTCATGTTGGTGCTCATCGTATACACATCGATGCCGCTGATGTTGTACCAGTGGTTCTCGCGGAAAGCCTTTTCGAAGTTGGTGTGGGCATTGGTTACTCCCTTTATGATATAAGAGGTGGTACGTGAGCCCATGTGGACGGTAGGCACATCGGGAGCCGAGGTGTAGTTGATGGTGATGGCAACGCGCTCCAGGTTCTTGAGATTGAATTTCAGCGCATCGCTCACTATCTGCCTGCCGGCAGGGATGGTAGCCTTGTAGCTGTTGCCGAACTTGAAGTATTGGGCCGATTTGGCATCAATCTTGAAGGAGTCTTTGGCGTGGGCGATATAGATGGAGCGTATCACTACGGGTTGCATCGAGTAGATATTGCTCAGTTTCAGTCTTATCACGTCGCCTCCCACGCTTACCTTTACTATCTGGCGAACCGAACGGTTTGTCATGTTGTTATTATAGGGCATAAACGCTTTCACCACAGTCTGCGGTGCCGTAGCCCAAGTTCCAATCCATGTTTGTGCCGCCATCTGTAGTGTGTATGTGCAGATGAAGCATAGTATCATTATAAATCTTTTCACCTGGTTGTTATAATGATTTGATATTTTCTTCCGATAGTCCTGTGAATTGCATGATTTGCTCTATAGGCAGACCAGCTTGACGCATTTTTAGGGCGATGGCATTTTTTTCTTCAGTTTTACCTTCCGCTCTACCTTCCGCATGCCCTTCTAATCTAGCGTTTCCAAGAACGTCATTTTGAATCATGATGGCATTGACATGTTCATCGTAGGCGTGTCGTTCGGCATTCGACATAGAGTAGTATTTCAGCTTCTCGCGAGCTTCTTGCAATCCTGGTGCTTTCGTGTCAGGATTGATGACTCCGTTTTTGAGGTAATCAACCCATTCCTCCAATGGAGACTTGGCAACCTTGTTGAATTCATTGACGCGCACTAGCATATAGGTTGGGAATATTTCGGCAGGCGACTTTCTCACGATTGTATCTTTCTCCTTGGTACTGATGATGAGTTGGTCTTGCGTATGCAGGCCGATAAAATTGTTTTGTCCTACATAGATATAGTCCGACCCTTTGCCAAGGTCAAAATAAAGTATACTAATGGAATATACCTTTTTTACTTCTTTGTAGGTGTTGCCGAGATTGATATGCTCGGTAATAGCCTTTGCCACCCCATAGAGCACGCGCTCCAGATAATACAGCTCACTTGTGTTCTGTATCTCCACGATGATGATGTCCCCTTTGCTATTTTTCGCCTTGATGTCAACTCTGTTAAACTTGTCGTCGGCTTCCTGTTGATTACCCTCGCTTTCCAATATGTCGATAATCTTGATAGGCTCACCGATAAACACTGTAAGGAATCCCTCAAGTACTCCAAAGTTAGCCTTCTGACGAAGCAATCGTTTGATTGCCCAATCGAATCGAATGTATTTATCTTTTAGCTCTTCCATATAGATTTCCTCCTAAAATTAATATTCGGTTGCAAAGTTACGCTTTTCTTTTGAAAGAAGCAAGGATTTTTGGGAAAATGTTTGAGTTGTAAACTACTATTGTACTGTCAATGAGTTTATACTTGTACAACAGTAGGTTTATGGTTGTACAACTAAAGGGTATACAGTCGTACGACTAAAGAGTATATATTTGTATGTTAATGAGGTGTTGTCACTAGGCTCAGCAGAGCTGCCGAGCCTAGTGGGAATCATCAAGAAGCAGTCTGCTTGAACCTCAGATACAGTCTCTCTGAACCTCAGATACAGACTCCTTGAACCTCCTAATCTATATCTCTGCCCCAGCGCAGTCGTATCCTTGCGCCAGATGAGTCGTCTCGTTACGCTTATTCAGCCGCATTATTATGCTTGCTCAGCCGCCTTGTTGACCATGTTTTTCGTTTAATGTCTCAATTTGCGACCTTAAACGTTTTGCTTTTGCATACCTTTATCTCAAATGTGGTGCAACTTCTCCGTTCGGCAATAATATTCCAGCCTCAATGAGGAATTTTCTTGCAGCTTCTTTGCTGGCAACCGAAGCCTTTCTTACAGCCTCTAATCTTTCTTGTCTTTTGCTATCAAATAAATCCATATTCTACCTCTTTATATTATGGGTTTGGATAATCCTGATTGATACTTCTAGGAAGGAAATAACCCTTGATGCAATTAGGATTGCAGACACAAATCTGAATATGATTTTTTTCTCTGAATCCTGCATTAGGATATAGTTCCTGTCCTTCCCAAAATACTCCTTTTACTGAATCGTATGGATGGGCATTGGCATCCTGATTGTATGTTAAAGCAGTTTGTACAACTGCACAATCCAATTTTCTAATCAATAAATCTGTAGAATTTCCGATAGATGTATTCTTCGGTAATTCAATCCCTGATTCTTTATAAACAGTAACCATAGACTCATAAGCAGCCTTTAATTCCTGAAGATATGTGCTATCTGTTAAGTCAAAACAATACCCCAAGTCTATAATTGCACCAACAACTGTAGGCTCTTTGATTTGTGAGTTCTTTCTTTTGGCTAAATCTTTAGCCCATTGCCAAGCTCGTTCCTCATTATTTTCCCAAAAATAGATGCCGTTTCCTAACCAGTCATAGTCATTAGTGCTGGAAAGAAGATCGGTCTTACCAGCAACTACGGCATCAACAACAGACTTGTCGCAGCCATGAAATCCTATTACTAGGTTGGAGCGCCTTGAATATAAAGACTTATCCATAATTATCTCAAATGTGGTGCAACTTCTCCATTAGGTAAAAGAATTCCTGCCCTAATTAAAAAGGCACGTGCTGCTTCTTTACTGGCAGTAGAAGCCTTTCTTGCAGCCTCTAATCTTTCTTGTCTTTTGCTATCAAATAAATCCATATTCTACCTCCTTGTTTTAAAAGTTGAACATTTCTTCTGCAAAGATTATGCCAGCGAGTGCAATGAAAGTTTACTTTCAGATTGCCGAGCGCCACTAATCTTCTGCAAAGATACGCTTTTCTTCTGAAAGATGCAAGGAATTTTGGGAAAATGTTTGAGGATGAGGGAAATAAACAGAAGAATTAAAACCCCGGGGTCATCACCAGCATCGAATAATCTGGGAGAGGGCCTTACCGGGACTGCGCTGCAAAGATAATAATTAAAATGGAATATACTAAAGATCTTTTCGAAAAATTACGTCCGGACGTATCTGTTGCTACGTCCCGACGCGTCTGTTGCTACATCGGGACGTATCAAATGCTACGTCGGGACGTAATTTTTGCTGCATCGTGTTAGAAGTTTTTCGGGAAAAGTTTTGGAGATTAGGAGATAAAGTATTATCTTTGCCATCAGATTCAAAAACGAATAATCAAACTGAGTTATGATAGTAAGACCAAAGCGCATTTATCGCAAGCGCATACCATACGGCATGCAGAATTTTGAGGATGTCATAAAAGAGGATTGTTACTATGTGGACAAGACTCCTTTCATAGAGCAAATAGAAGAATCCAACAAGTATTTCTTCTTCATTCGCCCTCGCCGTTTCGGCAAGACACTTACCCTCTCCATGCTTGAGAATTACTATGACATCAATAAGAAAGACAAGTTTGAGGAAATCTTTGGCAAGCTATACATCGGGCAGAATCCTACGCCAGAGCATAATACATATCTCATCATCCACCTCAATTTTGCCGAGGTGGCAGCAGGATTGGATGATTATAAGAATGGACTGGACAACCATTGTAGCCTTGTGTTCAATTTCTTTTGTGACATCTATGCACATATTCTTCCTGCTGATACCAAGGAAGGAATGGAAAAGTTAACAGATGCAGTGTCTCAACTGAGATTCTTGTGCCAGAAATGCCAAGAGGTAGGAAAGAAGATTTATCTCTTCATCGATGAGTATGACAACTTCACCAACATGATTCTTGCCCATGAGGAGCATCTCGTGAGGTATCGCAACCAGACCCACGGTGAGGGATACTTGCGCCAGTTCTTCAACACCATCAAGGGTGCGGCTGGCAATACTTTGGGCAGAGTGTTCGTTACGGGAGTAAGCCCTGTGACCATGGATGACCTTACCAGCGGATTCAACATCGGAACCAACTACTCGCTCTCACCTGACTTCAATGAGATGACGGGATTTACCGAGGAAGAAGTGAGAAAGATGCTGGATTATTACGGCAGCGTTCTGCCGTTTAATCATACCACCGATGAGCTGATCAAGGTGATGAAGCCTTGGTACGACAACTATTGCTTTGCAGAGGATAGATATGGTGAGACCGCCATGTACAACTCGGTAATGGTGCTCAACTTCGTAGATAATTACATCCGAAGCAATTACCAAATCCCTAAGAAGATGGTGGAGACCAACATCCGTATCGACTATGACAAGTTGCGAATGCTCATCCGCCACGACAAGGAGTTCGCCCATGACGCTAGCATCATCCAGCAGTTGGTAACCCAGGGATTCGTGATAGGCACGCTCAACGAGAACTTCCCTGCCGAGCGAATCAACGACCCAGACAACTTCCTCAGCCTGCTGTTCTATTTCGGCATGGTGACGATAGACGGAACATACAAGGGTGAGACCAAGTTCATCATCCCGAATGAGGTGGTGCGTGACCAGATGTACACCTACCTGCTCGACACCTACAAGGAGAACGACTTGGTATATGATAGATATAGCAAGGGTAAACTGGAGAGCAAACTGGCATACGATGGGCAATTCAAGCCATACTTTGAGTATATCGCCGACTGCCTGAAGAAGTACTCCTCCCAGCGAGACAAGCAGAAGGGAGAGGCTTTCGTGCATGGCTTCACCTTGGCGATGACAAGCCAGAACAAGTTCTATCGCCCTATCTCTGAGCTGGACAATGACGGCGGTTATGCCGACATCTTCCTCTCTCCGCTCTGTGACATCTACAAGGACATGGTAGATTCATATATCATCGAGTTGAAATATTGCAAGAGCCAAACCACAGATGAGCAAGTAAAAAAGCTCTTCGAGGAGGCTTCAGCTCAAATCTCTCGCTATGCGGACAGTGATATGGTCAGAGAGGCAGTAAAGACTACAAAGCTCCACAAGCTGGTGGTTATCTACCGCGGAGCGGAAATGGTGGCTTGCGAGGAGATATAAAACTATTTCAACCATACAGGTCGAAAATGTTTGAGAGAGATAAAAAGAAAAAGGTGTATCCCTTTGCCCATTGTGTTGAGCAATAAGGATACACCTTAATTATATAGTTAATGAAACAATGCTTTTATCTTGTGATTTTCAATGTTTCACGGAAATTACCCAAAGCGCCAGCAGCACAATAGTGTTTCAAAGTCAAGTAATATGTATCAGACTCAGAGTCATAACCGCTGTATCCTTGGTAATCTTTACTGCCTGGATAAACTCCTAAACTGCTTTCGTAGTCTTCTACGTATACAGGTCCATACTTCTTATGATTCCAAGCTAGCTGTTCATCAACAATAATGTTGCTTTTATTGTCTAGAGAGAAAACGATATCATTACCTTCCTCATAGCAATCTTTAATGTCGTATCCGTCATTTCCTAGTTTGTATACAACTACATTATTTGTTGAATTGAATAGTTGTGAGGTAAATACACCTGACAATTTCTCTCCACAAACAATGATTCTTTGAGAATATGTGACAGGACCATATGCAAACTTGTCCTTTTCATTTGCAATGGTAATATCTACGTCATGGATACCTGGTGTGTTTGCAACAGGAATAGTTATTTCTTTCTTGCATTCACCAGCAGCAAATGATACTTCTGAAGGAAGTGTAACTAGATTTGAACTCGTAGAAAGTTGAACAGTAGCAGCTTCCTTTGACTCACTTTCTGCTCTGCAAACCTCTACAGTGATACTCTTGTTATCCTCTGGATAGAACAATGCTCTGTCACTGGCTTCTGTAAAGTAAAAACCTGAGTTTTCTACATTAGTGTATGGATCGTAATCATAATCTTCTGTACAAGCAGTAAATGTCAATGCTGACAATGCCATGATTGCGAAACAGCTATACTTCATCAATTTGTTCATAATTTCTTGTTTTACGAATTATAATTACTTTGTGTATACATCAGAAGGGTCTGGGTTATTGTAATCTGCCAGTGCAGAGTTATTCTTCTCCTCATTCTGAGGAATAACCCAGTTCATCCATGCAGGACGACCATCTGTCTTGAGTCGAGCCAATGGAATCCAGTTGTTCCCATTATATGTGCGATCTACTGACATGTTAAGACGCTTGATGTCGAAGAATGTCTGACCTTCACCAAATAGCTCGATTCGCTTCTGCTTTACGATTTCGTTTACAACTTCTTCTGTTGTTGTTCCGCTAAAAGCATATTCTGGGTTACGCTTCAATATGGTTGTCATAACTTTAATCAAGTCTTCCTTACCCTTAGCGGCATCAAGATGAGCTTCTGCTTCAGCCCAAATGAAATACATTTCTTCTATACGCATGATTGGATAAGCTGATGCGGCACCAGTCTGATAAGAATCAGCATTACCTTCATTAGGACGGAACTTAATTGATGCGTAAGCTTGTTGCAATTTGGTCAAAATCTTCTGGTCTTTTGAAGGACCATTAGGACCGATAAATTCCTTCTTTCGGAAGTCCTTATCATCAATCTGGCTATAGAGATTGGCGTCAATTAAGTTATATGCACCAACACCGGCATAACCAAATGTTGTTTCATTACATGCCCATGAAGTCCAGTTTATGATACCTGTTTTAACGGCATCATCTTCAGATGTCTGTTTTGCGCCCCACATCCACTTTGATAGGTCATTGAAACCTTTTTGAGCATCAAGACAGTCCGACTCAGTCATTGGCTTTGAAGATGTTGTAGTGAATGCCAGCTTTGCATACTTAGCAGCATTCGTATAGTCTTCAAGCCACATATAAAGGCGTGCCTTTAAACCATAAACACACGCGAGGTCTGGCAAGATGTTTGTTTTTTCTGTTGAAAACTTAATGTATTCTTCTGCTTTGTTCAAATCGTCCTCAATGAACTTTGCCATATCAGCACGTGTTGCACGTGGATTTTTGCGTGCATCGTTCTCGCTAATTGCGTCTGTTATGATAGGAACAGTAAGACCAGCAACATCCTTTCCGTTTTCATTTACCGACTTAACTTTCTTGTTGTCAAGGAACTCGTAAGTACGAGCTAGGTCAAGATAACAGAATGCACGGAAAGCACTGGCAATGCCGTAGTAGCCTTTCTGATCATCTGTACAATTGTTAAGGTCTATGGCTGCAATAACCTTGTTGGTAGTCAAGATAAAGCCATAGTAATAACTCCAAGGGTAGTTTGCGTAGATATAACGCTTGCCCATGTACTGATCGCATGCATAATTTTTAAAGTGACCATTATATTTTGTACCAATAGAACGGTCGCCAGTTTGCAAATCACGGATAATCATCATGGCACCATAGCCGAATGCTCCATGCCAATTTTTTTCATCTATGAGACTTTCATCTATATGATTGAAATATGCTGGCATTGCATATACCAATGCTCTTGTGGCAGCACTTGACGCACTTGCTTGATCTTGGGTTGCAAAGTGTGTTGGCTCAGTCTCGTCTTCGCAACTTGTAGTTACAAGTGCGATAGACAAGAGGCTAGCTCCTAATATATATTTATGAAATCTTTTCATATTCTATGTTATCTTTTAGTTTGTTAGAATGAAACTGATACACCACCAGAGATAGTGCGGATTGGTGAATAATATGCAGCAGTTGTTTCACCTGAGATAGACTGACGTGGGTCAAGACCCTGACGCTTTGACCACAACCAGAGATTGTTGCCTTGTACGTAAAGACGAACTTTAGTAAGACCGATACTCTGAATCAACTGCTTTGACAAAGAATAACCAATAGTGAAGTCCTGAAGTGTCAAATATGATGCATTTGTCAAGAAACGATCAGACTGTGACGCTGTGTATGTGTCGTTGAACTGGATACGTGGAATATTAGAGCCTTTATTGTCTTCGCTCCAAGCATTCAGCATATCAGCGTGGAAAATATGACCATTGTCAAGTTTCATAGCTGATGCGTATGTACTATCATATACCTTACCACCAATCTGATAGGTAAAGTTTACTGACACATCAAGTCCCTTCCAGGTTAAGTTTGTTCCGAAACCTCCATATACAGGAGCAAGGGCAGTACCACAAAGGTGCTCTGTAGCTTCGGAGTACTTGTCGGTTTTTTCTTCGCCTGTTACGTTTCCATTAGCATCCTTTACGTCTTTCCAGTAAAGAGCTACTCCTGTTTCGGGATCCACGCCTGCATACTTTGGCATATACCAGTTGTAAAGTGCCTTGCCTTCACCGATAAAATAGTTGGTAGAAGCATAACCTCTAATACCATCAACGGTTGCTGTCTTACGTTCTTCAGGCAAACGGGTAATCTTGTTGCCGTAAGTGGTAAGGTTCAAGTTGATTCCCCATGTCAAGTCCTTGGTCTTGATGATAGCTCCATCAAAAGTGAACTCAAAACCTGAGTTACGCATATCACCAATGTTTGCATAATAACCACCATAACCAAAAGAAGTTGGTAATGGGAAGTAGAATAACATATCTGTAGTCTTACGATAGAAGTACTCAATACTACCAGTCAAACGACTTCTGAACAAGCTGAAGTCGATACCGGCATTGAAGTTGCCACCCTTTTCCCATGTGATATCTCTATTACCCATAGTCTTAGGAACCAATGATGGTTGGCCATTAGAGTTCACAACATCATAAGTATTCTGGTAGAGGTAGCGATCCCATCCATAGATTGGGTCTTGGATGTTGTCATTACCCTGCTCGCCATAGGAAGCCTTTAATTTCAACTCATCTATCCAAGATACATTGAAGAATTTTTCCTTAGAAATTAACCATGCTGCACCGAATGACCAGAAATTACCCCAACGGTTCTCTGGTGCAAAACGTGAAGAGGCGTCACGACGGTAAGATACAGAACCGAAGTACTTTTCTGCATAGTTGTATTGTACACGACCAAACCAACCTTCCGTATTATAGTCATCTGAATAAGAGTCTGCAGAACCGGCATTCACTGCTGCTGAAAGTTCTGGAATATCGAATGAATACATGTTGGTTTTGTATGCATCGAGAGACTGATAACGAGTACGATAATACTCATGACCCAACATGATGTCAACATCATGCTTGTCAAATGCATGATGCCAATCCAGCAACTGCTGATAGTTGTAAGACCATCTACGTGTATGAGCCTTTGTTACCTGACCATTTGATGCTGCATACTGACCATAATAAGGGTTGGTTGTTAATGTTGAACGAGCCTCAGAGTCCATTACGCTATTTGTAGATGTGAACTTGAAATCGTTCAAGAAGCGAATCTCTGCGAAACCTACAGCATTAAATGTGTTGCTCTCCTGATTATGAGTGTCAAGTTGGTTGGAACTTAATGGGTTTGCCTGTGAAATATATGGACGAATCATTCCATTAACTTCTCCATCTCCATAGTCGTATACATTAAGCTTAGCCTCCGAGTTGTAGAGGATATTACCTTTGCCATCGCGTACATACAGAGGATAAATTGGAGCTACAGTTGTTAAGGCAAACACGTTGCCTGATGAACCTGCTGCTCCATCATCATCTGTACTGAGATAGTTGGTGTTGGCATGTGAGTAGCTGAAGTTACCACCCATCTTCAACCATGGGCGCAACTGAAAGTCTGCCTTCAAACGACCTGTAAAACGCTTGTAATTAGAAGCTTTTGTGATACCATCATTGCTCAAATAGTTGGCAGAACCATAAAAAGAAGATTTATCTGTGCTTCCTGTTGCAGTGATTGCATACTCCTGGCGCAAACTGTTCTGATATGTAGCATCTGTCCAGTCATCTGGAGTAATCATGAAGTCCTGGCCTTTGTAGTTATAAACACGACCTAGTGTAGCGTTAGGGTTGATTCTACCATTAGAGCCAATCAGATATTGACCGTCTGGTACGGTATATACGTTGTAACCCAATCCGTAATCGCTATCAGAGCAAAGATTCTCGTTTGCCCATGCTACAGCAGACTCGTTGCCCATACCTTGTGCCTTTGCGTAATTGTAAAGGCCCTTGTACCAAGTCTCATAATATTTAGCAGGGCTCTTGACATATTTGTAATCCTGTGTAGCACGTGAGTTTGAACCCCACTTTGCATCTACGGTGATTGATGAAGAACCTTCCTTACCAGTCTTTGTTGTGATGATGACTACACCATTGGCACCACGAGCACCATAAAGAGCGGCAGAAGCAGCATCCTTCAATACTGTCATAGAAGCAATATCGTTAGGGTTGATATCATTCATGTCTCCATCCCAAGGAGAACCATCGACAATAACCAATGGGGTGCTACCAGCATTGATTGAACTGATACCTCGAATACGGATTTTGAAATTTTCAACACCTGGCTGACCAGTTTGCGTGTTAATCTGTACACCAGAAACTTTACCTGTCAAAGCCTGAACTGGGTTTGAGTCTGCAACCTTAGCAATATCTTCTGTTTTCATGACTGCTGCTGAACCTGTAAAGGCACTCTTCTTTGCAGTACCATAAGCTACAACAATGACTTCATCCAAAGCCTTGTTGTCTGGATTCATAACAATTTTCATGTTAGATCCAGCCTTAACAGTTTGAGAGTTCATACCAATATATGAAATCTCTAGTTTGGCTCCAGCTGGAACATTCAATGAGAAGTTACCATCAACATCGGTAACTGTACCGGTATTGGTACCTGCTACTTTGATAGATGCACCAATGACTGGTTCACCATCCTCTGCAGAGGTTACTTTACCGGAAACTTGAGTTTGCGCCAACGCCATTCCTAAACTAAGGAAGAGGCAGGCAATAAACGTCATGAGTCTTTTTTCCATAAATCTCTCTCGTTTAATTAATTAATAAATATATAATGTTTTATATTTCTTTCTCACTACATATCCTCCCAACTTTTGTTGAGCGTGGGGACTCATTTCTTGTCTCCAACTCTTATCCCGAACTGGTGGGGGTGGGTATGTTGGCATACCTTATTATATATAAGAAAGTATCTCAAACTTCACTAAATTTTAATAATATTTTTAATCGGCTGCAAAAATAAGCATTTTTTAGGAAATCACCAAACTTTTTTCTAGAAAAGTTGCACTTTGCTCGACATTTTATTATAAATATGCAGTTTTTATATACTTTTGCTTATGAAAAACAAGCGAAAGCGGCAGTTTTGTCAAAAACTGCCGCTTTCGCTGAAATACTAACTTTCTGCCTTTAATTCTTTGTCTAGAACAAAGAGCATATAGAGGGGGATGTTGATGGTTTTTGAACTGTTGTTTCTCTCGTATGGCAAGAGACTTGTGCGAACCAACTTGTCTTGCACCTTCCAGTATGAGCGGCTTCCTTCCGTGACTGTCTTTCCATTTTAACAATTGGGATATAAGTAGTCTTTCCATACGCTAAAAATTATGTTTTGGCAAAGATGCTAATAAACAGTGAATTACGCAAGGAAAATCACATTTTCCTAAGGACTTTTAAGCATATTTATCACATTTTCCTAAGGACTTTTCTGTTAAATCATCACATTTTCCTAAGGACTTTTGACTGGAAATCTCACATTTTCCTAAGGACTTTTGACAGGAAATCCCACATTTTTCAAAACAAGTCGTCTCCTGTTACCTGTCTGTTGATCTTTCTTGCATACATATTATTATACAGTCCATGAGGGGTGACAAAAGTTGGTATGAGCGTCTTGGTGGTCTTCGTCACTTTCTTGAAAACCTTCAGGCGGTGTGCCAGATGGGCATCGTATGCCTTGCTGATTTCATATTCCCCATTGCAATATTTCATCTCGCAGATAGAGATGGATTTATCCGAGCGGTCTATCAGCAGGTCAATCTGTGTTCCACGTTTCAGGTCTTCGTCTGCCTCCTCGTCTGCCATAACTTTGGCAGTAGGTCGGTAAGACCATGAACAAGGGGTATTGATGCTGCCATCTATGCCCAAAGCTCTGATAATTTCGTTGATGTGGTGAAGGCATACGATTTCAAAGGCATGACCGCACCATGATTCATACTCTGCAGTGGTTTGCATCTTGACCCAATAGTTGTCGAGGAATGCCCCCTTATTATGCATGAATTTGAAATAAAACAGGCAGAAAGGATCTATGAGCTGATACATCATATCTTTCTTCGACTTGCCGAAAGGAGTATAACTGCGGATGAAATCACATTGCTCAAGTTCTTTGAGTATCTGGCTGAACCTTCCGTTGTTTGCCAGTCCCGTGGCGTCCAGCAGGTCTTGTCGGGTCATTCCTTTGCCTTTGCTTTTCAGGGCTGTAACTATGGCAAGATGGTTGTCGGCTTTCTTGAAGAGCGAACTGAACAGACGGTCAAACTCTTCGGTGAGTTCGCCGCCACGGGTGAAGCAAAGCTGCTGGATATTCTGTGCCACACTTTTGTTGTTTTCGAAAAGAGACAGGTAATAAGCTACACCGCCCATTGCCATATAGCACTCAATGATTTCCGGGCGCTCATAATAAAAACCCTGTGCTTTGAAATACTCTTCTACTTCATGCAGCTTGAAGGGAGAGAGCAGAATGTTGTGAGTAATGCGATTATGGAGCCCTCCCCGTGAATTGATAACCTGGTTGAGCATCCAGGTGGTAGCACTTCCACAGGCTATCAGTTTGATGTCGCTGCGGTATGATGCCCAGTCGTTCCAGAAATGTTCCAGTGCACTGATGAAGTGGGAGGCATACGTGTCGAACCAGGGAAGTTCATCGAAGAAGATGATTTTTGTTCCTTCTGGCATTTTTTCCAATGCTTTCTGCAGAAGCCGGAATGCTTCCGGCCAATTAGAAGCATCAGTTTCTATGCCTAACTGGTCGTTGAGTGCGAAGCTGAAACTCGCAAGTTGCTCCTTGGTTGTAACATTGTCTTTGCCTGTAATGCGGAATGTAAATCTGTTTTCGAATAGTTCTTTTACAAGAAAAGTCTTGCCTACACGGCGTCTGCCATAAATGGCTATAAATTCTGATTTGCGGCTTGAAATATAGTTTTCAAGCTTTCCAATCTCTTGTTCTCTGCCTATAATATTCTCCTTCATATCTATCTCATATTAGTGAAACCTGTCGCAAAGTTACAAAAAATATGAGATTACGACAACTTTTAAACGAGAAATCTGTCGTAATCTCGATAAAAAAGTGAGATTACGACAGATTTTCATGATTTTTCTCTTTAATTAATTACTTGTCTACGGTAGAAGAAACATTGTTCTCCTCATAAATCTTCATTTTAGAAAAGGTTTGAAAATACTTGAGACAGGTATTGCGCCATTCCTTGGCGTTTTCCAACTGTACATTGAGTAATGAATCGGTATGTTGCCATTCCTGCTCATGTCCCTTCATATACTGCTTGGCTGAGGTATGCCAGAAGTCGCGGTAAACTTCTACCATCGCTACACCCATGTTGTACTTCATGCAGAGCTCCTGCCAGAGGGTGCTGCCTGATTTCATCTTGTAAGTCCAAGGCACATGGTGGAACCAGAGAAGATATTCTTCAGGACAGGTCTCGATGTTATCATACAGACTGCGATATGGTTCTGGGTACTGACCGACAGCATCTGTGCCCTTGGATGAACGGTCGAAACCTACGCCCTGTGCATCTGCCTTGTGATAGTAGACCGGGCACCATTCCAGAGGATAACTTGCGATGAAACCATCTGGCTCCGGACCGTAGTGGTGGTCGAACTTGAAGATGTGGTGCAAACCCAAAGGCATCATATAGTTGACGCAAGCTTCGCGGGAAGTCATCATCATCATCTCTACAGGTTTAGTGAACTTCTCGTCCTGATTTTCGTAGGTCTGTACGAGCCATTCGTGAGCAATCTCTTCAGCTGTAAGTGAAGGATTCCATGCCAATCGGCCAAAAGCATACCAGTTAGCCTGTGAGAACGGATGACCGCACCAGTTGGCATCATCACCGATATTGGCTACACCTGAGATTCCAACCAGTCTGTCTGGATTAACAAAGCCAAAGAATTCTTTCCACATTGGAGCGAGATAGGTGAGATGCTTAGACTGACCGAGATATTCCTGGGTAATCTGAAGTTCTGCTATCTGTGGAGTCTGTTTGATGTTGTCGAAGATAGGAGCGTATGGCTCACGAGGCTGGAAGTCGAGCGGACCATTCTTTGACTGTAGGATGACGTTGTCGCGGAACTTGCCATCCATACCTTTGAATTCGCTGACAGCTTGCTTCACACGGTCTTCTCCCTTATGGTTAGCACCATATACAAAGCTTCGCCACATGATGATGCCTCCGTATGGTTTGACGGCATCGGCAAGCATGTTGGCTCCATCGGCATGTGTGCGGTGGTAGTCGCCAGGACCAGGCTGTCCTTCAGAATTGGCTTTTACGAGGAAACCGCCAAAGTCAGGGATGATAGCATATATCTCTTTTGCCTTCTTCTTCCACCACTGCTGAACCTTCTTATCCAGTGGGTCGGCAGTCTTGGTGTAGCCTAAAGCCATAGGTGAAGCGAAGTTGATGCTGAGGTATACCCGGATGCCATAAGGACGCAGGATGTTGGCGATGACCTTCACCTTATTAATATATTCTGCGGTCATCATCTTTGGCGATGCATTCACATTGTTGAGCACGCTGCCGTTGATGCCCAAAGAGGCGTTGGCACGGGCGTAGGTGATAAGGCGGTCGTGCAGACTCTTGCTGATGCTGCCGCCTTTGCCGTTCTTTCCGAGTTTGATTTCTTCCCATTTGAAGATGCTCTTTCCGGCATAGCCACGTTCGATGCTGCCATCGAGATTATCCCAATGGTTGAGAATGCGGAGACCCACTTGTGGTTTCTCGGTCTCATTGATAGCTTTGCTGAAGTTCTGCTGTTTGCCGCTACCTGTGTTGTAGGCATCGGTATTCTGAAGTCGAATCAACTCGTAGGCACCGTAGAGCAAACCGATAGGATTGCTGGCGGTGATGGTAGCTTCGTACTGAATGTTGTCGCCCTGATGTGCAGGACGGGCGTAGATGTTATAGCCCTCGCCAAGATTCAGAGCCTTGTCTATCTTGAGCTCTACATTCTTGCCTCGCCAGTTGTTTTCCAACTCCTGCTTGGCAATCTTGACTGTTGCATCATCCGGCAACTGTGAGATGACTTGGCATGAGTTAGCATACTGCTTTCCGAGCCATAACTGTGAACCATCACTCTGTGCAGAAACATGGAGTGATGTAAGTACCGTAAATAATAAAATGAGGTATTTCTTCATATCTTTGCAGACCGTTAGTTTGTATTGTTATTGTTTCTGCTGCAAAGATACGAAAAAATACCTTATTATCTTCTATTTGTTGTTTATTTCTCATTTCTCTTTGTTTCAGCATACTCGCTAGGCGACATGCCATAGTGTTTTTTGAACACGGTAGAGAAGTGGGTCTGGTTGTTGAAACCTACAGAGTAGGCTACCTGCGTGATATTGATCTGTCCCTCTTCAATGAGTCGTGCCGCCTGTTCCAGACGGAGGTTACGGATAAATTCTCCGGCAGAAACACCAGCAATCTCCTTCAGTTTGCGGTGGAGCTGTGCACGGCTGATACCTACCTCCTCGGTAAGTTTCTCTACATTGAGGTCTGGGTCGGCAAGATGGGCGTTGATATATTTCATCACGCGTTCCATCAGGGCATCGTTGTTGCCCTTTACCTGAATCTGCTCAATCTTCGCCTTCTGACCCTGTGCTCCGCTGTATTTGCCGCGGATGCGTCGCACATTATCCACCAGGTTGTCGATAAGGATATGCAACTCTTCCATGTCGAAAGGCTTTGCCAGGAAAGCATCGGCTCCTCTGCGAAGTCCCTCCAACCGGTTTTCAACCTCGCTCTTCGAGGTGAGCAGGATGACAGGAATATCGCTGATGTTGCTGTTGCTCTTGATGTTCTTGAGCATCGTGATTCCATCCATCTCCGGCATCATCACATCGCTTATCACAAGGTCGTATTTGCCGGTGAGCAGCATCTTCAAACCTTCCTTGCCGTTGCTGGCATGCTCAAAGCGGTACCAGTCGCTCAGTTCGGTCTTGATGTATTGGGCAATCTCGCTGTCATCGTCAACTATCAGGATATTGAAGTTGCGGTTGGCCTGTACTTTCTTTTTGGTAATCTCCTGCTCCTTTTTGTCTTCTTCTTCCAGAATCTCACCTGGCTGCAGATGACTGTTGCCCAGCGGAATACTTACTTCGAAGCAGGAGCCTTTGATGCCGTCGGTACGGTTGTATGCCTTGATCTTGCCTCCGTGCATTTCTACAAATGCTTTACAGAGGTTGAGTCCGATACCGGTTCCTTCGATATGGAGACCGCTGCTGTTGTTTCCCTGATAGAAACGTTGGAAGAGACGGTCGGTCTTCTCTTCTTTCAGTCCGATGCCTGTATCTTCTACCCTGATAATGGCATTCTTTTCGTCTTTACCTATGATAATGGTAATTTCGCCGCCATCAAAGGTATACTTCATGGCGTTGGAGAGCAGGTTGGAGATAACCTTGTCGAAGTTGATGCGGTCTATCCAAACCTTCAGTTTGCCTTTGTCGCTGCTGAGGCTTTCGTCTTCTTTGAGCGAGAGAGTGATGTTGCGCTCCTGTGCATTGAAGCGGTAGAGCGAAACAATGCCATGCAGGAATTCCTTGAGCGGAGTTTCCTGGCAGTGGAGATGCATCTGGTTCTTGTCTATCTTTCGCTCGTCAAGTATCTGGTTTACCAGGAGCAAGAGACGCTGAGCATTGCGGTCGATGGTATCGATATCCTGTTTGCTTTCGGCATCTGTTAATCTGGCTTTCAGCTTGTTGAGCGGTCCCATGATTAATGTCAGCGGCGAGCGGATGTCGTGGGTGGCATTGATGAGGAACTGCATCTTGGTCTCTTCCAGGTCTGCCTTGCGGCGGCGCTCGTATGTGTAGATGACATACAGGATGATGCTTGCTATGATCAGGATATAGAGGAGATATGCCTCGGGTGATGCATACCAAGGATCGCATACCTTGATGTTGATGACGGTAGGATTCTTGGAATATCTGCCATTGCTGGTTGCTCTTACTTCCAGCGTATAGTCGCCTGGTTTCAACTTGTTGAATGCTACGGTATTGGCTCCTTCATTGGTGCTGTTCCATTTACCGTCGTTGATGCGGTATTGGAAACTGATATTATCAGTGTTTCTGTAGTTGAGCAGCGAGAACTCCAGAGTGAATGAATTCTGGGAGTAAGGAATGCTGAAGTCTTTTGCCATGCAGTTGATTGGCTTTCCGTCGATGATGAAGTTGGTGAGATGTACATCTCCCAGTTCCATCTTCTTGGCCCTGACAACGTCAGGATAGAAGGTTGTGATACCGTCACTGGTTCCGAAGGCGATAAGGTCGTTGGCGGTATGCATGGAAGAGCCCAGCACGTACTCACGGGTAGTAAGTCCGTTGCCGTTGATGTGGCCGATAAACTGTCTGTTCTTCTGTTCATACTGCCAGATGCCCATGGTTGTACTTATCCACAAGTCACCCTTCCGGTCTTTGATGATACTGCAAACCTGCTTGCCTTTCAACGCTTCGGCATGAGGAAAGTTCATCGTCTTGTTGTTCTTTCTGTCAAACAGATAGAGCCCTTCTTCGGTACCGATGATTATATCGCCGTTCTTACTTTCGCAGATACCATTCGCCTGTCTGTCTTTCAGAATGTTGAGCCATCCGAAATCCTTGAAACTGAGCGTTCGGGTATTGAGACAGGAAACTCCATTAGAGGTTCCTATCCATAAATGGCCTGTATGATCGAGCGCCATGCTTCGCACCCAGTCGTTGCAGAGAAATCCTTTATCGCCTCTTTGCTGCATATTCAGAACGGTAACCTTGCCGCTTTCCACATTATATATATATAGGCCTTTGCTGTATACAGAAATGTAAAGGTTGCCCTGTGCATCGTCAGTCATACAGTAGATGCCGGCGCTGGTAAAGGTGAGTTTCTGCTGGTATGTACCTGTATGAGGGTTGTAGCTGTAGAGTGCGCTGCCATTGCTGATCCAGTAATCGCCACGTCGGTCTTTATAGATGATGCCGGTACCTGCAGGTGACTGAGGGTGGGCGATAATCTTGCCTGAAGCGTCAAAACAGAACACACCACTGTTCTGTACAGTACACCATGTTTCACCATTTTCGCCTTGTGCAATAGATGAAACGCTGCTGCCGATGATGTAGTTCTGTGCAGAGAAACTCCAGCTGTTGAAAGCCTGCTGGCGCTGGTTGATCAGGTACAGACCTTTGTTGTAACATCCTATCCAGAGATTGTTGTCCTTATCTTCGATGATTTCGTTGACGAAGGCGGTAGCCAGATTGAAACTGCTGTTGCTGTTCTCCAACTGTTCTACCCTGTTGCTTCCCTTTCTGATCATGAGAACACCATGCTCGGAGGTGCTGATATAGAGGTTGCCTTCGTGGTCGAAGGTAGCATTGTTGATGGTTACATTGTTCTTATAACCGCCAAAGTCGTAGCCGGCATCAGCGATGCGGCCTGTCCGGTAATCATAATAGACGATGCCATACATGCAGGCGATGAGCATGGTCTGCGGGCGATGCTGGATGAAAGCCACAGGTGCTCCGCATGGCGATTTGAAGTCTTTGCGCTGCACCTTGCCTTGTTTCTTGATGAAACGGGTGAAGATAGAAAGGTGGCTACTCTGCCAGAGATAATGATGCTTATCTTCGTAGATATGGGTAAAGAATACATCAGAATCGCGCTCAGCGTATTGCCTTTCCTGTCTGATAGCGAAAAGATGATCGGTTCCTTTCCGGGTATTTCTGTCTTTTACAGAATAGAGACCATATCCTGCTGTACCCAGCAGGATATCGCCATTGTGACTTTCTACCATAGAATAGATACGTGGCTTTCTGCCATCAGGAAACTGGAGACGGGCGAAATCGTTCGTCTCATAATTATAGCGCATCAGTCCCTTGGCACAACCTATCCACAGGTTACCTTTCTTATCTACCAGCAGGTCGGAGATAATGTTGTCAGTAATGGAGGTTGTGTCTTCTTCGTTGTGCAGATAGTTGGTAAAGCGGTAGCCGTCAAACTTGCTGAGTCCGTATTCGGTTCCCACCCAGATATATCCGTATTTATCCTGCACCATGCAGTTGATGAGCGAACTTGACAGTTTGCCCGATGTGAAAAGTTCACCACTGTCTGCCCATACCATGAGCGAAATGATGATAGCCATAAATGCCGTGAGGCAATGTTTCGTATATTTCATAAGTTTCAGTTTGTTGCTTGTTTAAAATAGGTTGTTACGGCTGCAAAAGTAACAAAAAACAATGAAAGAAACAAATTCTAATGCAACAAAATGTTTCATTTCTTTTTGTTTCTTTATCTTTTTGCGCTCTTTTTGCAGGTATGAAACAAATAGAAAAGTAATGGTAACTATTAAATGCCTGTTATTTCATTACTTATTAGTAAATTTGCATCGTCAACAACAATAGAAAAATTAAAAGCATCATAATAACAATGAATAGACAAACAATCAAAATCTTATCGCTGGCGCTCGTATTGGCTACGTCAGGTTCTGTAGCTTTTGCTCAGAAGGTATGGAAAGGATCTTGGGCTACTGCAGTGGAATGGACTGGTAAAGGAGATATGCCTAAGGAAAGCTTGAGCAACCGTTCTTGTCGACAGATAGTTCATGTATCTTTTGGCGGAGAGGAACTCAGAGTGAAGCTCAGCAACGAGCAGAGTAAGGAGCCGGTAGAAATCAAATCGGTGTATATTGCAGATACCGATAAGGACAGCAACTGGTTTGTGAATGGTAAGACCGTGAAGTATCTCAAGTTTAATGGCAAGAAGAATGTAACCATCGCTCCTGGCAAGGCTATCTTCTCAGATGATTTGAAATATGCCTTGAAGAGTGGACAGCGCCTTACGATTACCATCGACTATGGCAAGCAGACTCCAGTGAATGCAACATCCCATCGTGGTTCACGTACCACATCTTATATAGTAAACGGTTTGCATCGTACTCCTAAACCGATGGATAAGAGTTTTGATGATGGCGAGGAGGTGGACCACTGGTACAATCTTTCTGCCATTGATGTGAAGACCGATAAGGCTACCCCTGTGGTAGCTATCCTCGGAAACTCTATTACCGATGGCCGTGGAAGTACTACTAACCATCAGAACCGCTGGACCGATTTCCTCTCGGATGCCCTGAATGCAGAGAAGCCATACGGCGTATTGAATCTCGGAATCGGTGGCAACTGTGTGGTGCAAGGTGGATTGAGCGAACCAGCCATGAAACGTTTCGACCGTGACATTCTGGGACAGACTGGTGTGGATAAGCTCATCATCTTCGAAGGAACCAACGATATCGGTTGCTGCGGAGGAAATTATGAGCATGTAACAGATACCCTGATTGCCTGCTACAAGGTGCTGATAGCGAAAGCCAAGGCAAAGGGAATCAAGGTGTATGGCGGAACCATCACCCCAACCAAGGGAAACGGCTGGTATTCTTACTGGCACGAGGCGATGCGACAGACCGTGAACGAATGGATCAGAAAAAGTGGTGCCTTCGACGAGGTCATCGATTTCGATGAGCTGACCCGCGATCCGAAAGACCCTCAGCGTCTGAAGGCTGAGTATTCTGACGACTGGCTGCATCTCAATCCGAAGGGATATGAGGCAATGGGCAAGTTTGCCGCAGAGAAATTGAAGTAAATATATTATATGCATCTTTTATGTTATATATATAATAAGGTGTAAACTTAATGACAGAATTAAATATGGAACAGACATCTGTAACACAGGAATCTAAGGGATTCTACAAACTGAATTGGCTACAACGCATCGGATTCGGATCTGGCGACTTGGCGCAAAACCTCATCTACCAGACCATCTGCATGTATCTGTTGTTCTTCTACACCGACATCTATGGACTTAATCCTGGTGTTGCTGCCACCATGTTCTTGGTGGTTCGCTTGGTCGATGTACTCTGGGACCCATTGGTGGGAACTTATGTAGATAAGCATAATCCGCGTTGGGGTAAGTATCGCTCTTATCTCGTTTTGGCGGGTTTGCCACTCACCGTACTTGCCATCCTCTGTTTTTGGAATGGTATGGAAGGACAGACAGAAACCATCAAACTTATCTATGCCTATGTAACATACGTAGGCTTGTCAATGCTCTATACATTGATTAATGTACCTTACGGAGCCTTGAACTCTTCGCTGACTCGCGATACAGACGAAATAACCATTCTTACCTCTGTACGTATGTTCATGGCAAATGTGGGTGGACTCTGTGTATCGGCAGGTGTTCCAATCCTGGTAGCGATGCTCGCTGCAGCCAAGGATCTTCCTATTGAGATGGCGCTCTTCATGGGTTTGGGCTCTTTGCCATCCTTCATCTTTATGCCACTGGTTCCTGCCATCAAGAAAAAGGTGGGCAAGAAGAATATGTTCTATATCTTCCTTACTGTGGCTATCGTGGGTATGGCGATGCTTTATATCATCAGCAAGATGGGACCTGTAAAGGATCATATCACGCTGGTTTATATCGCTCAGTTCATCAAATCAACAGGCGTAATCGTAGCTACAGGATATATGTGGGCTCTGATTCCGGAGGTTATCTCTTTTGCAGAATATACCAGCGGCAAGCGTATTGCCGGTATTGTAAATGCCTTGACCGGTATCTTCTATAAGGCAGGTATGGCTCTGGGTGGCGTTATTCCTGGTGCAGTTCTTGCATGGACCGGTTATCAGGCAGCAGCTGCTCAGGAGAGCAACTCTCTTCCTACCGACAGTAATGCTTGGTTTGTTGCCATGCTGATTTTTGCCCTGGTAGGTTTCGCCCTTCTGGTATTCTGCTTTACCCAAACCAAGGAGCGTGTGGTAATGGATGAGAAGGAAACCAAGAATGTTAAGGTGAGTGACCTGTGGACAGAATTCTTCCACAACCGTCCTCTCCGTATCGTGGCACTCTTCTTCATTACAGCCTTCGCCATGATGTCGGTAGGTAATGCTGCCGGTGCTTACTTCATGAACGATTTGGAGCAGCAGACTCCTCTGGCACAGGAAGGTATCCGCTGGCTGGTATGCGTGATCCCTGCCATCTTGTTGGGTTTGGCGATGTTCATCATCTCTAAGTATGAGTTGACCGATGAGGTTATCGACGACATCAACAAGAAGATTGAGGCCCGACACAAGGAAGAAAACTAGAGACTATAATTATTAACGAGAAAAATAGATATAAGATATGAAAAAGATCACAACTCTGGCACTGGGGCTGATGCTTGCTTCAACAGCTTTCGCTCAAAAAGCGAACTCAGCAGCTCAAATCCCAACATTCCAGGAAGCTATGGGTAAGTACTTCCTGGTAGGTGCTGCCGTTAATACAGATTTGCCTAATGGACAAGACCCTGCAGGTGAGGAAGTAGTGAAGAAACAGTTTAACCAGGTAGTTGCCGAAAACTGTATGAAGGGTGAGAAGAATCATCCGGAGGTGAATCGCTTTGATTTCACTGATGGCGATAAGTTGGCCGACTGGGCAGAGAAGAACGGCAAGACCTTGATAGGTCATTGTCTGGTTTGGCATTCTCAGCCACCTAAGTGGATGTTTACCGATGATAAGGGTAATCTGGTAAGCCGTGAAGTGCTTATCGGCAGAATGTATAACCATATTATGAATGTGGTTACTCATTATAAAGGTAGAGTAAAGGGTTGGGACGTTGTGAACGAGGCATTCGAGGATGATGGCTCTTACCGCAAGTCTCTATATTATAAGATTATCGGTCCGGAGTTCATAGAACTGGCTTTCCGCTTTGCGCATGAGGCTGATCCTAACGTAGAACTCTACTATAATGATTATTCTACTTCGAAGCCAGCCAAGCGAGAGGCTATCTGCAAACTGGTTCGCGATTTGAAGGCGAAGGGTCTCCGCATCGATGCGGTAGGTATGCAGAGCCACAATGGTTTTGATTATCCTGACTATGCTGAGTATGAGAAGAGCATCGAGGCTTTTGCTGGTGAAGGCGTGAAGGTGATGCTGACTGAGCTGGATATGAACATGCTTCCTAATCCGGAAGGATTCGGCGGAGCGGAAATCAGCCAGAAGTTTGAACTTCAGAAAAAGTACAATCCATACGTGAAGGGACTTGACAAGAAGGCGCAGAAACTCTTCAACCAGCGTTATCTCGATCTCTTTAAGATTGTAGAGCGCCATAAGAATGTCATCAGTCGTGTTACCTTCTGGGGTGTCAACGATGGTCACTCTTGGTTGAATGGCTGGCCTATCCCTGGCAGAACCAACTATCCACTGCTCATCGATCGTAACAACAATGTGAAGCCAGTGGTGAAGGAAATCGTCAATCTCTTTAAGTAAAATCTCTTTAGATAATATTGTACATCTCTTAAAATAATAAACAACAATGAAAGCAAGATATTTGTTCCCAAAGGATTATATGGCAGATCCATCTGCCAATGTGTTTAACGGTCGTCTGTATGTTTACCCATCTCATGACTGGGATAGCGGCGAAAGTTTCGACGATGATGGCGGTCACTTCCAGATGAAAGACTATCATGTTCTCTCTATGGACGATGTGATGGAAGGTGAGGTAACCGATCATGGTGTGATTCTCGACGTGAAGGATGTGCCATGGGCTGAGAAGCAGATGTGGGACAACGATGTAGTAGAGAAGGATGGCAAGTACTATCTCATCTTCTCTGCCAAGGATTATAATGGTGTGTTCCATCTCGGTGTGGCTGTGGCTGATAAGCCAGAAGGTCCTTTCGTTCCGAATGCCGACCCAATCCGCAAGTCATACAGCATCGACCCTTGCGTGTTCAAGGATGATGATGGCAAGATTTACTGCTACTTCGGTGGTATCTGGGGCGGTCAGCTTCAGTGGTACAAGGACAACAAGGCACTGAAGGATGAGCATCTTCCAGAGGGCAAGGAGAATCCGTTACCATCTCGTGTAGCCATGATGACGGATGATGTGCAGCAGTTTGCAGAAATGCCAAAGCCTGTTGTCATCGTTGACGAAAAGGGTAATGTATTGCCAGCTGATGATCCACATCGCTTCTTCGAGGCCAGCTGGATGCATAAGTATAAGGGCAAGTATTACTTCAGCTACTCTACCGGTGATACTCATTATCTCTGCTATGCTGTAGGTGATAATCCTTATGGTCCGTTCACTTACAAGGGCGTCATCCTGGAACCGGTGGTAGGTTGGACCACTCACCACAGTATCTGTGAGTACAAGGGACAGTGGTATCTCTTCCATCACGACTGTGTGCCATCAAATGATACAACCTGGCTTCGCAGCGTAAAGGTGGCTCCTCTCTTCTATGATGAGGATGATAACATCTTGCCGGTTCAGCCTGAATAAGAGTATTATAAGTTTTAGATGACATACGTTTGAGTTGACTTTTAGGTTTATAATAGTTTTAATGAATAGTTGATATATAAGTTAATGTTAGTTTGGATGAAACGGCATCTTCGTGAGGAGATGCCGTTTTTGCGTATGTTCCTATTCTTTCTTTTCTTCTCTTTCTGTTTTCTCTTACTTTTCATCTAATGTTATTTTTAAGTTATTTCTATCATTTTGTAGGAGATTTCGGATATTTTTGTTTACCTTTGTGCCCGTAAACCATAAAAAGAATAATTTATGTTGAGATTACTTTTAAGGCTTTGGTGGTTGCAGCAGCGCCGTAACTTCCACAAGCGAGATGCCTTCGTGGCGTGCTACATCATCTTCCTGTATGTGGTGATGGGTGTGAGCTTCTTTCTCAGCTTCACCGAGAATGGGGGAGAACTTGGGGGCGAAGACATGCCTGCCCTGTTGGGAGCCGGTATCGTTGTCGGTATGCTGATTCCAGACATCATCATGAAGATGGTGATGAAGCGGGATATTACGGCGATGGATGATTACGTGAAGTCGCGCCCTGTGCCAGAGAAAATCTGGAACAAGTTCCTGCTCACTACCAATCTCGTGAGCTTCTGGAACTATGTGCTTCCGGTGCTTACGCTTCCGGTGTTCATCTATCTCCTGCCGGCAAGTGAGGCTGTTGTCAGCTTCTTTCTGTTCCTGGGGTTCTCTTTTGTCAACGGCATCTACATCACCTGTTACCGCAAGGCTACGGAGTGGATTCTGAAATGGCCTTTGATATTGGGATGGATGGGAATGTTTGCCGTGCTCATAGGGTATATGTTTGTGGCTTCTTTCTTCCCGGTATATATGGGATGGATAGGTCTCTTCTTCCTTGCAGGAGCGGTATTCACGGGACTTACCGCTTATCTCTATCACGAAAAAATTTATAACGAGCAGAAACAGAAGGTTTCCAAGTTCCGTGGATTCAGCCATATCAACCTCTTCTGTCTGCAATATATCGGCACGTTGAGAGCAAAGCGTGTCCGTAAGATGGTGATTATGATTCCCGCCATCTTCCTTTTCAACGCCTATCTCTTCGCCCTGCTTCCTGCAGAACCGGGACAGGAGATAGGGGATAAGGTGGCTATGACTACCCTCTATGTAGTGGGTGCCATCCTGCTGCCATCGGTGGTGTTGTCGCAATGGACCTTTGGTATTGAGGCAAACTTCTTCCATGGTTTGATGACAAAGCCGGTAAAGGTGAAGCAGATGCTTCAGAATTGCTTCTATTATTATATGGTGATGAGTGCAGTCGCTTTGCTGCTCACCCTTCCGTTCCTTTTCCTGCAGGCAGGAATCGGAATCCAGGTGCTTATCAGCGGTTTCTGTCTGGCAGTATTCATCAATCTCTTTAATCTGCCTACTGCACTCTTCTCTTCCCGTCTGGAGATATTCCAGACTTCCATGTTCAGCATGCAGGGAGCGAATCTGAAGATTAATCTTTATGCCATCGCCTTTCTTTTCCCGCTGGCTGGTGTCTGTGCTGTCTATTATTTCTTCGGTGAGACGGCATGGTTTATCACCTGCGTAGCGCTGGCAGTCATCAGCATCGCCATCCACAAATGGTTCATCGCCAAGATTGCTGCCATCTTCGAGAAGAACAAGTATAAGCGCATGGAGAAGTTCATGGAAAGCTAGGAGAATTAAGTGAAGAGTGAAGAACGAAGAGTGAAGAATTCAATAGCTTTACTAATCATAAAGTTCAAAACTCAAGGTAATCATAAAGTTCAATGTTCAAAATTCAAAGTTCAAAGTAATATGATCAAGATTCAGTATCTCAAGAAGATATATAATGGCAATACCGTACTCGATATTGATAATCTGGGTGTTGCAAAGGGCGAGCTGATAGGACTCGTAGGTAATAATGGTGCGGGCAAGACCACCTTGCTCCGTCTGATTCTCGACCTGATTCAGGCTGATGATGGTTTCGTGGAAAGCAATGGACAGAAGGTGAACGAGAGTGAGACCTGGAAGGAATATACCGGCAGTTACATCGACGGCAGATTCCTCATCGACTTCCTCACCCCTGAGGAATACTTCGATTTCATCGCTGATGTTTATCATATTGACGATGAAACCCTGCAGGAACGATTGGCTCAGTTTGAGGGCTTTATGCACGATGAAATCATGGGAACCAAGAAGTATCTCCGCGATTTTTCTCAGGGCAACCGACAGAAGATTGGTATCATCGGAGCGATGATTATTAATCCGAAGGTTCTTCTCCTAGATGAGCCGTTCAACTATCTCGACCCATCTTCCCAGATGACTATCGCCCACATGATTCAGCGCATCTGCAAGGAGCAGGGCACCATGGTCATCATCTCCAGCCATAACCTCAACTTCGTTGCCGACATCTCCTCCCGCATCCTCCTGCTGGAGAAAGGCAAGCTGGTGAAGGATCTTCCTAATGCCGATGGTGCTGCCATCGCTGAACTCAACGAGTACTTCGGTATTCAGGCGGAATAGCAAACATAATTTACACATAGATAAATCTCTCTCTGAATCGCCAGCGAAGAAACAGAATTGCTTCCTGGCGATTCTTTTTTACTGAACTTTCGCATATGGTTTAAGAACGGGCTGAAGGTTGCATCAGCGTAGTGTATGAACGAAGAAAAGTTAAAATAATTAAGTTAAATTATAAACACGGACAAATTGAATTTGTCCGGCTTTTTTGTCCGGGTGTTTGTAAATGGTTAAAAATTCGTGACTTATGGACTGTCGGGCAGTTTGTCCGGACAAATTCAATTTGTCCGTGTTATTTTCTTTGCTTTTATCTCTATGTTTTCCACTTCGGAACTCATAGACTTAGGAGTCATAAAACTATGAGTTGTTTTTGTTAACATTGAAATTTTTCGATGAAAACCTTTGCATATATGCATTTTTCTTCGTAACTTCGCAGCGGAATATAAAAAAAGAAAAGCTATGGAAGAGATTAGAAAATATCCGGTGGGCATACAAACCTTCTCTGAGATACGAGAAGAAAACTATGTGTATGTGGATAAAACTAAGTATATTGTGGATTTCATAAGAAATGGATCCAAATATCTGTTTCTGAGTCGCCCAAGACGATTCGGAAAGTCTCTTTTTGTCTCTACGCTTCAGGCTTATTTTGAAGGAAGAAAGAATCTGTTTGATGGGCTTGCCCTTGGGGATTATGAGAAGGAATGGGTAAAGTATCCGGTTTTTCATTTTGATATGAGTACGGCAAAGCACATGAATCCTGCTGATTTAATCAATGAATTGGAAGGTAAGCTAAGCCAGTTGGAACAAATCTATGGTACGGAAGATTGGGCTATTAAGGCTAATCAGCGTTTGGAATGTCTGGTAAAACGTGCTTATAAGCAGACGGGGCATAAGGTAGTCATTCTCATTGATGAGTATGATGCTCCATTGCTGGATGTCGTGCATGAGAAGGAAAATCTGGTAGAACTCCGTTTGATCATGAAGAACTTCTATAGTCCTATTAAATACTTGGACCCTTGGTTGCGTTTCGTCTTTATTACTGGTATTACCAAGTTCTCTCAATTAAGTATCTTTAGTGAAATCAACAACCTGGATAATATCAGCATGTTCGACCAGTATTCTGCTATCTGCGGTATTAGTAAGACGGAACTTCTGAATGATATGAAGCCAGATGTGGAGTTGTTGGCAAAGCATTTAGGCAGAACCTTGGAAGAAACAATAGGTGAACTTACGTCATATTATGATGGCTATCATTTCAGTGATCATTCAGAAGATATATTCAATCCTTTCAGTCTTGTGAAGGCCTTGAAGAACAAAAAGGTTTCGGCTTATTGGTTCAGTTCCGGTACGCCAAGTTATCTCATCAAGACTTTGCAGAAGTATCATGTGGGAGTGATGGATATTGAGCAGAAAAGTGTAGGGGTTGATGACTTTGATGTTTCGCCAGAGCAGATGACTTCAGCGCTTCCTTTGCTCTACCAGAGTGGTTATCTTACCATCAAGAAGTATAATCCGCTATTGCAATGCTATCAGCTGGACTATCCTAACAGGGAAGTGCGCATAGGAATGTTGAAATCGCTTGCGCCAAACTATCTGTCTCCAATTCAATTGGATAATAATAGTTTTATCTTTGCCTTTTTGGAACAGCTCTATAGCAACAACATGGATGGCGCCTTGCAGAAGATGCAAGCTTATCTTGCTAGTATCTCCAACCGACTGTCTAATAAAAACGAGAAGGATTTTCAAACGGTGTTCTATCTCATCTTCAACCTCTTGGGTGCTTATATCCTGGTGGAAGAAGATAGTGCAATAGGTAGGGCTGATGCCGTTCTGCACATGCCTGATACTGTGTATGTGATAGAACTGAAATACGATAAGTCGGCAGAAGAGGCTCTGAGGCAGATAGACGATAAGGGATATCTGATACCTTATTCGGCAGATGGAAAGCGATTGGTTAAAGTGGGAATCAATTATGATAGCCAAAAGCGAACGATTGGGGATTGGAAGATAGAAGAAACATAAAAATATAGAAGATTTTGAAGGAAAGCCTCGGCTACTTTGAGGTAGTCGGGGCTTTTTGAAACTTACATCATTTTTACATAATAAACTGGGTTATAAATATTATGTGAGAAATGATGCAAAAAGTTTGGTGGTTTGAGCAATTTTCGGTAATTTTGCACCGAGATCATTTTAATTAACTGAACCCACTTAAGACAGACCTTACTTTTTAAAGTGGGCTCAGTAAATGACAAAGGTGACTCTTTAAACTTAAAGGTTATATTAATATGGTTGTTAAGAGATTTATTATAAGTATATCGGTATTATTCTTTTATGCACTTTTATTGCAAGCTAAGAATAACGTGATAGATAGTGGACAATATCTGTGCTCATATTATTATTGTTATTCGAAAGATACGATAAAGAATGATGAGAAAGGAGAGGATTTGCTCTTTCTTTCTATCGGAAAGAATGTTTCAAAATGCTATAGTTATTATACTTACCAGTCTGATTCCTTGCAATCTACAGAAGATGGCAAGGCAAAGTTTCGTGCATTGTTTAAAGAAGCGCTTAAGCGAGAAGGGTATATGACTAATTCTTTTCCACATCGCAGAATGACGGCGTGCGTCTATAAGAATTATCCGCAGAATATGATGACGGTAACGGACGATCTGATGTCTCAGTATTATGAATATAGTGACAGCCTGGGTGTACAGAATTGGGTTGTAGAAGGTGATAGTATTAAAAACATATTAGGCTATAACTGCCAGAAGGCAACCTGCAGATTCCGTGGTCGCTCTTGGACGGCATGGTTTGCCTTGGATGTTCCTATGAGTGATGGCCCTTGGAAATTTTGTGGTCTTCCTGGTTTGATTATGGAAGTGTATGACAAGGGGAGACAGCAATATTTTTGCATCAAGGGATTGCAGAAGGATGCTGGCACGCCTATCGTTTATGATGTTTTCAATAGAAAACGGATAAAGATAGACCGGAAAACTTTTCTGAAGTCTGAATATAATTATTTTCATAATCAAAATAGCATAGACGAGGCTACGTCAGGTATATCCTTAGGTCTGTCAGACGAAAAACGTAACTATGACTTGATAGAAAGAGAATAGAATCAAAGAGTATCTTTATTTTAAACAAGGAAAGGTTATGGCGAGAAAGTGTTTCATATTTCTATTTTTAACTTTTTATCTTATTGGTTTTGCCCAAAATAAAAAGATAGATACGGCTAATATGCTGTGTAGCTATGTATATGAATATCTTACGGATACGCTGTCTGGAGAACAACAGCGCAAGGAAGATTTGCTCTATCTGCAAATCGGAGCAGAGTGTTCTAAATGCTATAGCTATTATACTTATCAGTGTGATTCTCTGATGGCTGCTCCTAATGGCGATAAACTATGGGATAGCTTCTTGACGGAAGCGATAGGGAAGGGATTGAAAGGGCGACAATTGCGCAATGCCATACCCCATCGCAGAATGACTGCTACCATTTATAAGAATTATCCGCAAGGGGAAATGACCATTACAGATTTCCTGTTGGGGCAATATTATCTTTATGGAGATTCCCTGAATGCGCAGGAATGGAATATGGAAAATGACAGCACGAAGATGGTGCTCGGTCATGAATGCCAAAAGGCTACCTGCTGCTTCCGGGGAAGACAATGGACAGCCTGGTTTGCCTTGGATGTTCCTGTAAGTGATGGTCCCTGGAAGTTCTGCGGACTCCCTGGCTTGATTATGGAAGTGTATGATAGAGGAAAGCAATACTATTTCTGTATCAATGGAATGCAGCAGGTTAGTGCAAAACCTATTACTTTTGGGGTACTTGACAAGGAATTCAAGCGCTTTCAGAAAACGACAAGAAAGGATTTCCTGCAATCAAAATATAAGTATCTGAAAAATTGGAACAGTATTAACGAGGCTTCAACGGGAATATCTCTGGGTGGCTCGGATGAGGCTCTGAAATATGATCTGATAGAAAAAGAATAAGTATCAACGTAAAGAGAGAACGGAATGGGTTCTCAAGAAGATAATTTATGAAGCAACTGTTTTTATATCTGTGGTTTATCTGTATGAGCACTTTGACCTATGCCCAGCAAGTCACCTTGTCGGGTAAGGTGGAAGATGCCTATACGGGCAACGGGTTGCAGGGAGTGATGGTTACCATCCGACCTGCTGCCGGCAATAGAATCCTGAAGTTTACCAAGACGCAGGCAGATGGAAGTTTCCTGCTGTCGCTCAATGCTATTCCGGATGGTCGTAACGTGCTGCATTTCTCGATGATGGGATATGCTGTGAAAACCATTCCTTTGTCGAAGGATACTACTGTATATCATGTGCTCCTGGCGGAGCAGGCTACAAAGTTGAAGGATGTTGTGGTGAAGGCTCCAAGCATCCGGCAGCGGGGCGATACCATCTCCTACAATGTGGCAAGCTTTGCCGATGCCAACGACAAGAGTCTGGCTGATGTCTTGAAGAAGATGCCGGGAATAGAGGTGTCGGATAAGGGAGAAATCAAATATAACGGCAAGGCTATCAATAAGTTTTATATCGAAGGACATGATATGCTCGGCGGCCGCTATTCCATCGCCACCAACAATATCCATCAGAAGGATGTCGGTTCGGTAGAGGTGATGACCAATCATCAACCTATCAAGGCTTTGGAAGATATGTCGTTTTCGCAAGATCCTGCCATCAACATCAAACTGAAGGAATCTGCCAAGAGCCGTCTGGTAGGAACGTTGAAGGCAGGTGGCGGTATGGAGCAGAAGAAAGGGGAGAAGTTTGGTAAGCTGAATGTCTGGGCAGGCGAGATGTCGTTGATGCGCTTTGCCAAGAAAGCCCAGTCACTCAATACCTTCAAGAGTAATAATATAGGTACGGATGTAACCGGTGAGGGCAATCTCCTCTTTTCGGATGATGGCACTGGAGTGATGAGAAATTCTTATAATCTGAAAGATTACGTGAATGTTACGCCCGACCAGCTGACGGATATTTCAGACAGCCGTGTACGTAAGAACCAGACCCATGTTTTCACCACCAATAATCTCTGGGTGTTAGGCAAAAATACGGATTTGTCTTCGCAGATAGTCTATACCCACGACCGTCTTCTTTCTTCCTCATTCAGTAATACCCAGTATTTCCTGAATGATTCAACCATTTATGATGTAGAGGATGAACAGGCTAAGCAGAAGCAGAACAGGTTGGTTGCCGACTTTACGCTGACTTCGAATGGCGAAAAGGCGTATGTCGCCAATCAGCTTTCCGCCGACCTGGCCTGGAATGATGTCATGATGGATATTGACGGCTCTTATCCTAATCATCAGCAGGTCAAGATGCCGAAATATAAAGTATCAGACAAGCTGGAACTGTTGCATCGGAGTGGTAAGCGAACCTATACCTTTAACACGTATAATGCTTATATGGTGAATCCGCACTCTCTGTCTGTTGATAATTCGCAGCAAACGGCTTATCAAAGCGTTCGTTCGGCAGCATTCTTCAGTCATACCAATACTTCGCTCGGCTTTTTCCTCAAGCCTTTTACCGTAATGATGAAGGTTGGCTTGCAGGTATTGAGCAGAACGATGAAGAGTCATCTGGAGGAAGTGCCCGATTCCCTGGGCAATATGCGCAATCAGATAGGCATGACCTTCTTCCGTGCCTATGCATCGCCGGAGGCAGAGTATAACCAGGGTGGCTGGCATATCCGTTTCCAGATGCCCATCACCTTTACACCTTATTATTATAATGATAAGTTGATGGGAGCGAAAGAGAATACCAGCAAGACACAGGTTGCTCCTCAACTCAGTGTGAGCTATTTCCTCACCGCCCGTTTGCAGGCTACGCTTTCCGGTGGAATCGCTCAGCGGGAAGTGGATGAACAGAATTTCTATCAGGGACTGCTGATGCGTGATTACCGTAATCTTTATACGGGTTTTGTGGATTATACCGCCGACAAGAGCAAGCATGTTTCCTTCAACATCAACTATAAGCGTCCTCTTGCTACCATCTTTGCCAATGCCTACATCCGCAAGAGCTGGTCTGACAGTCATCTTACGGTGGCTCGTGATTTTGTGGGTGATTATATCATCAACTCCTATTTCTCCAACAGCAGCAGATCTGAAAATCTGATGGCTGGTGGAAAGGTGAGTAAGGGATTGGGATTCATGCATGGACTCGTTAGCGTAGGTTTTGATTATCTGAGGTTTGATGGCTTCCTGCGTCAGAACGATTCTCCTTCAGCCTATTCATCTGATAACTATATGTTGTCGGCAAAATGGAGTGGTCGTCCTGTGGATTGGTTCAATTTCACCTATGAGCTGAACTGGGATAAGGATAAGATGGTATTGAAGAATTTGGGTTTCGATACTTCCTCTACCAATCTTGCCCAGAATCTCACTTTCAACTTCCAGCCATTGAAGTCATGGTTCATCAAGTTGCATGGAGAGTATTATCGCAATCAGATAGCAGATCATCAGCACAAGAATCTTACTCTTGCCGATGCATCCACCAGTTATGGCTTCAGGAATGGTATGGAGTTGAGCCTGACTGCGCTTAATCTTTTCAATCAGCGCACCTACGGTTATACCGTTTATTCTGGGTTGACCCGTACGAGCAAGGAGTATCAGTTGCGAGGTAGGACAATACTGATGTCTATATTCTTTCATTTTTGATGATGGAGGCAACAGTTCTGCCGTTTCTGAAAAGAATTTCCGGTAGATTTGGTTAAATATCAAAAATTATAAATGTAATTGTAATAAGAGTATTTATAATTTTTGTACCTTTGCACCCAAACGAAGAAAAAAAGAATCAATGAGCAAAGGAAAATTAGCTAAGTTTGCGGATATGGAGCGTTTCGAGAACGTGTTCCAGTATCCATATAGTGTAGTAGATGACGTGCCTTTCGATATGAAGGGCAAGTGGCGTGAGATGTATTTCCACAATGATAATCCTATCGTGCTGGAGTTGGGATGCGGCAAGGGTGAATATACCGTGGAACTTGCCAAGCTCTATCCTGAAATGAACTTCATCGGTGTGGATATCAAGGGTGCACGAATGTGGACCGGTGCCAAGAAAGCGATAGAGGAAGGACAGAAGAACGTGGCTTTCCTCCGTACCAACATCGAGATTATCGACCGCTTCTTTGCCGAGGATGAGGTGCAGGAAATCTGGCTCACCTTCTCTGACCCGCAGATGAAAAACCCTCGCAAGCGTCTTACATCTACTTACTTCATGAACCGTTATCGCCACTTCCTCGTGGATGGCGGTATCATCCATCTGAAGACGGACTCCAACTTCCTCTTCACCTATACTACTTATATGGTGGATGGCAACCATCTGCCTGTGCTCTTCCGCACAGAGGACCTCTATCATCAGGAGGGTATCGATGAGGAAACCCGTAAGATTCTCTCTATCCAGACCTATTATGAGAGTATGTGGATAGAGCGTGGCTTGAACATCAAGTATCAGAAGTTCGCCTTGCCACGTGGGGGTGTGCTGGTGGAACCTGATATTGAGATTCCGCTGGATGATTATCGCAGTTATCGCCGTGATAAGCGAAGCTCAAAGGATACAGCGAAGTAGATTTCTACAATGATTTGAATAAGCTTCCGCAATGCTTTGAATGTCTTTCCTCAAGCGTTATTGGCGTTTGAAGAATGCGTCATAAGTATCTGAAAGAAGTAACTGAAGTTGTTCGGAGATACAATAGAAGTTGTTGGAACAGTAAGTATCTCGAAGCGCACAACAGTTGATATGCGGTCGCACATCAGCTGTTGTGCGCTTGTCTTTCAGCTGTTGTGCATGCGTAGAACAGTTGTTGTGCGGCTTTTTAATGGCAATTCTATTGATTGTCTTTGTTAATCAGGTTGATGACTACTTTTACCATTACATCTTTTTCCTCAGTTCTGCTTTCTGCAATCATCAGAGTCAGGGCAACGAGTGTGTTGTCGGCAATTCTCTTATGTCCATTTTCTGCATACAGAATGCCATTCTTCTCCATAAACCAAAGAAAAAGCATGGCCGCAATTCTCTTGTTGCCATCGCTGAATGAATGGTTTTTTACGACAAGGTAGAGCAGCATGGCTGCCTTTTCTTCTACCGAAGCGTAGAGTTCTTCACCGCCGAAGGTTTGGTAAATCTGACCTATGCTGCTCTTGAATGAATCATCCTTCTCATTGGCAAACCATTTACTGCCTCCAAACTTTTCTTTCAAAGCATTGATGGCTTCCATTGCATTTTCGTAGGTGGCATGGAACGGCTCGGCTTGAGTCGTCTTGTCTATGAGTAATGTCTGATAATCATATTTGTCGAGAGTATCCAGGGCATAAACATAGTCGCTGATGACATTGAACAGTCCGTTATATTCGCCCTCGGATACTTGATCTTGCAATGTAATTGCACGTGACATCAAACGAACCACTTCTTTCAGTTCGTTGTAATTGTCTAGGCGCTTCTGGTTGATGGCGTAACCCTTGATAATGTATTGCTTCAAGATAGAGGTTGCCCAACGGCGGAAAGAGGTCGCATTCTTGCTATTCACTCTGTACCCTACCGAAATAATCATGTCAAGATTATAATAAGGAATATCACGAATGATTTGTCTCTTACCCTCAAAACGAACCTGTGCATTTTTTGCACAAGTTGACTTTTCGTCTAGTTCTTGACTCTTGTAAATGTTGCGAATGTGTCGTGTAACAGATGTTCTGTCAACAGCAAACAATTCTGCCATTTGGCTTTGTGTAAGCCAAACGGTATCATTCTCTAATTTTACATTCAGCTCTATGTTGCCCTCTGGGGAACGATAGATTTCGATGGATGAATTCCTCTGCTCCATACCTTTCTTTATTAAAAGTTCTTATTCTAGTACCCAATTTTTGGATAATTCGGCAAAGATACGATAATTGTTTGATTCCTACAAGGTTTTCGAGTATTTTTTCTTCTTTTTGATGAAACTTGCGAAAGATAGAAATGGAAGGGATGTTTTGTTTTTGATTACTTCCAGATTAAATATCAGGAGTAGTCTTAGGTTAGGGATATGTATAGTATGTTATGTTCTTACTGTACTTTTGTTAAATCCGGGAATAATCTTGTTGATTTCAAGAAGAAAAAGGTGGAAATGCTTGGTGTTTCCACCTTATTTTATTATATTTGCAGCAAGTTTTTGAAGAAATGCAGTAACCTTGGAGGCTGCATGAACCTGATGAAACGACTAACAGAATAGTAATAACTAACTAAATAAACGACAAAATGATGAACTGCAAGAAATTGGCTCTTACCGTTGCGGCTGGAGCGATGGCAACAACATTGATGGCGCAACCTGCACCTCAGCTGAATGCCAACAACATCGACGAAGTAATCAAGGCGATGACCTTGGAAGAGAAAGCCCAGATGCTGGTGGGCGGTGGTAACGATGGATTCGTGGGCAGTGGTGCTATGCTCGGACATCAGAAGAAGTTCGTGCCGGGTGCTGCGGGTACTACTGTAGCCATTCCTCGTCTCGCCATTCCTACTACCGTTCAGTGTGATGGTCCTGCCGGAGTTCATATCGATGCTCATCGCGAAGGTGACAGCCGTAGCTACTTTGCCACCGGTTTCCCTATCGGAACCTGTCTGGCTTCTACTTGGAACACCGACCTGGTGCGCAAGGTGGGTGAGGCTATCGGTAACGAAACCCTGGAGTATGGCTGTGATGTTGTGCTCGGACCGGGTATGAACCTGCATCGCAATCCGCTCTGCGGCCGTAACTTTGAGTATTATTCAGAAGACCCAATCGTAACGGGTCTTATCGGAACAGCCTTTGTACAGGGTGTACAGAGTCAGGGTGTGGGTGTGAGTGCCAAGCACTTTGCCGTAAACTCTCAGGAAACTGACCGTACCAAGGTGGATGAGCGATTGAGCCAGCGTGCTCTCCGTGAGTTGTACCTGAAGGGGTTCGAGATGATGGTTCGTAAGAGCAATCCTTGGACTATCATGTCTGCCTATAATAAGGTAAACGGTGTTTATGCCCAGGGCAACAAGGGGCTCTTGACCGATATTCTCCGCAACGACTGGGGATATAAGGGAATCGTAGAGACCGACTGGATAGGTAAGCGTGCCGACCTTCCGCTGGAACAGGAAGTAGAGGCTGGCAACGACCTGATGATGCCGGGTTATCCTGCTCAGGTGCAGGATATTGTTGATGCAGTAAAGAATGGCAAGCTGGATATCAAGGATGTGGACCGCAATGTTCGCCGTATGCTCGAATATATCGTGAAGACTCCTCGATTCAAGGGATATAAATATAGTGGTGAGCCAGACTTGAAGGCTCATGCTGCCATCACCCGTCAGAGTTCTACCGAGGGTATGGTGCTCCTGAAGAATGATGCCGCTCTTCCTATCCAGGGTTTGAAGACCGTGGCACTCTTCGGTGTCAACTCTTACGACTTCATGTCGGGTGGCCTTGGCAGTGGAGCAGTTAATGTAGGCTATTCTGTAGATATGGTTACCGGTTTGAAGAATATCGGCGTGGCAACTACTCCTCAGCTTACGGAAATCTATCAGAATTATGTGAAGTATGCCAAGGCTAAGTTGAAGGCAGACAAGAATCCGATGATGTGGTTCCTGGATCAGGGTCAGCCTAAGCTCGATGAAATCGAGATTACCGAGCGTTGTGTAGCTGGCGAGGAGCCAAAGGCAGATGCTGCCATTATCACCATCGGCCGTCAGGCAGGTGAGGGAATGGATCGCCAGATCAATGGTGAGTTCAACCTCAGTCAGATAGAGCAGGATATGATTTTCCGTGTATCTGATGCTTTCCATGCCAAGGGCAAGAAGGTGATTGTCATCATCAACTCTGGTTCTGTGATGGAGACTGCCAGTTGGAGAGACCGTGTGGATGCTATTCTCGTAGCTTGGCAGCCAGGTATCGAGGGCGGCAACTCTGTTGCTGATATCCTGACCGGTAAGGTGAATCCATCGGGTAAGTTGACCATGACCTGGCCTATCGCTGCTACCGATCATCCATCTACTGCTAACTTCGCCAAGGATTACGATATGTACACCTACAAGAATCTGCTGGATTGGAGCAAGGGTAACATCAAGGGTTACGACTATAGCAACCACGAGGAGGATATCTATGTAGGTTACCGCTACTTCGACACCTTCAAGAAGAATGTGGCTTATCCATTCGGTTATGGCTTGAGCTATACTACCTTCGAGTTTGGCAAGCCATCTGTCAAGGCAAAAGGCAATAACATAGAGGTAAGCGTAACCATCAAGAATACCGGTAAGGTTGCCGGCAAGGAAGTTGCTGAGGTTTATGTCACCGCTCCAAAGGGCGCTTACGAGAAACCAGCCAAGGAACTCAAGACCTTCGGCAAGACCAAGTTGCTGAATCCTGGTGAGAGCCAGACTTTGAAGATGACCCTCGAAAAGCGCGATCTTGCCAGCTTCGATGAGGCCAACAGTCAGTGGAAGGTAGATGCAGGTAACTATCTCTTTAAGGTAGGTAGTGATGTAGAGAACATCAAGGGTACTGCTACATTGAAGGTGGCAGAATACACCGAGAAAACAAGCAATGCTTGCGCTCCTAATGTTCAGTTGAACTATCTGAAGCAGAATAAATAATTCGTGGTTTGTGCAAAATGAAATAGATTAAACAGAAACGCCTCTATCCCGGAAAAAGAGATAGAGGCGTTTTTATTGTAATTCCGTTGTAAGGAATTGACCACACAGCGCACGCAGATAGTTCGCTTATATTCTAGCATTGTTCGGTTACCTCTTCGTAGATTTCGCGGCATCTCTTTTCCTTCATTTTATTCTTTACACCAACGGCAATCATATCCTCTACGGTCGGATGCCCAGTTCCATTTACAGATGTTGCGTGTTCACCATTATATCCCTCGGTGCAATGGGTGAGGTCGTAGGCAGGGGCTAAATGCCAATGCCATTTGCCATCGCTCTCTTTCTGAACCAAGAAAGAGAAGTTCTTGCAATGGTCGTCCTTATTGTCCATGATATAATTAAAAACCATACGGCGGAACATCTCCTCCACATCCTCTTGGCTCTGGGTAAGATAACCTGTAAGTGCCAAAAGGTTGAGGTAATCGAGAATGGGGTTGGAAAGGGAAACGTTGAGCAAGGCTCCAGCTGTGGCTACGTGAATGCGTTCGCCAGTTGGAGAAATGTCGAAGCGACGGCAGGCAAAATACTTGTCGTTTACCAGTTTGAAGTCGGGTACTTGGATACCACATTGCTTGGCTATCTCATTATAATGATACTCTTGCTTTCCCATATCTTGTGGATCGTAGGTATGGCGAAACTTGACCAACCAATGGCCATCCTCATTTGTGAAAATGGCTTTCGGGCGACAACCGCCACTATTACCACTATTATATAATAGCAATCCAGCGTCATTATCCTGTTGATCCTTCAATACTTCCAAGGCTTTGGCTTGTAAAAGATCAAAGTCCTCTATCTCGTGTCCAGTCTGGATAGAAGTTATAGGTTCGTAGGTCAATGCGCCCATACCTCCATTGCCCACGATGCTCAGTCGGTCGAGAGCAGATAGCTCAAAGTCGTTGATGCCCTCCTTTAGCAAGGCTTTATGCAATAGGTATCTGCCATATCCATCGGGAAGGCTGTCTTCGAAGATACCAAAGTTCCCGTTGAAAGGGGTGGCTTTGGCAATGAAAAGACCAGGCTTTAGTGGCAATTCCAGCGGAGATATACTAAAGCCAGATGCCAACCACTGATTGTCGTATTCGAAGGTGCATATCTTTCCATCGGCACTCAATGACAGTGTGCCGACTTTCTCCTGATGATATTTCACGGCTAAAGATTCTATATGTTTCATTGTCTGTAAGCCTTTTTCTTGTTAGCGTTTCTTTTTATCTGTTGCAACTCCTCCATGGTGGAGTACTTGGGTTGTGAGAAGACGTTCTTGATTTCTGAGGTGTATTCCAAAGCGATGGCGATACCTATCAGATTCTTGAGGGAGATGAGACCCTTTTGCTCGAATCTGGTGATGTTGCTGACGGCAACGCCTGACTTATCTGCCACTTGCTTACGTGTCAGATTCTTCTCTATTCTTCGTTTTCTGAAGTCGTTTGCCATCTCCTTTGCAATCTCATCTGGATTGTCGTGGAGGTAGTTATCTAATATTGCTAATATATTGTTCGTTTCTTGCATAATCATTGGGATAATAACAAGATATTATCAGTTGCAAAGGTACAAAAAATAATGTTATGTTCCAAATAAAAATGAACTAAAAAGTCAAAATCCCTCTTAACCTTGTCTCTTTTCCCCAAAAGCAAAGAACTCCCGGCTCTTTTCTGAGAAGGGAGCTCTTGTTTAGAAGGAATACTGGGCGGAAATCATCAGTTCGCGCGGGCGAAGATAATAGCTGTCGGTCAATGTGCTGATGCCGCTATAGATGGTTTCCATATAATTCTTCTTGTTGAATAGGTTTCGAAGCTCTGCAGAAAGGCGGAGCTTTTTCATTCTCCAAACTGCCGAGGCATCGCCAAGGAGGGTGTTAAGGTGGCTGCCCTCTTGCAGTTCATTGCGATAATGTACGAGCGAGAAGGAGAGGTCCACATGGCTGATGGTAGCGGTGGCAGATACGCTTTGGTGCCAATTAAATAACGATGACTTCGCCATTTTTTGACGTTTCGAGTTGTAAAAAGAGAATTCTCCCTCATAGCTAAAGGCGCACCAGGACGGCGAGAAGTCGATGCTAGGCTTTACAGTATAGTTGTCGGCGGTGTAGCTGATGGCTTTGCCGCTGCTGTATTGCTCACCCTTGCTGTAGTTGTAACTGCCCTCCAGGCGGGTCTTCAGATGAAGGTCGTAGAAACCCTTGGAGATATAGAGCGAACCTCCGATGTTGTTGCTCTTGCTGTCCTGCTTATATAATGAGGTATAGTATTTGCCATCCTCGATGCGTAGGTCGGATGCCGTGTTCATCCAGTTTTTGCTGGCATTGACCGATGCGCTGAAGAAGATTTCCTTGATAGGGCGCTTGTAGTCGTAACTCAACTTGCCATAAAGAGAACGAGTTATCGGAATGATGTCGCTCGAAGTGTACCAAGAGCGATAACTTTGACGATATTGCTTCATGGCGTAGTTGGTGGCATTGCCTGTTCCTGTACTGTATCCTGTGTAGATAGTCAACTCTCTACGGAAATCCAATTTCTTATATAAGTAAAGGTAGGGTGATATGGTAAGTAGAGTTTTCTGTGGATAGGTGAAGCGTTCCCAGATGAAATCGGGAGAGAACGACATACGGAACGTCTCGGTCTTGTATTGCCAGTAAGGGGTGAACTTCCCTGTGATGTTAAGACTGTTTTTTCCGATTTCATCGCTTCTTTTCTGATATTTTGCATAGATGTTGTTGAGGTCGATACTCATTCTATATTCCTGTATCCAGTGGAAGCGATTCCTCATCCACTGTAAGGCGTGGGCTGTATGCCAAAGGTTGGTGCGGATGCGATTCCGCTCTTCGTTAACGTAGAGGTCCGCCACACCATGGTGATAGTCGGCAGTGCTACGCCAAGAGAGTTGACTTTTCTTGAAGACGAAGAGGCGGTAGATACTTGCCGATAGGTCGAGCTTTGGGATGCGGACACGTTGGGTAAGCGTGTCGTTGATGTTTGACAAACCGTCGCTTTGTGCTGCGCTGAGGCTGATGCTCTCGTTGCCATAATGTTCAGCCTTGTTTACCTTGTTCTCCCATTGCAGATTGAAGGCATCGCTGATCATCGTCTTGTGGTTGTGCTCCGTGGTAACTGTGGGAGCTTCGCCGCCGAGGTCGTAGATACTCATGTTCTCTCGCTCTTGTCGGGTTACCGTACGAAGATAGTTGGCTTCTATGCGAGTCTCTGCATCGTCCTTGTTCTTCTTGATATGGTTGATGGAGTATTTTTGCGAGGTGTTGAAGCGCAGGCGTTCTTCGTCGATAGGAGCGTCAAGCGATGGTACTGATATCCATGATGGAAGGGAGGCAGGAGCCAGACGATTGCTGTAAGATGCGAGTTGGTTAAGTGCATAGCCGAGATTTTTACCTGTTCTGTCGTATTCTGCATCATACATCATCTGTTTCTTCTTGCCAATTTGCATGATATTGATGCTTCCGCCTATGTGGGACGGATGCCCTACGAGCATGTAAGGCTTGAGAGTGGGCATCAGTTTGTCGCGGGCACTGTCTTTCAGGGCGATGTTCATCGCTACATTATCCGTAAAGGTCTTGTTCTGGAGCGCCTTGATAGGCTGGTCATGCTCGATGACTTCGGCCTTTTTCACATCTTTCGCCTTGATGTTCTCCTCTAGTTGGTTATATTTGCCATCGGTCAGGTCTAGACCTTCCACGGTGAATCGGTTGATGGGCTTACCATTGTAGTTGATACGGCCATTCTTCTCTATATCCACGCCCGGCAGCTTTTTCAATACATCCTTCAGACTGTTGTCTCGTTCATTGGCAAAGCGAGTGAGATCGAAAGAAATGGTATCCCGCCCTGTGATACGAGAGCCTTTCACCTGTACTTCCTTTAAGACAAAAGCTGTTGAAGCCATACTGATAACGGTTTCTTTTTCCGATGAAACCGCCGTTTTTTGCTTTTTATAGCCCATATAGGTAGCTTGCAGCATATCGCCTGCTTGCTTTTGTGCTATGGGAATCAGGAAAGTTCCGTCTTCCTTGCTGCGTGTAAACTTCAAGGGCTTTCCATTGCGCAGCAGAGTAACTGATACGTTGGCCAGGCGGTTGTGTGTAAGTGAATCTTCCACATAACCGCTAATCTTCTCTTGGGCAAACGCATGGCACGCCACGAACAGAATAGTGAAAAGAACTATTATTTTCTTCATCTTTTTTCTCTCTTTTCTATTTTACCTTAGACACTTATCTTGCTGATGTCTTTAAGGCGCTTGTCTGGCAAAAAAGTAAACTGCTAATTATCTTTCAATCGGATTGTATGGCTCAGCACGCTTGGAATGCTTCAGGATATTTCCTTTTTCATCCTTGATCTTTACAATTGCAGCATACTTGGCATCTTGAAGCAGATAGCCGATAGGGTCGGCATAGTATTTCTTGTAAATGGAGGTCAATGATTTGCGGTCGATAGGCTCGAATGTCTTACCTTTATAATAGATAGGTGTGGAGCCTTTGTCTGTAGTGAGTCCTACAGCCGTAAATCCATAATCGTTCTCGGAGTCGTGAGCCTTGAGTATCAATCCCGGCAGTCCGCTCAGTTTCCAGGGACCATTGTCAATAGGGATGTCTTCCGTGTACCAAGCTATCCATGTTCTACCCTTAAACTTGGCAATTGCCTGGTGGCACTCGTAACCGCAGATGGAATCGATGCTGTCTGTGAGTTGCCAGTCTGTCGGTTCCATCGGCTCTATGCACACATATCTGTCGGCAGCAAAGAAATCGAGATAGGCAGTTTTGCCCGGTTCTGGATAGTTCTTATATATTTTCCAATTAATCTGTCCGCCATTACCGGAAAAATTGGCAGGTATTCCTTTTGCCATATTCGCGGAGATGGTAGAGTCTCTTTGGAATATCGGATAACTGTAGAATGCGGAATACTTGTTGCCAATCTGCAAGAGCATTTTCTCTTCGATGCGGCCAATGATGGTGTCGGTCTTGGTATATTTCTTTTCGTAAATATACTCGGCATCATATACTACCTGATACTTTACCTGATCAATGGAATCTCCCATGCCAATGCTTGATTCATCGAACAGGTTTACTGTTTGAGCTCGGAGCATGCAAGCATACAGTGCAAGCCATGCCATCAATAATACCTTTTTCATAATCTTCGTCTATTTATTCATTATTTTATCTGTTTCATTCGTTTTGTGATGCAAAGGTACTGGGATTATTCGATGAAATCGATGATTTCTGTTACTGAGTTATTACTTTTGCTTCTTTTCGCCTATTATTATTTTATTACTCTTGCCTTTGTTTACGGATTTTTCAGTAACTTTGCCGTCAAATTCAAAAGATCAGGAATGTATGAACAGTAACAGTAAGCTGAAAATAGTGTGGATGGTATGTGGGGTAGCAATCGTATTGTTGTTCTGCACGCAGGCATATTGGCTCCATCTTCAATGTCAATATAGCTTAGACAAGCAGGTAGAGCAATTCAAGAAGGATTGTGATGAAGTGTTAGCGCAAGATTTGAAGAATAGAAAAAAGTTGCAGGAGAATTCATCTACGAAAGGTAGAAGAGATACGGTTATGCTTAAGATAGAATCTGAATATGATATGAAGAAGGGATGTAGCCGTACTACGCTTTCTTTTTGGAACAATCACCGCTTTCTTGTCCGTTTGAATGATCCTGATCTTACGGGTGATGATGCTTATCTCATCATCAGCAGATATCTGGCTAATATAGGTAAGCATCCCTCGTTGGCTTCTTATCAAAAATTACTGGATGATAAGGGATATGGGAAGATATCCTTTTTTCGCCATCTGGATTACAAGACTGTCTTCCTGAATGCAAAATATGATGTCGAAGGCAGATGGTCACGTGTGGTGACGGTAAAGTATCAGACGAACCCAATGTTTCGCCAAGGTATTTCTTTTCAGGTGCCCATTCCTATTACTCGAACGCTCAAAGCCATGATGTGGCAATTGATAGGAAGCATCTTTCTCTTTTTCATCTTGATAGGATGTCTGTATTATCTGGTTAAGACCATAGTCTTCCAGAAACGCATTGATGGCATTCGCCATGAGTTCCTGAAGAATATGATTTATGAGTTGAAGCAACCGAAAGAAGACGATAAAGGTGAAGAATCTGCTGTTTTTATCGGTTCCATTGCTTTCTACTATGCGCAGAATGAACTGCTATGTGGTAATTTCAGAGTAGTCATCACATCTCGTCAAGCTGAAATTCTGAAGCTTCTTGCCGAGAACCAGAACCAGCTTGTAGAGCGGGATTACATACTGAATGAAGTATGGGGTGATGACTCATACTCCAATTCCCTTGCCCTGAACGTACAGATTACCTATCTTCGCCGGGCATTGAACCTGGATGAAAAGGTAAGTATCGAAGCTGTCATCAAGAAGGGATATATCCTGCGAACCTGTTGATCTTGTTAACAACTCTCATCTTTTTAGAAAGGTGGAAGTTTTTTTATCTTAATTTATTTTGTCCTTCACCTATTTTGTTGTAACTTTGCACACTGAAATTCGAATTTAAATTATTTTATGTAATTATGGCAAAAAAAGCTCTTTTAATGATTCTCGACGGATGGGGAATCGGTAAGCATGATAAGGGTGATGTTATCTTCAAGACTCCAACTCCTTATCTCGATTATTTGACAGCAGTTTCAGCACATTCTACTCTCCAGACTTGTGGCGAGGACGTAGGTCTTCCTAACGGTCAGATGGGTAACTCTGAGGTTGGTCACCTCAACATCGGTGCTGGTCGTGTGGTATATCAGGACCTCGTTAAGATCAACAAGGCTTGCGAGAGCGGTGACATCTTGAAGAATCAGGAGATCATCAACGCTTACAGCTATGCTCAGAAGACTGGTAAGAAACTCCACTTGATGGGCTTGACTTCTACCGGTGGTGTTCACTCTTCTTTGGATCACCTCTTCAAGTTGATTGAGATTGGTAAGGAATATGGTTTGAAGGAGACATACGTTCACTGCTTCATGGATGGCCGTGATACAGACCCTAAGAGCGGTAAGGGCTTCATCGAGGAGGTTCAGGCTTGCTGCGACAAGAACGGTGCACACATCGCAAGCATCGTAGGTCGTTTCTATGCTATGGACCGTGATAAGCGCTGGAACCGTGTGAAGGAAGCATACGACTTGCTCGTTGAGGGTAAGGGTAAGCAGGCTGACGATATGGTGAAGGCAATGCAGGAGAGCTATGATGAGGACGTAACAGACGAGTTCATCAAGCCAATCAATAACTCTAAGGTTGACGGTACTATCCAGGAGGGTGATGTTGTTATCTTCATCAACTACCGTAACGACCGTGCCAAGGAGTTGACACAGGTATTGACTCAGCAGGATATGCCAGAGGAAGGCATGCATACCATCAAGGACTTGCAGTACTACTGCATGACTCCATACGATGCAAGCTTCCAGGGCGTTCACATCCTCTTCCCTAAGGAGAACGTAATGAATACCCTCGGTGAGTACTTGAGCGCACAGGGCAAGAAGCAGCTCCATACTGCAGAGACAGAGAAGTATGCTCACGTAACATTCTTCTTCAATGGTGGTCGTGAGACTCCATACGAGGGCGAGGACCGTATCCTGGTTCCTTCTCCAAAGGTGGCTACATACGACCTGAAGCCAGAGATGAGCGCTTACGAGGTAAAGGATAAGTTGGTTGGTGCTATCAACACTCAGGAGTACGACTTCATCGTTGTAAACTTCGCTAATGGTGATATGGTAGGTCACACTGGTATCTACAACGCTATCGCTAAGGCTGTTCACGCTGTTGACAACTGCGTAAAGGACGTTATCGAGGCTGCCAAGGCTAACGATTATGAGGCTATCATCATCGCTGACCACGGTAATGCAGACCACGCTATCAACGAGGACGGTACACCAAACACCGCTCACTCTTTGAACCCAGTTCCATTCATCTACGTAACTGACAACAACTCAGCTACCGTTAAGGATGGTCGTTTGGCAGATGTCGCTCCTTCTATCCTCCATATCATGGGCTTGGAGAAGCCTGCAGATATGACTGGTGAGAACTTGATTTCTGACAACAAGTAAAAACGATTTTATATACCTCAAAAAAGTATCCTAAGATACTTGGCCAAGTATCTTAGGATACTTGCGTAAGTATCTTAAGATACTTTTGAATTTATATTAAGCATGAACGTAAAGATAGAAGAAAGTTGGAAACGGCATATAGGAGAAGAGTTCGACAAGCAGTATTTTGTTGACCTTACGAACTTCGTGAAAGAGGAATACCTGCGTACGCCCTGTTATCCTCCTGGCCGCTTGATTTTCAATGCCTTCAATCTCTGTCCTTTTGATGATGTGAAGGTAGTGATTATCGGACAGGATCCATACCATGAGCCGGGTCAGGCGATGGGACTGAGTTTCTCTGTGCCGGACGGAATCACTTTCCCACCATCATTGATTAATATATTCAAGGAGATTCAGATGGATCTCGGTACTCCGATGCCAGCTACGGGCGATTTAACCCGCTGGGCAAAGCAGGGAGTATTGTTGCTCAACGCCACGTTGACCGTTCGTGCCCATCAGGCAGCGAGTCATCAGCGCAAGGGCTGGGAGGAATTCACAGATGCTGCTATCAAGGCGCTCAGCAAGGACAAGGAGCATCTGGTGTTTATCCTTTGGGGCGGTTATGCCCGGAGCAAGGCGAAGCTCATCGATACAAGCAAGCATCTGATATTGGAAAGCGTTCATCCTTCGCCATTATCAGCCAACCGTGGCGGATGGTTTGGCAATCATCATTTCTCCCGCTGCAATGCGTATCTGCAGCAGAACGGAATTGCGCCTATCCAATGGTAGGTACACCTATTAATATATAGCTATCCACTCATGGGTAGCTATCATTATTTTTATTATACACTCAAAGAAATTTATTCATCTCAAAAACATTATGAAGAAAGACGAACTGCGTATTCTGCAGGTGGGCAACGTGTTGGTTTCACCTGATATTATCACCGAAAAATTCTGTTGCGACCTTGATGCCTGCAAGGGTGAGTGCTGCATCGAAGGCGATGCGGGAGCTCCTGTTACCCTGGATGAGATTATGGAGATTGAGGATGCGCTGGATGTGGTTTGGGATGATCTCTCAGCTTCTGCCCAGGCTATCATAGATAAGCAGGGCGTGGCTTATACCGATATAGAAGGCGATTTGGTGACGAGCATCGTGAATGGTAAGGATTGTGTGTTTACATGCTACCAGGATTTGAAAGACCTGGGCGATGGACATACGATTCCGAATTGTTGTCTCTGTGCCTTGGAGCGTGCTTATCGCGAAGGAAAGTCGAAGTTCAAGAAGCCTATCTCCTGTGCCTTGTATCCTATCCGTGCCAAGGATTTCGGCAACGAGGTGTATGGCATCAACTATAACAAATGGCGTATCTGCAAGGATGCCATCAAGAAAGGAGAGGAGTTGAATCTTCCGGTTTATAAGTTCCTGGAGGGTCCGTTGGTAGAGAAATTCGGCAAGGAATGGTATGATGAGCTTTGCGAAGTGGCAGAGCAAGTACTTGCCGAATTGGAAGACTAAATTCAGTTAGAGACTTTGGAAGATAATAGTTCCGAAGTCTTTTTTGTTGTATGCTCGGCATGAGCTTATTCTAATGGGTGCAAGTCCCTAA
>JAJWJX010000108.1:0-2911 GCA_021623045.1 Segatella copri | reverse complement strand
TTCGTTGCTATGAGCAACTTGGTTTTATCTATTTTTCTCTCGTCTTCAAAACCTAGTGAAGAAAAGCAAAAGAATTCTTCACTCTTCACTTAACTTATCCCAAGTACTTCATCAAGATTTTGATCTTACCGCTATCACGGAGCTTGATGATACTCTTTTCGCGAATCTGGCGAACACGCTCACGGGTAAGGTTGAACTCGCTACCGATTTCCTCCAAACCCTTCTCGTGGCAACCGATACCATAGCAGTAGCACAGAATCTTGCGTTCACGGTCTTTCAATACAGAGTTGAGAACGCGGTCAAGCTCGCTCGCCATAGACTCGAAGTCAACACCCTTATCGGTACGGCTGTCATCACCCGAAGCCATCACGTCGACCATCGCATTGTCGTCATCATCGCTACCGAATGGAGCATCGATACTCATGTGGTGATTATCTGCCTTGATAGTCTGGTCAATCTTGCTTTCTTCCATCTTTGTAATTTGAGCGAGCTCAGCAACAGAAGGTTTGCGCTGGTTCTCCTGCTCAAACTTACTGATTTCTGCACTAATCTTACTCAATGCACCTACCTGGTTCAAAGGCAGGCGAACGATACGGCTCTGCTCGGCAATAGCCTGCAGAATGCTCTGACGAATCCACCATACGGCGTATGAGATAAACTTAAAGCCGCGGGTCTCGTCAAACTTTTCAGCAGCCTTTACCAAACCGATGTTACCCTCGTCGATGAGGTCGGTAAGAGAAAGACCTTGGTGCTGATATTGCTTAGCAACAGATACAACGAAACGAAGGTTTGCTTTTACCAATTTCTCTTTGGCACGTTCTCCCTCACGACCGCCTTTGCGAATCTTCTGGGCAAGTTCGATTTCTTCATCGATAGAGACCATAGGCTCTCTACCAATCTCCACCAAGTACTTGTCGAGTGCTTCACTGGAACGGTTGGTTATACTCTTACTAATCTTAAGTTGTCTCATAAATATCCTTTTACCTTTCTATTTAGAATTTTTTGAAGTATTTTTGTGTATCCCGAAACCTCCTCATGGTTTCGGGGTGCAAAGGTACGAAAAAAAATGCAATTACGTTGTAATATAAACGGATTTTTTTAATCTGATTTGTCTGTTTTTTAGAATTTTTGCCGGTTCCTAGTAGAAAAATGCTATGTGAAGTGCGCTTTTTGGTGCAATAAGTTTGAAATATGGAATAATTTATGTATCTTTGCACAAAAATTGCGAGAAAAGAATAACTAAATAATAAAATAACAACAAAACAAAAAATTATGTTTGAGAATCAACCAAAAGGTCTGTGGGCCTTAGCTTTGGCAAACACGGGTGAGCGTTTCGGCTATTACACCATGCTTGCTGTGTTCTTGCTTTATTTGCAGGCCAACTTCGGTTTTGAAACCGGATTGGCAAGTACTATTTACTCTACATTCCTGATGATGGTTTATTTCCTTCCTATCATCGGTGGTATCGCAGCCGACAAGTTTGGCTTTGGACGTATGGTTACCACAGGTATCTTCATCATGTTCATCGGCTATCTTGTTCTCTCACTTCCTCTTGGCAAGGAAACCGTTGCCGTTGCTGCTATGGGTATTTCACTTATTCTCATCGCTTTGGGAACCGGTCTGTTCAAGGGTAATCTGCAGGTGATGGTAGGCCGTCTCTATGATGAGCCACAGTATGCCAGCAAACGTGATTCCGGTTTCTCACTCTTCTATATGGCTATCAACATCGGTGCTATGTTTGCTCCTACTGCTGCCATCAAGATTATGAAGTGGGCGCAGGAGAGCCTGAGCGTGTCGGTGGAAGATTCATACCACTTCGCTTTCGCCGTGGCTTGTGCTTCACTGATTTTCAGTATCGCTATCTACTATGCCTTCAGCTTTACATACAAGCATGTTCTTGCTTCTGAGACCAAGAGTAAGGATGATAAGACTTCTGCCAAGGAGACAAACGAACTTTCTAAGGCTGAGACCAAGGAGCGCATCATCTGCCTCTGTCTCGTATTCGCTGTGGTTATCTTCTTCTGGATGGCTTTCCATCAGAACGGTAATACATTGACACTCTTTGCCCGCGATTATACACAGAAAACTTCAGAGGGTCTGCAGTCAATGGCATTCGACGTTACCAACCTCGTAGCCTGCATCTTCGTGGTTTACGGTTGTTTCGGTCTGGCACAGAGCAAGACCGGCAAGGGTAAGGGCATCTCTCTTGGCGTCATCGTTGCTGCCATCGCTTTCCTCTTCTACAAGTACAGCAACCTTGAAGGTGCCGTAGATGTTGAGGCTCCTATCTTCCAGCAGTTCAACCCATGCTATGTAGTGGCATTGACACCAGTGAGCGTTGCTTTGTTCTCATGGCTCCACAAGATTGGCAAGGAGCCTACATCGCCAGAGAAGATTGGTTTGGGTATGCTCGTTGCAGCTCTCGGTTTTGTATGGATGGCTGTAGGTTCAATGGGTCTGGAGCTTCCTTTGACACAGGGCAATCCTGCTACAGAGGGTACACGTGTAAGTGCTAACCTCCTCATCTCTACATACCTCATCCTTACATTCGCAGAGCTTCTGCTTTCTCCAATTGGTATTTCATTTGTATCGAAGGTAGCTCCTCCAAAGTATGCTGGTTTGATGATGGGTCTCTGGTTCGGTGCAACAGCCATCGGTAACCAGTTGGTTATGATTCCTGGCATCATGTGGGGTCAGAACTTCAACCTCATTGCCATCTGGGGTGTTCTCGCAGGTATCTGTCTGGTTTCAGCTCTCTTCATCTTCTCTATCATCAAGAAGTTGAATCGCGTAAGCTAAATCAAAAATATCATATATATAAATAATCGAGGTAACAGGTTACGTCTGTTACCTCGATTTTTGTTGTATGCTCGGCATGAGCTTATTCTAATGGGTGCAAGTCCCTAACAAG
>JAJWJX010000016.1:0-60899 GCA_021623045.1 Segatella copri | reverse complement strand
GTTAGGGACTTGCACCCATTAGAATAAGCTCATGCCGAGCATACAACAAAAAGAGGGTGCACCATGAACTGATGGCACACCCTCCTAAAACAACTAACAATTTCACTAAACTTATAACTTACCAATCTTCTTCATTCTGTCTACCTGCGTCTTTACTACATCCAATGTAGATTTATCGGTAGAAAAAACGGAATTCAGACCTTGCGCTTCCTGAGCAGGATCACCAGTGTAGTCATCACCTACCTGCCACTGCTCATGCTTAGGATTGGCAAAGCCGCCCCATCCCCAGAAGTTGCAACCGGCAAAATAACCGCCGGATGCAGCATTGTCGCCAACAAGACTGAACACATACTTATAATATCCATCACGTGCTTCTGTTGTAGAAGAAGTTGAGAAAGAGAAACCATCACGAGGATAGCCGAACTCCTCCATCACCAATGGCTTCCTGATACGTCCGCATACCTCAAGATGTTCATCAATATACTCCTTTGTGTTCTGGCAGGAGATTCCCAAATCATCCTGCAAATGGTCTTTTCTCGCCCAACTCCAGTTGTATGGCCAAAGATGAATGTTGCAATAATCTACATTCTTGTCGGCACAGATCCGTTCCCAACAGTTCAGTTCACCTTCACATCCCCATTTTCCTTCGCTACCGATAGAAATCAGATGATTCTTATCGAGCGAACGGATCAGCTTGCTCGCTTCACCCAACCACTTTTCGAAAGCAGGCAACTGCTCTTTGCTGAAAGCTCGAGGCTCATTACCTATCTGCCATGACATGATGGCCGGGTCATCCTTATACTTCTTCTTTGTATATCTGTTGGTTCTCGTAAGTATGAATTTCACATAATCATAGAATAGCTGATGCGCCTTTTCGCAGGATGCATATTTGGCGACGAAGTTCATGAAGGCAGGATATCCATCTTCGTTAGGACGGGGAGCCTGGCCCAAACCAGCCTGCTCCAGGTAATAGCCATAACCGCCACTCCATTCCCAGGAATTGTTCAGATAGAGCACGGCCAGCATCTTGCGTTTGCCCATCTCCATCAGCAGATAGTCGAGACCGGCAAGAATCGTATCGTTATAAATGCCCGGAGCTTCCTGCAGCGTCGGCTCAACCTTGGTCTTCACTCCTCGCTTTCCATCAGAGCCCACCAGGATGCGGAGATTATCAATGCCCATCTCCTTCATCTTATCGAGTTCCTTGCAGAGACGCTCACGGTTGCCGCCCTGACCTTCTGAACCGAGGATGGCACCATACCAGAAATTGGTACCTACATAATAATAAGGTTTACCGTCGCGAACGAAATGTCCGTCCTTTACCTGCACAAAATTTGACTTCGCAGAGATATTGCATGTAGCCAATGCCATCATCAATAAAACAAATATCTTCTTCATTTATTTATTAAGTTTACAGTTTAAAGATTCATTTTCGGTTGCAAAGATACTAAATAAGGGCAAAAAAGCATGATACTTTTTTGCCCTTTCTACATATAAATCTAAACTATGCTTATTTATTATTGCTTTTTCTGCTTTTTTCTAAGGTTTCGGATAGATTTTCAGGTAATCTTCCATCCCTTCGGCTGCTCCCTGCATCACACCTTTAAATATATAGGAGTCGGAAACCACCTGTTTTTTTCTGTCGAAGATGGTCATGTGAGGAAGAGGCTGCACATTGATATCCCAGACATACGGGATAAGTCCCGCCTTCATCATTTCGGCAGTCACAGCACCATACCATGCCATCATACTCTCATTATGCTTCTCCTGATTACCACCGAAGAGAGAGGCATCCTTACGGTTGGCACCATATTCGCCGATGACTACCGGATAGCCCTGATCTACAAACTTCTGTTTCATCTTCATCACCTGATTGGTGATATGCTGGTAGGCATCCACGTTCTTGTTATTATACCAGATGGTGTTTACGGTTCGTCCCTGGTCATCGGCAGGCGCATGTCCTTTCCAATAAAGAGCCACCTTGCCCCAATCGGCATCTTTGTCCATCAGGGTAAATATATAAGGATCGTAGAAATGAACCTCTGCCATCAGACGGTTCTTCACCTTATCCTTCAGACGGGTGATGTCGTAAGAATCCTTGGCAGCCAAATCAATCTCGGTCTTTGGAGTCTGTACGATGAGTACACGGCTGGAATTATTACCACCGGTAGCACGGACGGCATCGATAAACACCTGTTCGTATGCCAGGAGACGGTCGGCAAACTCCTTACTATCAGGAGCCAGCATGTCGCCTTGAACCTGCGGACTGGCGCCTCCCACTCCCGGTTCGTTGAGGGCAGCAAAGAGAACCCGCTGGTCATACGTCTTGAATTCCTTTGCTATATTCGCCCACAGCTTGCGGAACATCTCCTTATGATCTGCCACATTCGCCCCACTGGTAAAGGCATCATGCTCCATCCATCCGCCATCCCAGTGTTCGTTGATGATGACACAGAGACCGGCATTGAGACCATAGTTTACGATTTCCCTGATTCGTTTCATCCAGACAGGATCTATGGTCATATTCTCCTTATCCGTAAGATGTCCAGCCACCCAGGATGTAGGGATGCGAAGACTGTTGAATCCCTGCTGTTTCAAACTCCGGATATAACTCTCAGTAGTCTTATCATTCTGCCATGAAGTTTCCGACTTCAGTCCAGCCTGATTGGTAAAGACATCGTTCCAGTCGCATGCCTCCATCGTATTACCCAGGTTGACTCCTGGAGCCATATAGTGAGCCAGTTCGGTAGCCGTGAGTTTCATTTTCGAGATACGGCCATCCACTGGTTTTACCTGTGCACCAGCCCAAGCGAAATGAGCGGCAGCCAATATAATCATAACTATCTTCTTCATATATCAATCTAACGTATTATCGGGTTTTGAAGTTATCATGTTGCAAAGATAGCGAAAAAACTGTAGCGTGAATGTATACTTTTGATAAAAGGATAGGTATATTATGTTAGGATGTACGATATTTGCACAAAAAAAGGACGCACATCAGAGAAAGATTCTCCGATATGCGTCCACACCTACTTTATATCAAACCTAAAGACTTAATATCTCGTTTTTTATTTAGCAGGCCACTTTGCTGCAGCAACAGCAGCCTTAATACTCTCAAGCATGTTAGCATTGCTAACACTTGCACCAGCACGATTGAAGATGGTCATGCTAGGAAGACCGCTATTGGTATCCCATGCCATTGGAACACAACCATTATTGATAGCACTAGTTACAACAGCCTTGTAATAGTCCTTAACTGATGCATCATGAACAGCATCCTTACCGATGGCCAGACGCTGGTTGGCACCAAACTCACCAATCACTACAGGATAGCCCTTGTCGAAGAAGTTGGTCTTCATCTTCTTCATCTGAGCCTCTACATAATCCTCGTTGTATTTAGCATCAGCTGTACGATCAGCCTCAGAACCATTGGTATTGTTCTTGCCCCAATAGAGATAGTACTTGCCCCAATCCTTGTCTTCACTCAAATCAGTAAACTGATATGGATCATAGAAGTGAACCTCTACCATCAATCGGTCGGTAGCAGAATCCTTAATCTTAGACATGTAGTTGTTGGCTACAAATTTATCGATATCGGTATTAGGGCCCTGAACTATCAGAACTCGCTTGGCATTGTTGCCACCTGTGGCACGAACCGCCTCAATGAAAGTCTGCTCATATTCAGCAATACGGTTACTCATATCAGCCACACCAATGATATCACCTTCACCTGCTCCTACACCTGGCTCATTCATGCCGGCAAAGAGAAGATGCTCATCATATTTCTTGAAATTATCGGCAATCTGAGTCCATATTTTAGTGAGCTGAGCCTTGGTAGTCTTGATGTCTGCATTGGCTGTCATACCATTGTGCTCTATCCATCCACCATCCCAATGCTGGTTGATGATAACATAGAGACCATCCTTGATACAGTAATCAACCACCTCTTTTACTCGCTTCATCCAAGCAGGGTCGATGGTGCATTTTTCAGCATCAGTAATATGTCCCATCACCCAAGAACAAGGAATACGGACACTCTTGAAACCAGCAGCCTTCACTGCATCAATCAAAGCCTGAGTGGTCTTGGCATTCTGCCAGACTGTCTCTGTTTCGATACCAGCATTCTTCCAGAGATTCTTACTGTCGCCACCTTCCAGGGTGTTACCGAGGTTCCAACCTGGATACATCAACTGAGCCACCTCCATGGCAGTCTTGTTCATATCAGCAGGTGGTACATCAGGAGTAACAACAGCCCCCTTCTTGGCACGGGTAATCGTAACATCCTTACGGCTATAGCCCTGAATGATGCGAACGGTAGCAGTAGTTGCTTCATCTTCCTGAGAAGCGGCTACGGTTACATCGAAATTGTATGTGCCGGCAGCCTGATCCTTATAAGTAACAGAGCACCAGTCGGCACCTTCTATCACGGAAGCTGTAGGCTGAGCATCTGCCTGAACATTGATGGTCTGCACTCCGCCAGTACCGTCAAATGAAAGCTCTGGGTTGAGAACCTTGAAGCTAGGCTCATCATAATCATCGTCTTCGTAAGAGCAAGCCGAGAAAGCCAATCCGCAGACTATGCCCAAGAGCAACAAATATAGATATTTGAATTTCTTCATTTTCTTTTCATTTTAGAGAGAACCCGATATGTTCTGAAAACTATCGGATTCTCTGTATTATTATTTATCAACCATTACCATTGTGGGACAGCGAAAAGACTGTGAACTGTAAACTTAGCGCGCATAGACTTATTAAAGCCCAGCTCTCGCATCAAATCACCATCCTTGACACCAAATGCACAATTATCCTTTGTAGCACCATAGCAATTAAACAATTCCAAACGATACTTAGGATTCTCATTGGCGTCAACCACCTTAGACTTATCGTAAGAAACAGCCTGACCGTCAAGATAGAACTCATCCAAAGTACTGTGTGTGCCTGGGAAGAAACCATAAAGGTCAGCAAACTCGATAAAGGTCATGATAGTACCACCTTCAAAGCCAGAACCTTCATAAGTCATATCGAACTGATTGTTCTCGAGAGAGTATTGACCCTTGTCACTCTTAACAACTTTCAAAGTAGAACCATCGTTATATCCCCACAACTGAGCCTCACCTTCACCCCAGCCACGAACGGCATTGAATGTAGGAGTATAGACACCAGTACCATCACTTGTGTTGGAAACAACGGTAAAGGTCACCTCGAAAGTATGGTTGAATGCAAGCGCAGTCTCATTCTTTGTCTCGCCTCCATCCTTATGGAATGGAGTATCCTTCAAACCGTCCCAGCTGTCATTATGACCACATCCCCAGATGTTAGCCATTTCTACACGGTAGTTGCCCTTGCCTTCCAGGTCGCCATAGAAGAACTTGTTGGCATCAAACTTCACGTCGTTACCATCAGCCTTGATTGCATCGATACGAACCAGTGCCTTAGGATAAGCAGCAGAGTATCCCTCCAATTCGAGGAGATAAACCTTACCGTTGGTACGAGGATACTGGGTATTGAAGGTTACGGTGTAAGTCTTCAAGCCTGCAGCGCCACCCAATACATTAACGGTAGCAGAATTCCAGGCATCAGGAGTATTCTCATCATCACCACCGTAGCAGGTAAGCTTAGCAGTAAAGCCATTCTTCAACTCGCCTGGTACATAGTTGATACTCATATACTGATTATCGCTTGCACGAGTAACAGCCAACTGCATGGTCTCATCAGTCAAAGACAAGATGCGGATATCCATATCCTTGGTCTCCTTCACATTACCGATATAGTTAGCAGGTATCAAAGGAGCAATGCTCAACTTCACGGTCTTGTTTTTCTCATCAATGGTATAGGTTCCCTCGGTATCCTGGAATGTTCCCTCAGCACCATCGGCACCAGCCACATACTGATGAACCTTAACGGTACCATCCTCATTGAAGGTCATAGAACCCTGGCAGTTCTTGGCATCACCACCTACTGTCCAAGAGTTGCCTGCGAAATCAGCAGCCCAGCACCCAACATTACCTACAATAGGCTGATTATTAGTAATGGTAGCCCAACTGTCGTCCTTACCAAGGAAGTAAACAGGACCATCAAACTTATAGTGAGAACCATCCAGACGGAGGTCGATTTCCCAAGTCTGACCAATCAGCTTAGTCTTGTCAAACTTCACATTCTTTGCTACAGAAACCGGACGGATAGCCAATGCCTGATAAACAGGAGTGGTAGTACGGCGTGCAGCATTCTGGTCGAAGTTGTATGCCATGGCAAATCTGTTGTCTGTTGCATTGATTGAACCAGAGAGATAGTAACCGTTCAAACCCTCGCCGGAAACATTGCCCTGAGTACGGGTACCGGCTGCAGGCAAGAAGATAGAGTTACCATTAGGACCGGTAAACTTGTAACCAGCTACATGATTCCTGGTATCCTCTACCCATTCTTTCTTACACTCTGTGAAGAGCTCCTCAAACTCATCTATGGTTGGCATGGTAACCCATGAACCATATACCTTATTGGCTACATCACGGTCGGTCTTGTAGATATCAGCAGAAGCATAATCTTCCAGATTGATAGATGTCTGGAAACCGGTCATATCACCAAATCCGAAGAGACCACCCAGCTGCTTCTCATCAGTAGCACCTACATTATACTTGGCCCACTTGGTAGAAAGGCCCAGGTCAACGAGGTCAGTATCAGGATTGAAATCAGCTGGAGCAGTAGTGAAGGTACGGTCTTCACCATATACAGTACCATTTCCGAGGTCGAGATAGGCAGTATAGTGGTAAGTTGTATTAGGCAACAGACCCTCTGCCTTGATTTCGTAATTGTCGTTGATGCCAGCAGCAACGATGCGAACACCGGCACGAACATTCTCAGAACCCTCGACACCAGAGATAACGATACCGCTGGTAGCCTCCTGAGGAGCCTTTTCCAACTTACCGGTCAGGATAACAGAGTTGGCTGTCAAATCCTTCGGTTCGCCGGTGATTGCCTTGGCATCGGTCATGATGGCACTCTGTACAGAACCTTTATAGGTTACCCTACCCTGCAAGGTAACATAAGCCTGATAGTAGACTACATCACCTGGCATACCGGAAACCGTAGCCTGGAACTCACTGCTTCCAGTAGCAGCTACCTTCTCACTCAAGTTATCTTCGCTCTTACCATAGTAGAAGCCTAATGCATAGGCACTGGCATTCTGCTCTTCGAGGCCCTTTACCGTGCCATGGAATGTAGCGGATGTCACGGTCACATCAGCAGAACCTGTGGTCACCGACTCATCGGTGAGCAGTGGAGTATTGCTGATAGAATAATCATCATCGCTACAGCCTGTCATGAAGATACCCATGACGAAGGCCATAATTCCGTATAATATTTTATTCTTCATAAGTTTGCGCTATTAAAGTTATTGAATTGTGCAGGAAACAATCTCAATGTCGATGTTGTCGGTTGAGCCACCATAGTCGCCAAAGCCATCCAACTGGACAGAGAGGTCGAGACAGGTTGCTGTGAAGGTCTGAGTAGAACCGGTTGTATTGGTAAGTGAAACAGTAGTCTCACCGCCATTGGTATCTACAGCAACTGCATCAGCGAGGCCGAATGCACCTGGTTCCCATGTGGTCTTGATATTGTTATCAATCAAGGCACACTTAGGAGTCTTGCTCCATGTCACGCCACCCTTAATCTTAAAGGTAACGGTGATAGTCTGGTTCTTCTTCAACTTCACAGACTTCACATCCTTGAAGATTCCCTTACCTGTTTCACCATAAGAGTGGAAAGCGACGCGGAGGCAACCATTCTCAACCCAAATGATACCCTCGTTATGGATGATGGAATTGTCGATAGCTACCTTGGTAGGACCAACAGGACCGGTAGCAATCTTCTTGTAAGCCAACTTAGCTACGAGATAAGAGTTAACCAATCCATTCTCATCCGTTGTCTCAGGAATACCGATAGTAAGATACTGATCATCGGTAGAGTTGCCAAGGATATAGAACTTCTTGCCCTTCAATTCGACGGTGCGCTTATCGCCTGCCACAGCAAATACAGAGATTTCCTTATCGAAGGTCATGGTATTCTCGGTGATTTTCACCTTACCATCTACCTCACCACATTCATAATTGTAAGAGCCATCAGAAGCCTTACTGATAGTCAACTCGAAGTTATCGATTGCCTTGTCGCCAAGAGCAGGAGCCCATGTAGTATTGTACTTACCTCCGATTACGCTCTCCCACGCCTTCACATTAGGAGAACCATTCCACCACAAGAAATCATAAGGAGTCTCAGAATCCAAATTGAAAGTCATCTTGCTACCAACATACTTGTCACCATTGATATCAGCAGTGAACAAGTCGGTATGGATATTCTCGAAAGTTGGAAGAATTGGCTTCACTGTCTCAATCAGATTCTGGTCTGCCTTAGGAATGCAAGCACCCTTGGTAGCAATCACATCCTCTGAAACGAAGTTCCATACAAGATACCAGTTGCCCTCTGAATTGGTACGTTTTGTCACCAACTGAAGGAGGTATGGAGTCAACTCAACAATCTGAATGTCCTGAGTATAGTTGGAGCAAACTGCATCAAAACCTATATTATGCATCGCATAGCAGTCGTTGAAAGTGATGGTAGGCTTGGTCTTGTCGCCCAATCCCAGATTGAACTTGCCCACCATGTTGCTACCTGTGCTGGCACCCTTCTCACCCGACTCACCACGATACATGGTAGCCACACAACCATTCTTAGCATCCATGCTGAATGTCATGTAAGAATCCATGTAAGGATCAGTTTCTGGAATCAGCCAGCTCTGGAAGCCAGGATCCCAGTTTGGTTTCCAATTATCAGAACCGAAGAGGATATCCTTATAAACGGCATTTGCCTCTTCATCAGCAGTATATCCCTTACCGTCGTAGTCAGGATCGTAAGGAGAGCAATACATCACAGGACTCGTACAACGGCCGATATTGTAATTACCATCGCAAGGATACCATTTTTTGCTGACACCGGCAGCGAGCGTTTCGGCAGATGGGAAAGCCTCGCCCGTCTTGTAATTCTTATCTGCCAGGAGGAACCACTTGTCATCGTTCAAAAGAGAGAAGTCGTTCTTTGAAAGACTCAACTTATAAGGCTCGCCATAAACGATACCACCAGGAGTTTCCACACCAAAGGTTACCTCATAATCGCCGGCAAAAGGCAATTCTACATCCAAAGCCTGCTGGGACTTACGTCCCACAGGAGTTATCCAAAGCGGAGTGGCATCAGGAATCTTGGATTCCAGCTTCACGATGTTACCATCTATGGTAACCGTATAAGCCTTACCCTCCACCAAATCTTCTGGAGAGTATGTATTCTTGCCAAATCCAAAATCTTCTGGTGAGCAAGATGCCAACAAGAAGACTGCCATGGCAACAAGAAGCGTATATATAAGATTATGTATTTTCATATCTTCTTATTATTAAATGTTTATTATATTACCTACCCAACTTTACCATCCGGCATTCTGAGTCAGAACGTTACCGGAAAGCGTAATCTGAGTATTAGGAATCTGCATCAGACCCTTCTTGCTGGTAAAGTTGTCAACAGCAAACTTGGTAGCTGCCTCCACTCCACCATTCTTTACCTTGGCACCATTCTGAGCCTTGGCAATTTCCTGTGCTGCATAAGAACCATCCTTGCCGTAACGCATCAAATCCCAGAAGTGAACACCTTCGAAAGCCAACTCGATGGCGCGCTCCTTGCGAATATTCTCAATACTGTAGTCTTCTGGTTCAAGACCCACACGGGCACGTACCTTGTTCAGACCATCGGCAGTGCCATTCAGCTCAGAGTGCATCAAGAGCACATCAGCATAACGCATGATGGTATAATCCTGATAGTAAGTGATGTTCTGATGCTGCTCACCCAACTGGAAGCCCACTTCCTGTCGAGTACCATCGGCAAAACACATTGGAGCATACTTGCGGGTATAATAACCCGTATACTCATAAGAGTCAGACTCATCTGCTGTAAAACCGGCATCCTTGCAGCTCCAGACACAGGCACTGAAACGAGGATCGTTTCTAAACTGCTCTACGAAATAAGGAGTAACCGGGCAAGCTCCCCAACCACTGGCGATGCATATATCAGTAGCACAACGGTTGCGAGGACCCAAATATACCGAGAAGGTATTACCATCACCATTGCCATTGTAATCGTGGGTAGAGTTCAGCTTCAGGTTCAAGACAATCTCCTTAGAGAGACTACCCTGTCCTGCCTTCCAGGTCTTTCCGTCATACCACTTGCCGGCATAGGTTGTTTCCCAGGCATAGTTACCCGTTGAAGAAGCATCCTTGGTACAGGAAGGCATCCAGAAATCGGCATAGTTCTTCTCCAACTCATAGCCACCGTTTTCTACCACATCATTGATGGCAGCAGTAGCCTCAGCCTTGGAACATGCAGGATGCTCCTCGCCGTAATATCCCGTATAATAAAGGTATGCGCGAGCCAGCAAAGCCTCAGCAGCATACTTGGTGATGCGGCCATCATTGGAATCACGGTCCTTCAAAGGATAAGCATCGGCAGGAATATTGGCTGCGGCATACTTCAAGTCATCGAAGATAGCCTGATATACTTCCTTCACCGGAGTACGCGGTATGTTTGCCTCAGAAGGTTCGAGCAACAAAGGCACATCACCAAACAAACGGGCCAAATCGAAATAGAGGATGCCACGAAGGGCACGAGCCTCGCCCATGATACGGCCTTCTGCCTTGGTATCACCATTCCACTTGATGGTAGCATCAGCCTGAATCAGCTGATTGCAACGGTAGATAGCCTGATAATAATTCTTCCAATCCGTATTGAAGAGATCTGTATATGATGGAGCAACTGTCAAATCAAACTGGTCGATGGCATTATTGTTCTTGGCATCAGAAAGACCCAAGCCTGCGAAAGCCTGCTCGGAGGCAAACTCAGCCGTCAGGTACATACCGACACCTTCATCGCTCAATGTACGCTGCCATCCATCGTAGCAGCCCACAAGGTCCATGTCTGCTGCAGCCGGTGTGCTGTAAGCAGTCTCGGAATTCATCTTTGTCTTAGATGAAGTGTCCAGGAAGTCATCGCATGACGTCAAAGCCATGGAAGAGAGAATCAGGGCACTCATCAATATATGTTTCTTATTCATATTACTTTCTGTTTAAGAGTTAGAATGCAAGATTTAAACCAACGATGAAAGTACGAGGATGTGGATAGTAACCCATATCAACTCCTGATACCCAAGAATCGCTGCTGTTACCATCAGTACCGTTGAATGAACCGATTTCCGGATCCATACCATCATACTTGGTCAAAGTAAAGAGATTCTGCACCTGGAAATAGAGGCGCATCTTAGAGAGTCCCTTCCAAGAGATGAGCTTCTTGAAATCGTAGCCCATGGTAAGGTTCTGCAAGCGGATGTAGTCACCATCCTGCAAATAGAGGTCTGAGAACAACCAGTTACCAACATCTCCGTAGGTAACACGAGGAATCTCATTGCTTGTACCCTCACCTGTCCAGCGCTTCAAGATTCTGCGGCTGTAGTTAGCCTGAGATGAGCTAGGATCACGGTAAGACTGTGCAATCTGGAAACCGGCTGCACCTGTGAAGTTAGCACTCAGGTCAAAGCCCTTCCATGCCAGGCTGAAATTGAAACCAAAAGTATACTTAGGAAGACCATTTCCCAAGTCAACCTTATCGCTGGCATTGATAACGCCATCATGATTCACATCAACATACTTTACATCACCAGGCTTTACATCTGCCTGATAAATACCGTTACCGGCAGCTATCCAATCGTTGATTTCCTTCTGGTTCTGGAAGAGTCCCGCAGTCTTGTAACCCCAGAAGTAACCGATTGCATGACCATTCTCCGCACGATAGAATTCCTCAGCATTCTGATAAATCTGATTATCTTTACCATGGATGATACCATCAAGGGTCGGGATATTACCTACTTCATTATGGTTGTAGGCAAAGTTGGCACCTACACTGTAAGTAAAGTCTCTTCCGATGTTGTCATTCCATGAAAGTCCTACTTCGATACCCTTGTTCTTTACATCACCACCATTGATGACAGGACCACCGGTACCAGCTGTAGCCAGGATAGGAGCCTGAACCAACCAATCCTTAGTGCTCTTGATATAACCATCGAGAGTCAAGGAAAGACGCTGACGGAGGAAACGGACATCCAAACCAACGTTATACTGCTCTGAAGTCTCCCACTTCACCTTCTCATTAGCCAAACGCTCTGTATAAGCACCCATCACCCAAGCATCGGTACCACCAGTAGCACCAAAGTTGTAGTTGGTATTGGATGTTGTAACAGGAGCCAGATACTGATAGCAGTTGATATTAGCATTACCAACCTGACCCCAAGAGAGACGGAGTTTCAAGAAATCCAACCAGGAAGCAGCTGACTTCATGAAATCTTCCTCAGTCAAAGTCCAACCGGCAGAAACAGATGGGAAATAACCCCAACGATGTCCCTTGGCAAACTTAGAAGAACCATCGGCACGCATGGTAGCATTCACCATGTAGCGATCTTTCCAAGACCAACCCAAACGGGCGAAGAAAGACTGACCACGGGTAGCATCGTAAGGACCACCACTAACCTTACGGTCAGCATGTCCCTTCTCAGTATTCTCTACATAGGCATGCTCCCAGTCATCAAAGCCTGCAGTCAGGTTCACACCATAACTACCTGTTGATTCACCATCATACTTAGTAGTCTCACTACCCAACAAAGCACTGATATGGTGCTCCTTGATATTGAAATCGTAAGTCAGGGTATTGGTCCAAACCAGAGAAGTACCATTGCCATTGCTCTGGTTCACCTTGGTGATACCATTACCACTCTGCGGAGTAAACTTATAAATAGGAGTAAATGAACGATAGTTAGAGCCACCATAGTTCAAACCGAATACGGTCTTGAACTTCAGGTTCTTGATAGGTTCAATCTGTACATAAACATTCGCATCAACCGAAGTACTCTTGCTCTGGTTGTAGCGATTCATCATCATGGTACCATAAGGGTTACCATCATTCTTGTTCCAGTCTGAATCAACGGTAGAATAATAGTTACCATCTGCGTCATAAACAGGAACCAGTGGAGAAGTAGAGAACGCACTGCGGAGGTTGTTGTTATAGATATTGCCGGTACCCATGCCACGGCTATCCTTATAAACAAAACCTACGTGCTCACCAATAGTTACCAATCCATTCCACATCTTATGTTCAGAATTGACACGAAGGTTATACCTTTTATAATAAGAAACGTCAGAACCACCAATAAGACCGTCCTGTCCGGTATAACCACCAGAAATAGAATAAGTAGAAGTCTTACTACCACCGGTAAAAGCCAGACTATGGCTAGTGGTCAAGGCACCATTGTCTACAGCCTGGTCAATCCAGTCTGTATTATAAACATTACCATTTGCATCCCGGATAGCACTGAGAGAAGTCCAGTCGATAGGCGACATATTATTTGAATTCAGCAAAGCCTCATCCATAATCTGCATATACTGGTTGGAATTGAGCATTTCAAACTTGCGCCCCAGAGTCTGCCAACCTACATATCCATCGTATGTAATTTTGGAAGAACCTTCCTTACCGCTCTTGGTTGTAACGAGGACTACACCATTGGCAGCCTGCGCACCATAGATAGCAGCAGAAGCAGCATCCTTCAATACATCGATACTCTCGATGTCGGCTGGGTTCAAGGTGGTGATATCACCACCCACACCATCAATCAAGTAAAGAGGCTGAGAGTTTCCTACGGTACCCAAACCACGAATGGTAACACTCATGGCTGCACCTGGCTGACCAGAAGTAGAAACGATGTTAACACCAGGTGTCTGTCCCTGCATGGCAGAAAGAGGGTTGGTGGTGTTAAGTTTGGCGATGTCGTCACCCTTCAACTGAACGGTAGCACCCGTCACCAGCTTTTTCTTCTGAACACCGTAACCTACTACGACAACTTCATCAAGTGACTGCTTGTCTTCATTTAAGGTTACGTTGATTGTCGAACCTGTAACTTTAATCTTTTGGGTGATAAAGCCCAGATACGAAACTTCGAGTGTTTGTCCATTTTTTGCTTCAATGGTAAAGTTACCATCCAGGTCAGTAACGGCACCCGTCTTTGTACCCTGCACCATGACACTTGCACCAATCAATGGTTCATTGTCACTGCCAGAGATGACAGTACCCTTAACCGTCTGAGCATTGAGGACACCCGCTCCGATTCCTAACATTGCCTGGAACACCAACATGATGGCTACCAGAGCAACTTTGCAGAGCATGTGGCTCTGCGAGAATTTCTGAGATGTTTTTCTCATAATTACTTTAGGTTTAAATTAATAATTGTTGCTTCTAGGTTTAATATAGGGCCTATGTAACATAGGTCGAATATTGCCTTTATATAAATAAGGTATAAGCCTCGGTTATGAGGATTGCCTCGATTTATCGTTGTTTACATTTACTTTTCGGGGGCAAAGATAGATAAAAAACAGACACAATGGGGTATGTTTTGGTTAATCAATTACGTATAAAATGTTGCGCAACCTACATTTTTTAACGAAAAAGCACCAAAATGTAGCATAAAATACATTTTGGTGCAAAAATAGTTTAATTAATATGATATTTTATCAACCCCGGCATCGGAGCTTTCAAAATCTGGGAAATCTTGAGATGAAACTCATCCTCCATCACATTTCTCAAAGGTGATTCAAAGTAATGAGCTATGCTTCCAACAAAACCAAGCATCGGGATTTCTTCTTCCAAGGATGAATGCCATGCCTTCATGCCTGGCTCCAACTGGCTTATATCCTCGGTGCTCGCCTTGACATATTTAATATAAGGTGTGAGATTCTTTGCGTAGAACTGATTGAAGCTCTCCAGTATCATACGATAGAGTGACATGGCTTCATTCAGTTCATCGGTCCCGTTCTCATGTTTCTCACCTTCTGCTATCTGTTCTGAGATAAAAGGACAGATGGAAGCCAGGAAGCGATTGGCAAGCGGCTGTCTGTACACCTTATTAATAATAGTAGGATAATCCAAACCCGACCAGGCAAGATATTTATTCTTTAGCGATACAGGCAATGTGCCCTTGAAGATACCATTGAGGAAAAGTTTGCCGATTACTGCCCCACTACCCTCATCGCCCAGAATATATCCCAACGGAGGCGTGTTCATCACAATCTTCTCTCCATCGTAAAGACAACTATTGGCACCGGTTCCCAAAATACAGGCGATACCCGGTTTCTTGCCAAAGAGGGCACGGGCTGCTCCCAGCATATCACCTTCTGCCTCAACCTTGGCTTCGGGAAAAGACTGCTGCAAGAGTGATTTCATGCGAGACTTCATCGCCTCGGTTACTCCACTGCCATAAAAGAAAACCTCCTGAGGCTGCTCTGACAGAACAAGTTCCTTACACAATACATCCAAAATCTCGGCATCACTCTGATGAATCGGACTGATGCCCTGCGTCTTACAGGTAACCATCACGTTACCCTGTTCATCAACCAGAGCCCAATCGGTCTTGGTGCTGCCACTATCTGCTATGAGTATCTTCATATTCTTATCTGATTAATTAACGTATCCTTTGACGTTGCAAATGTAATCAATTTATATGAAAAATGCAAAAGATAACCCTAAAAATCGAACGTAAAGGTGCTAATATATCAAAAAAGGCGGTTTTCTCTTTGCTTTTTCACGAATTATTAATAACTTTGCAGTCAAATTTACTAAATATGAAGAAGAGACTATACATCATAATTCTGCTGATGGTGGCATTCGTGCTGCCAAGCAACGCAGTGCTCAAGGAAGCCAACCTGGACACAACGCTCTATATGCTGCGTACAGAATTGACCAACTATCACATAGACTTGGAGAAACAGAACCAAGCTGCCAAGGCTCAACAGTTGGCTGTGATTCAGGAACTCATCAGTATTGTGAAACAGGCTGACCAGAACTCCATCATGCTCTATTCGCAGCGCAATGGGTATATTTTCGACATGACTTATGCCTGCCATGAGGCTACAGAGCAGTTTAAGAAGTTTAAGTCGAAGGCTGTTCCTTTCCGCCAGATGATCAAGAAGAACAATGTTGAGGTGGCTCGTTTCGATTCGCTCATCAACTATCTCTACGGCATGAACACCATGTTTCTCAGCGAAGAAGCACAGGTGAACAGAAACGTTGACCTGACTCTGGCAGTCAATATCCGCCGCCAGCTGGTAGAGAAACAGAAACAGCTGCAAGCCTATGTGCAGGCTTACGACAGAACCGACCGTAAGTTACAGGCACTCAACGACTATGCCAACCGCAGATACGAAGATATCCAGAACAGCATCTTCAATAATGGAGGCGACAACTATCTGCGCATACTCCGTAACTTCAGCATGAACTATAAGGAGGCGAAGACGTCTGTAACCGAGAAATACAAGCCCGTACCGGGCATGATGTCGCAATGGGATGTTCGTATCATCTTCATCCTCTTTGGTATCATCATCTTCTGGGGGCTCATCTCTATCTTCCTCAATCTCTTTACCATCCGCATCGTGATTACCCAACTCATGAAGCATGGTATGTTCGAGAACAGAAAGGAAAGTTTTATGGCTAAGCGTCCATGCCTTATCATGGCGATGACGGTAGTAACCTTCGCTGTCATTCTGGGTATCGTAAGAATGGCGGTTACCCAGAACTTCGTGATTATGGCAAGCCAGCTGCTGGTAGAATATTCCTGGCTGGTTGGCGTTATTCTGGTATCTATCCTGCTACGTGTAGACAACGATAAGATCAAGAATACCTTCCGTATCTATTCGCCATTGATGCTGGTAGGTTTCATCGTTATCGTGTTCCGTATCATCCTGATACCAAACGACCTGGTAAACCTTATCTTTCCACCAGTCCTTCTGCTCTGCGCTCTCTGGCAGTGGAATGTGATTGGCAGAAAGCACAACCAGGTATTGCGCACCGACAAGACATACGCATTCATATCGCTTGCCGTATTCGGAGTAAGTACCATTTTTGCCTGGACAGGTTTCACACTGCTTGCCGTCCAGCTTATCATCTGGTGGACCATGCAGCTTACCTGCGTGCTTACCATCACCTGCTGCGAAGGATGGCTCAGCGTATATGCCAAGCGTAAAAAACTGGCAGACAAGGCGATTACCGACAAATGGCTGTATCGCTTTATCTATAAGGTATTGCTCCCTATTTCAGGCGTACTCTCGTTCATCATCTCTATCTATTGGGCAGCAGATGTATTCAACATGAGTGATACGACATGGGAGATATTCAACAAGGATTACATCAAGACCAGCAACTTCACTGCATCGCTTTTCAGTATTTCAGAGGTAGCTTGTCTGTACTTCCTGTTCAACTACATCAACATTACTTCTGTAGATTTCATGCGTCATCACTTCGAGAAGGCAGATCCGAGGTCGGCTGCCTCAAAGATTGTGATGTTCAAGAACGTGATGCAGGTGATTATCTGGGGTATCTGGCTGATGATAGCCCTGAATGTGTTCCAGGTAGGAAAATCATGGCTGCTTGCTATCTTTGCCGGCTTATCAACCGGTCTGGGTTTTGCATCAAAGGATATTCTCGAAAACATCTACTACGGCATCTCTCTGATGATGGGCCGTGTGAAGGTGGGTGATTATATCATCTGTGACGGCACCCGTGGTAAGGTAAGCAGTATCAGTTATACCTCTACGATGCTGGAGGCTACCGACGGTTCGGTCATAGCCTTCCAGAACTCGCAGCTCTTCTCCAAAAACTACAAGAACATGACCAAGAATCATGGTTATGAGCTGGATATTCTGGAGGTAGGTATTGCTTATGGCAGTAATGTGAAGGAAGTGAAACAGATTCTCATCGAAGCCCTGATGAAACTGGATTGTATCTATCAGGACAAAGGTGTGAAGGTGTTATTGAAAAGTTTCGATGACAGCTGTATCACCCTCAGAATTGTGGTATGGGTGAACGTGCTTACCCAAGCCATCGATGATGCCACCATCATGGAGTGCATCTACGATACGCTCAACGATCACAACATCGAGATTCCGTTCCCACAGCGTGAAATTACAATCAAACAAGTTAATAATTAACAGTTTGTAGTTTACAGTTAATAGCAGGTTTACTCCCTATTAACTATAAACTATAAACTATAAACTATAAAAAATATGGCAACATTCATAGCAGGTCCTTGCGTCATCGAGTCAATGGAACTATTGGAAACAGTAGCTCAGGAACTCGTCCGCATCAACGAAAAGTTAGGAACTAAAATCATATTCAAGGCTTCATTCGACAAAGCCAACCGTACCAGCATCCACTCTTTCCGTGGTCCAGGACTGGAGAAAGGACTCCAGATGCTGGGAGATATCAGGGAGAAGTACAACCTTCAGGTTACAACAGATATTCATGAGAGTTATCAGGCTTCAGCAGCAGGCGAAGTTTGTGATATTCTCCAGATTCCAGCCTTCCTCTGCCGACAGACCGACCTTCTGGTTTCTGCAGCCAAGACTGGTAAAATCGTCAACATCAAGAAGGCACAGTTCCTGAGCGGTAGAGATATGAAATATCCTGTAGAAAAAGCATTGGAGAGCGGTGCCAAGGAAGTTTGGCTCACAGAACGCGGCAACTGTTTCGGCTATAACAATCTCGTGGTAGATTTCAGAAACATCCCTGACATGAAGGAGATTGTGCCAAATGTCATCATGGATTGTACCCATAGCGTTCAGCGCCCGAGTGCAGGTGACGGCAAGACCGTAGGCGACCGTAAATTCGTTCCAGCAATGGCAAAGGCGGCTAAAGCTTTCGGAGCTACCGGCTACTTCTTTGAAGTACATCCAGACCCAGACCAGGGCAAGAGCGATGCAGCCAATATGCTGGAATTAAACAAGTTGGAATCACTTATAGAAGAACTTCTGTAAGTGAAGAACGAAAAAACAACGTTCGGCGTACGAATGGAAAGCCAATTCAAATGATTTAGAAATGACCGATAAAAATAACAATATAGATGATAAGATTGTTCGCGGTTATGGCGAACAAGCTCTTAGAGACGAGGCGCAGGCCATCCTCGAACAGATACCTTATCTGGACGACAACTTTGAGAAAGCTGTAGACATGATGTATCATTGCCAAGGCAAGATTATCGTTACAGGTGTGGGCAAGAGTGGACACGTAGGTGCCAAGATTGCCGCTACACTTGCCTCTACAGGCACACCAGCCTTCTACATCAATCCACTGGATGTCTATCACGGCGACTTAGGTGTGATGACCGACAAGGATGTGGTTCTGGCACTGAGTAACAGCGGTCAGACCGATGAACTGCTTCGTTTCATCCCGATGGTACTCCACATGAATGTTCCTATCATTTCCATCACCGGAAATCCTGATTCCCTGCTGGCAAAATACTCCAACCATCATATCACCGTAAAGGTAAAGAAGGAGGCTTGTCCGCTGAACCTCGCCCCTACCAGCAGTACTACTGCAGCATTGGCTATGGGTGATGCACTGGCTATCGCCCTGATGCAGGTACGCCACTTCAAGCCTCGTGACTTTGCACAGTTCCATCCTGGTGGAGAATTAGGCAAACGACTGCTGACCACAGCAGAAGATGTGATGCGCAGCGATGATATGCCTATCATTCCTAAGGAAATGCACCTGGGCGAGGCTATCATCCACGTAAGCAAGGGCAAACTGGGATTGGGTATCTCATTGGATGAAGACAACCACGTTATCGGACTTATTACCGATGGTGACATCCGACGCGCCATGGAGAAATGGCAGGCTGAATTCTTTAACAAGACTGTAAGCGACATCATGACCACCACTCCGAAAATGGTGACTCCGAAGACGAAGATTTCGGAGATTCAGCGCATCATGCACAAGTATAAGGTGCATACGGTACTGGTTGTAGACAAGGATAATCATTTAAAGGGCATTGTAGATCACTATGCCTGCATGGTATAATTTTTTAGGCACGGATAACACAGATTACACGGATTTATAGATAACACGGTTATAGATAAGATGAGATATTTTTTATTAATAGCAACATTAAGGCTGTCTTGTTCGCTGTGCAGCGCACAGACCAGCGATTCACTGATCGTAAATCAGCTTCGTGGGAAAGGTGTCAGCTTTTCTCACGATAATTCAGTAACCCTTCTGATGAATGGTCAGGAAAAGTTTGATGATATGTTCCAGGCAATCCGACAGGCTAAACATAGTGTACACCTGGAATACTTCAACTTTCGCAACGACAGCATCGCCTCCCTCCTCTTCGACCTACTAGCTCAGAAAGTCAAGGAGGGTGTGAAGGTGAGAGCCTTATATGATGGTTTCGGAAACTCTTCCAACAATAAGCCTCTGCGAAAGAGACATCTCAAGAAAATCCGTGCCAATGGTATAGAGATTTATGAATACAAGCCCCTGAAGTTTCCATGGGTACATGCAATCTTCAACCGTGATCACCGTAAAATCGTTGTCATCGACGGGCAGATAGCCTATACGGGCGGTATGAACGTAGCCGATTACTATATAAAAGGTACGAAGGTTGTAGGAGAATGGCACGATATGCACTGCCGCATCGATGGCAGTGAGGTGAATACCCTGCAGAAGATATTCCTCAAGATGTGGAACAAGGTGAGCGGACAGAATGTGCACAGCACTGAGTTCTGGAGATATAAGAAGAAGGATTATCTGGTAGAGAATCTCAAGCCAGATACGACAGCAACAGCCTACAGAAAGATGGTCGGCATCATCAACCGCGAGCCTCATGTAACAAAGGAAATCATCCGATATTTCTATGTGAATGCCATCAACGATGCACAGGACAGTATCAAAATCATCAGCCCCTACTTCACCTTGAGTCATAAGCTCAAAAAAGCATTGAAGAATGCTGTGAAAAGAGGAGTGAAAGTAGAAATCATGCTCTCTACCAAGAGCGACATTCCTCTGACTCCTGACTGTGGTTTCTATAATGCCCACAAACTGATGAAGGCAGGATGCAATGTTTGGATGTATACGCCGGGCTTCCATCATACCAAGATTATCATGGTAGACGGCAAGTTCTGTACCGTGGGCAGTGCCAATCTCAATGCCCGAAGCCTGCGCTGGGACTATGAAGAGAATGCAGTGATTGTGGATTCTTGTACTACCCAACAACTGGTACAGCTCTTTGATGGGGAAAAGAAAGACAGTTTCTTACTCAATGAGAAGAACTGGAGAGAGTGGCGTACGGGCTGGCAAAGATTCAAAGGATGGTTTGCCGCAAAGGTACTCACTCCATTCTTGTAAAAACAAGATATAAGTATAACCCAACTATCACTAGCAGAAGTAAAATAAACAGAGATGAATGAAGAAATGATGAAAGCCATGGCTGGCAAACAGATGCCGGAAATGGCAATAGTAGAGAGCAATACACTCGCCGCAATGGGACTCAGACAACTGCTTGAGTCGGTGATGCCCATGATGAAAATCTCGACCTTCGGTTCGTTCCGTCAGTACGAGGCAAACAATCCAGACCACTTTGTTCATAGCTTTGTATCTATGCACATTGTACTGGAACACCGTTACTTCTTCACACAGGGCAACAGGAACCGCCACGTGATCGTTCTAACACCCAGCAACGATCCCAATTCGCAACTTGCAGAATTTCATTGTCTCTGCGTCAATGTACCAGAAGGATACCTGATAAAAGAGCTTCTCAACCTGCAGCATTCCGGTCACCCTCATGGCGAACATATCCCTGCCATGCCCCCTGTCACTCAGGAAAAAGTTCTGTCGGATAGAGAAATTGAGGTATTATCTCTGGTAGCACAAGGGAAAATAAACAAAGAGATAGCCGACCAACTCTGTATCGGACTGACTACAGTGATTACCCATCGCAAGAAAATACAGGAAAAACTGGGATTAAAAAGTGTGTCTTCACTCACCATTTATGCTGTGATGCATGGTTTTGTTGACATCAATATGATCTAGCCTTCACCATAAATAGTGATGCAGAATCATCACATACCTAAATATAATGATAGCGCCTTCCCCTCATGTGAAAGGAAGGCGCTATCATTTTAGAAAAAATAACATTATTTAAACTGATATTTCACAGATAAACTACAGCTTTACAGAAGAAATATCAACCAAATTGTTCACGATGGCATAAATTGTAAGACCTGCAGGAGAGTGAATCTGAAGCTTTCGGGCGATGTTTCTGCGATGCGTAATGACCGTATTGATAGAGATAAACAAGTGGTCAGCAATCTCCTTGTTGGTCATTCCCTGAACCAAAGCAACAATCACATCTTTCTCACGGTCGCTCAACTGTTCGTCACTCATCGGAGTCTGATTAATCATGCTCGAAATCTTGGCACTCACATCGTTCTGTTTCAGTTTTCGCTCTGCATTTCTTACTGCAGGAATAAAGATTTCTTCCTCAACCTCAGAATGATGTTTCAGCCATTCCTCATTATTATATATATCATAAAGAGTGGCGCTGAGCTGATTATTATGCAAGCCATCAGAAGGCAAATACTTGATAATGATACTCTTGAGTTCCTTTAACTTCATATCTACCTGAGCATGGTGCTTCGAGAAGGTTTCTATATCAAAATTTGCATTGGCATTACCATCTATAAGTGCCTGAACATAAGGGAATACCATCTTTTCTTCATACCGCATATGATTGGTTATACTATGGGCATAATCATCATAGAGCTTCAGGATGAGGCGAGCCAGATTATCTGTTTCATCCAAAGCCTCAACGAGTTCCTTACGGATGAAAGGCAACTGGAAATCAATATAATAGACATGGGATGCCTTGAGATAATGCAATAAGGTCGGTAACGACAAACGGTCGGCATTGTCATACTCCTTGTAACCATTAATTGTAAAGTTTACCACAGCCAGAAATGTATAAGTATCCACATTCTGCTCGTCGCAAACTTCGCGCACAGTTTTATCACCAAAGCCCAGGTTGATGCCGAAGCTTCCGAGGCTCTGTAAAATGTTATAATTGTCTCTAATGATGCTGATCATCTTGTCATCAGCTTCATACATCTTCTGATTTTTCATCTTTCTTTCTCCTTAAATGAAAACATCCTTGTATCAAGAACATTCATAATGTTTCTATTTCGGTTGCAAATATACAAAAAAGTTTCGAAACTCGCAATACCTAGAAATGGGGATGCCACAGTTTACCGATTTTTAGGTATTGCAAGATTTTTTAAAACCTCGTACCTTTGCACCCGAAATCGAGAAAGAGCGCGGTGATGATTGCCATTCCCGAGCGGCAGAGCTGCGTAATTCCTTATCAAGTCAGATTGGCTTTAAGGAGATACTAGGCCTCTAAAGTGTCGAGACCGCAAACAGACATCCGCGCTCTTTTCTTTATATAGTGTAAGGATAATACGAAAATAATAATTCTAAAAAAAAAATAAAGATGAACAGTTTAAGAATTGGATTGATGTCCGCTGCCCTCGTTGCCGGTTTGGCAACGGCAAGTGCACAACAGTGTTGCACAGACAGTACAGCAGCAAAACCCCGATTTACCATTGGTGGTTATGGAGAGGCCGTGATGAGCCGCAACTTCTATAGCCAGCATTTCAACCGTTACAGAGACCCTGCCACCTATAAGGACGATGACAGCCATGGACGTTTCGACTTGCCACACGTAACCCTCAATCTGGGCTATGATTTCGGAAAGGGCTGGACCATGGGAATGGAGATTGAGTTCGAGCATGGTGGAACAGAGAATGCCGTAGAAATCGATGCTGATGAAAGTGGAGAATATGAGGCTGAGACAGAGCGTGGCGGTGAGGTTGCCCTTGAGCAGTTCTGGCTCAACAAAGCTTTCTGGGGTGGCAAGTTCAATGTCAAGGCTGGTGAAATCATCATTCCAGTTGGCGAGATCAATGCTTATCACATGCCGAACAATTTCTTCTCTGTATACCGTTCAGAGGGCGAAGCAAAAATCCTTCCTAACACCTGGCACCAGGTGGGTGTTTCCCTGTGGGGTAAGTTGAAGGACTGGCGCTATGAGGCCATCTTCACTTCAGGTCTCGATGCAGAGCGTTTCGGCCACAACTGTTTCGTTCATTATGGAGCAACAAGTCCTTACGAATACAAGATTGGCAATGTATATGCCGGTGCAGCCCGCATCGACAACTATTCTATACCAGGTTTGCGACTCAGTTTGAGTGGCTACTATGGTTATACCTTCAAGAATACAGAAAAGAAAGCCAGTGCTTCCTATAAAGATGTACATGGAGCCTTGTCTATCGGCAGCTTTGGTTTCGAGTTGAACCGTTGGAACTGGATAGTACGTGGTAATGCTACCTATGCTCATCTGGACGATGCTACCAAGATGACAGCTTTCATGAACACCTTCCCTAAGCACAATGCGCAGGATGGTTCTCCTTCCAAGCACTCTCCAATTGCCAGCAGTGCTTATTCTGTAGGTATCGAAGCCGGTTACAATGTTTTCTCTCAGATAGAAAGCCTCCGAAACAAGCAGAAGCTCTACATCTTCGGCCGTTACGAGGATTACAACACATACGCAAGTGGTAACAAGAAGGTAGCTTACGAGTACGACCACGTGAAGAGAATGGGTGCCGGCATCAACTATTCTCCTATCAAGCCTATCACCATCAAGGCTGAGTATAGTCACCGATTCCTCGAGAGCGCTTACAACAATGAGCCAAGCCTCAATCTGGGTGTCACATTCTTCGGTCTCTTCGATACAACAACCTGGGTTAACAAAAAGTTCAAGAAAGCTCAGGAAGTAGATAAATACCAGATGGAGCGTATCAACCAGCTCACCAATGAACTCCAGGAGTTGAAGAAACAGATTAAGAAGTAAGCTCAACTACCAAGAAGTAAGCTCTTATCAAACTTATAACATGATAATCAGGAGCAGAAGACTCCTGATTACCATCAGCGAAAATAAATAGTCAAAAAAAACATAAATAAAACAAAAAAAACAATGAAAAAGATTTTTAAGTATTCTATGCTTTTTGCAGCAGCCTTGACACTGTCATTAGGTTTTGCAAGCTGCAGTGATGACAATGACGAGCCAGAGGCTCCATCAAGTGTCAATCCAGACTTGAATGGTACTGATCAAATTGTGGCAGAAGCATGTGCTAACTGGAGAGAAGCCCGTCAGGACTGGGAGTGGTCTGAGGCTTTTCTCTTCGGTCCTGCTACAGACTTCGGATTGGACCCACACACTGACACATGGCCATTCGACCGCGTACAGTTTGATAAGTACATGAAGAAATACAATCCAGCAACCGACGAGGATGATGCAGCCCTGATTGATGATGCGATTGCAAATGGTCAGAACCTGACAGGTTTCCATGCTGTAGAGTATCTGATTTTCCGCGACGGTGAGGCTCGCAAGATCAAGGATATGACAGCCAATGAAGTTTACTTCGCTCAGAGCGCAGCACAGGATTTGTATCTCAGCTCTTTGAAGTTGGTTACCGCATGGGGCGGTGAATTGTCAGAGGCTGAGCAGAAGATAATTGATAACGCAGAGTTTGAATCAAAGAACTACGGTGAGGATTTCATGACTGCAGGTGAGCCAGGTTCTAAGTACTCTTCTATCACCCTGGCAACCCGTGAGATCATTGCTGGTGCCAACGAGATTATCGGTGAGGTACGTGACTCTAAGATCGGTGCTCCTGCTACTGGTGCGGACGTTAACTATATCGAGTCTCCATTTGCTCACAACTCTATCGTTGACTTCTATGATAACATCATGTCTTGCAAGCATGCTCTCTATGGCGGTTGGAATGTAGTTGACCAGCCAACAGCAACTTCACTTCTGGGTGTTTGCCTCAAGGTAAACAATGCAGATATGAAGGCAGCTGCACAGAATGCACAGACCAAGCTGGATGCAGCCCTCAACAAGATTAGCATCATGAAGAAGCCTTTCGTACAATTCTACACAGACCAGAGTGCAAAGGATGCAATGGCTGCACTTGATGAGTTGGAAAGTGCACTCGATGCACTCGATGGAGAAATCGAGAAATTCTCAGGCAACGCAACACTCGAGGCTGAGTTCAAGAAGGTAAACGAGGCTTTCGTCAAGAACACCGTTATCCCAACCTACCGTGCTCTTGCTGATAATGACTTGAAACTCCTCAACTCATTGAAGAAGATTACTTGGAAAAAGTAATTCCGGTTTCTAAAATACGAAAATATGCAGATCAAATGTTGGTAGCCTTAAAAAAAAGACTACCAACCTTTTGCGTAATAAAACAGATACGGGAAAAAACGTAGCAAAATACGTGAATCATATAAAGTAAATTTACAACATTATGAAAAAAAGACAATTAATTCCATTATTTTGCGCCGCTCTGGCTATGATGAGCTGTAGCGACAGCAAATCATCAGTAGATGATGTGATTGATCTCGGTGGAGGCGGCAGCACTTCAGAAAAGTCAGAAGAGTATTATGCTGGTGGTAAGCTCGGTACTACGACACTCCAGGGTGCCAATGCCTACAAGCAGCCAACTCCTGCCGTAGAGCAGCAAGGTTTCGGAGCAGCCTTCCAGATTGGTGAGGCACTCTTTGAGCGCGACTTCAATACCAATACCGATGGAGCATTCGCTGGTCTTGGTCCGCTCTATGTACGTCAGGGATGCCTCTATTGCCATCCAGCATACGGTCATGGCAAGCGCCAGAAGCGCTACAGATACTCAGATATGGGTAACGGATACCTGCTGGTTATCTACGACAAGAAGACCAACGCCTACATCTACTCTGTAGCAGGTATGCCACAGACTGGTGCTGTTGAGCCATTCAAGCCACAGATTGATGAAACGAAGATCAATATCGAGTGGAAGCACTATAAAGACGAATGGGGCAACAAGTTTGCTGATGGTGAGACTTACGACCTGATTTATCCAGAGGTAACCATCCCTGCAGATGCCTATTACTCACCAGTTACCGTGAAGAGAGACGGCAAGGAAGTAGTAATTCCAAACGATCAGGTGGCAGAAGAAATCGGTATCCGTCTTGAATCTACCATCGGTATTTATGGTACAGGTCTTACTGATGCCATTCCTGATGAGGAAATCACCAAGCAGTGGGAAACTGAGAGCAAGTATTTCAATTCTGTGGGCAAGACTGATGCCTTGAACCCAGCTATGTGGAACCAGGCTGAGAACAAGTGGAACAGCTACTATTCCAATTCTTTGCAGGGAGACGGTACCAAATATGTCCGCCGCTATACATACGCTTTGAGCCGTGGTCCGCTGCTCGATGCTGCCGGTGCCAACGCCATCTGGAACATCACCAATGTTACCCGTCCAGACCGTCGCTACCACTACCTCAGTCTTGATGGCAAGATTTATGCTACCACAGCCATGAACGATGCTGACGTACAGAAGGGTTTCCCAGAGTATATCAACAAGATTGACCCTGAGAAGAAGCATGCCGACTGGCACACCGACGATGTAAAGCAGAACATCTACAACTACTTGATGGCAAAAGACCTCGATGTAGAGATGACTGGCGAGCAGTATAAGAACTTCATGGTATGGCACCGTGGTCTGGCTGTTCCTGCAGCCCGCAATGTGGGTACCGAGAAGTATGAGGAGGGCAAGAAACTCTTCTCTGAGATTGGTTGTGCATCTTGCCACCGTCCATCCTGGACAACTGGCGAAGACAACATTCAGGATCCAAACAAGTACTTGACCAACAGCGATATGCCTCGCTACGCCAACCAGAAGATCTGGCCATATACCGACTTCGTACAGCACCGTCTCTTCATGGAGAACGACATCCGTACCGGCTGGTGCCGAACCACTCCACTTTGGGGCCGTGGCTTGTCTAAGCTCTGTACAGGTGCCGAAGACCGTCTGCACGACTGCCGTGCCCGCAACACGCTGGAGGCTATCATGTGGCATGGCAATGCCAAGAGTGATGCCCGCTTTGCTATCGAGAAGTTCCGTAACCTCACTTCAGATCAGCGAGCAGCCATCATCTTCTTCTGTGAATCCATTTAAACTTCTATAAAAAGCCACATGCTTTCTACCCCAGACGGGGGAAAGAAGCATGTGGCCTTCACTGTGCTACAACAATACATTATATGATATCAAAATATACAAAAACAGCGGGATTATTATCATTAGGCTTAGCATGCATCTCTTGCAGCAACAGTACATCAACATCAGACGTAGATGACATCATCGACATTGGTAAACCTACCGAAAAGAAAGATATGCCAGAAGACTACTATACTGGCGGAGAACTCGGAACAGTTTTTAATCTCTCTTCAGCCGCTTACGAGCAACCAGCTCCGGCTATAGAGAAACAGGGGCTTTCACATGCATTCTCTATGGGAGAATACTTCTTTGAAAAGCCTTTCACACAAACAGAAGAACCATTCAAGGGCTTAGGCCCACTCTATATACGCTCTTCATGCCAACACTGCCACCTAGGATACGGACATGGCAAGCGACAGAACAAATATGATTCAAACCAACAGGGAAACGGCTATATCCTCATGATTACCGACGAAAACGACATCGTGGTCCAGTCGTTCGGATGGGTAGCCATGGGAAAGGCTACGGCTCCTTTCAAGCCACAGTTTGATGAGAAGAAAGTAAATATCGACTGGAATGAATACACCGACGAATGGGGCAATAAATTTGACGACGGCGAGACTTACTCTCTCATCTATCCAGAGGTAACTCTGAAAGAAGGTTGCATCTATGGAAAGCTCATAGACAAGGATGGAAAGGAAGTGCCGATGTCGAAGGCAAAAGTAAGACTGGAATCAACCATCGGTTTTATAGGCACAGGTCTCATTGATGCCATCCCAGACGAGGACATCCTGCAACAATATCGCAACGAAGGCAAGCATGCTACACTTAATCCTCAATTCTGGAACAATGCCACTAAAGATTTCGTGAAGAATCCCGACGGAACATTGGCTGTAGAGAATGGAGGTATCGTTTATAAGTTTGACTATGCACTAGACCGTGCCTCAGTGATGAGTGATGCTTCGTTCTGGGAAGTTCAAAACGTAACACGAGATGATTTCCGTTCGCATTATATACCTAAGGAATACTGGCAGTTTGCCGCACAGGATCCTGAGGTAACCAGCAAATTCTACGAGTATTATCCAGAATGGAACAAAACAGGAGACCCTACCAAAGACATCATTTCTTTCGGAAATGCAACAGACCTGCCCGTAGAGATGAAAGAATCAGACTACATCAACTATATGGTATGGCACCGTGGTATTGGTATTCCTGCTGCCCGAAATACGACAACAGAAGATTTCAAGGAAGGCAAGCGTCTCTTCAGCCAGATAGGTTGTGCCAACTGTCACCGACCAACCTGGACAACCGGAGAAGACAAGATAAGAGACCCATACAACCGTTTCAGCTCAGATGATACCCGTATGGTTCACTATCCCAACCAGAAAATCTGGCCTTATACCGATCTGGTACAGCATCGATTGTTCATGAAGAACGATCTTCGTACTGGCTGGTGCAAGACGGCACCACTTTGGGGACGTGGACTCATGCAGATATGTGCAGGACATTCTGACAGATTGCACGACTGCAGGGCACGCAACACACTGGAAGCCATCATGTGGCATGGTTGTTGCTCAGAAGGAGGCAAGAGCGATGCTCACTGGGCGGTAGAAAACTTCCGCAAGCTGAGCAAAGAACAGCGCCAACAAGTTATCAAATTTGTAGATTCAATTTAAATGAACAAGCTTAAAAGTTTTATAATCAGTTTAGCCGCCATCATCATCATTGTGATGATGGCAGCTACCTTTATTGAGAATTCCAAGGGAACCGCATTTGCCCAGACCCATATCTACAGTTCGCTGTGGTTTGTCATAGCATGGGCTATTCTGGCGGTGGTCAGCTTCATCTATATGCTGAAGCATCGCCTGTTCCGCCGCATCTCTGTATGGATGGTCCACATGGCATTCCTTATCATCCTGCTGGGTGCACTCACCTCCTGGCTTACCTCTAAGAGCGGCGATGTCTATCTGCGTCAGGGAGTACCAAGCAAGGAACTGGTGCTGAAAGACAAGACCACCGAACAACTTGACTTCACCTTGAAGCTGAAAGACTTCAAGGTCATCAACTATCCGGGCACCGATGCACCGATGGATTATGTTTCGGAAATCACAGCCGGCAACGAACCCGTGAATATCTCAATGAACAATATCGGACAGTATCAAGGCTACAGATTCACCCAGGCTGGCTATGATGAAGACATGAAGGGCACTCATCTGGGCGTATATTATGATCCCTATGGGATAGCCATCACCTACATAGGCTATTTCATTCTGTTCGTAGCATTGCTTAATATGCTCATCAGCAAGCGTACCAACATGCGTAGATTCTATCATCTTGCCGTAGATCAGCAGGCTGCCAAGGCACTCCTGCTTACCATATTGCTGGCTATGCCGGCATTTCTGTCACCTGTCCAGGCACAGGAACTGAGAAAAGTAGATAATCAGATAGCTGATGACTTCGGCAAAATTTGCGTACTCTACAACAGCCGCATCTGCCCTATCAATACAGTAGCCACCACCTTCGTCACCAAACTCAGCGGCAAACCATCCTGGAACGGGATGACTGCCAACCAGATTTTCTGCGGCTGGGTATTTGATGTAGCCAACTGGGAAAATGCCAAAATGATTGAAGTGAAAAGCAAAGAGGCTCAGGAGGTACTGGGAATAACCGGCAAGTGGGCTAGTTTTTCTGATTTCTGGAACCAATACAACGAGTACAAACTCGACAAGCCGCTGAAGGAAGCTTACCGTAGCGGCAACAAGGAACTGCAAAAGAACCTCCGTGATGCAGATGAAAAATTCAACATCATCAGAATGCTCTATAATGGCGAACTGCTCCGCATGTATCCATATACCGACAAGAATGGCAATATCACATGGCTGGCACCGGGCGAAAAGAACGTCCATGGCTACCTGCCACCTAAGGAGTGGTACTTTGTCAGAAAATCCATGGATTATCTTGCCGAAAGTATCATCATGAACAATGAGGATCGGGCCAAGACACTGATCAGCAAGATATACGATTACCAGCACATTCGTGGAGAAAAGGTGATCCCTTCGCAGACTGCCATCTATGCAGAACTGACATACAACGTCATCAACACCCAGCGCTGGCCTATCATGCTCTATCTTACCGTGGCACTCCTGGCTGTCATCGCTTCTACCATCAGACTCAACGACAGGAAGAGGAAGATTCAGACCATCATCAGTACATCGCTTGCAGGAATCATGCTGCTGCAGACTACCATTGTTATCGGATTAAGATGGTATATCTCAGGCCATCTGCCTCTATCCAATGGTTATGAGACGATGCAGTTTCTGGCATGGTCGGTATTGCTAATTACCTTATTATTGAGAAAACGATTCAGCATCATCCTGCACTACGGACCTTTATTGGCTGCATTTGCGCTGTTGGTTGCCATGATTACAGACAGCAATCCGCAGCTCACCCAGCTGATGCCGGTATTGCAGTCACCATTACTGTCGGTACATGTCATGGTTATCATGTTCTCTTATGCCCTCTTCGGTCTGACGGCCTTGATAGGCATTCAGGGCATCATTGCCCATATCAGAAAGGACACAGCATCGGAGTCAAAGCTTGCAGCCCTCTCCCAGTTTCTGCTCTACCCTGCCGTAGCGCTGATAGCAGTAGGAATCTTCATCGGTGCCATCTGGGCAAATGTCAGTTGGGGAAAATACTGGAGTTGGGATGCCAAGGAAACATGGGCTCTCATCACCATGCTCATCTATGCAGCTCCTCTTCACAACGACATCAGGTGGATGCATAAGCCGCTGCATATACATATCTATATGCTTATCGCCTTCCTCAGCGTACTGATGACCTATTTCGGTGTGAACTACTTCTTGCCGGGCATGCACTCTTATGCATAGCCCGTCAGAAGACAGAATATATTTAGTCTTAAGGCAAAATTTATTTTCCCTTAAGGCTAATTTTATTTTCCCTTAAGGATAAATATATGATGGTGTTGACATCAATCTAATCAAGAAGTATTCCGGACGAACCCAGGAACAGATAGAAAAAATCCGTTCCTCCACACTCTTTTTGTATTTTTTTAACACCCTACGGTCACAATTGTTACCGTAGGATTATTTTTAAAGCCGTAATTTTGCAGCCGGAAACCAGGAATGGCAGATAGCCGCCTGGAAGAAAACATTAAAATAACTCATTAATTTATAGCAATATGGCAGAAAACAAGATGTTCTGTTTCCAGTGTCAGGAAACAGCTAAGGGTACAGGCTGTACCATCAAGGGTGTTTGTGGTAAGGAGGCTACAACCTCCAAGTGGCAGGATCTGCTGCTCAGCGTGGTTCGTGGCATAGGAACCATACAGCATAGCATAGGCAAAGAGCCGACACCAGAGGTAACCCGTTTCCTCACGGATGCACTCTTCACCACCATTACCAACGCCAACTTCAACGACCAGGATATCCTACAAAAGGTAGATAAGGGCATCGTACTGAAGAAACAGCTGCTGCAAAAGGCAGCAAGCATGAATATCCACCTCCCTGCCTATCAGGAGGTAACCTGGGGTGGCGAGAAGACAGACTATGAGGCAGAAGGCGCCCGTGAATCCGTGCTCCGCCACGAGAATGCAGATATCCGCTCGCTCAAGGAACTCACCATGCTCGGTCTGAAGGGTATGGCAGCATACTACGAGCACGCAGCCCATCTGGGAGAAGAGAACAGCGAGATTATCAGCTTTATCTGCCGTGCTCTCGCCACCATCAGCAACCCTGATGCTGATATGAACACGCTGCTGGGCGTGGTGCTCGAAACAGGAAAGTACGGCGTGGATGTGATGGCACTCCTCGACAAGGCCAACACCCAGGCATACGGTAATCCGGAACTCACCAGAGTGAACATCGGCACAGGCAGCAATCCGGGCATCCTCATCTCCGGTCACGACCTGAAGGATATCGAAGATCTCCTCATCCAGACCGAAGGCACGGGCATCGACGTCTATACACATGGCGAGATGCTTCCTGCCCACTACTATCCGCAGCTCAAGAAGTACAAGCATCTGGTGGGCAACTACGGCAATGCGTGGTGGAAACAGAAAGAGGAATTCGAGAGCTTCAACGGTCCTGTTGTCTTCACCACCAACTGCATCGTTCCGCCATCGCCATCGGCAGGCTACAGGAACCGTGTCTTCACCACCAACTCTACTGGTTTCCCTGGCTGGAAGCATATCCAGGCGGGTGCCGACGGGCACAAGGACTTCTCCGAGGTGATTGCACTTGCCAAGACCTGCCAGCCACCTAAGGAGATAGAGACAGGTGAGATCATCGGCGGTTTTGCGCATGCTCAGGTCTTTGCCCTGGCAGACAAGATAGTAGAAGCTGTAAAGAGCGGAGCCATCCGCAAGTTTGTGGTGATGAGTGGCTGCGATGGCAGAATGAAGAGCCGCAACTACTACGAGGAGTTTGCCAAGGCGCTGCCTCAGGATGTAGTGATACTCACCAGCGGCTGTGCCAAGTTCAAGTACAACAAGCTCAATCTGGGCGACATCAACGGTATTCCTCGTGTGCTGGATGCCGGTCAGTGCAACGACTCCTATTCCTGGGCGGTTGTGGCATTGAAGCTGAAGGAGATCTTTGGAGCCAGCGACATCAACGAACTTCCTATCTTCTTCAATATTGCCTGGTACGAGCAGAAAGCTGTCATCGTACTTCTTGCCCTGCTGCATCTGGGCGTAAAGAACATCCATCTGGGTCCTACGCTCCCAGCCTTCTGTTCACCAGCCGTACTGAAGGTTCTGGTAGATACCTTTGGCATTGCCGGAAACGGAACGGTAGAAGAGGACATCAAAAAATATATAGGATAAGAACAGCAGCTACTGAGTTAAGGGAGAATCTGTAAAACTCGGGGAAAAAATCAAAAGATAAGTTTTCCTGTTTAAAAGGCACTTTGCAATAACACTCTCGATAGTGTTGCAAAGTGCCTTATTTTTTGAGCAAACAATAAATCGGAGGAAAATACGTTATTGAATATAAAACTTAAATGTATGAAAGAATCAATATTCGTTACCTTGCAGAAATGCACGGTATTTGAGGGATATACTCCTGAGGAAATCAGAGAGGCGCTATCGATGGTAAGCTACCGGATGGTGGAGCTTGCTGCCAGGGAAACCTATGTGCTGGCAGGAATGCCCTGCAGATATGCCGACATCATCGTCGAGGGGGAGATGATAGCCCGCATGTCGGGATTGTCGGGCAAGCAGGCCCAAATAGAGCGGCTGGGAGAATCGATGCTGATAGCCCCTGCCTATATCTTCGCACATAATAACGAGATGCCCGTAAGCGTGGAAACAAGCAAGAAGACTACCCTCCTGCGCATGAGGCCTTCGGAACTGAAACTGCTGATAGATACCGACGAGCGCATACGCTGGAACTTCATCCAGCACCTGTCAAGGATAGATATCTTCCTTTCGCAGAAAATGCGCATGCTCTCCCTTTTCTCCGTCAAGGAGAAGGTGGCGCAATACCTCATCAAGATGGCTACCGAACAGCAGAGCAGAACCATCCGACTGGATGTCAGCCGACAGGAAATGGCGGATATCTTCGGTATCCAGAAGTTCTCGCTCCTCCGCTGCCTCTCCGAATTCGAGGAGAAGGGTGCCATCAGGATTGAGGGCAAGACCATCACCATACTCAACTCGGATGACATGAAATAAGAAGTAAGAATGAGAAAGCCTTGGAAATTGCTAAGAACATGCTTGCCGATGGTGTTGACATCAATCTAATCAAGAAGTATTCCGGTCTAACCCAGGAACAAATACAATAGGCTTCGATGGCAAATGAAGCCTATTACATTGACTAACGAAAGTAGTTTCATGCACCCATGAAACTACTTTCGTTTTTTATTGCTTTTTCTACTATATTTTATTCCATAAAGACGGAGCGCCAAAGACTATAGCGGGCTTCAGGGTTCAGCTGCTCCAAATGAAGGAAGACGGCTTGCATATCCGCACGGCGGGTAGTCTCTTCGTAAGGGCACAACGCCTTCTGCTTAGTGAAATGCAACTCTTCTGCTACCTGCCGAATATCCGCCTCATGTACCAGACAGAGCGGACGGATAATGGTAAGCGGATAATGTTTCAGAGGAAGACTGGGCTGCATGGTGGAATGCGAACCCTCGAAGGTGATGTTCATCAGCAGGGTAACGAGGATATCATCCATGTGATGTCCCAGAGCTATCTTATTGAACCCGAGGCTTACCGCGAACTCGAAGAGCGTCTTGCGACGGTTCCAGGCACAGAGGAAGCAACGGGTCTTACGGGGATCGGTTGATTCATCGAACGAACTATGAAGGATATGGAGCTTGATGCCATTCTCTGCACAGAAATCCTGCAGATAAGAGCGGTCGGTTTCGTAAGGAATGTTATCCATGATGATATGAGCCGCCTCCACTTCGATATGAGGTTTATAGATAAGGGCACGCTGAGACAGCAAACGGACAAGTTCCAATGAATCCTTGCCTCCACTCAAGGCAATAAGAATACGGTCCCCATCCTCCAAAAGATGATAGTCAACACATCCTTTATTGAATCGCTTTAATACTTTCTGTTCTGCTTTCATCATATTCTGAAAAGGGAAAAGAAAAGCCGCACCCTATAAACAGAGTACGGCTTTATCAAGATACATCTCTCTACCTTGCAGAAGAGAAACGACAATTTAAACTTCAAATATAATTCTATCTTACTTAGCGTAAGCTACGCTTCGGGTTTCACGAATTACAGTAATCTTAACCTGACCAGGATAAGTCATCTCATTCTGAATCTTGGTTGCGATTTCATCAGAAAGCTTGATGCTCTCTTCATCGTTCATCTTATCCGCACCCACGATGACACGGAGTTCACGACCTGCCTGGATAGCGTAAGTCTTGGTTACGCCAGGATAACTCATGGCGATAGCTTCAAGATCGTTCAAACGCTTGATATAAGCCTCTACAATCTCACGACGGGCACCAGGACGAGCACCAGAGATAGCATCACAAACCTGTACGATAGGAGCCAATAATGTGTTCATCTCCATCTCATCATGGTGAGCACCGATGGCATTGCAGATATCAGGTTTTTCCTTATACTTCTCTGCAATCTTGGCACCATACAATGCGTGTGGCAATTCACTCTCCTCATCAGGCACCTTACCAATATCGTGCAAAAGACCGGCACGCTTAGCCTTCTTAGGATTCAATCCCAATTCTGAAGCCATAACCGCACAGAGGTTAGCGGTTTCACGGGCATGCTGCAAGAGGTTCTGACCATAAGAAGAACGGTACTTCATCTTACCGATGATACGAATCAACTCTGGGTGCAGACCATGAATACCGAGGTCGATAGCTGTACGCTTACCAGTTTCGATAATTTCATTATCCAACTGCTTCTTCACCTTGGCTACCACCTCCTCAATACGGGCTGGGTGGATACGTCCGTCAGCTACCAACTGGTGGAGAGCCAGACGGCAAACCTCACGTCGAACAGGGTCGAAGGCTGAGATAACGATTGCCTCTGGAGTATCATCCACAACGATTTCTACACCAGTTGCTGCTTCCAAGGCACGGATGTTACGGCCTTCACGACCGATTATACGTCCCTTCACCTCATCATTATCGATATGGAAAACGCTGACAGAGTTCTCAATGGCTGTTTCAGTAGCAACACGCTGGATTGTCTGAATCACAATCTTCTTAGCCTGCTGGTTAGCATTGAGTTTGGCATCATCCATAATCTCATTCACATAGCTTGCAGCATCGAGTTTAGCCTGATCTTTCAGACTCTCAATCAATCTCTGCTTAGCCTCTTCAGCACTCAGACCAGAAAGTTCTTCCAGTTTAGCCTGCTCCTGTTTCTGCATCTTATCAAGTTCCTGCTGCTTGACAGACAAGAGTTTCTTCTCGTTGTCAACACGCTGCTGATACTGATCAATCTCCATCTTGCGTCGACCGAGGTCTTCCTGACGCTGATTGAGAGAAATCTCGCGCTGTTTCAACTTATTCTCATTCTGCTGGATGCGAGAATTACGCTGCTGCACTTCTTTTTCGAGTTCCGCCTTCTTGTTGAGGAATTTCTCCTTCACTTCCAAAAGCTTCTTCTCTTTTACTACTTCTGCCTCTTTGTTGGCAGCTTCTATCATTTCATTATATTTTCCCTTAATGACATAACGGAAAATGAAATACCCAGCAGCACCGCCGATAACAAGCGCCACCAAGGCTGCTATAATAGTTACTATCATTATATTATATATATGTTTATTAATATTCTTATTTCAAAGCGTCTTCAATCTCGGAGGTAAGCTTCTCAAGAATATCATCATAAGGTTTCGTATCATTCCGATCCGATTCCTTCTCATATCTCAATGCCACATCAATGAGCGCCATATACAGGATTTCCTTATCGCTCTTTCTGCCTTTGAAAATCTTGGTATATGAGTTTACAATATCATCTATCAGCTTAGCTGATTTACGATAATACTCCTCGTCTTCCCTAGGTATTCTTACCGAAAGATCTGTATCATAGACGTGTAATCGTATGAGTAATTTATCTTGTTCTTGTTCTGCCATCGTTCCGATTTTTACTTTTCACCCAATAGTGTGATACACTTATTGACATCTCTTATGAGCTTGGCGATGCGCTTCTGAGTAGCTTCCATATCATTGTCAGAAATCGTCATCATCTTTGCCATCTTCAAGCTGTCATAATCACTCTGCGCTTGAGCCAACTTTTCCTCCAATGCCTTGATTTTGGCATCGCGCTCATCCACCATCGCATAGAGTTCAGCATTCTCCTGCTTGACCTCGTCAAACTTGAGAATCATCTGCCTTACTCTTGTGGCAAACGTATTAATTGTTTTCTCATTTGCACTCATGACTATTATTTTTGGCTACAAATTTAAGAGAATTATTTGAATAAAACAAATATTCTGCTATTTTTTTTCATTTTGGGCGCAACATTTGTTACTTTCCCATCTTCTGCTTTGCCTTTTCTACGTCTTCATCTGATGGACGTGGCTCTTTTTTGGCAAGCATCAATACCTGAAAGGTAAAGTCGGTTACCCATTGCTGGCTGAACGCCAAGCGCTTGTTGAACTGGCGCAACTGAAGCACGGTTTTCAGCACACTGGCATCAGAGAAATCATTCTTAGTGAAGATATCTTCTACAGTTTTAGCAGTCAGCTTGTAAAGTGAATTCTTCATGAAGCTAGGCAAACGGAGCTTAAACTTCATCAAGTTGCCCATCAGCATCATCAGATCCTGCGTAAAGTTCTGGAACTGGATGAGATATACATTGACATCCTGCAGTTTGTGGCAGTTCTTACGGATACTGGAATCAATTTCCTTGAAGAAGGCATCATCCGTATCATAGATATTCTTCATCATTTTCTTCACCTGTGCCTTTTCGCCAATACCCAGACGATTGTTGACCGTCGGAACATGCAGACTTGTCTTGAAGACACGCAAGTCTGGCAACATGGCCAAATTGGTGATACCTAACTGAGAAGCAAGTGCAGCCTGAAAGTATACACGGACCAAGGTCATGTAATCTTCCATTCCACCTACCTTTTTATCGTCGTCCTTACGACCGAATAGTTTAGCAAAAATTCCCATTCCTTTATTATTTTATTTTCTATATCTATTTAAATTGTTCTGCAAAAATACAATAAAATCAGTAAATACCCAAATCAAAGCGACGTTTTTATATAAAAAGGTGCTTTTTTTATCAAAAAATGCATTTTTATGGCTTATGATTTCACTCATTCAACTTTTTTTAGTAACTTTGCCGCGTTTTTAAGATAAGACTATTCAACTTTATTATATTAGAAATAGAGAAGATATGAAAGGAATCGTATTAGCGGGAGGTTCGGGTACAAGACTTTACCCTATTACCAAAGGTATCAGTAAGCAATTGATACCAATTTTTGATAAGCCAATGATATACTACCCTGTTTCCGTGCTAATGTTGGCAGGAATCAAGGAGATTTTGATTATATCTACCCCATTCGACTTGCCCGGTTTCAAACGTCTGTTAGGCGACGGAAGTGAATTGGGTGTACACTTCGAATATGCAGAACAGCCATCACCCGATGGTCTGGCTCAAGCCTTCATCATTGGCGAGAAGTTTATCGGTAATGATACAGTCTGTCTGGTTTTGGGTGACAACATTTTCTATGGAGCCGGTTTTACGGGTTTACTCAAGGAAAGCGTAAAAGCTGCAGAAGAAGGACTGGCAAGCGTATTTGGCTATTATGTCAACGATCCGGAAAGATATGGTGTGGCAGAGTTTGATGAAAACGGCAACTGCCTGAGCATAGAAGAAAAACCGGAAATGCCTAAGAGCAACTATGCGGTTGTAGGACTCTATTTCTATCCAAACAGCGTGGTGCATGTGGCTAAGAACATCAAGCCTAGCGCAAGAGGTGAGTTGGAAATAACAACAGTAAACCAGCACTATCTGACAGAAAAGGCTCTGAAGGTAAGAACCTTACAGCGCGGTTTCGCCTGGCTTGACACCGGTACCCACGATAGCCTTTCGGAAGCCAGTACCTTTATAGAAGTCATCGAAAAGAGACAGGGTCTGAAAGTGGCATGTCTGGAAGAAATCGCATTCAAACAAGGATGGATTGACAAAGAACAGTTGCTGAAACTTGCCCAACCGATGCTCAAAAACGGTTATGGACAGTATCTGAAAGAACTAGCAGCAAGCAGATAGCACAGATTCTATCATTTATCTTATACGAATATAAAAAGGTGTAAACACAATAGAATATAAAATAATGGAAGAAACAAAGAACTTTGATTTGGGACGTGACCAAGAGCAAGAAGAGAAGTCATCTATTGACTTCCAGCTGATTTATTCTACTCTTATCCTCAACTGGAAATGGTTCGTTCTATCACTCATTGTATGTTTGGGATTGGGATATCTCTACATACGCCATGCAAGACCGCAATACCAGGCAACCGCCAAGGTACTGATAAAGGATGACGACCAGAGAAAGAACAGAGGAATGGGTAACAGCATGATTCAGAATGCTGCAAACCTCGGTTTTATTTCAAACTCAAACGGTATAGACAATGAGATTGAAATTCTTTCGGCTCAAGACTTGGCTAACCAGGCTGTAGTAGACATGAAATGCTACGTGAACTATTACCATAAAGGAACCTTCAGGGATCAGTTAATCTATAAAGAGCAGGAAGTCAGCGTTGACTTAGACCTGGCTCATCTCAAGAAGCTGAATGCTCCTATCAAGCTTCTTATAGAGAAAACTGGCAGCCAGTATCAGGTAACAGGTTCATACTACATACCTGTAGATGCCTTTTCCTATCAGAAGGATCCTGTAAAGATTGAAAAGACTTTAGCTGGTCTGCCAGCAAGCATCAATACACGTGTAGGAACCCTCTACTTCACTCAGAACGGCAAATACGCTTTAAAAGACGGTGAGAGCCTGAAGGTGATTATCGTGTCACCAGAAATGGCGGCTAAGGGCTATACAAAAGCACTGACTGTCAGCCAGACTTCAAAGACTACAACCATAGCCGAACTGGTGATGAAAGATGAAGATCCTCAGCGCAGCATCGACTATCTGAGAACTCTGGTAAATGTTTATAACCGCCAGGCCAACGAGGACAAGAATGAAATTTCTTTCCGCACAGAACAGTTCATCAACCAGCGTCTGGAGAAGATCAACAACGAACTGGGCAATACAGAAGGCCAGCTCGAAAGCTACAAGAAGCGTAACAATGTTGTAGAGATGAAGCTCAACGCAACAGCTGCCATCGCTAACTCAGACACATACGCCCAGAAACTCCAGGAGGCTAACACACAGGTTGAACTTCTGAATGAGCTTGGCAAATACATGAACGAACCTGGCAACAGATATCAGCCAATCCCATCCAACGTAGGTTTGACTGATGAAAGTTCAACAGAACTCATCAACCAGTACAACAAAATAGCCCTGGATCGCAACAACGCCTTGCATGCAGCCAGCGAGACTTCTCCTACAATAACTCCTCTGACCGCACAGTTGGATGCACTCACAACATCTATCAAGCGTGCCATGCGCCAGGCTAAGCTAGGTATGGAAATCCAGCGTAACAGCATAGCCAAACAAGCTGCCATGTATGCCAACCAGATAGGTAACTCGCCAGAACAAGAGCGAGTTCTTACACAGATTGGTCGCCAGCAGGAAGTAAAATCTGGTCTTTACCTGATGCTTCTTCAGAAACGTGAGGAAAACTCCATTTCGCTAGCAGCAACGGCAGACAAGGGTAAGGTTATCGATGCTCCTTCATTGGAAGGAAAGGTTAGTCCTAAGAATCCTATCATTATGCTGATAGCACTGGTACTGGGTATTGCAATCCCTGCCGGCATCCTCTTCCTGAGAGAATTCTTCAAGTACAAGATTGAGGGACATGAAGACGTGATGAAACTCACTCAGATACCTGTCATTGCCGATATTCCTGTGGCAAGCGACGCTGCCAAGAAGGAAGGAAAGGCTGACATTGTGGTTCACCAGAATGTAAACAACCTGATGGAGGAGATTTTCCGTGGCCTGCGTACCAATATTCAGTTTATGCTGAAAGAAGGTGAGAAGGTGATGATGTTTACCTCTTCTACATCAGGTGAAGGTAAAACATTCGTGGCATCCAATATCGGTATCTCGCTCGCCTTGCTGGGCAAGAAGGTTATCATGGTAGGTCTGGATATCCGCAAGCCACGTCTGGCAGAGCTCTTTGAGATTGACAACCACCATAATGGTATCACCAATCTGATTATACACGACCATAATACATGGGATGACATTCAGAAACAGATTCTCTCTTCGGGTGTCAACAGTAAACTCGACCTCCTTATGGCTGGTCCCGTTCCTCCTAACCCAGGAGAGTTAGTAACCAGAGCAAGCCTTGACGACATTATCAGTCAGTTGAAGGAACATTACGACTATGTTATCCTCGATACGGCTCCTGTAGGTCTTGTAAACGACAGTTTGCAGCTTGGACGTCTGGCTAATCTCTGTGTATACGTCTGCCGCGCAGATTATACTCCAAAGGCTAGTTTCGGCATGATCAATGGTTTGAAAGCCGAGAATAAATTGCCTAACATGTGCTTAGTACTCAATGGCGTCGACCTCTCTAAGAAGAAGCACAGCTTCTATTATGGTGTTGGTAAGTACGGCAAATATGGTAAATATGGCAACTATGGTTCTTATGGATCATACGGCAAGTATGGCAAATATGGAACTTATGGTCAGTATGGCAGCTATGGTAACTATAGCAACAGCCACTATGGCAATGCCAACGACAACAGTATCAAGAAGTAATCAAGAACATACATACAACAAAGAAAAGAGTCTTTCTATCCAGATAGGAAGACTCTTTTAGATTTTAAAAACATTAAGACTATATGGCAACAATTGCAGTAGATTTTGATGGTACAATCGTAACCCACGAGTACCCGAAGATTGGTACAGAGCTACCTTTCGCCACAGAAACATTAAAGATGTTGATTAGAGACCACCACAAGCTTATTCTATGGAGCGTACGCGAAGGAAAACTCCTGGACGAGGCAGTAGAATGGTGTAGAGAAAGAGGAGTTGAATTCTGGGCTGTAAACAAGGATTATCCTGAAGAGAGTCTGGAGAACAATAATCACTTCTCCCGCAAGCTCAAAGCCGACTGGTTCATTGACGACCGAGGTATCGGCGGTTTGCCTGATTGGGGGGAGATTTATCAGATTATCACCAACCATACCAGTTATCGCAGAGTACTGAAACAGAAGTTCGGCGAACAGCAGGAAGCTCCCAAAAAGAAACATTGGTGGAGCCGCGGATAAAATGCTTCTCCAAAAGATATTCTTGTAGATACAATAAAAGATATCCCAATAAATAAAAAAGGTGTATTGCCAAGAGCAATACACCTTTTTTATTTATTGGAATGAATTTACTAGTCTGAATTAGAAGAACAAGTAGCGGTTATCTACAACATGAGCGTTCAGATAAAGCTCGTTCATGAAGTTACCTGCATACTGCATAGCCTTCTGGCGGCACTTCTGCTCGTATGTCTTGTCATCGAACTTAACAGGACGATTAGTCTTGTTAGTAACCTGGAAGAGATAAACACCAGCGTTACCCTTCACAGCATGAGCAGAGAAAGCACCCTTCTTAGTACCTGCAACAGCACCAGAGAGAGCTGGCTCGCTAGCGCCAGTAGCTGCGATGAATACAGGAGCAGCAAAAGTAATCTGGTTTACAGAAGAAACCTTACCACCCTTAGCCTTAGCAGCTGCGATGTTCTTAACACCATTCAACTTAGCCTCAATCATCTCAGCCTTCTTATCCTTGAGCACCTCTGCCTTAACAGTCTCCTTGACAACTGCATCATTCAAATCACGATAACCGATATGATGAATCTTATCAAGAACCACAACCAACAGGTGGTTGTTGTCACCACACTCATAGAGAGGTGAAATCTCACCCTCCTTGCTATCGAAGATCCACTTCAAAGCCTCGCGTGTAGAATGGATGTTTGCTACATAGTGAACAGAAGTTGTAATATCCTTCAAGTCCTGAACCTTGTAACCTTCCTTAGCTGCATTCTTCAAAAGATCCTCTGACTTAGGATTAGCACTTACGAAACTAGAGAACTTGTTGTAAGCTGTACGGTAAGTACCCTGAGAGAAGTCGATAGGCTTCTTGATAACGGCAGCAGTATACTTGCTGACCATTGCCTTGCGGTCAAGAACCTGAAGAACTACATATCCCTGCCCCAACTGAAGCTGGTTCAAAGAGTTAACTGCTGCAGTATTCAATGTATTGATGAATGTCTTGTTGTCCTTATCCATAGACTGAGCATACTCATACTGCTTAGTAGTCATCCAAGCCTTGTCACCAGTCTGGCCATACTTCTTAGCAATAGCCTCGAAATCAGCACCACCGGCAATAGCGCCCTGAATAGAATCTGCCTTAGTCTTAGCCTCAGCTACTGAGTTAGCAGCAACCTGAATAACACGATACTGTACTGAATCAGGCAATTCCTGCTTAGCTACCAACTTAACGATGTTCAATGTATTGTCACCGGCATTAGCCTTAACAGCAGAAGTAGAACCTACAGCCATAGAATCAAGCTGAGCAGCGATATCACGTGGGAAAGCATCCTTTGAAACAGGAATACCAAGATATGCTACAGTAGAAGCTGACTTACGTACAACCTCTGTAGGATCTGCAGCAGCAGCCAACTGTGAGTGATAACCTGCAAATTCCTTGTTAAGAGCAGCACGGTCTGCATTTGAAGCCTGAACCTCGATATCTACAAACTTGATGTCACGGCTCTCAACAGGCTGCTTAAAGCGTGCCTTAATCTCATCATACTTAGCCTTCAGATCGCTTTCAGAAATCTTCACCTTATCATCCTGGATATCAGAGTATGGGAAAGCAGCCAACTGAATCTGGCTCTCTTCATTCTCCTCCTTGAAAGCCATCTTTGCCTCTACAGGGTTTGACAGGAAGCAACCGGCGAGAAGAGCCTGATACTTCTGAGCCAAAGTCTGCTGGCGGAGAGTCTTCTCGATGAATGACCAGTAGTTGTAAATCTTGGTATACTGATCCATCATCTGTGCGTTAGCAGATGGGTTAGCCTTCTGTGCCTTGTAGTCTGCCAAGAACTTCTGGAGAGAAGATGCATCGAAACGACCTGTCTGCTGATTAACGAAAGGAGTCTGCTGAAGCATAGGGTTAGTACCTGTCTTCAAGATGTCCTGAAGCTCTTCGTCGGTCACAGTGAGACCCAACTTGCTAGCTTCCTTAGCGATAATCTGGTTCTGGATGTAGGTATTCCATACCATATCCTTCACCTGATTCATCTGCTCTTCAGGAAGATTTTCCTGACCCTGTTGCATTTTAATAACTTCTGAATACTCATCAACGAGCTTCTGGAAATCCTGCACGCTGATTTTTTCGCCCAAAACCTCACCAATCTGCTGGCGCTCATTATTCTTTGCAGAATCGCAAGAGCGGAAAGCTTCTTCGGCAATAAAGGCGAAAAGGCCGAAACTGATGATACAAACCAGTATCACGCCTCTTTTTCTAATTGTTCCTAATGCTGCCATTACGTTTTAATTATTATTATTATTTTTATTTTTTCCTAAGTTTAGATTGAACCACTTTTGATGCTAGTAGCCAATTGTCTGCAAAAATACAAAAATAATACGAGAAAAGGGAATTTTTTGCTATCTTTTTTGACTATTACCTCAAAAAAAGCAAAAAAATCCCTTTTCTCACTCAGCTATTTGATGATGTGGAGTTTAACGAGCTCTATTTTACGGGATGTTGACTTGATAATCTTGAACTCGAAGTTATCAAACTTAATCACCTCGTTGAGTTTAGGAAAACTCTGATATTCATGCAATATCAAACCGCCCACAGTCATATATTCATCACTTTCCGGCAGTTCAAGACCAAACATATCGTTCACCTTGTCAATCTCCAGTCGTGCAGAAAGGAGATAGTCACCATCATCGGTTTTCTTAGCTACATATTTGGCTGAATCGTGCTCATCTTCTATATCACCGAAGATTTCCTCAACGATATCTTCCAGACTCACCAAACCGCTAGTACCGCCAAACTCATCTACAACGATACCTAATGACTTCTTCTGCTGCAAGAAAGTCTGCATCAGTTTCTGCGCCTGCATGGTTTCCGGCACAAAAGGAAGTGTACGGATGTGATCCTGCCAACGGGAAGGATGATGGAACAGTTCGGAACTGTGAATATATCCCGCAATATGGTCTATATCTTCTTCATATACAATGATTTTCGAATTACCACTCTCTATGAATTTCTGCTGCAGTTCTTCGAGAGAAGTATCCATTTCAACAGCCTGAATCTCAGTACGGGGCACCATACAGTCGCGTACTTTAGTATCGGAGAAATCAAGGGCATTCTGGAATATCTTCACCTCATCATTAATTTCATCTTCATTGGTAGCATTATCGATACTTGACTGCACAAGATAATCAAGATCTACCTTAGAAAAGCCTTCATCTGTCCCCTCTGCATCCATCTTCATACCCACCAGACGCAGCAGACACTTACTCAAGAAAGTACTGAACTTACTGATAGGCCACAATACTACATAGCACAGATAAGCTATCGGACTGAAGATAGAAAGCAAGCGATTCGGATTAGACTTGAAAAGAGTCTTTGGCAGAAACTCGCCAGTAAAGAGGACTATCAGCGTAGACAGAATGGTATCTGCAGGCACAGTAAAGGCTGCATCAAATCCTGCGAAAATCGTATTGTCGAAAAGTCGGGCTATCAGGATACCATAAACTACAAGGGCTATATTGTTGCCCACGAGCATGGTACTGACAAAGCCGTTCGGATGATTATAAAACAAAGATAACAGTCGTTGCGTAAGGCCGTTTTTCTCCTTATCCATCTCCGCCAACATGCGGTTGGAAGAGACGAAGGCAATCTCCATTCCGCTGAAGAATGCAGAGAAAACCATCGTAATGAGAATGCCTACGACTAAACTCATATCCACCTGTTCATTCATTATATCTTTTTTCTTTTTAATTAGTGCATGATAGGAATCGTAGTGGCTCTGACTGGTGTAGCCGGCTGACGGAAGTTATTCTTGACAGAATCAGGCTGGCTGCTCAACGTATCGGCACCGCCACCGCCTCCTGTCAGGTCTCCCTTTTCAAAGCTACCCTTCGAATTGCTCACATAATAGCGCGTCATCTTTTCATCACTCCAGAAATGAGAACCCTGAAGCGTTCTTTCCGGAGTAACAAGTTTACTGAATACGTTACTTGACAATTCATGCTTATTCTGGTCCCAGGTAAGCTGCTCACTATTAAAGCGCAAACCATCTTTGGTTAGGATACTCACCCTACCATAGAGTTTCCATATTTTCTGCTGATCATAATAATAAGCTGTATCACACTGGATATAGCTGTTAATATGGAATTTCTCATCAAACTGCTCCAGCAAAAGTCCCTTATCAAAGATCCACAAAGATGGATTCTTGCTGGTATTCACCTCCCACCGTTCTGTAACGATGCGATATTTCATAACTCCCGAGTCGCTGACCAATGTATTTACGCCATACGACGTCATCATCGCCACCGAGTCTTGCGGACGGATGGCGGGCGCAGTATGTTCTACCTGGTTCTGGCAACCAGCCAAAATCAGGAACATCAGGATACCGACAACATAAGAGCCTTTTATTCTATACATTATTATATAGAGATTCTATACATTATTATATATAAGCGGAAGATTAATCCATCTTCCACTTCTTAAACCAATCCTCGTTGAATGTGAATCCGATATTGATACGGAAAGAATTTTCCTTAATCAGATCCTTAGCCGAACTCTTCACCCACTGACCGCTGATATTCAGCATAGAACGGTTGTTGTACGAGTTCATGATAGGAATACCGAAACCAGCGCTCACAGATATTTCCTTCGGACCATCAACACCATTCATTTTATAATAAGGTGTGGCGTAGCTGGCACCTACACGATACTGGACACGCTTGAAGAATGCACGATTGCGCTCTCCATAGCAATACTGGGCACCGAGATTGAACTTGCTTCTATCCTTGTAGATACCATCTTTCAATGCATAGTTGGTTCCATCGAAACTAGGATAACCCAAGCTACCCCACTTCTGCAGACTGTAATCAAAGCCAACCTTCCACTGGTTGTTATGATTCCACATCACACCCGCACCAATCATGGTAGGCAACTTGTAAGCCTTGTCGATAGAGTAAGCGGTGGTATCGGTTACACCATTCTGAGTATCATTTGAAATGATTTTCATATCAGCAGAAGCCCCCAGACCATGTCCAGGCGAGAAGGTAACACCCACGGTAGCCCAATCTTTCTTTGAGAACTGATGGGTATACTGTACACCGAAATCTACCTTATAGCTGTTCACCTGCATAGAATAATAGCGGGTAAGGGTCTTGTAATAAGAATTGCTGTAGCTGTTAGATACGCTTCTGTCAATACTACCCCAGAGATAAGAGAAATTGGCACCTACAGACAAACCCTTGACCGGTTCCCAACCTGCACCGATGTATGCCTGATGCAAACCGCCATCGCCGGAATAGGTATTGGTATAGTAAGCTTCCTTGTCAGCATTCACCCATTCTGATGCAGAATAATTATAGCCCACATTGGTAAAAGGGATGATACCGAAGCTCATACCTACATGTGGCAGCAAGCGGAAGCCTGCAACAACATACTCAAAGTTTGAGTTGTTGGCATTCTTCTTCACACCATTCTCTTCAAAATTTGTCACCTGACCAGAGATGCCGGCATCAAGGATGAAAGTCATTGAATCAATCGAAGCATAAGATGCAGGGTTGAGATAGTTTACCTGATTATGCTCATGAAAGCCGAGACCGACTCCATTCATACCGCGATTAAAACCAGAAGTCTGGTCCGACAAGATGCCGAGACCATACTGGCTGTATGGCGAATTAGTACCACTTTGGGCATTAACCATAAGGGCTGAACCCAACAATAGGGTTGCTAAAAAAAGCTTTCTCATTCTTTAATAATCATTCAAAATTATATTCAGAGTGCAAAAGTATTAAAAAAAATCTAGAAAAAAGAAGGATAATTGAAAATAATAAGGTATTTTTGCATCGTGAAACGTTTTAAGCATATTTTTAGTGCCATTTTAGCAGTAATTTTAATCAATTTAACTACTGAAGTGGCTGCACAGGATTTTTCTAGAGACAAGGACTCTGATATTTCTGTGCAGAACAGTCGTGTCAATGAAGAAGCTACTGCGTGGCTCGATTCTGTTGACATCTCTCTTCTGACTTGCGGACCAGGCCAGGAGGTGTGGTCGTATTATGGACATACCGCCCTACGAATCCAGAACAAAGCTATGGGAACCGACGTTGCCGTCAACTGGGGTATGTTCAGTTTTAACCAAAGTTGCTTTGTGCTCCGCTTTGTTTTCGGACTCACCGATTATCAGATTGGCATCTACCCGATGAGCGACTTCATCGCCGAATATGCACATGAAGGCAGATGGGTAAGACAGCAGCGCCTCCGTCTCTCCCGTACAGAGAAACTGGGAATTCTGAGAAGCATCGACAAGAATGCACAGCCGGAGAACCGCGTATACCGTTACAATTTCTTCTATGATAACTGTACGACCCGGGCACGCGAGATGATTCTCTCCAACATTGGGAACCAGAGTACCAACTTTAAAGATACCCCTACCACTTCTACCTATAGGGAAGAGATTCACAAACTCAACGGACAGCACCGCTGGGCAAGATTCGGCAATGACCTTCTTCTGGGTTGTCAGGCAGACCGTCCTATCACCCAAAGAGAATGGGAGTTCCTGCCAGACAATCTGAGCAAAGACTTTGCCACAGAAGGAAGAACCGACTTTATTGATGCATCTCAGATTGCAGACGGCAAAACCAATGCAACAAGTGCCAGCGGCTATATCACTCTGGTAGATGAAACATCCGACATTATCCCTGCCCAGGCACAAATAACAGACGATGCTCCTGTTACACCACAAATGATAGCCATAGTTCTGGCAATCATCATCATAGGAACAACGGTAAGAGAATGTGTAAAAAAGAAAAACTACTGGTGGTTTGATGCCATTCTGCTTGTCCTGACAGGATTACCGGGACTGATTCTCTTTACCATGATCTTCTCGCAGCATCCTACTGTACAGATAAATTTCCAGATTCTGATACTGAATCCGCTCAACCTCATCTTTGCATGGAAGACCATCAAGAGGATGAAAGCAGGTCGTCAGTATTGGTATTTCGAACTCCTGGGATGGCTTCTGCTCATTGCCCTGTTCATGCAGATATGGCAGAACTATGCTGAGGGTATGAGTATTTTGGCACTTTCTTTGCTAGCGAGATACTGCGTCAAGTCGACCATGATGGATTTAAGTCCAAACAATTACGGTTTGCAGAAGCATATCGTAAAGAAATTCAGAAAGAATAAATAGACATTAAAATATACGTAAGGAAACGATTGGCACAACATCGTTTCCGGAACAGAAGAAGATAAACAACAATGATGGTAAACAGATATATCACAGCCCTTTTAGTTGTCTTGGCGGCAACCGGCATGGAGGCACAGACTTATCAGCAGGCGCTGAAGTTTGCGCTCACGGATATATCCTACGATGAATTCATCCAGCAACCGGAGGCGAAGGCATTGGAGGAGGACATCCTCTGCGTGCTCAAAGCCATTAAGGCGGCATCAGAAGATGAAAGCATCGCAGCGCACCATCCTACCTTGTCGGCAACACTTGCTGCCCATTCTTCTGACATTCTGACAGACATTCATTCACATATTTATTATGAATCCCCTACGGAGCACAGATACAAAGTTCCGTATGGGAGTATTGTTATTCGAGGTCCAGACTGCTGATTTTGCGCTTTTTGTAAGCAAAACTCAGAAGATTTGCCATAAAAACAGGTAATAATTGGCAATTCCTTGCAGATTTACGGATATTTTTAGTAAATTTGCAAGCTAGTAAACAAACAACAGGAAAAAGCAGAAGAGGAAAAAGGACTGACAGAACAGCATTTGTCTTAACTTCTTTAACTCCTTAACTTCTTTAACTCCTATATTTCGAATAATAATAAAAAATAAATATACAATGAACTTTAACAAAATTCTTCAGTCATTGTTTGGCAACAAGTCAACTCGCGATATGAAGTTGATTCAGCCAATCGTAGAAAAGATCAAGGCAGAGTATCCTAAGATGCAGGCCTTAAGCAATGACGAACTTCGTGCAAAAACAAAGGAAATCCAGAAGTACGTAAAAGAGTATGCCAACGAGGAAAAGGCAAAGATTGCTGAACTCAAGGCTAAAATCGAAGACACTCCTATCGATGAGCGTGAAGGTATCTTCAACCAGATCGATAAGTTGGAGCAGGAAGCACTCGACAAGTATGAGGTTGTCCTCAACGAGGTATTGCCTCAGGTTTTTGCCATCGTAAAGGATACAGCTCGCCGTTTCGCAGAAAACGAGGAGACTGTTGTTACAGCTACCGACTTCGACCGCGAGTTGGCTTCAAACCCAGCTAACGACTTCGTAACCATCGATGGCGACAAGGCTATCTATCACAACCACTGGACAGCCGGCGGTAATGATATGAAGTGGGAAATGATTCACTACGATGTACAGCTCTTCGGTGGTGTTGTTCTCCATCAGGGTAAGATTGCCGAGATGGCTACCGGTGAGGGTAAGACCCTTGTAGGTACAACACCTATCTTCCTGAATGCCTTGACTGGTAATGGTGTTCACGTCGTTACCGTGAACGACTACTTGGCTAAGCGTGACTCTGAGTGGATGGGACCTCTCTATATGTTCCACGGTCTCTCTGTAGATTGTATCGACAAGCACCGTCCTAATTCCGACGAGCGTCGCAAGGCATACCTGGCAGATATCACCTTCGGTACCAACAACGAGTTTGGTTTCGATTATCTTCGTGATAACATGGCTACCAACCCAGCCGACCTGGTACAGCGCCAGCACAACTACGCCATCGTCGATGAGGTCGACTCTGTGTTGATTGATGATGCCCGTACCCCATTGATCATCTCCGGTCCTATTCCAAAGGGCGACGACCAGATGTTTGAGCAGTATCAGCCATTGGTCGAGAAACTTTATGAGGTACAGCGCAAGCAGGCTACAGAATTGCTCGCCGAGGCTAAGCAGAAGATTAACGAAGGTACAAAAGCCAAGAATCAGGAACTCCTTGATGAAGGCTTCCTCGCACTCTTCCGTTCTTACAAGGCATTGCCTAAGAACAAGCCATTGATCAAGTATCTTTCTGAGGAAGGTATCAAGGCTGGTCTGCTGAAGACCGAGGAGTACTACATGGCAAACAACAACCGTGAGATGCCTAAGGCTACTGAGCCATTGTACTTCGTAGTAGACGAGAAACTGAATTCTGCCGACCTGACCGATAAGGGTACAGACTGGTTGGCTAAGCAGGTAAACGATAAGGAACTCTTCGTATTGCCTGATATCACAACAGAAATGAGTGAACTCGAGGCACGCACAGACCTTACCGACCAGGAACGTCTTGACAAGAAAGACGAGATGCTGGCTCACTATGGTGTACAGAGCGAACGTGTTCACACCCTGCAGCAACTCCTGAAGGGTTACACCATGTTCAATAAGGACGACGAATATGTTGTCATGGACGGACAGGTGAAGATTGTGGATGAGCAGACAGGACGTATCATGGAAGGCCGTCGCTGGAGCGATGGTTTGCACCAGGCTATTGAGGCTAAGGAGCATGTAAAGGTAGAGGCTGCTACACAGACCTTCGCTACCATCACACTTCAGAACTACTTCCGTATGTACCACAAGCTCGCCGGTATGACCGGTACAGCAAGTACTGAATCAGGTGAGTTCTGGGATATCTACAAACTCGATGTTGTTGAGATTCCAACCAACCGCCCTATCCAGCGTAAGGACTTGGATGATCGTGTATACAAGACAGCCCGCGAGAAGTATCGTGCAGTTATCGACGAAATCGAGGAGACACGTAATGCAGGTCGCCCAGTCTTGGTAGGTACAACATCTGTCGAGATTTCTGAGTTGTTGAGCAAGATGTTGAAGATGCGCAACATTCCTCATAATGTATTGAACGCTAAGCTGCACCAGCAGGAGGCTCAGATTGTAGCCGAGGCAGGTCGCTCAGTAAACGGTAAGGGTGCCGTAACCATCGCTACCAACATGGCAGGTCGTGGTACCGATATCAAGCTGACTCCAGAGGTAAAGGCTGCAGGTGGTCTTGCCATCATCGGTACAGAACGTCATGAGAGCCGCCGTGTAGACCGTCAGCTCCGTGGTCGTGCCGGTCGTCAGGGTGACCCAGGTTCTTCTGTATTCTATGTATCATTGGAAGATAAACTGATGCGTCTGTTCGCTTCAGAGCGTATCGCCAAGGTAATGGACCGTCTCGGTTTCGAGGATGGCGAGCGTATCGAGAGCCCAATGATCAGCAAGAGTATCGAGCGTGCCCAGCGCAAGGTTGAGGAAAACAACTTCGGTATCCGTAAACACCTCTTGGAGTATGATGACGTGATGAACCGTCAGCGTACCGTTATCTACGAGAAGCGTCGCCACGCCCTCATGGGTGAGCGTATCGGTATGGATATTGCCAACATCATCTGGGACCGCGTATTGAACATCGTTAACAACAACGACTTCTTCGGTGCCAAGGAAGAGTTCCTGAAAGTTCTTGCTATGGAGATTCCATTCAACGAGGATGAGTATGAGAACGGCAGACGTGAGGATTTGGCAGAGCGTGCTTTCCAGGAGGCTATGGCTACATTCAAGCGTAAGACAGACCGCATCCAGGCTACAGCTATGCCTATCATCAAGCAGGTATACGAAAACCAGGGTGCTATATACGAGCGCATCATGGTGCCTATCACAGACGGCAAGCGCATGTACAATATTCCTTGCAACCTCAAGGAGGCATACGAGAGCGAGGCTAAGAACGTAGTGAAGGAGTTTGAGAAGAGCGTTGTTCTCCAGATTATAGATGACGACTGGAAGGAGAACCTCCGCAAGCTCGACGAACTGAAGCACTCTGTACAGAATGCAAGCTACGAGCAGAAGGATCCTCTCCTCATCTTTAAGTTGGAGAGTGCCAAGGTTTGGGATGCCATGATCAATGACATGTACGACCGTATTGCAAGTATCCTGATGCGTGGTCAGATTCCAGTAATGGAACAAGAGCAGCCTGTTCAGGAGGCAGCTCCTGAGCAGCGCACTCAGCAGAACTATGTAGAGAGTAAGGTTGACCTGGATGCAGAGCGTGAGGCACAGGAGGCAGCTGCTAACCAGGATACCCGAGAGGGCGCAGAAGTAAACCGCACTCCATACCGTGCTGAGCGCATGCCACGTCCTAACGACCCATGTCCATGCGGAAGCGGCAAGAAGTTTAAGAACTGCCACGGCAGAAATCTGTAATATCTAATAGACATTGAGCGTATGCCCGCATACACTCAATGTCCTTTAATAATAAAAAAAATAATATACAATGAAAAAAAACATTTTTACATTAATTGGCACTATTGCAGTATTATTCACTGGCTGTGAAAATAACACTGCAGAAGACTTGATGTCGAACAGCACATCTAAATCTAATGACATAATTCAATTAGAAATCCAAAGTGCTAACGACTACAACATTTACAAAACATGGAATAATTCAAATTCAAAGCTTCCACAAACACGTGCATCCATTACACCTTACACTCTAACAGGATACACTTCATATACGACTTCTAAAGCTAAAAAAGTTGCAATAACCAAAGAACTTGCTAAAAAATTGGGTATTTACCAACAGATTTATTTAATGGATTTCTATACAGTAAATTATAGCAAGACTATTGATGGTTTAGGAACCAATTTTTTCTTTTCACCAGCAGAATCCCCAAATTGTGGTCTCAACCCTACGAATTCATCTGAAAGAGGATACTCAAGCAATCAAAGTGGAAACACCATCACATTTGTTACAAAAATTTATCATATCATTTCAGACCTATCTGGCATAAAATATGACCTTTGGTATCCTTGTAAACCAAAAGAAGTTGTATGGTGCTATAATCTTATAAATTTATAGATATGAAAAGACAATTGATTCTCATAAGCGGATTATTTTTGTGCATAGCATGCTATGCACAAAAATTTCAATATGGAATAACTAGCCATATTGCTATAAATCAACCCCAAAAATACAGAACCCATATAGGATGGGCGATTGGTTTTATTGGAGAATATAATTTCAACCAAAATAGAATTGGAAACTTTTATTTTACTTCCAAGCTAAAAATATCAGAAAAAGGTTGGAAAGACGACATTTACGACATAGAAGAAGAAAAACATACAAGAACTACACATACCTATTACTTAGAAATTCCAATATCAATCGGATATAAATTAATAATAAATACAAAAAGTAATATATTTTTTGACTTTGGACCATACTTAGCTTATGGCTTATTTGGCAATTACAATATCGACTACGCTGAATTAGAAAACGACAAAAATGATTTATTTACTTGTGGAGCATACAAAAGATTTGATTTTGGATTTCAAGGAAACATAGGCATCAATATTACTAATTTTCAAATCGGAATAGGTGCAGTCCAAAGTATAATAAAGCCAACTAAAGATATATGGAATTTAGAAAACCCAAAGGAAAAGAGTTTTTTATTAAACATATCTTACTTTTTTAATCGCTAAACAAAAAGCCTTGGATTAAGACTACGCAATAGCTAATCATGTAGTTTCTGCATTTTATAGTATGAGACACCTTGAAAAGTGCCATCAAAACAGAGGGGCACCTCGAAATGCTTACAGTTTAAAACTTAAAAGCATAAGAAGAACTATTCTGTATGAACTTTATAGCACAAAAGAACCTATTTGGTTTTTTTTTTTGCTGTTTAACTTTTAGTTGATAGTGCTCTGACTTTTTCAAGTGGACTCATAATATTATTCTGGTAAAGAGTCACCTTTAAACATCCATCATCAGAAATAATGATAAGAATACCTAGATTTGATGATACTCTCATCATTTCTAGGTATTTTTGTTTTAAAACTACATTATTGCTACCAAGTTGCAAAAAATTATTAGTATTTTTGCAGTCGAAAAGAAAAAAGAGCTGACCATGAGGTCATGCCCCAAAGAAAAGAACAAGATTAAAACAAGGAAAGATATATGAAATTATCAGAACTTAAAACAGGTGAAAGTGGCGTTATCGTCAAGGTATCCGGTCATGGTGGCTTCCGCAAGAGAGTCATCGAGATGGGATTCATCAAGGGCAAGAAGGTTGATGTACTTCTCAACGCCCCGCTTCAGGACCCTGTAAAATACAAAATCATGGGCTATGAAGTTTCTCTTCGTCATAGCGAAGCTGACCATATCGAGGTGGTTTCCATCGAAGAGGCCAAACATGATGCCCAACTGAATAAAGCTGACGAAGTAGACCGCCAGCAGGTAATTGACTCACAAGCAACAGATACTGTAAACAACGATGAGAATGCACTCGGCGACAAAATGCTCGTAGCTGAAAGAAAAGACAATGCCAGCAATGAGGCTTTGGCTGAGCAGGAAGCTGAACGACTCCACCGCGTCATCAACGTAGCTTTGGTAGGTAACCCAAACTGTGGAAAGACTTCCCTCTTCAACTTTGCTTCGGGTGCTCACGAACGTGTGGGCAACTATAGTGGTGTAACCGTGGATGCAAAGGTAGGTGAAGCCGATTTCAACGGCTATCATTTCAACCTGGTAGATTTGCCGGGCACCTATTCGCTTTCTGCCTATTCTCCGGAAGAGCTTTATGTGCGCAAGCAGCTTATCGAGCATACGCCGGATATCGTCATCAACGTCATCGACACCAGCAATCTGGAGCGCAACCTCTATCTCACTACCCAGTTGATAGACATGCACATCCGTATGGTCTGCGCCCTCAACATGTTTGATGAAACAGAAAAGCGTGGCGACAACATCGACTACGACAAACTGGGAGAACTCTTCGGAATCTCGATGATTCCTACCGTCTTTACCAATGGCCGAGGCGTAGATAAACTCTTCGAGACCATCATCGAACTTTACGAAGGCAAGGAGGATTCCAGCGCTCACTATCGCCATATCCACATCAACCACGGTCATGAGATAGAGCATGGTATCGAACATATTCAGGAATATCTGAAGGTAGATGATTCCATCCGCCAGCGCTACTCCACCAGATACCTCTCCATCAAACTGTTGGAGAACGACAAGCATGCTGAGGAATACGTAAGTCATCTGAAATCAGCCAAGGAAATCTTCGCAGCCCGTGACGAGGCAGCCAAGCGTGTGAAAGAAGAGACTTTGGAGGATAGCGAAACCGCCATCATGGATGCCAAATACGGTTTTATTCATGGCGCATTGCAGGAAGCGGGCTATGAACCGGGCAAGGCAAAGGATACCTATCAGGTAACCCACCTTATCGACAGTATCCTGACCAACAAATATGTAGGATTCCCAATCTTCATTCTCCTGTTGTTCATCATGTTCTCAGCCACCTTCGTACTGGGCGAGATTCCTAAGGGATGGATTGAGGACGGCGTGGCCTGGTTGGGCGAGTTCATCAGCAATACGATGCCGGACGGACCTGTAAAGGATATGCTGGTAGATGGTGTGATTGGTGGTGTAGGTGCCGTAATCGTATTCCTGCCACAGATTCTGATTCTGTATTTCTTCATCTCTTATATGGAGGATTCGGGATATATGGCTCGTGCAGCCTTCATCATGGATAAGCTGATGCACAAGATGGGCTTGCATGGCAAATCATTCATTCCGCTGATTATGGGATTCGGATGTAACGTACCTGCCGTGATGGCAACAAGAACCATCGAGAGTCACCGGTCGCGTCTGATTACGATGCTGATTCTGCCATTGATGAGCTGTTCGGCTCGTCTGCCAATCTACATCATGGTCATCGGAACATTCTTTGCCATCCAATACCGTTCACTCATCATGGTATCGCTCTATCTCATCGGCATCTTCCTTGCCGTGATATTGAGCCGCATCTTTGCCAGTTTCGTGGTGAAGGGCGAAGATACCCCGTTCGTAATGGAGTTGCCTCCTTACCGCTTCCCTACCTGGAAGGCGATAGGCCGCCATACCTGGGAAAAGGGTAAGCAGTATCTGAAGAAGATGGGTGGTATCATCCTCGTGGCAAGTATCATCGTCTGGGCATTGGGCTACTTCCCTCACAATGAGGAACTTGATAACCAGGCACAGCAGGAGCAGAGCTATATCGGCAGAATCGGTAAGACCATCGAGCCTATCTTCACCCCACAGGGTTTCGACTGGAAACTGGATGTGGGCTTGGTTTCCGGTGTGGGTGCCAAGGAGATTGTAGCCTCAACGATGGGCGTGCTCTACAGCAACAACGACAGTTTCTCTGATGATCAGGATTACAACGATGAAGACGGAAAATACGAAGTCTTGAAGAAGCAGATGACTTCAGACCTGAAGAAGACCTACGGTTACAGCGATGCCGAGGCAGCAGCGAAGGCAACGCTCACCGCCTACTGTTTCCTCCTCTTCGTATTACTCTACTTCCCTTGCATCGCCACCATCGCTGCCATCAAGGGCGAGACGGGCAGTTGGAAATGGGCAGGCTTCGCCGCCGGCTACACCACGCTATTGGCATGGGTAGTATCAGCCCTGGTCTTCCAGATAGGATGTTTGTTTATCTAATCAAGGTGTCAGCTTTAAGAAAACAAACAAAGAGAGCGCACAACACCTGAACGACAGCCGCACAACAGCTGAGCGACGCTCGCACAACACCTGTTGTGCAAGCGCACATCAGCTGTTGTGCGGCTTACTATATAATATATCCAGAAGACTTATTCTATATATCTGAAAGACTTCAAGTAACTGTTTGGAAGATTTTAGTCATATACTAGAACGTTATCAGTCATATACCTGAACGACATCAATCATATCATTAGAAGACATCAACCGTTTCCTTATTCAGGATAATCTCTTTCCTACCTTTGCGGCAACAAACGCTATCATCAGACCCAGGCAGGCGGCAATGCTGATGGCAATGCGGAGACCGGTAGCCTCAGCAAGCCATCCGATAACCGGAGGTCCTACCAGAAAACCGAAGAAACTGATGCTCGAAACGATGGTAATAGCGATGCTCGCCTTGATGGTTCCCAATTTTCCGGCGATACTGTAACAGATAGGAACCGACGAAGAAATGCCGAAACCTACCAGCAGGAAACCCAAGGTGGCAGGAATGAGATAAGGCAAGGCTGCAGCCAGCCACAAACCACCCAATATCAAACCACCACAAACCTTCAATACTCTGGCTGGACCATATTTCGTAACAAACCCATCAGCCATGAATCTACCCAACGTCATCGCACCCATACCAGCCACATAGCCCGCACGGATAAAAGCCTCATCGGGTTTTACTACTGATGAAAAATATACGCTACTCCAATCGTAAACGGTACCTTCACAGAACATGCCTGCAAATCCCATCAGTCCCAAGAGGAAAAGAATCGGGTCGATGGTCTTGAAAGAGAACTTCGGAACATCCTCCTCTTCAGCCTTCGCCGTGGCATCATTAATCAGAAAGCGGAAACCGACAGCAACAATGAGAATACTCAGAGCCAGGATAGTTCCAAAGTGGACATCTATCGGGAGCAAAGTATTGGCAAAGACAGCTCCGATGATACCACCGGAGAATCCACCCAGACTCCACAGACCATGAAACGACGACATGATGTTGCGCCCATACATCTTCTCTATCAGACATGCCTGCGTATTGGTGGCAATATTCATCAGATTCGCCATCATTCCGAAAGCAATAAGACTCAAAATCAGATGAAAAACCGTAGTACTGCTACCGATGCAGAAAAGTACCAGGGCATAGAGCAGTTCTGACAGAACCAGCATCTTCTTGCTGCCAAATCTACTCACCAGGATACCCGAGAAAGCCATCATCAGAAGCTGGCCGATAGGGATGGCAAAGAGCACAGTTCCCAACTGTCCGTTGCTCAGATGCAACATCTGTTTTACATCCGGAATACGGCTTGCCCAACTGGCAAACACGACTCCCGGAACAAAATAATAAGCCGCAACCGCCACTCGCTTGCGCGCCAAATCACTTAAATTACTCAAATTACTCAAACTGACTGTCATCCTTAATAATATACCTATTATAAATACTCATTTCTATTAGCGGCTGCAAAATTACAAAAAAAACAGAAAAAGACTGATATTTGAACAATAAATGTTGCGCCGTTTGAGATTTTTGCCGTACCTTTGCACTCAGAAAAAAAAAATAAAAACAAACTAGCAATGAAGAAACAAACAATGATTACCCTGGCACTCGCCTTGACTTTGGCGATGCCAACCCTACCCGCCTTCGCCCAAAAGGCGATGAGCAAGAAAGAAATTGTCGAAAAAGAAAAGACATTCAAGAACCTTCAGCATCCCTGGAAGGGAAAGAAGGTGGCTTACTTCGGCGACTCCATCACCGACCCTAACATCAAGGCATCAAAAGTGAAATACTGGGGATTCCTGCAGGAATGGCTCGGCATCACCCCTTATGTTTATGGCGTGAGCGGCAGACAATGGAACGATATCCCCCGTCAGGCAGACCAGCTCCAGAAGGAGCATGGTGATGATTTCGATGCCATCCTCATCTTTATGGGAACCAACGATTACAACAACGGTGTGCCAGTAGGCGAATGGTACACGGAGACTTTCGACAGCGTGAGAGTAGCCCGCCACAAGCCAAGCGAAATGGTACAGCGCCGCCACCGCCACTTCTGCATGGACAAGAATACATTGAAAGGCCGCATCAACATCGCCATGTCGAAGTTGAAGCAGATGTATCCTACAAAGCAAATCGTGGTAATGACTCCTGTGCATCGTGCTCTCTTTGCCAGTGGTGACAAGAACATCCAGCCAGATGAGATGTACGAGAATGCGCGTGGCATCTTCTTCGATGAATACGTGAAAGCTATCAAGGAAACAGGCAATGTCTGGGCTGTTCCGGTCATCGACCTCAACTCCCTTTCCGGTCTCTTCCCTCTTTACGATGCTGGTGCGCAGATGTTTAACAAGCCGGATACCGACCGTCTTCATCCAAACGATGCCGGTCACTCTCGCATGGCTAAGACCATCATGCAGCAGCTCTCTGCATTGCCTTGCGTCTTCTAGAAATCCGTGTAAGCGTCTCCGCATTTATACCTTGCCCTTTATCGTAAAAGTTCTTACCTTTG
>JAJWJX010000015.1:0-62702 GCA_021623045.1 Segatella copri | reverse complement strand
GTTTTTACCATAAATAATGCAGAAAGAAAAAAAAATATTGCATTCATAAAAGAAATTGAGCCTAAAGTCACAGTATCATTTATCCACAAAGCACAAATTAAATAAAGCGGAACACTTATTTTCCAATTTATTACTGCGCAAATAATGCAAAGTACAAAAAGTAAAATTATCATTTGATTAAGATTTTATGTATTCGTTTATAAATATAATATAATAAAGCTATGGGACAGAATAAAAACATGGTTTTATCTAACCCACAATAATATTTATAAATATTAAATGGCTTATCATATCGTAGGCTAAAAGCATCAACGATCATGAAATATTTAATTTTCAACCTAGTACATAATTTATATTTTTTATAGAATGCTTTCAAATAGAAATGATTATAAAATAAATTAATTTGTTTTGCATTTCTATCTATTATGGAATGATTAGACATTGTCATCCCAGTTGGATTCCTTCTATAAGAAGCAGTAACCTCTGGAATATACGAAAAGTCACCCATAGTGGAAGCTGCTCGAAAATAATTCAAATCCATTGTATTTTTACACTTTTTCAATAATGAATTAGTCAGCAGTTCCCTACGAAACATTGTAGTCAATGTCATTATATAATTTCCTTTTACTAAGTCTGGGAAATTATCCCCCGAATGAGATCTTTCTTTATTTTTTTCCCAAAAGGCTAATATTAAATAATTGTTCTTATCATCAACGACATTATAGTTCGTATAAACTAATATAACATTATGAGAGTTTTCAAGCACATCATATTGTTTCTGCAATTTTAAAGGATCTGTCCAATAGTCATCACCCTCGCACAAAGCAATATACTTGCCTTTACATGCGGAGTTCATTATTCTATCAAGACTTCCATCATGTTTTGAATATTGATTCTCCGTCTCGTAAATAGGCTTAATAATATCAGGATATTTCTCCGCATATTCACGTATAATCGCAGCAGATCCATCAGTTGAACAATCATCATGTACAATTGCCTCAAATTTAAAATTGGTTTTTTGCATAACAAAACCATCAAGACACTGACGCAAATAAGATTCATGGTTATATACCAAGCATTGTATTGAAACCAAAATTTTCTTTTCCATATAATACATTTACTAATTCTATAATATATTACAATAATATCCAATAAAAAAGGGTAATTCACTCTTTAAAAAGGGTGAATTATAGTGTTTATGCAGTATTTAGCAATGAAATGGACTTGATTTTGCAACTTTGCAGCCAAAAATAATTGGTTACTATGTTTCAAGACAAATACGTGTTCGCTCAACTTACCGAAGCTCTGAATAGAACTCTGCTAAACAGCTACGTATACTTGTATGATGGCTACCGCTATATGAAACATTTATCACTTATTGTCGCGTGGCTATTGTCCATCATGATACACAATTGAAATAGGCTCAACATATGAAACTTTGCAGATCATAAGCACTTCATTAACAAGCAATGTCCTCTTAAGTGATTCAAAAAGACTTTTTCTAGGATGTCCAAGAATCCATTTGTCCCCTCTCTAAGGGGACTATTTAATTAATAAACTCGTATATTTTTATTGAACACTAATTACTTAAATAGTTAAAGTACTATTTGGAAGCATTTTATGATTCAACATAGTATTTCACAAATATACCTGTAGCGAAGCCATCGCTGTATTTTATAGGTTGTCCCATGAAGCATGCCAGATGTGCATTGATGAAATCATAGCCAGACTTACAAGAAAAAGCAATACCCGCAGAAAAGCGTGGATTTATATCTATGAGATAAAAATCATCATCATGGTTTATGAATTCCATGTTTACTACACCACTGATTTGCAGTTTTTCACCAATATATTTCACCATACTTTCCAACTTTTCATTATGGAATATTCTCACAGTTGTACCAGCACCATTCTTAGTACGTAGTAACTCTTCACGAGGTACACAAAACGATCTGCCTGTTAATGGATCTCTAACATAATCAACAGTGCATATACTTCCTTCAATTTTTTCTTGGAAGATATATGAAGAAATATGCTTAATTTCATTCAGTTGATTCTCATTTTGCAAATAACACAATCCTTCACTACTTCTTCCATCACGTGGTTTAGCTACACATGGATATTTTAACTTCGTTAAATCATCCTCTAAAGTATATGTTGGTACAGATGGAACTATTTCATCATCCTTGAAAGCCTTAAACAAAGAATATTTATTACGAGCTATTTTCAAAGTTTCTTTCGCAGAGATACAAACTGTAATACCCTCTTGCTCAAACAACTCTCGTTTAGGATTAATAACATCTATCTCTAAATCTGTAAGAGGGAACAAATATTTGACATCATTTTCTTTAGCCAATTTAAGAAGAAACGGAATGTATTCTTCCGTATTTGCATAAGGAGCCTGCTTAAAAACATCACATTGAGACGCCTCATAATGCCATTTTTTAGGATATATATCACATCCTATAACTTTATGGCCTGCTTTGTGCAAATTATTAATTGCACATAAAGCAGACATTGAACCTATTGCTGTTAATAAAATATTCATATTAAAACTTAGATTTTTGCAGGAATTCATCAGCTGTCCATCTATCGCGAACTATGCTGATTTTTCCATTATTTATTGAGTAAACTGTTGGAAACCAAGAGATAAAAAGAGGTGAAAATGTCAAGGTATAAGCACCAACTTTGTCAAAGCGTATCATATCACCAACCTCAAGCTGTCTCTCTTGTGTCAATTCAAAAAAAGAATCATACTCCAAACATGTATATCCTACCAAAATTTGAGGACGATTAAATATTGGGGTTATATTCTGTTGCTCTATTGAATAAAAGTAACTATTTATAGTTTTATGCATTAATGGGTCTATATGATTTCGACTTCCATCTAAAACAACAAAATGAGAACGGGCAGTATCCTTAACATCTTCTACTCGAGTATAATAACTGAAGCAACCAGATAAAAGACTTACACCAGGTTCTATTATAAGCCTAAGACTTTCAGGCTTATACCCTCTATTCAAAAGTCCTTCAGATATAGTTGAGATATAATCTGACCATTGTGGTTTGCCAGGAACTTCACCATAGAATCCACCACCAGCATCCAGATATTCTATATCAGAAAGAGAGTATCGCTTTACTATCTCATCAAACTTACCAACTATATATTGATAAACAGCCAAAGAACGAAGATTGGTTGAAATATGTAAATGCAGACCAGCAATTTTAACAGTATTGAGACTACGCAAATATTCTATTGCATGTCCTAACTCGCCTGTTTCATAACTAAATCCAAATCTACTACCTTTTATTCCTGCTGTAGATGCATTAGGAAATATATCTTCTATGTCATTATTAACACGCAATCCAACTTTAATTATCTCATCAGGATGTTGCCTTGCATATTTTTCTACAAGAACTAATTCTCTTTTTGAATCAATATTTAAATAACATTTTTGAGCAAGAATTTTCTCTATCCAACTCTCATGTTTAATTGGACCATTGCAAACGATATTTCCACCTTCAAACAGAGTTACCTTATTTATAAAGTCGTATTCATCTTCTGAAACAACCTCTGCAGCAACACCTTGTTGATGTAAAACCTTTGCTAAATATGGTAATGAATTTGTTTTTACCGAATAAGCGATCAATCCATTACCCCAATATTTCTCAAAAGCCTTATGAATCAAATCTACTTGATTTGCAAGATGATTTTCATCTAACAGGAAAAAAGGTGTAGAAAAGGCTTTAGCCTCTTGGTATGATAAGTATTGCATATTACTTTAAGATACAGTCTAAAGTTCTCTGAATGTCCTCATCACTCAATGCATGATGCATAGGCAAACAGATTACACTATTTGCCATCTTATGAGCATTAGGCAAATTAGTAGGATCAGCACTCTCCAAACCACGATAGGTAGAGAACTCACTAATCAATGGATAGAAGTAGCGACGCCCCAACACATTCTGTGACTTCATCTTTGCATACAGTTCATCACGGGTCATACCATACTTCTGTGCATCAATGAAGATTGGGAAGTAGCTATAGTTATGGCGAACACCAGGCATATCATCGAAGAAGGTGATGCCTTCAACATTGCGTAAAGCCTCGCGATACTTGATAGCAACCTGGTGACGAGCCTCAATAGCGGCATCTACCTGCTTCAAATTCAACAAGCCATACGCACTACGCATCTCATCCATCTTACTATTGATACCTGGACCAACAACCTCGGTTTCTCCTGCAAAGCCGAAGTTCTTCAAGTAATCAATACGTTTCTTGGTCTTCTCATCGTGCATAATCATTGCACCACCTTCGATAGTGTTATATACCTTAGTTGCATGGAAACTCAAGGTACTCATATCACCTGCATTCAAGATGCTCTCACCATTTACTTCTACACCGAAAGCATGAGCTGCATCATAAATAACCTTCAAACCATACTTATCTGCAATATTCTGGATAGCCTTGGTATCGCAAGGCTTTCCATAAACATGCACAGGCATAATGGCGGTAGTTTTTGGAGTGATGGCAGCCTCAATCTTGTTTGGATCAAGATTACCTGTTGCAGGGTCAATATCAACGAATACAGGCTTGCAACCATTCCACCAAATACTGTGAGTAGTAGCCACAAAGCTATATGGTGTAGTAATAACCTCGCCAGTAATACGAAGTGCCTGCAATGCAGTAAGCAATGGCAAGGTACCATTGGTAAAGAGACTCACGTATGGAACTTTGAGGTACTCGGCAAGAGCTGCCTCCAACTTATGGTGATAATCACCATTATTTGTTATCCATTTGCTGTCCCAGATTTTCTGGAGCTCAGCATGAAAATCATCCAAATTTGGCAGTAACGGAGATGTTACTGTTATCAATTTCTTATCCATAATATTTTAAGTTTTAAATTGTTTATTTTCTTTTAAATTTGCGAGGCAACATACTCATTGCATCTGCCCATTCAGACTTAAGCAACATCTTTGCACAAATTATGTATGATAAAGAACCAACACAAATACCAACAGGTAACTGAATATAAATATTTGGCGTAAGTAATAATGAGACATGAATAACGAACCACATAAAGAGAGCTACTCCAAAAATAGGAAGCATATCCCCCATCTGTTTAAGATAACCAACCCTTATTAGTTTTCCGGTATAATAAGTATTAATTATCAATGCTATCATAGAACTTACGACACTACCACTAACCATCCAAATTACGCCATGAGGAATGGTAACACACATAATGCATACTCCAACTATCTTTTTTATTATTTCTAACCGAAAAAACAAATCAGAACGTCCTTTAAGTGTTAAAAGACTTAAGTTGATAGCATGGATAGGATACCACATCATATCAAAACATATTATCTGTAATAAGATAATGCACCCTACCCATTTATCAGTTAACAGAACTCTAATTAATGGAGCAGCAACAGCAGATAACATCAACATCATTGGAAATATTAAGAATGCTGATGTTTTTAGTATCTTACGATAATTCCTTGATAATCGTTCATCTTCATTCTGAATACTACTTAACACCGGGAAAGTAACTCTCTGAAGAATTCCAGAAACATTGCTAGATGGAAGACTTGAAAATTGTTGTGCCCTCGTATAATTTCCTAAATCATTAGCACTAAAAAATTTACCTATAACTATAGGGTATATATTATTATATGTGGTATCAAGCAATGCCGAACCTAGCATTTTACTACCGAAGCCCCATAAATAACGAAACGATTCCCAAGACCATTTTCTTTTAGGTTTCCATCTCCCTAACATCCAAAGTAGTATCGTTCTGATTACATAACCACCGACTTGCTGAAATACCAATGACCAAATTCCATAACCACTATATGCCATCACTAGACCTACAGAGCCACTAACAATTGCTCCAGAAAGAGATACAATTGCCTGCGTTTTAAAATCTATCTTTCTAGTAAGAATTGCTTGTTGAACGGCACATAACGGATTAAACAAAGTTGCTAATGCAGTAACTTTCAACAAATCAGATAATATAGGAGTATTATAGAAATCTGCAATTAATGGAGAAGTGAGAAACAGTGCAAAATAACATATCGCACCAACGCCAATATTAAAATAGAAAGCTGTAGAGAGATCTTCCTCTGTTAAATCCGGCTTTCTTATAAGAGCCGTAGAGAAACCACTATCTATAAAACATTGAGCTATGGCCAAGAACACCAATGGCATCGCTATAGTTCCATAATCTTCCGGTGACAACAAGCGAGCCAAAATAATACCAAACAAGAATTGCACTCCTTGCGTTGCAAATCGCTCAACAAAACTCCAAACTAATCCTTTCTGTGTTTTGGATTTCAAATTATCTGACATAAATTATTTTAAACTGAATTTGATAAGTTGTTTGTCAACAAAAACAAACGTCCATTTTTCTAATGTATGAATTCGTATATAGTCAATGATAATGCATGAGAAAAAAATACAGAATATACTAACCAAAGAAAGTAACACCAGTTGTTCGCTAGAATATTGCCCAACACAATCCACAACATCTTTCCATAACCATTGACGCATAGTATCACTATTGGCATGAATGCAAAGCACCCCAAATGTACTTGCACCAATCGTATTTATTAACTTGTTTTGCTTTATGGGCAAATCCTTGAAATACATAAATGAACATACCGAAACTATTACTGCAAAAATAGCATTGGAATCTGATACTAATCTATAAGGAATCAACTTAATTCCATATTTTAGATGTAAAAATATAAAACCTATAGTGCTAACCATAGCCAAAGCTACAGATACCAATGTTAGCAATCCCCACTGAATATTCTTTACAGAAGGGAGCAACCCATAAAGACGTATATAAGAAGAGATAAAATATAAGATACTGAACCATGTAACATAATTGAACACGACATGTATCTTAGGTATCATTGCTAAAAATGTATATGTAAACAGGCATAATGCCAAAAGGTACTGATGCCTCTTTTTATCTAAGTTTCCTATCATTATATTTAAAAAAGGAATAAAAAGATAAAAGACAAGAAAACAGTAAGTAAAATCATCGTGTATGCTTGCTATAGGTAATATTTCTTTCAACATCATTTTTATCGAGAAACTCTCATACCCTGTAGCTACGAATATCCCCCATATCACTACATTATAGAACACTACTTCAAGAAAGAGTTTCAAGTACTTTCTCAAAGTGATATTGGAACGACACATAAAGTAGCCAGTAATCAACACAAAGCAATTGATTCCAGTCTTCCCCCACATACCTATAAGATACAGGTAAAGGGAACGAAAAGAAGAAGGATTTTCTGACATCACATCCATCAGTCCACTATTCACTACATAGTGATGCGTAACTATAAGCAGCATCACTATGATACGATATAGTTCCAAGTTGGAGCGTCGTATTTTATGCCCCCCCCCATAACCTGGTCAGTTGTCTTAATATTTATCTTTTCCATTGATATTTACAATAATCTTTGCCTTATTAGTTATCTATCCTTATACATATTTTCGTAATACTTCTGATAATCACCAGATGTTACATTATCCATCCATTCCTGGTTATCGAGATACCATTTCACGGTTTCCTCGATTCCCTCCTCAAACTGGAGAGATGGCTCCCAACCCAATTCCTTCTGCAGCTTTCTAGAGTCAATAGCATAACGCATATCGTGTCCCTTTCTGTCGGTTACATAAGTGATGAGATCCATATCCTCGCCTTCCTTTCTGCCGAGCAATCTATCAACAGTCTTGATTACCACCTTGATGATATCGATGTTCTTCCACTCGTTGAAACCGCCGATGTTGTAAGTCTCGGCAATCTTACCCTTGTGGAAAATCATATCGATGGCACGGGCATGATCTACTACATACAACCAGTCGCGCACGTTCTCACCCTTACCATATACTGGCAATGGCTTGCGATGACGGATGTTGTTGATGAACAACGGAATCAACTTCTCAGGGAACTGGTATGGACCGTAGTTGTTAGAGCAGTTGGTCACGATGGTAGGCATACCGTATGTATCGTGAAAAGCACGGACGAAGTGGTCTGAGCTTGCCTTGGATGCAGAGTATGGAGAGTGAGGATTGTACTTGGTTGTCTCCAGGAAGAACTCCTCGCCATAAGCCTCGTGGTTCTTATCGCTGGATGCCTTGGTAGTGAAAGGAGCAGGAATGCCCTCAGGGTGAGTCATCTGCAATGCACCGTAAACCTCATCGGTAGAAATATGGTAGAAACGCTTGCCCTCGTAACCCTCAGGAAGGCTCTCCCAGTAAATCTTTGCCGCCTGGAGCAGAGACAGGGTACCCATCACGTTGGTCTGAGCGAAAGTGAATGGATCCTTGATACTTCTATCTACATGGCTCTCGGCAGCGAGATGGATGATGCCATCCACCTTATAGTCCTGCATCAGCTTCAGCATCATGTCGAAATCGCAGATATCGCCCTTTACGAAAGTATAGTTAGGCTTGTCCTCGATGTCCTTGAGGTTAGCCAGGTTGCCTGCGTATGTCAACTTGTCGAGGTTGATGATGTGATACTCAGGATATTTGTTCACGAAAAGTCTTACTACGTGTGAGCCAATGAAACCAGCACCGCCCGTGATAATGATATTCTTCATTATTATTTAATTCTAGAGAGATAGATGAGTTTGAGAACAGAGCGAAAAGTAGCTTATAAAAATGCTCTTATCCCCTCCCTCACCTATCTTATATTTTAATATTCTAAATTTTTCTTTAATGTACTATTTGCTTCGTCAAGGATTGAAAGCAAATACTTGCCATAGTCGTTCTTCAACATAGGCTGTGCATTCTCTCTCAACTGTTTTGCAGTAATCCAACCTTGACGGTATGCGATTCCTTCCAAGCAAGCAACCTTCAAGCCCTGGCGCTTCTCCAAAACTTCGATAAAGGTAGATGCCTCTGAAAGGGAATCATGAGTTCCGGTATCAAGCCAGGCAAATCCTCTAGCCATGGTCTGTACCTTCAGCTGCTTATCCTTCAGGAACTCCTGGTTTACGGTGGTGATTTCCAACTCACCACGAGCGGATGGCTTGATATGCTTTGCTACTTCTACTACCTTGTTAGGATAGAAGTACAAGCCTACCACTGCATAGTTGCTCTTAGGATCTTCAGGCTTCTCTTCAATGCTCAGGCAATTGCCTTGCTCATCAAACTCAGCTACACCATATCGTTCTGGATCACTTACGCGATAACCGAAGACGGTTGCCTTGTTGTTCTGCTCTGCATCTACTACTGCCTGATGCAGCATCTGATTTAATCCTGCACCATAGAAGATATTATCGCCTAATACGAGGCAAGCGGAATCATTACCGATGAACTTCTCACCGATAATGAAGGCTTGGGCTAAGCCATCTGGTGATGGCTGCTCAGCATACTCGAACTTGACGCCGAACTGGCTTCCATCGCCTAAAAGTCGTTTAAAACCTGGCAGGTCAAATGGTGTTGAAATAATGAGTATCTCACGGATACCTGCCAACATCAAAACCGAAATAGGATAATATATCATCGGTTTATCAAAGATAGGAATCAGTTGCTTGCTGATACCCTTTGTGATAGGGTACAAGCGTGTACCGCTTCCACCTGCTAATACTATTCCTTTCATCCTTTATAAAATGTTGAATGTTAAGTGTTAAATGTTGAATTGTTGGAATAAGGCTGCTACTCATACAAGTTTACATTGATGTCAAACGGACTATCAAAGTCCTTCAGCATCTCATGCTTCGTATCTTTTTCTGAGAGATTAGCGTGCTCTGTTGGGATCTTCCAATCGATACCGAGGGTATCATCGAGAATACTGATACCTCCATCTGCCTCTGGATGATAGAAGTTATCACACTTGTATTGGAAGACGGCAGTTTCTGAGAGAACAGCGAAACCATGGGCAAAGCCCTTTGGGATGAAGAACTGGCGATGATTATCTTCTGTCAGTTCTACAGCCACATGCTTGCCATAAGTAGGGGAACCTTTACGAATATCGACAGCTACATCAAGTACTCTACCTTTTACGCAACGTACCAACTTGCTTTGGGTATAAGGTGGGCGCTGAAAGTGCAGGCCTCGCATTACGCCATAGCTGCTCATTGACTCGTTATCTTGGCAGAAGTGAACACTGTGTCCCAGGATTGGGGCAACCTTTTCTTCAAACTCTCGCTCGCTGAAACTCTCGAAGAAGTAGCCACGAGAGTCGCGGAAGAGGCGTGGCTCTATAATGAGTACGCCTTCTATTTCTGTTTTTACTATATTCATCGTTTTTGTTTTAATTTTTGTTGTTATAATAAGATTTTTCGAATCCCTCCGTCTCCCTTTCCAAAGGGAGCTCCACCTCTAACCAAGCCTTCTCAATAGTCTTTACGACCCCTTCGGTTCCCCTTGTAGGGGACAGAAACCTCAGAAGGAAGGATGTAACCGCCCTCCGGTGCTCAGAACCGCTACGCTCTAAGGTTGGCGGACCAAAGCGGTCTTCGCCATGTTGTGCGGGATGGGACCGCCTAGGCATGAACTATTACGGAAAGGCTACATCCCAATTGCAAAGACGGCATTGTAGCATACCGTCACTACTGAAATCTTTGGTTGTATCATTTTATTTATCTATTTATTCTATCTTCATAAGAGTCCCATATAAATCGTACAATTGTCATACTTGTTCCAACTGCCAATTGAGCATGTCGTTCCTGCAAACCTACATATCGAGAGTCCTTACCATGACCTGTGCCATAATTATTGCGAAGTTCTGCCAAGTTTTGTAATATAGCTTTCAAATTTCCCAATATAGCCTTTATCGCCTTAGCATCGGGTATGTTATCAGGAATTTGCTTTGGTGTAATCCTTATAAACCTAAGCGTTTCATCTAACAATTGATTTAAGTTCCACTTTGTATCAATTGCTATACCGTTATCTAACAAGATTGTTTTGCAACAACTTTCCACCAGTTCCTTAGCCTTTCCAATAGCATCTGTAGGATTATCATGCTGGAGTTTCAGCATTTGCTCCAATTCTTGTGATATATAATCATTTGAGAAGCGCTTTGCCAGATTCTCCTTAGTCACTTCCACTAAAACATTTGCACCTTGCTCTCTTTCTAGTATTTTCTTACACTGTTTATAAATACGTTCATATGCTCCACCTGATGCTGTCTCGTTCTCAAAAGCATATACAGAGGTTTCGTAGTGCAACATCAAATCAGCAAACAGCTTAATAACATTACTTTCTGGAGCTTCCGCTATATAAGCCATTAACGACTTACCTTTTGAAAGATGATATTTGGAGCACAACTGTACCCCAATACTAGAAAGAGTAAAAGCATCAAAATCTGCTGTTGAAAAATCAAGTACATAGCCACAACGATTAAACAACTGTGCAAACAATCCTTTTTCAATTTGTGAAATCATACTCTATCATTAAAATTTTAAACTACAATATAAGAGCTTTATACTAATCGTTTTTTATCCCCCTTGCATCTTTTAAATGCTGATGTAATGGCATTGGCTAATTTATAGTATGATAATTTTTGAATCGTAGAGAAGCCAGAATTTTCAATACTATAAGTTCTCATAAGCTAATATTTTAAATGAGGTACTCGACATTAGGGTACGTTTGATTAACGACAGAGAGAATCGTTTTCTCAATGTCGTTGACGGCATTGTAACATACCGTCACTACTGAAATCTTTGGTTGTATCATTGTTATAAATTTAATAACATAAACACACTACCCAGTTGTTCCAGCAGCTTCCACTGCCAGAACAGCCTCGGGATTTATCGAGTTCTAAAAAATAATCTTAACTATCTATTGTGTGTTTCGTATGGTATCATTGAAGGGCTCACACGAATCTCAAGGATTCTATCACAAACCTTTCGAAGCTCGCCTTGTAGCCGCCGTCCATCGGGCAGGGATCGTCGGGATAGGACTTGTGATACTCCTCTTCCATGTTGTCAAGATAGTCCATTATCTGCATCACCTGGTCTTTGGTGCAGTGTTGCTTCTTCAGCGAAGAACGAAGCAGGCAGTAGGACTGGGTATGACTGGCATAACCCTCTTAGACATGCTTGACTGAATTCTCACTCATGTGGCCAGCAACCTTGAGGGTGCGTACCACATTACTACTGCCACCGAGGATGGTATCTGTCAAACCGCACAGCGCTTTTTCTGTTTTTGTAAATCTTTTCATTTCTTAATATGTTTAAAAATTCTAATATTTTTTGTTAAGCTATCATAAATTCATCGCCTTTTTGTACCTATATATGTAGGTACAGGATTCTAGGCTGTCTCAATCTTTTTTCATATCTTCGCAACAGCTTTCAAGAACGAGGGCTGAAGCAATTTTCGAATGGTGAACAGCAGGGTGAACACTTGCCCAAAGTATTCACCTTTTCGGCTCTGGGGTGAACCCTAGTAAAAAGAACTTTGTATATACAGCGCATGCTAGAAATATAAGAATCTATATTACAATGGGTTATAGGGTATATTTAACACATTATTAACGCTAAAGGTTGGCATCGGGGTTCACCCTTCACCGACTTCATCGCTAAGTGTTCACCCTCACTCTTACTCAGAGAACGTTGGAAACGACTGAATAGTATATAACAACAGACAATTTTAAACGAAATGGAAAAAGAACTAAACAACAACTGCATGAATGGGACTGCCACGATGCCATCGTACTTCCCTTGTATCAAATCTTCGGAGAGCCATCCACTCGCCGACTGGATGTATCTCAAGAGCGTGATAACCTCTAGCCCTGAGCTTCGAATGATGACCGAGACTTACCGCAAGCGCCTCGCCATCAGCAAGCAGTTTGCCGACCAGTACAAGCCTGAGATGCCTGCCATCACGGTTTCGGCACTCATGAACGGCTACGGCAGACAACTTGCCGACTTCCTCAAACCTACCTACATGTTACAGCTCGACTTCGACCATGTGAAGAAGGAAGATATGGAGCAGCTTATCCGACTGGTGAGAGGCGACAGTCATACGATGGTAGAGTATATCACCGTGAGCGGCAGGGGATTCAGAGTGTTCTGCGCCTACCGTCCTGTAGATGACGATGACATCAGCGTGCTTGAACTCTTCGATGCCGTGCTGCAGAAGGCGATGGCTTACTACACCCAGCTCCTGGGTATCGCTCCCGACAAGCAGTGTGTCGACATCACCCGATGCGCCGGCCTTGCCTACGACCCGGATGCCTATTTCCGTTGGGATGCCGAGCCTTTTGCCTTGGGACCGAAGGATCTGAACCCCCTCTACACGAAGAAGGCATTGCAGGCGAAGTATTCTGCCAAGCAAAACGCCAAGGGCAAGCGAAGCACCAAGGTGAAAGAGCAGGCGAAATCAAGCGACAAGGGTGCGCCTACCATCGAGGAGGCGGCTTCCCATATCAAGGAACTGCTCGACCTGTGGGGCTATCGGTTCGAGCCTGAGCATCACAACGAGTATGTATGGCACTTTGCCGACATCTGCATCTACTATGGCATCCCGCAGGAAGAAGTTCTGACTTACGCCGACCGTGAGTTTGGCACCAGCTACGAAGATACGGCTTCTGTCATCAAGTCTCGCTACAAGCATCTGAACAAGTTTGGTATCTGGCATTTCTATCGCCATGGCGAGGGGCGCAGCGCCAAGCCATCGGTAAGGGGCATCAAGCAGTGGCTACTCACCCACTATCTGTTCCGCCGAAACGTGCTGACGGGATTTTACGAGGTGGAGAGCCGCTTCGTTTTAGACGGCAAGTATCCTGACTGGGTACGCATCGACGACAATATCGAGAACTCCATCTGGAGCGAGATGGACGAGTCGGGACTGCATCTCTCTGAGAAGACCTTGCACAACATCATCAACAGCGACTTCAGCGAGCCCTTCGACCCCTTGGACGATTACCTGCGCAGTCTGCCGAAATGGAAGAAGGGAGAGGATCCCGACTACATCGACCAGCTCGCCGACCGCATCGAGGTGGAAAACCTGCCCGCCAACGAACATACGCAGAGCCTCTTCCGCTATTTCTTCAAGAAGTGGCTGGTAGCGATGGTGGTGGCATGGGTAACGCCGAAAGTGGTGAACCAGATGATACTCATCTTCGTGGGCAAGGGCGGCATCTTCAAGACCACGTTCTTCCACATGCTGTTGCCTCCACAGTTGCGCCAGTACTTCCTCAACGACTCGACGGGAGCCTACACCGACAAGGACTTTATGGAAGCTTTCAGCAGCAAGGCTCTGCTCTGTCTCGACGAGTTTGAGATGGTATTCGGCAAGAACCTGAGCGCCTTCAAGAGCAACATGACCAAGGTGACATTCTCCATCCGCCGACCTTACGACAAGTACCGTTCAGAGATGCCCCACCGTGGGTCGCTCTGCGGCACCACCAACAACCAGCAGTTCATCACCGACGAGGAGAACCGCCGCTACTGTCCTTGGCTGGTAAAGAGCATCGAGAGTCCGATAGAGCACCCGATAGACTACGACCACGTGTTTGCCGAGGCAGTGGCACTGGGTCAGGAAGTGATGAGCCATCCTAAGGGCGAGCCCCTGGAGTGGACATACTGGTTGACGAGGGACGACATCGAACTGATGCGCTGCCACAACCGCCTCTTCATGGTAGCCAACTATGCCGAGGAGCAGATACTCCGTTACTACCGTGTGCCAGATCCAGATACGCCGCTACAGTATATCAAGTTCCGCTACAGTGCCGAGATACTGGAGAGGATAGGTGTGAACCCTGCCCTTCGTCAGAATCTGAACAACCAGAACATCGGTAACGTGATGAAGCGTCTTGGATTCAAGAAGATTCACAAGAAGAGCGGCAACGGCTGGGCTGTGATTGAGAAGGAAGGTAGCGAAATCAACAACGATTCCTTCATCGATCCTAACGATACCGTGGAGGATTAAGTATCTTGGTTACGACCACTAAGTATCATAGTTACGATGGCTAAGTATCATATTTACGAAGCATAACCCTAATAGATATTTCTCTGCACGCGAATTACGTACTGTTTTTTCTGAACATGAATTTCTTATTGTTTTTTCGGAACACGAATTACTTATTGGGTTTACTGAACACGAATTTCTTATTGTTTTTTCTGAACACGAATTACACGAATTAAACGAATAAGTGGCTTCAGAACGAAAGATTCGTGAGATTCGAGAGATTCGTGTTCAAAATTTAACATTCAACACTCAACATTCAACATTATAGAAAATGGATTTACGAAGTTACACCAAGCAGGAGTTAGCCCTGCTCTATTTTCCGGATTCCGACCCGGACGTGGCAAGAGCCCATCTGATGAGATGGATAGTAAGATGCACCCAGCTCTATGAGCAGCTGCAGAAGAGTGGATACAACAAGAATACCAAGGAGTTCAATCCCCTGCAAGTATCCTATATTTTCTTCCATTTGGGAGAACCCTGATATTTATCAGTGAAAATCGGTGAATATCGGTGAGCAACGGTGAGCATCGGTGAGTTGGTAAATTGAAATGTTGTATCTTTGCATTGTGATTCAGAAAGAGAAGTCGCACACGGATCTCACGGATCTCACGGATCTTCTTCGTTGCAAGCAACGGTTCTCACTATGCCTCACAGGAAAAAACTCCGAAGGAGTAAAAATCCGTGAGATCCGTGAGATCCGTGTGGGAAATTAAAACCTCCGTGAGGAGTCAAAGATTCGTTCAATCGTGAGATTCGTGTTCAAGAATCAGGCACTGCGCAGCGCCCACTTAACATTAACTATTAACCATTTAAACACTTAAAAACTATGTTGCTTTACGTACTAAAACTAAATCAGAACGCCAAGATGCCAGAGGCATACGGCAAGTATTACGCCTATCCAGTCATCACTCAGACGGTAGACATCGACGGCCTGGCCGAACACATGGCTAGCCACAACACTCCTTTCTCAAAGGGAGCCATCAAGGGCATGATTACCGATATGGTATCGTGCGTCAAGGAACTCACCTTGCAGGGTTTCGCTGTGAAGATTGACGACCTCGCCATCTTCTCCATCGGCATCCGCAACAAGGAGGGAGCCGCCTCAGAGAAGGAGTTCACCATCGCCAAGAACATCGACGGTTTCCGTCTCCGTGCTCGTGGCACCGGTGAGTTCAGCGCCAAGACCATCAACCTCGAAGCTACGCTGAAGAAGGCCTCTGCTCTGTTAGGTGATGGCACCACCCCGGATACCGACAAGGGAACCACTGGTGGCGAAAACACCGAACAAGGTGGTAGCGGCACCACAGGTGGTGACAACACCGACCAGGGCGGTAGCGGAACCACAGGAGAAGGAGGAGGCGACGGCTTAGAGTAGCCCTACCCTCCTCGCATCTGAAACAAGAGAAAGCGCATCGGCAGGATGCAGTCCGGAGTAATCCGAGGGCCCCATCAGGAATGAGTTCATCACTCACCATTCAACATTGTCAAATCATCGCCCTGAACGGATACTTGCTCATCCTGCCCGCTTCCTTCTTGTCTCACACACTAATCACTAATCACTAATCATTAATCACTAACAAAAATGAAAAAGGAAACTATCAAGAAAGTAATCAATTTCGTCATCACCGTCCTCACTGCCGTCCTCAGCGCCTTCTGTGTGCAGAGCTGCAAGGGCTAAGGTAATTAATCACTAATCAATAATCACTAATCAATAATCACTAATCATTAATCACTAGAAACAATGAAGAATCCAAGAAAAATCGATTTAATCGTGGTACATTGCAGTGCCTCACGTGTTAACCAAGACTTCCCAATTGAAGCCTTAGAAGCCTGCCACAAGGCCCGTGGTCTCCACTCCATCGGTTACCACTATTACATTACGAAGGATGGTGTGGTCTATCCATGCCGTCCAGAAAGCGAGGAGGGTGCTCACGCCCGCCACTACAACGCCCATAGCATCGGAATCTGCTACGAGGGTGGTCTCGACGAGAAAGGCAAGCCTGCCGATACTCGCACTCCAGCCCAGAAAGCATCTCTGGAAGACCTCCTCTACAGTCTCGTCCTCGACTATCCCGATGCCGAGATTCTAGGTCATCGCGACCTTCCCTGGGTTCGCAAGAGCTGTCCTTGCTTCGATGTCAAGGAATGGCTGAAGGAAATCGACTTCCATCTCTAGATAATGCTCCTCATCTGAAAACAGATGGGGAGTTTTTTCGTATATCAACATTACAGCGTCACCACTATATTACAAGTTGTTACACCTATCAGTATTTTGAAAAATGTTATATTGGGTTCCTCATTGCAGTATCGTTTTTCTAAAATCACCCCGTCCCTCTTTGTTGATAAAGCGAGCTGCACTCGGCAATTTGAAAACGAGTTTTCATTGCACTCATTGGCATCGCTTTTTCCCATTAAAGAAGGATTTTTTTCGAATCCCTCCGTCTCCCTTTAGCCAAAGGGAGCTCCACATCCTAACCAAGCCTTCCCTTCTCAGAAAGGAAGGATGTAACCGCCCTCCGGTGCTCAGAACCGCTACGCTATAAGGTTGGCGGACCATCAAAGGTCTACGCCATATTATGCGGGATGGGACCGCCTTTGGATAGCGAAAATTACATCTCATTGGTATAAACTTTCTGTAATCCAATGTATTGTCGTTCAGTCATCTTCATAAATTAGCAATTAATCCTTTGAAATTATTATAGATAATTTGCTCATTACATCCTATCTTACCAAGATATGAATAAACGTTATTCAAATTATCCTTCCTGTTAAATGGACTATCTGTTTCCGTCAGAATTCTATCAGATGGAAGACTGCCTATAATTTTTCTTCCTTTTAAAGTAGATACCATAGCTTCGTTAATAGAGAAATAGTAACCTGCATCCAAAATATAAGGAACTAAGGATAAATCACCTGAATACCAATGGAAAATGACATTCTTAATATGATATTTTTTCAATAGGGAAAGCAACTGAAGTTCTGCATTGCGAGAATGAACACTGATAATTTTGTTCTTGCCAGATACTATCGCCAATATCCTTTCCAAACTTTTAATTTGTATTTTTTGAGTTACCACACCTTCACGAGAAAAATCCAACCCTATCTCCCCAACATAAGATGTCTCATCTATTAAACGCTCAAACGAAGGCAGTTCTTCTTGCAACTCATGTGCCAACAATGGATGAAAGCCCAAAGCCAAACGTATATGCTTAAAATGCTGCACATATTGATATCCCATCTGAAAATGACTAGGTGCATTAGTCATACCAATAACAATGTCACCTCGTCGTTCTCTCTCCTGAATATACCTTTCAGGACTAGGCATCATATCAAAATGACAATGGGTGTCTATCATCATAATCCTACCTTTCGTCTCATGACTACATCACCATTCTCTGCAACCCAATCCTGGATTTGCTGATAGGAGCGCATAACAAGTTCTACATAATGATCAATATCTGCAGTATCAATACCTTCAGCCAACAATTCATCAAAGACATCTTGCCTATTCATTTTACGCACGAAACGCAACAGCAAGTTGATGTCAAGGCTTGTCTTCTTGGCTAAATTGTTGATATCAAAGTATCGTGTAGCATGAAAAATATCTGTACCCAATTCATTTGGGTCATCTAAACCTATCGCATGCATAGCCACTCTTCGATATATGCAAGGCATACACATTCCACAATGATGGATATGATGTACTTTGATATAATCTCCGCTTTTGTCCCACCATCTATTATGAGAACGCTTAGCACATGAACAAGACAATGAAGCAAGCGTGACTAGCATCTCTTTTTTATGAGCTTCGGCAGCACAATCAAACATCATATCAGCTTTTGATTTAAATCTATAAGGATTAAGTAGCTGCTCACGGATACCTACTCTCTCCAATGCATTCATGATTAGCTTCATTGAAACAGGATGAGTGGTTCGAGTACTACAAGAACTTCGTCTAGATTTGCAAAGAGGAATATTGATTGAGATTGTACCATTTTCTGGAACTATCAAGTTATGTACCCCTTGTATGGTATGGGCGCAATACAAGCCCATTGCAAAAAACAGAAAAGATCTAGAGCGAAATGTTGTCTCATACTTAGCACTTCTTTGCTTTGCACAACTCCTCATACCAACCTTTGACTGAATACTGGTATATTTTCCTTCCAAATAATGGTTCCTCCAGCAAGCATCAAGTATACGTTTTTGATCTTGTCGCTCCTTACCCATATCATAATGGGATACCAGCAAGACCTTCTTACCTTCTCTTGCTAAACTTGCAAAGTCTATAAAACCTATCAATGAATCAAGACCTCCAGAAAACAAAGATACATACTCATATTCTTCATGATTATAATGACTTTCTATTTGAGGGGCATAATTGATTTGAGGAAATGGAACAAATGATACGCTCCAATTATCTCCTGTCAAATAGCTTAATGCTGTATTGAACATTTCTTGATTCTGCCTAAATATATCTACATTGACAACTGGGACATCTTGCAAGACGATATCTCTGCACCACCCATCATCCGCAAAAGCAAGACGATTGATTATGCGATCAGCAGTATATACCAGCTGAGACAAGATCAACACATCAAAATAAGTAGATGACGTATCTTGCGAAAACTCCCACAAATGGAAGAAATCAAAATTTAATGTTGCCTCTATCGGTTGATCATTAACATCTGCGGCATGCAGGACAAACTGCCCCAACTCCTTACTCTGAACATCATGGGAAGGAGTGAATTCTACATTTATTCTTGACTCCATATTTCCAAAATTTGTTGAGTTAACGTTTCAATGAATTGCTTACCCTCTTCTGTTTCGAAGTTGACATGATGCATATTATCCAAACATGCTTCATTAATAGCAGCACGAACAAAATCCCTTATTTCTCGACAGACTTGATCAGGTTCAGCATCTTTGGAAAAGATATAAGAATCGAACAAGACTCCATTCAGTTCCATGATATAATTAAGCTGAAATTCTATCATCCAACCTTCTATTTGATCCTCTGTGGCATCTTTCAGAATTTGTTCAATATCCTCTGCAGTCTCTACTTCCGAGAAGATTTGTTGCAATAGGTTTTCAAATGCTGCACGAGCAGCTATCTCATCCAATGTAGAATGGTCATGTTCAGCATTAGGATTGGATAGATGTTTAGCTAATTGTACTATAACATCTCGAACGGTAAGCTGAGCATAATTCGCATCAGGTTCGAGTTGAGCAATATAACTTTGCAAGCTACCATTCTTGACAGAAGAAATAGCACCTATAAAATTACGAGCTACTCTTCCTCCTGCACGACCATAACTTCCATGGGAGTCAGTGATGATGGCTCTAGACAATTGCCTCAAGAAATTACGAACCATAGGTTGCGTAACCTCATTCCGATGCCTCACTATTGTAGTCATAGCTTTCTTAGCTGATGACCAATTAGGTGTGGTCTTTAAGTTTAAAGATTGCGATGTTCCCATTGTATATTATTTGTTTAGCATTTTCTGTAATTTTTCTCCAAATTTTAAAGGACTAATAAAATGATTCCAAAAATCGTTTTTCTTTAGTTTTCCTAAAATTACTCCCCATGCTGGTTCCATTTTTAAGATATCAACATGAGAAAACAAGCTCTTGCAATCAGACTCATTTTGGATTAGGACTCTTACTTCACTATCAGCTTGTAGTAATTCAAGGACCTTACTATCATTGGGATTTTTAGTAAAATCATGATTGAGCAACATGATAACCATCTGTCGTTCTTCATCTTCCAATTTGGCAATTTCCTCCTGTAAAAACTTTTTCTTAGCTATGGCTGATTGCTTATTACGAAGAGTCAGATAAGACCTACGGGCAACATTGGAAACTAAACTTTCTACAGGTACACTATTTTTTAAAGAGTCTCTTGCAATCCAGAAATATTCTTTGAGGTTTACACCAGACAAACTAGGAGAAAGGGACAACCAATCCAAGAACAGATTATCTTCTTCCCATTCCTGCCATCGTTTATCATTCAACTTTTTCTTTTGCCTTGCACATTCTTCTACCTCGCCAATTTTATCTATTATACCATCTCCCAATAATTGCATCCCATATAAAGACTCAAACAATCTTTGATATTTGAAATTATATTCGAGAAGCATCAGCTTCGCCAATACCGTTGGTTCTATTTCACGTATGTTCGCAACCTGTACCATCCGCATTCGCAAGTCAAACGTATTGAGAAAACGCTTTAACTGGCGAGGGCTACCATTCAGGAAACGCGTCATCATGGGGATGATTGGGATAAGAGCTTCCACATCTGGAATTTTGTTTTCTCCAAGTGTAGCTCTCATTTTTTCCGCATCATAATTGCCGAAGGGTTCTTTATTCTTATAGTCATTATAGTCTTTGATGACGGCATTAAAGAAGTTTGGATACTTACTTTTCAGAAGCAGAAACAAAATATATGTATATTGCTCATTTAATGAAAGTCTTGGCAAGCGATATGGAATCTGTATCAGCTTCTCCAAGTAATCAGAGAAAGGACTATAAATCTGCCTTTTATCTTGTTCTATCTCTGGATAATGCTCTTTGATGGCTCTTTCCACCATTCGCTCATCGGCGCCTAGCACAAAAGCCGTGTTCTTGACATTAAGAAAGAGTTTGATTGCCTCGATGCATTCTATCATCTTTTCGCCAGAGCATCGATCCAGATCATCGATATATACGATGATAGAATCAAACTTTGCCTCTTCAACAATACTCTCCAAAAGTGTTCTAAATTTAGTGACAAACAATGAGGTATGTTCGTTTTGAAATTCATTTTGAAACTTCGTAATATCGTCTACACCTATACATTCCTTCAAGTCGTCTGCCTGCGGCAAATTGCTCTTGATTGCATTTGGAATCTTATCCCAAACATATTTCTTCAGCAGCAAAACACCGAGTTTAAGCAAATTGATGCGCTTCAATAAAATGTCTAGCTTCTCAAAGACATCGCGATTATCTGAAAGATATTTCTCAACAGAATCAAGTAGCACCTGTATAAGAGAATACTTAGTTGTCTCATAACTTTCATATTGCCAGCCATTGAATCGAACCTGCAAGATTCGAGGGGTGTTCCCCTCTGCCACGTGCATTGCTATTTCTTCATTAATCTCTTTCTCCAGCAATAGCATTAAGCTACTTTTTCCATATCCCCAATTGCCAAATATGCCAATGGAAGTTGGTAACATGGATTTATCCAAGACTATCTCTTTCAACAGTTTTGCATGAAAGCGATACCCCAATAAGTCTTCTGATGTTTCTATATCTTTCCACATAATATTTCCACTTTATCCAATTAGATACTCATAAACAGAGTTTAAAGCTATTCTTTTCATTCTACGCGCTCGAATATCACCTACATAATGAGCCTCTTTTAATTTATCCTCAGGGGCCTCCAATACATCCTTGATTGTGTTCAAACTAATATTATGAAGTTTTTCTCTCATATTAGGAGACAAATCCAATACATTTATATCTTGAGCCAACTTGGTTGCCATAGATTCTTCCATATCATTATCTTGTATTGCAGCAAGATTATCTTTGATACCATTATAAATAGGACTATTAACTCCATATTCTATAAATTTGCGAACAGACAGTCCATCAATTATTTGGTGTGATACTGACAATGGATTAGCTTCAACAGCAAAAAGACATCCCAAATTTACCATATAGCGGGTTCCAATTTCTCGCCCTGTTCCTTTATGTCCTTTGTTTAGCTCAATTACTATACCAGAATATTCCAACAAAGAAATAGCTCGCTTAACTGGTTCTGGAGCATCTTTGTGAATCCAAAAAAAAGCTGTCGTAGCTTTTTCTTCTTTCAATGCTTCTTGGTTTCGTTTTTGTAAATCTGGAAGCAAAGTATCCTCTATAAATGTACGCCCCCAATCAATCAACTCTTTCAAGCGAGGATATTTTGCAGAAAGCATAGTATGGTCTCTTAAAACTATATCACGATAAAAAACTTTAATGCATTGATTTACTTCATTTGTTCCAAATTTGGCTAGCGTTCGAATGTTATTCAACAAAAAACGTGGGTTTCCACTTGCTGCGAAAGTCAAATCATTAAAAATCTGACCTCTACGTGACAATTCCTTAGAATACGTACTATCATTAACTTGCTTAAATACCATATCTTTCATGAAATCACCATATCCATCATCTTGAACAAAACGATTCAACTTTATAAACGTAGCATCTTGAGAAAACTGGAAGCTATCTCCATATGCTGTAACACCAGGATAAACAGCAGCCTTACATGATATTTTAGAGCAACGAAGATCTCGAAACAAGGTAAAGAACTCAACTTGTTGTTCTCTAATAAAATTATGAGCAGCTTCATCTATAAAAAGAACAATTCTTTTTATATTATTTTCCTCACAGATTTCTTCTACTGCATCTTTAAGATTCTCAACTGTAGGTATCGATGCAACATCAATCTCCTCACTATGATTCCAAGACTCTTCAAATGCATTTTTTATAATTTCTATTTTTGGAATATCCCGCTCATTAATTTTACCACCCGCTAAAATATCAATGCTAGAAGATGAATCTATGATTATGCCATTTCGTCTTAGCTGTCTTATAATCTTTGAACAGATATTAGAGAGCATCCAATATAAAAAAGCACCCTTTTGACGAACTGCAACCAATGAACTTTTTATAAAAGTAATGTAAACAGGTAAAACTCTTTCCTCAGCAAAAGCTTCTTTCAATTCTTGTGCTGCAACTCGCATCAGAAAAGATTTACCCACACCACGACTTCCTTCCAATATTACTGGAGTTCTAGATTTTAATAAATTAATAGTCTCTCGATCCTGTTCATTTTCAATACACAGATTCAAGATGTCTTTATCATCTATATCTTCTGTTCGTAAATATAACTCATCCATAGTTTTAAATAAAGTCCTTTAAAATATCTGTTGTCGAAAATTCTTCCTCCACACGTAATCTTACTATATCTTTAGAGTTTTCCGGAAGAAATTTCCAATATCTCATCACAAATGCATAAAGAATGCAACGAATTATCGTATCAGCAAATTCATTCCATTTCTCAGTTACATCCAGAGAAAATTCATTATTTTGTCCTATTTGGTCAATGGCTCTTGGATTGCCATGCACAAATTCAGAACAATTTCTATAAACTTTAGAAGTCAAAGAACGAAAAGTCTTCGCACTATCAACTATTTCTGGGAAGAATGCACGGGTGAACTTTAAGGAAAACAATCCTGAATCAACATTTACATTCCTTTCTTCATTCTGTTTTGCTCCACCTTTGTCTTCACGCCCTATTAACTCTGTCCAATAAGTATCTCTTTCACCACGTAACCAAGTTCTCAACTCTAACTCGTTACCAGAATAAAAGACACCGGTCAAGGTTCGTTCCAAAAAGTACCTTAAACCCATAAAAGCAGGTTGATATAATCCCATTAGCATATTAGCGAAAGCCTCCTGGTATACCTTTGCTGCATTTCGATATAAGTATGTTTCTGGAGCATTGCCTAAGATGTCAATCCATTTTGAAAAATCATCTACAAAACTTCGATTCTTCGTAAGTAATTGATAAAAATGCAGAGAAGAATCTAAAGATTTCCCAATATTTTCATTTAAAGTTTGGGAGAAATGACAATAATACTCTTGGATATTCATAATATAAACCTTTCAACATAAACATTATTGCTTATTAGCATATATCATCGTGTGGCTTCTCCCCACACTGCCTTCAAACGTAAATCACCGTTAGAACGTAACTACTGATTTTCAGTAGTTAGCACATCCAATATTTTTCCCAAAAAACATATTATTAATTGGTATTACCAAAGCTACCATTTAGGCAGCCTTGACATTCACCTTTTTGTTCGAGTTATAATTACATGGGATTAGGGACATGATAAGATTTTCGAAAACCTACCTTCAATAGTCTTTGCGACCCTTTCGGTTTCCCTTACAGGGGACAGAAACCTTCCTTACCGTTAAGGAAGGCTCCACCTCTCATCTCGGTCTTCTCTCCTCAGGCGAGAAGAAGGAAACCGCCCTGCTCGGTGCTCGGAACCGCTACGCTCTAAGGTTGGCGGCCCATCAAAGGTCTTCGCCATGTTGTGCGGGATGGGACCGCCAGGGGACAACTTGCTATAACTTGCTGGTTGAGACCACCATTTTTGTTCCTCATTGCAGTATCGCTCTGCACTTGTCGTCGCTCGAATGAGGAATATTGTTTTATTCTACTTTTGAGAGGATTACTTCTGGGGAGGTACCCATCAGGGTTATGGCGGAAATCTTATGACCGCCATTGGCATTTAATGAATGACCACAATGATAGAGGGTGTCATCTATGATAAGCCAGCGATCATGGGACTCGTTTCGCCATTTTCGGACGTCTATATGATTATCGGGGAATAGGCGGTCATGCTCATCCATGAGACGTTGCATTCCTTGACCTACACCTACTGTATAAATAGTCGCTGTTACTTCAGGTTTACGAACATCTAACACACTCAGGGTTAGCGATGAAACATAGCCATCTATGATGATTACTCGATGATTGGCAGAACGAACCAGGTTCTCTAAAGCAACTCTTGCTGTATAGAAATCGCCTTCGAAGAAGACCATCTCTGCTGGAGGAGTGGAGGTTCGAATAAAGAAATCAAGCTGCTGTTGCTGCTTAGCCTGGACATCCTCAATATGGGTCATACGCTTGTCCATATTCTCCTGTAGGGCTATTAAGTGACGGTTCACGGAATAACCTTGAAGAAGGTAGTCACGTAAAACAACATTCGCCCAACGTCGGAATTGAATGCCCCTATTAGACTTGACACGATAACCAACAGATAGAACAACGTCAAGACTATAAAACTCAACTTGTCTAGTAACCAAACGTCCACCTTCTTTTTGAACTATCGCAAATTTTGCGACAGTTGGATTTTTACTATTTTCAATTGTCGCAAAATTTGCGCCTGTTGGGTCAGAAGCAAGCTCTTCTTGAAGAGCATTGTTGATATGCTTACCTATAGTCTTGATATCACGACCAAATAACTGCGCCATTTGTTGACGATTGAGCCAAACCGTATCTTGATCCAGTTTCACCTCCAACCTAATGCTTTCGTCTGGTTGATAGAGTACTATCTGAGATTCATCAGTAGTTGCCTGTATTTTGTTATTGTCGTTTGCCATAATCATACATTTTTATTGCTAATATAGTGACAAAAGTACGATTTTATTTCATAACTACCAAGGAATTAAGAGAAAAAATGCATTTATTAACCTATACTTGGCTTATGGCTAAACATTACAACACACAAAATGATTCTGCTTCCTTATCTGCTTTTTTTCTTCTATGGTCATAACGTAAGTTTTTTTTCGACTCCCCTGTCCCCCGCTTGGCTGTTATGGGGATCAGCGCTTACGTCCTTTACAAAATAATTCAGAATGTGAACCTAAACGAACTAATTCTATTGCATTATTGTTCTTATCAAACCAAATCAAAAGTGTATCATTTTCTATATGGCATTCCATATAGTTCTTCCAGTTGCCTTTCAAAGAATGAGGATTATATTCTTCCGGTATCTGATTGCCTTCTGCCAAAAGCTTAACTATCCCCATAAGCGTTTCTACAAATTCTTTATCATTCTTAAAACGCTTATAATCTTTCTTGAACTACGAGGTCTTTCGAATTTCTTTCATAAACCCTATTCCTCCATTGATGCCATGAAACTTTCTAAGCTATCTACTCGAACGACTCCCGCATCATGACCACTCTCAGCCTCTTTCATTGCTGCCAAAGTTTCTGCGTTTGGAACATCTTCCAAAGCAGCACTCCTTGAAACAGGGGAGTCTGAAACTATTTTAACGCCTCTCATAAGAGAGAGGACATTCTTTAATTGCTCCAACAAAGATGGACTATCTATCTGTAATGTTAACTGTGCCATAACTTCTATATTTAATTCGCAGCAAAGATAAGGGCTTTCTGTGAAACCACCAAATTTTTGGGGGAGTTTTTACAACTACTCTTCTACAACTTCGAAGTCTTCCTTATGCACGCCACGGATAGCTACAGCTCGTCCACCGAAGTCGAAGACGAGCTGGCGGTCACGGTCTATGCGGACAATGTAGCCTTCATAGTCTTTGAATGGGCCTGAAAGGACACGCAACTTCACGTGGTCTTTGGCAAACTTCTCAAAATCATCACGAAGGAATGTAACCTGCTCCGGATGTGTCTTCATCACATTCATAAAGGGCTGCATGATGGAGTCCTTGATGGATGCAGGTCGTCCTAAACTGCGGTCTTTGACTAAATGAAATTGGGGAAAATAATCTGCAAGAAATTCTTGTAGGTCCTTCACCGTACCTTGCAAGAAGACAAGTCCGCTGACAGATTGTTCCAAAGTCTTTTTCACTCCTTGTTGCTTTTCTTCATCCTTGTAAGAATAACGAAGGGTTTTATGAATGAAATAAGGTTGTTTGGTATTTTTCTCGTCAGCATTAAATTTTTCAAGCCATTTCTCCATCCCTTTAGCTGCCATGTGAAGAATAAAAATATAACTCCATGAAGTGGGGTTGGTGGAAGGGTCTTCTTTCTTTCTGATCCGTTTACGTCGGGATATTCCTTCTACACTCGGATCCGAAAGTCTTTCAGCCCCGATAACGTGGATGCCCTTTGGTAAGCGTTTACTTACGTCGGCTGTAGAAGGTGAATTCAAGCAATCCTGCGTCATATTCTCGTTCTACTTTATGTCCTCAGCTGCAACCATACATGATGGTTGTGGAAGCCTGGTCCATTTCTTATGATTATGCATAATCTTATATAAATGAGTATTAGCCATACAGCCTCTACACATGTAGCTTTATTTTACATCTTTTGCGCTTTCTTCTTAGAAAAGGGCAACAACTGCCGAAATAAGTGCAAATCTGCCATTTATAGGAATCACCTAGGCAGATTTGCTAAACATTTGTGTTAAATTTTTGGGGAAGACTACAGAAAATATAAAAAATAGATACGTAATCCAACTATTTTTCGTACTTTTGTAACCAGATTACTCTCTTCTAAGAAGAAAGGGCGAAGTTTGCTAAAAATTTTACCCCATCATTCCGAAATGGGGTAAACATAACTATTTGTTTACAACTCTTTTGAGATCGTTTTTATAATCCGCTTGTTGGCTTCATTGATGGTTGCTACGTCTAATGACTGCAAGTAAATCTGTGTGGTCTTATAGGAGTTGTGTCCCATGCCCTGGCTGATAGTGGCTATTGGGATGTTCATGTGCAAGGCTACGCTTGCCCATGTGTGGCGTGCCACATAGGTGGTGAGCGGTATCTTCAAGCCTACCATCTCACCGATTTTCTTCAGGTTGTAGTTGGTGTTGTGCTCCACCTTGCGGTATGCCGTGTATGGAGAGGATTCCTTGCCTGTCAGGATGGGTAGCAGATAAGGGGAGTTCTTGGTCTGTTTGGCGTATTTGTCGATGATGGCTTGCATTGGCTTCATCCACTCGATATTGAGGTTTTGGTGGGTCTTGCGACGGTTGTAGCTCACCATACTGCATTTCAAGTCTGTCTTCTTCAGGAACGCCATATCCACGAATGCCATTCCACGCAGATAGAAGCTGAGCAGGAACAGGTCTCGTGCCTTGCCTAGGGAGGAACCTGTTGGCAAGTCCAGGTTTTCTATCTTGCGAATATCCTTTACAGAGATGGCTCGTTTGGCAGTTCTCACGTTAGCGGTCTGCACGTGAGCAAAGATATCCTTGGCTGGCGCATGGCCTGTTTCCACTGCCTTGTTGTAGAGTGTGCGCAGGGTTCGCAGATAGAAGGACACGGTGTTTTGTCCGACACCTCTGTTGAACAGCCATGCCTGATACATTTCCATCATCTCGCTGGTCATTTGTGAGAAGGTGAGGTCTTCGTGATGACGAAACTCCATAAATCTGTTGGCGGCACTAATATAGTTGCTCTTGGTGCCAATGCACTGCATCTGCTCCTTCTTGGCTATCTGTTGGCGGAAGAAGGTGAAGACGCTCTGGCAGGGTTGCAGCTGCTGTATCTCCTTAGCTATGTCATCAATGGTATAAGGGATGCCATCCATCTCCTTGGCATGGATGATACGTTGCATCTGTTTCATCTCCCAATCTATCTGTGACTGGATGAGCTGCAGATGTGCCTGTCTGCTGTTGCGGTTAGAAACAATGATAGCCGACTTCTTGTCGTTCCACTCGTCCGGAAAGACATGATAGTCGGTTCTGATCCAGCGCAGGCAGCGCTGGTGAATGAGGTGATAATACAATGTGCCTTCCGTTCCTGGCACCGAGGATGCTCTGAATTTTACTTTTACTGTTGCCATAATACTTACTTTTTTATTTGTAACTCTTGTTGCTTTTGGGTTATTTACCCCTTTTATATATGTAAGCAACATTATGACAACGAATGTGTTTGGAAAAGGAATCAGAATTTGATTATACATATTTCTCCATCAGTACAAAGGTGATGAAACCCAGGAGAAGGGCATAGGTGGCTTGCTTCTGAAAACCATGGGCATGGGTTTCGGGAATCATCTCATCGCTCGTTACATAAAGCATGGCGCCACCGGCAAAGCCCAACATCACGGGGAGGAAGGAGGAAGAGGCTGAACCCAAACCGAAACCCAACAGAATGCCTGCCACTTCGAGCAGGGCGATGAAAATGGAAATGAAAAAGGTGCGGACTGCTGTAACACCAGCCATCATCAAAGGAGCGATAATCACCATACCCTCAGGGATGTTCTGCAGGGCGATACCGAAAGAAACACCCCACTCCGTTGCGCCTTCTGCCGAACAGACACTCACTCCAGCAGCCATGCCTTCGGGCAGTTTATGCAGGGCGATTGCCATCACAAAGAGCATCACATGACTGAGTCGGGCATTGTTGCGATGCTCCTCGGGGTCTAGTCCCGTGATGTGATGAAGATGGGGAGTTACCAGATCTAGCACATTCAGAAACAAGGCTCCTGCCATCACGCCGATTACTACCAGCCACCAAAGACTGGTCTGTTCGAAGGCTGGCACTATCAGTCCCAACGTGGAAGCTGCCAGCATGATTCCGGCACAATATCCCAATACGGCGTCGTTCCATTTGTGAGGCAACTCCTTGACGAAGAATCCCAAAATGGCACCGATAATGGTGGCACCGCAAAGTCCGGCAGCACTAATCAATACGTTTGTCATAATCAATATATATATTGAAGTTATCCAGTTAAACACATGAAGATGCAGATACATCATAGAAGAAAAAAAGCATGGACAACCCTCACAGTCATCCATGCCCATCTATTTCGTATCTGATCTATTCAGTTATTACTAATTATGTTTTGTTATGGTGAAATTGGTGTTTTCCAATTTCATATCATCGCTTCTATTTCAACTTCGTATAACCGTAAGCTGCGTTATTGCCCAACTGTTCTTCAATGCGGATAAGCTGGTTGTACTTAGCCATACGGTCGGTACGACTCATAGAACCCGTCTTAATCTGACCAGAGTTTGTTGCTACGGCAATATCAGCAATTGTTGTATCCTCGGTTTCACCAGAACGATGGGAAGTAACGGTGGTGTAACCATGGCGATGAGCCATCTCAATAGCATCCAGTGTCTCGGTAAGAGAACCAATCTGGTTTACCTTGATGAGGATAGAGTTGGCAGCACCCATCTTGATGCCCTTCTCCAGGAACTTCACGTTGGTAACAAAGAGGTCGTCACCTACCAACTGGCAACGATCGCCGATGGCAGCAGTCAACTTTACCCAGTTGTCCCAATCGTTCTCGTCAAGACCATCCTCGATAGAATCGATAGGATATTTGGTAATCAGTTCTTCCAGGAACTTGATCTGCTCAGCAGCAGTCAGTTTCTTACCATTAGGATCCTTCTTCTTACCATCCTTCAACTGACGATAATCGTAGTACCACTCACCATTTTCCTGAACGGCAAACTCGCTGGCAGCACAGTCCATGGCAATCTTCACATCCTTACCTGGCTCATAACCGGCATCCTTGATAGCCTGGCAGATGCTGTCGAGCGCATCCTCTATACCATCGAGTGCAGGAGCAAAACCACCCTCATCACCTACGGCAGTAGAAAGACCGCGGCTCTTCAGGAGCTTAGCCAAGGCATGGAACACCTCAGCACCCATACGGATAGCCTCCTTCTCGGAAGGAGCACCCACAGGACGGATCATAAATTCCTGGAAGGCGATAGGCGCATCAGAGTGAGCACCACCATTGATGATATTCATCATAGGAACAGGAAGGGTGTAAGTATTGCAACCGCCAATATAGCGATACAATGGGATGTGGAGAAACTCAGCAGCAGCATGAGCCACAGCCAAAGAAACACCGAGGATGGCATTGGCACCCAGGTTTGACTTGGTCTTGGTACCGTCGAGTTCCAACATCTTATAATCGATGGCACGCTGCTCCAAGGCAGAAAAACCTACCAAAGCCGGAGCAATCACCTGATTCACGTTCTCCACAGCCTTCAAGACGCCCTTGCCGCCATAGCGGTTCTTGTCGCCATCACGAAGTTCCAAAGCCTCGTTCTCGCCAGTGGATGCACCAGAAGGAACCGATGCACGACCAATGATACCTGACTTCAAAGAAACTTCAACCTCTACTGTAGGATTGCCACGAGAATCCAAGATTTCTCTTGCATGAACATTTTCAATAATCATAATTCTATAATACTTTTAATTACATAAAAAAAATTTTTCCGAGTGCAAATTTAGGTATTATCTGACAAATCTCCAAATTTCGGGCATCATCAAAAGTAGGTATTCGCCCGAAAATACCTACATATAGGTAAGGAGAGGCATGGAAATTTGAGATGCTACCAAATTGTCATTTTATTTTAATTTTATCAATCCGTTCTTCGAAATCCTCCTTTTGCATAGCACCCATCTGCACAGATGGTTTGCCTTTCACGGGGATGAAGAGGAAGGTAGGGATGCTACTGATACCGAAAACAGAAGCAAGTTCGGGTTCCTGGTCGATATCCACCTTATAGAAATCTATCTTGCCGGCATATTTCTCGGCGAGAGATTCTACTACAGGAGCCATCATCTTACAAGGACCACACCAGGTGGTGTAGAAATCGATGACGGCAGGACGGGAACCGGCGAATACCCATTCATCCGGATGAGCCTCGTAATCCATAATCTTTTTTCTGAAATCAGATGTGGTAAGATATTGCACCTTGGCAGTTTCAGTTTTCTCAGACTTCCCTACAGTCGTTTGAGGAGAAACAGCAGGTGCTTTCCTGTTCTGTGTACAAGAAACAAGAAATGGTAGAAATAAAATAGCTGCTAATATGATTTTCTTCATAGTTTTTCGTTGTTTTAATTTGAGAGGGTATGCCATTAGGCTATAACCCACCCTCTTATTACAATTAATCACTAATAAATAATCACTACTCCTAATCCTTCAAAGAATAAGTAACGGTAGTAACAACCCTTACCTTTTTAATATATGGGGTATTGGAATCGCGGTCTTCGATAGAGAACTGGCCCTGGTCGGCATTCATAATCTTGTCTATCTTACTCTTGCTGTTCTCAGCAAACTGGGTAGCAGTCTGCTCAGCATTCTCTATCGCCTCCTGCATCATCTTAGGTTTCATCTGCCGGAAGGCAACATACTCATACTTCACCGGATTCTCGTAACCACCATCCACAATGGCAACCCCCTTCTGAAGCAGATCACCCTGACGGGCAATGATACTGCGGACCAATTTCACATTCTTCGATGTAACCGTGATGATGGAAGTAATGTTATAACGATAGCCCTGTCGGTTCTCGCCATACCGTTCAGCATTGAGGTCGATGACCACAGGCGCATTCACATTGATTTCATTAGCCTTAACACCATTCTCCACCAGAAAGTTTCTGATGGTTCTCGTGGTGGCATTGATTTTTTGATAGAGTTCAGGCAGGTCATTGCCTATTTCCTTGGAAACGATAGGCCACGTCACCTTATCAGCCTCCACCTCCTTTTCGGCAAGACCTTTCACTACAACCTTTCGGTCTTTACTAATCACACTTTCAAGTCCCGACTTGATACAAAATCCAAGCATGATGATGCCTATGGTTAAAATCACGGCTTGCTTAATACCAGAATTGATGTTCATAATTAGTCCTCCATTATTAAGTTGTTAAAATTGAGTTTCCATTCTATCTCAGATTGAGTTGCAATTTGAGTTTTCAAAGATACAATAAAAATATAGAAAAACGACACTTTATAATGATAAAATATGCTAAAATAGCCCATATCAACCCATAAGCACCATTTTTCTGCCCAAAAGCTTGCATATATTACCAAAAAAAACTATCTTTGCAAAAGATAGGCTGCACCTCAGCAAAATATTTCTAACCCAAAAACAATAAAATGGATTACAACATGATTGGGACCGCATGGTCGTTACTGCCTCCTATCGTCGCCATCGCTCTGGCGCTGAAGACGAAAGAGGTCTATTCTTCTCTTTTTATCGGTATCATACTGGGTGCCGTTCAATATTGCATTTCGATGGGAACAGGTTTCGACGGATTCCTCGTTCACCTGACAAACCACACTGTAGGTGAAGGCGATGATGCCAAGGCATACGGTTTGATACATTGCCTTTCCGACCCATGGAACGTGGGCATTCTGGTATTCCTGGTGGTATTAGGCAGCATCGTTTCATTGATGAACAAGGCGGGTGGTTCGGCTGCATTCGGCCGTTGGGCTTCCAAGCACGTACACTCGAAGGTTGGCGTACAGATTGCTACCATCCTGCTCGGCATTCTGATATTCATCGATGATTACTTCAACTGCCTTACCGTGGGTTCGGTAATGCGCCCTATCGCAGTGCGCAACGGTGTTACCAAGGAGAAGCTGGCTTATCTCATCGATTCTACAGCCGCTCCGGTCTGCATCATCTCCCCTATCTCGAGTTGGGCGGCTGCGGTATCAGGCTTCGTATCGGGCGGAGAGAACGGACTGGCACTTTTCTGCAAGGCGATACCTTTTAATTTCTACGCATTCTTTACCATCCTCTTTATGTTTGGCATCGTGATACTGGGCTTCGACTTCAAGGCGATGAGCAAATATGATGCAAGACTGAAGGAATGGTACGAGCGAACCAATGGCGGGAAGCTCGATGAAGTGAGCGATACCAAACTGCAGATTGTTGAGCATGGTGTGGGAGCCAAACAGAAAGAGGATTCCAAGAACAAGGGAACCGTGAGCGACCTGGTGATACCAATCATCATGCTGATTATCTTCTGCATGGCGGGCATGGTATATTCGGGCGGATTCTTCGATGCCGATAATGCCAACTATCTCAACTTTGTAGATGCCTTTGCTGCGAGCAATGCCTCTGTAGGCTTGGTAATCGGTTCATTGGCTGCTCTGATTCTTACCATCATGATGTTTACCATTCGCAAGACCTTGCCTTTCGATGAGGCGATGAGTAGTCTCATCAAGGGTTTTGAGGCGATGGTACCAGCCATTCTGATTCTTACTTTGGCATGGACGCTGAAGAGTATGACCGACTCGCTGGGTGCGGCAGAATATGTATCATCGGTTGTAGCGAGCAGTGCCTCAGAACTTCAGATGCTTCTTCCGGGCATCATCTTCCTGGTAGCAGGCTTCCTGGCATTTGCAACGGGTACCTCCTGGGGAACCTTCGGTATTCTGATTCCTATCTGCATCGCCGTATTCCCTGGTGCTGATCCTTTGCGCATCATCTCTATCTCGGCATGTATGGCTGGAGCGGTATGTGGCGACCATATCTCTCCTATCAGCGATACCACCATCATGGCGAGTGCAGGAGCGGAATGCAAGCATGTGCATCATGTATCATCACAGTTGCCATACGCCCTGACAGTAGCCTTTGTGAGTTTCCTCACCTTCATTGTGGCGGGATTCACTCATACACTGGGTATGGTAACGAGTGCCATCATCTCGTGGATATTCGGTGTTGCCATGCTCTGTTTTGCTTTATTTTATTTAAATAAGCGCCAAAAAGTTAAATAGTTCTTAATTTATTTGTATATTTGAAATATTTTCAATATCTTTGCATAAGAAAAGCTGCACTCGGCAATTTGAAAGCAAACTTTCATTGCGCTCGTTTGCATTTTCTTTGCAAAAGAATTTAATAAAGAACATATTAATAACTTAATACAGAATACATTATGAAGGAATTAAAAGGAACAAAGACAGAGAAGAACCTCCAGGAGGCTTTCGCTGGTGAGTCACAGGCTCGTAACAAATATACCTATTTTGCAAGCAAGGCAAAGAAGGACGGTTTTGTACAGATAGCTAATATCTTTGAGGAGACAGCTGCTAACGAGAAGGAGCACGCTAAGTTGTGGTTCAAGTATCTGGAGGGCGGTGCTATCCAGGATACAGAGAAGAACCTGGAAGCTGCTGCCAATGGTGAGCACGATGAGTGGACCGATATGTATCCACGCATGGCAAAGGAGGCTCGCGAAGAAGGTTTCGAGGAGATTGCAGCTAAGTTTGAGATGGTTGCTGAAATCGAGAAGCACCACGAGGAGCGTTATCGCAAGCTCTTGAAGAACGTACAGGACAAGCTCGTCTTCTCTCGTGACGGCGACTGCATCTGGCAGTGCTCTAACTGCGGACATATCGTAGTAGGCAAGAAGGCTCCTGAGGTATGCCCAGTCTGCAACCACCCACAGAGCTACTTCCAGATTGAAGCACAGAATTACTAATTCTTGCTTGAGACGAAATATCTAACAGAACATATATAAATAAGAGAGGGTGTGTCATGGCCTTATGACACACCCTCTTTTTTATGATTTAGCTTGAACCATTTCCAACATGATTTCTATCAACCTTGGAACACCATACTGTTCTATCTCGTCCTCTTTCACCCAGATATAATCATCAGGGAGCAAGGGGCGGGTTTCTGTTTCCTGCAGATAGAAGTCGGCAAGGAGGATGCGATGGGTAAGTACATGCTTCACATCCTTAGCCAGGAGAAGAGGATTATGGACAAAGGCAGGCAGTTGCAAAGCATCTGATGCGTTATATGGTTCCCACAATCCTTGCCAGATATCACCCTCGCCGCGACGGTGGATAGCCACTTCGCCTTTACACCTTATATATATATAGGAGAGATGGCGCGTTTTCACCTTCAGTGTCTTGTTCTTCACCGGCAACTCCTCTACCCTTCCAGTCCTCAACGCCTCACAGGTTCCGGCAAGCGGACAGACAAGACATTTTGGAGATTGAGGAGTGCACTGAATAGCTCCGAAATCCATCATACCCTGGTTATAGGCAGCAACAGGCGATAATGCTGTATCAGAAAGTTGCTGAGCAGACGAAGCAGGCAAGAGTGATTGAGCCAACGCAGCAAACTCTTTTTTCCCCTGCGTTGAATTGATAGGAGTATCTATTCCGAAGTAACGTGAAAGAACCCGGTACACATTGCCATCTACTACTGCCGCCGGAATATCAAAGGCAAAAGAACCGATGGCTGCTGCAGTATAATCGCCCACCCCTTTCAGGGCTTTGATACCTTCAAGCGTATCAGGGAAATGACCGAGCTCTACTATCTGGCTGGCAGCAGCATGAAGGTTGCGGGCTCGCGAGTAATACCCCAATCCCTGCCAGAGTTTCAAGACATCATCCTCGCTGGCAGCAGCCAAGTCTTCAACCTTGGGATAGGTCTTCATGAACCGCTCCCAATATTCCCACCCCTGTGCGATGCGGGTTTGCTGAAGGATGATTTCGCTCAGCCAGATGGCATAAGGATCCTTGGTTTCGCGCCAAGGCAAATCCCTACCATACTCATGAAACCAACGGATAATGACAGCCGAAAAACTATTCATAAAGTTCAATGTTCAAATCTCAATGTTCAAAGTAATTACTGTTCCGGATATTGCTCGTAAATCTTCAGACCGAACTCATTCGCCAAGGCATAGGCATGCTCCATGATATCGGCGAGAATGTGCTCATAATTCACCCATACCTTATCCTTAATGAAGAAATAGAACTCGATAGGGAGACCGCATTGTGTGGCTTCCATGTGACGCACCATCAACGTGAGATCAGTATTGACCTCCGGACGCTGGCGCAGATACTTCTCCATGAATTTACGGTAAAGCTGGAGATTGGTAGGGGCAAGGGCTGCAGGATTCTTTAAATCCTCAATATCCTTCCCTTCTTGTATATCTTTATCTATCGCCTTCTGCAACGACTCCTTCAGCTTAAACGAATCTTCGGTGGCGAAATGCTTGGCAAGCAGATTACGTTTTAATGTCTCATCCACCAGACGGACACTACGGAAATCGAAGTAAACCACGCGCTTCACTCTTCGTCCACCACTCTTCTGCATACCAATCCAGTTCTGGAACGAACCATTCACCAGGGTAGTAGGCGAAATAGTAACGATGGTGTTATCAAAGTTGCGCACCTTCACGGTCGTGAGTGACATATCCTCAACGATACCATTGGCATCCACCGACTTCACCGTAATCCAGTCGCCCTTATGCAACATATCATTGCTGGTAAGACGCACACCAGCCGCCAATCCCGTGATGGTATCCTTAAAGACCAGCATCAGGACAGCCGAGGTAGCACCCAAACCGGCAAAGAGGGTCATCGGGTTCTTGTCCAACAGGATGGCAACCACCACCACAGCAGCCACAAAGAGCATCAATACCCTGAGAACACCGCAGAAAGTATGGAAATACTGCTGAGCCGACGAGCGTCGTTCCTGAGAATCCTCCAGTCCTTTGAAAGACCCGATGAAGACCAGAGCCGTACGCACCGACATCACCACGATATAGATGCCCGTGGCCCGCTCCAATATCTCTTTGAATATCGGATACTCCAGATAAATCAGCGGCATGAGCGACCATATCACCACAGCCGGCACAATATGGCAAGCCGAGGTGAGCACCTTCTTGTTCAGCAGCACATCATCCCAAGTGATGTCCGTCTTATCAGTAATCTTACTGATGAGCGGAACTAGTATCTTGCGACACAGGAAATCGCTCAGCATCGCCAAGAGGATGGCAGTAATGGTGAGCAAGATATGGCGCAGCATGGGCACAAAATCACCGGTGACTCCTGCCCATGTTATCATTTCATCTACAAACTTACGAATTTCCTCCATAAAACTATTAACTATCAACTATAAACTATCAACTAACGCTCACGGTTGGCAGAGCAAAGTACATACTTTATCTGCAAAGTGTCTGGCATTATTGCCATGCATGATACCATTGTTGATGATGGCGAAACAGAGCTCATGACCATTGGCTGCGGTACAGTAACCCGCCAATGAGATGATGCCCGTCAGCGTACCCGTCTTTGCTTTCACATTGCCATGCACAAAACTGTTCTTCATACGCTTCTTCAATGTACCATCTACCCCACCGATAGGCAGCGAATGCTTCAGATGGTCCATGATGTTGCCGTTGAGATAAGCATAACGCAACAACTTCACCTCCAGTTCGGCACTGAGATAATTATAGAGCGAAAGTCCCGAGCCGTCAGCCAGTTTATATCTTGCCGGATCGAGTCCTATCTTACGGATAAGCTGTCTTTCCACATTCCGGGCACTCTTGGCACTCGCCCATTTATTGCCCGTAGAAGCCGCAATCTGATAATACATGCTCTCAGCATAGAGATTATCACTCTCCTTCATCATCTTGTGCAGAATCTGATCCATCGTATGGAATCGGGTACAGACCGTAAAGGCACTCGCAGGACAGACCTTCTCTGAAGCCCCGAAGCAGGAATATTCGATGCCCTCCTCACGGAGCTTGGCAAGGAACTTATCCATAAAGATGTCCTTGCGCTGGAACACCAGTGGCGAAAGCACCGGATTATCATCATCCCAGCACCAGCCTTCACCCAACAGGTCGGCATCCTTCAAAGAGCGGTCGGCATAGATGCTGCCACGGATGGTATCCACTCCCATTTCCTTCAGACTATTGACAAATGCCGACATATCATCGCTGTTGAAACGGGGATCCATACCGCCTATACAATAGACATTACCCGTCAACACCCCATTCTCAATGGTACCGGTATATTTCAGAGTGGTTTTAAACTGGTAAGAACCGCCCAACTTATCGAGCGCCGTAATGGCAGTCAGGAGCTTCATCGTACTTGCCGGACGCATCAGCTGTCGTTCATTTCTCTGATAGATACAAGAGTCAGCAGACAGGTCCCAGACCATCAGTCCTACCTGTGATGTTTCGAACATCTTGCTCTCAAGGAGTTTATCAATACCCACCTTCACCGATTCGGGCCAAGGAAATTTCTGCGTCAGCGTATCCGCAGCCAGGGAGTCAACGAGTGTAGAGTCGGAAACATCCTCCTCATCAACCGTTTCTATTCCCTCATCTTCAATCACATTCTGGGCCTGCACCGGTACGGATATCCATACCATCATCAGCCCCAACATCATATATATTATCTTTTTCATCACAATCAGTTCACCTGAACTTAAAAGAAATTATTTATTCTTGATTCTCTCCATAAATGCCTCTTCATTATCCGGCTGAACGGTCACTATATTCTTATGCCCGTATTCGATGACCACACAATGGTCTAATCCGAAGAAAGTCTTGGCGATGTGTACATCAATGACATCACATAGCGGCACATTTCTGTTGGAAGAGAACCTGCCCTCATTGATGATGAGATATTCCATTTCCTCATCCAGGTCTATCGGTTTTACCATCTTGAAGGTATAGGTTGTATTCAGTATGCGCTCTATCATGCCCACGATGATGATAGCCACAAAGATGCCGATGATAGCCAGTTTGACCCAGAAGAAATAGAGAGCCAGGATTGCAAACACCGCCACACCGATACGTGCCGTCAGCGTAAAGCGCTTATGAAAAGTTCTATCTGCCATAACTTTGATTTATTACCTTATATTATTGTCGTTTTTACGACCTTTTGATAGTCTAAAAGACTATATAACCTTAAATTTCGCTGCAAAATTACAAAAAATCCCTCTCTTATTACTCATTTTAAAGATTAATTATTACTTTTGCAACGAATTAAGAATTAATTCTGAGAGAATGGGGCTGTTTTATAGATAAAAACACCCGTTCTTAATATTGAAATTAGATAAGAATAAACTCAATGGTTTATAAGTATGATTTTCTGATTATCGGCTCAGGAGTTGCCGGTATGAGTTACGCCCTGAAAGTAGCCAGAGCGCATAAAGGTAAGGTGTGTATGATTTGCAAGACCTCGCTCGACGAGGCTAACACGTCATTTGCACAGGGTGGTGTTGCGTCAGTTACCAACTTGGAAGTGGATAACTTCGACAAGCACATTCAAGACACGATGATTGCTGGTGATTATATCAGCGATTATAAAGCAGTGAAGCAGGTTGTCACCATGGCACCGGAGCAGATTCAAGAGCTCGTGCAGTGGGGCGTCAACTTCGATAAGCAGCAGGACGGCAAGTTCGACCTCCACCGTGAGGGCGGTCACAGCGAGTTCCGCATCCTTCATCATGCAGATGATACGGGTGCAGAAATCCAGCGCGGTCTGATGGAGGCTGTGCGCAACTGTCCGGATATCGATATCAAGGAAAATCATTTCGCCGTGGAGATTATCACTCAGCACCACTTGGGTGCCCGTGTTACTCGCCGCACTCCTTATATCAACTGTTATGGTGCATACGTATTGAATCCTGATACCCAGAAGGTGGATACCTATCTGAGCAAAGTAACCGTGATGTGTACCGGCGGATGTGGTGCCGTTTATCAGACTACCACCAACCCTGTCATCGCTACGGGTGATGGCGAGGCGATGGTTTACCGTGCCAAGGGTACCGTGGCCGACATGGAGTTTGTCCAGTTCCACCCAACCGCTCTTTATCATCCGGGCGAGACTCATCCTGCCTTCCTCATCACCGAGGCGATGCGTGGATACGGTGGCATCTTGCGTCTGCCTAACGGCGAAAGTTTCATGGAGAAATATGATAAGCGATTGAGTCTGGCTCCTCGTGACATCGTGGCTCGTGCCATCGATAAGGAGATGAAGATTCACGGATTGGATCATGTCTGTCTCGATGTAACCCATAAGAATCCAGAGGAGACCAAGCGTCACTTCCCTAATATCTACGCCAAGTGTCTGAGCATCGGCATCGACATCACCAAGGAGTATATCCCTGTTCGTCCTGCCGCTCACTATATGTGTGGTGGTATCAAGGTAGATTTGAACGGCTGCTCCAGCATCAATCGTCTCTATGCTCTCGGCGAGTGTTCATGCACCGGTCTGCATGGCGGTAACCGTCTTGCCAGCAACTCGCTCATCGAGGCTGTGGTTTATGCCGAGACTGCTGCCAAGCATAGTATTGAACATGTAGATGAGTACGACTTCAATGAGAAGGTACCAGCATGGAACGATGAAGGTACTTTGACCAATGAAGAGAAGGTGCTGATTACACAGAGCGTGAAAGAGGTTGGCGAATGCATGAGCAACTATGTAGGTATCGTGCGCAGTGACCTCCGTCTAAAGCGAGCATGGGACCGTCTCGACCTTCTCTACGAAGAGACCGAGAATCTCTTCAAGCGTGTAAAGGTAAGCAAGGAACTCTGCGAGCTCCGCAACATGATTAACGTGGGTTATCTCATCACCCGCATGGCGATAGAGCGAAAGGAGAGCCGTGGTCTCCACTATACCATCGACTACCCTGTTCATGCTTACGACAAGAAGTAATCAAGAATTATCAGAATATTAAAAAGCTCGGATGCTTGTGATGCATCCGAGCTTTTTTTATTTTCAAGAATTTGAGAATTAGAGAATTTACTTCCTACCTATTGGTTCTAGTGAATTTTCTTTTTATCTCGTCAGCGAGAACTTGATGCTCAGGCCGAAATCCTGCGTTGTGGTAGGATAACTGCTGCTCGACAGGAGCGGGGTGTTGGTCTGACGGTCATAATAGAAACTCATGGTAAGGAGTTTGCTGAAGGTATAATCGGCAGAGAAACTCAGTTTCAGAGCATTGTTGCCGCTGCTGGCACTGCTTACCATTGAGGCTATATCACGAACGATGGCTGCCTGCTTGCGGAAACTGAAGTCAAGACGAAGATTCAGGTCATGGTTGGTTCCATTCTGAACCGTCTTGGTGCTCGACGCATTCTTGTTGGCTGCATTCTTGTTGCCGCCCTTCGACTTGGAACGGGAGGCTTTGGCGCCCCAGCCGAAAACATCGAAGTTGTTGATGCGGTAACCCATACCTATTACCCAGTCCTTACTCAATGCCTCGTTCAGCTGCACACTCGTCATACTGAGGTTCAATACACGGGTCTGGCGATATTCAGCCTTCACCGTCATATTATTGTTGAATGTGACATCCATACCCAATAATGGCGAGAACGACTCGTTGATACTTACCTGCGAGATATTGAACATGCTGCTTGGCGACGGATTGCCCGTAGTGGCATCACTCACGAATCCGAGACCGTTCATATACTCCTGGAAGGTGCTGTAACTGTTGTAGCTGCCAACCGCAAAGACGCTCTTGTAAGAGTGGTTGATGTTGACACTCTTGAAGTGCTCGTTGAACCAAGGCAGACGTCCCAGTCCACTATAACGGATAGTCCAGTTTGGCAACATCCGGCTCAATGCCGGGAATACCGAGAGCGAATTGCCACCCATCGAGGTATAAGCCTTGAGGAAGGCAGGAATCATGACATCGCTGCTATACTGGTTAACCGGTGTGCGGGAAGCATCAAACTTGCCGCCAGCCAGAGCCGAACCAGCCGGATAAACAGTTCCGGCATACTGCGCCTCTACCCTATCTCTGAAACCAGCCAGCGAGTTGACAAACTTCTCGAAGGTCTTACTGCGATAACCCGAATTGGCATTGCCCATTCCCTCGAAAGCCGAACCCAGCGAGATGGTAGTCATCTGGAAGGCTCCACTCTGGGTGGTTGGCGTTCCTTCATACATATACTGTATGCTCTTCTGCGTGGTCTTGGTACGTGTGGCAGAGAGATCAATCTTGAAATCCTTGACAGGCTCCAGGGTGGCACGCAGCGTAAGATTATCCGTCTTGCAGGTAGTAGCAGGTGTTGCGATACTGTCGTTGCAGAGCAGCCAGTCGTTGTTTCTTGCCTTCTCGATATAATCGTCGCCAACCATACCGAAGGCAAAGTCAAGACCCGGTGCCATCTGTCCCACCTTCTTCTGTCCGAAGGCATCACCTACACTAGGCAAGAAGCCCGGCAGGGTGAGCTGATAGCTGCTGCGATAGTTGATGCTCACATTGCGCACCATCATTGCCAGGCGACTAGCCAACTGCAATCCCTTATACCATTTCTTATCATCAAGCGGTTCCTTAGCCAGTACGGAGAGTTTCACCTTCATGGCGGTATCTACCTTTGAGATGATTCTGATCTGGTTATTATCCACCTTTTTATATTTAAGCGAGAATACCTTGCCGTCTTCCGTCTTGGCATTCACAATCAGTCGCTTGGTATTCTTGCCGTGGCGTATCTTGAATGTAGTATCAGGCAGGAGGGTGATTTCCCGTTCGAAGGCACGCTTGTTCTTAGGCAACGCCTTCTTCGGATCTGCCGCCAGTTCCTTTGCTTCCTGCTTCTTTTTCTTTTTTTCCTGCTTCTTGCGCTGCATCTGTGCCCTACTCTGGGTACGGTCAAACTTATCGTTTACCTTCTTCAGGAAAGGCACATGGTTATAGAGTTTCACCAGGTTGAAGTTACCGTTCAATGTCAGTTCGCGCTGGGTATTGATGGTATTTCCATACGAGTTGCCCTCCTCATCCTCTGTACCGCGCTCCCAAGAATAGCTAGCATTGTAAGAGGCATCGCTGTTCACCCAGTCGAAGACAGGCAGCAGATTGAGAGGCAACCTGTAAGATGCCTGGAAATTCTGACTATAGTCGAGCGGTGCACCCCAGTGGCGGATGCTGGTCCATACGGAGTCCTTCCAGGCATGATACTGGTCGGCATAAAGATCCTTGTTGACCGGTGTATAAGGTTCCTCTATCTGTGCATGGGTAGCACTCTGGAAGTTCATGTGCAGGTTCTTGGTCAGATCCCAGTTGATGGAGAACTCACGGTTCCAAAGGAACTGTTCACTGAAGGTGAGCGGCAACTTAGAGTCTACTCCGGCAGCTCCACTCATCAGGGTTTCCATATCGCGCTCCTGCAACTCGTAGTAATCGCGCGTCATCTCGGTATTGAAGGCTATGTTCTGCGGTAGCCAGTTCAGTCCGAAACGTTTCAGAATGTCGAGCCACTTGCTCTTGTTCTTCAGTCCCTTGAATGGTTCCCAAGCCTTATAAACCGGGCTCCACGAATAATCCAGGGCTCCGCGCCAGTTGTCCTTTCGCTCATACATCGTCGTTTCACCCGTAGTATACTGATGCTGATGACTGTAGGTGATTGAGAAGTTGGCAGGATCGTATGGCATCGGATGGCGTTTGGTAGCGATACCCACCCGGGCATTCGAGATAGAGAAGTTGGTCTGCGTAATCTTGGTGGCAGCAATGTTCTCGATAGAATCGCGCTCATGCTTGGATCCGGCAGCATCGAGGGCATCCTTCAACTCCATATCGGTATCCAGCGGATTATACTTAGGAGTGGTCTTCTCCTTGGTGACACTATAATATAAAGGTATGCTCACCTTCGCCTTGTCAGGGAAGAACTTACCCATTTCGAGCGATGTGGTCACACTGTAGGTACCATAATTATCGGTGGTGCGACTTGCCACGCCATCTTCCAGACCGCCGAATCCCTCGCTGATGTATCTGCCGGTGGCATTCACGCTACCCAGATCGGAGAGTTGTACGTTGAGGTTGGCATTGGCAGCCCAACCACCCGAATTATTGTGTTCCTTGAGTCGGAGTTCGTTTATCCATACCTCACCGCTCTTGATGTCGGCAGAATTGTTTCTCACACCCAGCATCATGGTCTTCACCTCGCCGAGACTCGGATTACCCACGATGGTAATCTTGTTCTGCGGATGTTCTGCATCCATCATGGAATAAGGAGCGAGATAAGAAGCCACACCCTGTGCCTTCGCCTTGTTGCGGTTTTTCTTCAATGCCGTAAAGACACTCAGCGGCACATCGAGCATATTCTCCTCAGGCCATACCGCCTTACAGTCGGCAAGCACATAGCGGTTGTAGTTGGAGCGTGGCTCGGTGAGCTTCAGCGGGATTTCATACTCGTAGTAATTGTTCTTGTAATCGCTACCCAGACGGATGAAGACTGAGAGATCACCATCCTGCAGACGGGTGGTATTCTGCTCCAATGCATTGGCATGGGCAAACATCTGGATGCGCTTGTACTGGCGCAGATCAAGGGTAGAATTCTTGTAAACCGCCTTCGCCTCGCCAGTGCTCATATTCTTGACCACCAGACTCAACGCCTGCTCGTTCGCCTCAACCAACTGAGGCTGACTAGGATCCTGTTCGCGCCTGATACCCGGAGGCAAGACATAGTTGACCGGTGTCTTCTCGCCGTTCTCTTCCAGACTCACGCTGCTTGCGTCGAGGGTTCCACCACTGGCTGCACTAAGCGGCTGGTCATAAGTACGCCACTTGCCCATCACGAGGTCGAAGGTACCGAAACGCAACACGATAGGTTTCTTGAAACCGGTGAGGAACATACGCATGAAGCGGATGCTGGAGAAGTCGTTGATGTTGCCCTGACGGCTCTCAAACTCATCGATAGGTATGCGGAACTGATACCAGGTAACGGTAGACTTGGTATTGTCACGCCAGGTCTGGCTGTATTCACGCTTATCTACAATATGATTGTTACCCACCACGAGATCTTCCGGACGGATGCTGACACGGTACTGGAAGTATTTCTCATATTCGTTGAGGGTATAATCCTGGTTGATATCCTCGACATCCGGCGTTGACTTATAAGAAGTATCATAGCTCTCAGAACGGCTGTCGCTGTCAGGCGAGTTGCCCTGAGGATTGTTGATATACTTATATCGCTGCAAGATAGGAGCGCGCATCTCATCCCAGTCGGAACCACGGAAATAGTGATAGTCATCACGTGCCGGATCGGCAAAGATGCTGTCGAATACCGCCTGGTTCACCTTGCCCTGAATCTGGTCGAGATAAGCACTCTTGTAGAATTCCTGCTCTTCGGCATCGGTCAGTCCGTTGAAACCCACATCCTGCAAGGCTCTGCTGCCACTGGTGGTAGCAAAGGCATAGGTCACGGTGCTCTGGGTAGGAATCTTACCCCATTGGGTATAGGTGTAGCTCTTGCTACCATCTACCGGCATGCCACTCTCATAGAATTTCTTGCCATCACGCAGGATATCCTCGCTCACCTCACCCAGGTTGATGTAGAAATCGCCACCGTAATCGGCAGCATCAGCCTGCTCACGGGAGTAGATGAACGGATCGAGCATCCAGAACTCGATGTATTCGATGTTTGCCTGCTCGAAATCGTTGGTATCCAGCTTACGCATCATTCCGCCCCAGTTGCGCTGCGGATTCTGCAGGGTTCCGTCAGCCTGCAAATCTGTTACATTGAAGTTGTATGGTCCCGGCTCGCTTGGATAGTAAGCCAGATTGAGTACATTCAGGGTATTGGTAGCGCCCTGATAGCTGCTCTGGTCGCGCAATGGGAAGAGCTCCTTGGTATAGACCTCGCGAACATAATGGTTACTCAACTGCTTGAGGTCGCCCTTGATATGTCCCGGAGTAAGCGAACTTCCACGGCGGGTGAACAGCGGGTCGATGGTATACCAGGCAAGACGTGAACGGTGGAAACCACTGCTCAGACCGGTCTTGTCGCTGTAATCGTCCTTGAAGTTGAGCGAAGGCACACTGGATATAAACCAGGAGGTAGGAGTCGTCACATCGATGGTGGTCTTAGTACCTTCGAAGTCGTCGATATAAGATGCATTGTCCTGTGTACCGCCTGCCTCACCGGCAATAAGCTGGGCAAACTCTCCTGTAAAGGATATCTGCGATGGCTGGGTGAGGTGCAGGAATGGTATCTTGTCAAGCACATTGGTAAGCCACTGACTCTCTTTGCGCCAGTTGAGATTGATGCCCCAAAGGGTATTCTTCAGTGGTTCAGAGCCCATGGATACCTTGGTGGTAAGCGCCTGTTCGGAGAGGTGCTGGATAGTACCGCTCAACTGAAAGTTCTTGGTAAAATCATACTCCCAGTTCAGTCCGAACATCGTTTTTCGGGTTTGTCCGTAGTCGGTATTACTCTCCAGCGAAACGTTGACAGCCGTACCGGCATCGATGATGCTCTGGTTCAGGATGGTCACCTCGCCGGCACTGTAATCTACCGAATAGTCGGTGCCCTCTTTCAGGGTGACACCGCCTGCCGTAACTATCACCGAACCCTGTGGCACATTGTAGGCATCGAGCGAGATGACATTGGCAGCAGAGCCCTTGAACTGTCCCACAATCTGATACTTGTTCTTCTCGGCTATCTGCTTGGCTACGGTCTTCGTACTGTCATAGAGTTCGGTAAAGGCATACTTTTCAGCCTTGTCGGCAGCCACCCCCCGCTTGACCAGATAATCACGCATATAACTGCCGAAAGGCTCTACCTTCGGAATGAACACGCGTCCGTTAGAGATGGTATAGCCTTCTACATAATCGAAATATCCATTGCTGTGTGCCTTGTTATTGTTATCCAGACGGTCGGCGCCCAGCACTCGGATGATAGGCTGTTCCTTCACCTGCTGCTCTGGGATATAACTGAGATATACGCCGGTGGTATCGCTCTGGTATTTCACATCCAGACGGAACTTCTCCTTCTCTACGGTAGAAGCCAGATAATAAACGTTCTTCATCATCAGTCCCCAGTTGCCCTGTCGCGGATTGCTGCTGGTATTCTTGAGCGATTTCACGAAGAGTGCCTGCTTGGTATCGCTGAGATCGGATGCAAACTCGCCCACCTGATAGGTAACGCCTCCCGATGTATACTCATAGGCTACGGCAAGTACCTGGTCGGTCTGCAGACTGGTTTTCAATGAGATATAACCCAAGGCGGTATTGACCGTATACTCTGAAGAATTGAGCAAACGGGCACTCTCCAGTTTCTCATAATCGGCTCCGCCAACCAGTCCGCCTCCATCGAGAGTGGTTGCAGCCTGGTCGATGTCACGGGCAGCAGCATACTGCCCTGTCATCGCCGCATACTCTGTATTCGCCTGGTTAGAAGGCACCTGTCCGCTCGCCGCCCACATCGGGTTGCTCAGTTTCTGGTTCTCGCCCAGGTCGGTCAGGGCTACGATGTTTCGGGTATTGGTGGTATTGCCGGTTTTGTTGGTAACCCATACCTCCACACGGTTGATGGTGATGCCCGTGGTGAGATTAGGAAGTTTCTGCATCCAGGCATCATAATGGTTTCTGAAATACTGGGAGAGGAAGAAGTGGCGGTTCTCCTCATAATCGGCAACATTCAGTTCGAAAGGAGTGAGCTGCACACCGCCCCTGGTAGATACGCTCTTCGATGCACTCTTCTTCTGCGAAGCCACCATCTGCAGCTTGAGTTTGCCAAACTGCATATCGGTTCTTACACCAAACAGACTGCTGGCGCCCTTGATGAGCGAAGAGTTGGAAGGGAAGGAGACATTGCCCGCCTCAACGAGTTTGATGATTTCATCTTCCTTACCGTCGTACTTCAGTTTCATGTTCTGTGCATCGAAATCGAAGGTAGCATCGGTGTTGTAATTCAGGTTCATGTTCACCTTATCGCCCACCTTTCCGTTGACGTTGAGGTTGATTTTCTCATCAAAATCCATCATCGTTGTCTTACGGTTGCGGATAGGCAGCGAAGGATTGTCGATGCTCTTCTTGTTGACACCGAACTTGAGTTCGGCAGAACCCTGCGTCTTCACTCTGATACCGCCAGGACCGAAGATTTTCTCGGCAGGTCCCAAGTCGAAGTGCATATCCGAGAAATCGAACTTCTCCTTGCCTTTAGCCTGGAAGATTTCATCGTTCTGCTTGCGGAAGTAGCTGTTGCGCTGCTGCTGTTCGGTCCATGCAAGATACTCTTTCGGAGTGAGCATGATAGGAGCCGAAAGCCAGGTTGAGCCCATGCGGTTGCCGATGATATAGCGGTCGAGGGTATCGTTGTAGACTACCTGATATTGCAGATTATCAGGACGTTTCAGGTCGAGCGGACTCTGATAGAGGTCGCTCAGTGAGTAAGGTTGAGTGCGCTGAATCTGCCAGCGGGTATGCAGCAGCGAATCGGGAATGGTATCTTCATCGAGCTGCACGGGCTGGGCTGTGCTGGTATGGGTTTTCTTTTTATCGTCCTGAAGTTGAGGCAAAGCTATCGCATAGCCGAAGGTTGCCACCATCAGCCAAGCCAATAGAAAAGATATGAATCTTTGCTTCTGTTTCATCGATAAAAAACTCCTAACTTATTTGATTTGCTTCAATGCCAGTTTCACAACCTGTTCTACCGGGAGATCAGGCTGTGCCTTGAGGATATCTACTACTACCTTGGCAGATGGTGCCGGCGAGAAGCCGAGCATAGTGAGGGCGCTTACCGCCTCATCCTTTACGTCATTGTTCACCATCACCACATTGCCTCCGCTGGCTGGCAGTTCGTCAGCGATGCCGAGGCTCACGATTTTATCTTTCAGGTCGATGATGATTCGCTGTGCTGTCTTCAGTCCGATACCCTTCACGGTTTTCAGCACCTTATCGTTACCAGTAGAGATGATTTCGCAGAGTTCGCGTGGCGAGAGTGAAGAGAGAATCATACGGGCTGTATTTCCGCCTACTCCTGAAACGGTGATGAGGAGGCGGTAGAGTTCACGTTCCTGTTTGGTAGCAAAGCCGAAAAGGGTGAAAGAGTCATCTCTTCCACCAGCTACCAGCACTTCGTGAACATAGAGTTTCACTTCCTGTTTGCCCTGAATGGCAGTATATGTATTGAGCGATATATTGAGTCCGTAGCCCACTCCCGCAGTCTCAACAACAGCCAGTGCAGGTGTCAACTCTGTCAGATCGCCATGAATATATTCTATCATTTTCTTTTTCTCCTAATTAAATTAATATATTAATAACGTGCGAAGGGCGGGATTATTGTAATAGAGTTCCATAAAATTACGTCCCGACGTAGCATGTAATACGTCCCGACGCAGAGCCAGAGACGTCGGGACGCAGCAAAAGCTACGTCAGGACGTAATTCAAAGCACATCGGGAGGTATCGGAAAGAGGACGTATGATGTTTCGCAACAAAATAACGAAACTGTAAGGCTCTTGCAGCAGATACCTTACAAATCTCCGCTTATTCATACCTAAAAACTATGATTTTACTACTTTTTGCAACTTTTATGAGTTAAAATTCTATTAAAACGTCACGTATTTCAAGAAAAAGCTATACTTTTGCAACCGGAAATAGAATAAAAAGCGGAAAACATATCCGTTGGATGACTAAACCGCAACAAATAAAAGAAATTAAAACAACAAAATAAAAGAAATAAGACAATGAAAAAATTTAGAGCAGCCGTAGTAGGATACGGCAACATCGGTAAGTTTACTGTTGAGGCACTCGAAGCAGCTCCTGACTTTGAGATTGCAGGTATTGTACGTCGCCAGGGTGCCAAGGACAAACCAGCTGAGTTGGCAAACTATGAAGTAGTAGATGACATCACCAAGTTGAAGGATGTAGATGTTGCTATCCTCGCAACCCCTACCCGCTCTTGCCCTGAGTATGCAGAGAAGATCGTTGCCCTCGGTATCAACACCGTAGACAGCTTCGATATCCACACCAGCATCCTCGACTACCGTACCAAGCAGATGGAGAACTGTAAGAAGGCTGGCAAGGTAAGCGTTATCTCTGCTGGTTGGGACCCAGGTTCTGATTCTATCGTACGTGTTCTGATGGAGAGCCTTGCTCCTAAGGGCTTGACATATACCAACTTCGGTCCTGGTATGAGTATGGGTCACTCAGTTTGTGTTCGTGGCAAGAAGGGCGTAAAGGAAGCACTCTCTGTAACCATCCCATTGGGTGAGGGTATCCACCGCCGTATGGTATACGTAGAGTTGGAAGAAGGTGCCAAGCTTGAAGATGTAACAGCCGAAATCAAGGCAGATCCATACTTCGCTCACGATGAGACCCACGTATTCGCCGTAGCATCAGTAGATGATGTAAAGGATATGGGTCATGGTGTGAACCTCGTTCGCAAGGGTGTATCTGGCAAGACCCAGAACCAGCGTTTCGAGTTCAACATGAGCATCAACAACCCAGCCCTCACCGCTCAGGTATTGGTTAACGTGGCTCGTGCTTCATTCCGTCTGCAGCCAGGTTGCTACACCATGCCAGAGATTCCAGTTATCGATATGTTGCCAGGAACCCGTGAGGAAATCGTTGCAACACTCGTATAATTGGGAGTGAAGAAAGAAGAGTGAAGAATTCACTTGCATCACAATAATAAAACGGCTCGCAAGAAGTTTCGATTTCTTGCGAGCCGTTTCCATTCAACTAAAACCACTTATAATAACCCTGTCATATACAATGGCAAATAAGTAATTCCCTCCTCTACTTTCAAATCAGCAGTATGCAAAACATACGGTTCTGCCAGATAGCTACCATATTTAGCGATGCACTTTTTGAGAGAAGTGAGCGTGTATCTGTTAGTTGACTTCACTTCTATCGGTGAAATATTATGCTTTGCCGTTATGGTATCTTTGGCTATCAGGAAATCCAGTTCCATCCTTTCCTGGGCATCATCCTTACTATATTTGGAAAAGAAATACAGCTTATGCCCTGCCGAACGTAACATCTGAGCAACAATATTCTCAACTATCATTCCACCATTAAACTCCAGCTTATCTATCAGAAGCTTGTTATATAAGTTTTCAGATACTATCGTATTTTCATTGAAAGCATGACTGATGAGCAACCCCGTATCAGCCATATAGCATTTCAATGTCGTATCATCGGTATTCATGCCAAGACCGATACTTGGCTCTGTCGTATTATAGGCCATATTGACTATCATTGCATCTGACAGCCAAAAGAATGCCGTTTCATAATCTCGCATTCTCGCCCCTTCTGTGAGTGCCTTCAACATAAATTTCTTCTCATGTTTTTGAAGCTGAGAAGGAATTGTATCAAAAATCTGAGTAACTTTAAATACATAAGTTGACGCATACTTCTGGATATCGTTACGATATAAAGTAAGAATTTGGCGTTTCACACGATCCACCTTATTGAAATCTCTGGTTTCTACAAATTTAGCTACAGCCTGCGGCATTCCTCCAACAATGAGATACTGTCTGAAATAGTCCATTGCCATTCGATGCATCATTTGTCCCATCTCATGCCTTTTCTGAAAGTTCATTCGTATAAGCGGCATCAGGGTTTCATTGTTCAGTGCCCACAAGAATTCCTCGAAATCCATAGGATACATCAATATTTCTTCCTCCTCAGAAGGAATCATGATATTCTCTACGTTCTTTTTGATAGAAACGAGCGAACCAGTCTCGATATAATCGTAACGACCATCTTCAACCAGATACTTGATAGCTGTACGAGCCCGGGGATACAATTGCACCTCATCAAAGATTATAACCGAATTTCTTGGATATAGAGGTGTATTGGTGAAACTGCTTAAATACATAAAGAACGTATCCAAGTCATCCAGATAGGTTTCGAACAAGGATTTTATGTCCTTTCCTATTTTATTGAAATCAAGTAAAATATAACTCTTGTATTCTTTTTGAGCGAATTCCTTTACGATATAGCTCTTTCCTACACGACGGGCACCATTGATGAGAACAGCACTTTCTCCGTTCTGTTCTTCTTTCCATTTCTTGAGTTGATCATATACTTTTCTTCTCATAATTTACACCTATCCTAGATTAATTTTATCGAAAAAATACATCTATCCGCGATTAACATTTCTCAGTTTTTACACCTATCCGCGATTATCAGATGATGCAAATATACACATATCCGCGATTATCTCCAAGAAAAAGCCAGTTTTTTAATATCTTTTAATTTTAAGAATAAGATGATAACGATACGCAAGATCATAATATTGGTAATAGTATAAACATCATGCTTTAAGTCCATAGATGCTTTGTTTTATAATCCATTGCAAGCATGTGAATTAGCTACAGAAGCCGTATCTATCGGCATGAAGAAGTAGATCTATCTAATAGTCGGCAGCCGCCAGCAAGGTTGCTGGCATATGGCAGCAACATTGTCGGCATATGGCAGCAAGATTGCTGGCAGCTGCCGGCAACCATACGAAACTATATTTAAAAGGTAAACAATATAGGTTTCTAAGACTATTTAAATAACTTATCAAAAGCTATATTATTTATGCGTCATGATATCAAGCACCATATCATCGGTAGCTCGCATCGCATCGGCACCAATGCTCGTAAGGTTGTGAATGCACTTATCCACATCATCATCTACGATACCCTCGGCAGAGGTGACACACTTGCCTTCCATAGAAAGGAGGGCGGAAAGGAGGGCGGTGCTGACACCTGATGAAATCTTCAGGGCACAGCTTGGTTTCGCTCCGTCACAAATCATACCGGTGAGATTGGCTATCATATTCTTGACTGAATTGCAGATGCGGGTATAATCGCCACCCATCAGATAGGTGATGCCGCAACTGCTGCCCGTACTGGCTACCACACAACCGCAAAGAGCTGAAAGCTTGCCTAAACTCTGCTTGATATAAATAGCTGTCAGATGACTGAGCATCAGGGCACGGATCATTTCCTCCTCGGTATTCTCGTTCTCCAGCGCATAAACCACCACAGGGTTCGTTGCACAGATGCCCTGGTTGCCGCTGCCGCTGTTACTCATCACCGGAATCATGGCGCCACCCATACGGGCATCGCAGGCTGAAGCGGTGCGGGAGATGATATGCGAGAAAATATTATCGCCGAAGATACCATGACTCAACGGACGGTCCATCGTCTTGCCCAGACAGTGGCCATAGTTGCCTTTAATACTCAACTCGGCAGCCTTCATATTATAGTCTCTGGTCTTGAGAATGAAAGAAATCTCATCGAGCGGAGCTGTTGTAGCAAACTCGTAAACCATCGGGAAATTGAGTTGGATGTCGTCATCAGCCTCATCGCCCACAGTACCGCCACGCTTATCTAGCACCACCTCGCCATTACGCTCAACATACACAAAATGGGTATGTGAACCGGAGATAATTGCCGTAGCGTGGTCTTCACCGGCATGACAGATGATTTCGATATAGAGTTTATCCACATCACCCTGCTTCAGTTTGATGTTGATATCCGCATCCTTGATATATTGTTTGCCCTGCTCCAGACTGTCGGGAGTAAGATCTTTCAACACTTCCAGCTGATATTCAGGCTTTCCGATGAGCGCACCCAGCGATACGGCGATAGGCAAGCCGATCATACCCGTGCCCGGAATGCCGACACCCATCGCATTCTTGAGCATATTAGGACTCAGAAGAACTTCGATACGTTCAGGGCGCTTGCCCAATGTAGTAGCAGCCTTGGCTGTACATAGTGCCACAGCCATCGGTTCGGTACAGCCGATGGCAGGAACCACCTCTTTATTAACGAGCGCAATGATGCGCTCACGCTTACTTTTCTCTAACATAATCTATATAACTTTTATATAAATAACGTTCTTACCATTATTTCGGGTACAAAAATACAAAAAATAAACCGTATTTCACGATATTATCGAAAAAATACGGTTTATCTTTATATAAAAGGAGCACTTTAGCCAAACTTTTCGTCTAAATATCTTATTTTGAGAATAGTTCAGCCAACTTTGCAGCCAATTCCGTACCACGGATATTCTCAGCAATACACTTACCTGTAGTACCATCTACCAGGAAGATGGCAGGAATGAACTTTACCTTATAAGAATCAGCTATACCGGCACGGTCAAGTCCGTTAGGCCAAGAAAGTTTCTCCTCAGCAAGCGCTTTCTTCCAAGCAGTTTCATTCTTATCGATAGAAACACTTACTATTTCCAGTCCCTTTCCTTTATACAGTTCATAAAGTTTCTTGAGGTTAGGAATTTCCTTGCGGCAAGGTCCACACCATGAAGCCCAGAAATCAACCAGATAATACTTCTTTCCCTTTACACAAGAAGCCATGCTCACCTTAGAACCATCAACTTGCTGGAGTTCGAACTGAGGCAAAGTCTCACCTGCAAGTCCCTTTGGATTAATCTGCTCGTTGAGCAACTTTCCATAGAAGCTATTCTTAGCAGTTTCTGAGAACGAATTCCATTCCTTGGAGTTTTCCTTGGTGAAATAGTTCAAGGTACAAAGCATGGCGAAAGGTCCCCACCAGGAATCCTTGTTGTCTGAATACAACTTTCCATAAGAAGCCTCTACCGTATCAAAGAAATTCTTCTGTTCGGTAGCCATCTCTTTTCTCTCGTCACTATCTTCCAAAGCTTTCATCTTAGCTTTATCCTTTGCCTGGTAAGCCTTGCTCTGTTCTGCAACCAATTTTTTATGCTTATCGTTTATATCCTTATACATCTTATCAAGCATATCCCTCACTGAACCGATTTTTGTCTGATATTCATCGTTCATAGCACTGCCGGAAATCTTGACATTGCTGGTATTAAAACCAGTGTTCACCCCATCATTGATGGGTTTGGCATCGAGAGACACCTGTACTTTTTCGCCACCTTTGGTCATCAGACTAAAAGTGAAAACACCGTTTCTTGGACCGACACCGATAAAACGAGCCTCTGTAACAGGGATGGTTAAAGTAAGTTTTCCACCCTTTACCACACCTTTAGCGAGAGGTTTCTCGTTACGATGGGTAGCAGCCAGGACGGCTTCCATTTCCGTACCATCAGGCACACCATTCAAGATTGCATCAATGATACACTCGTCTGCATTCTGAGCATGAGCACTCATCACAGAGATGAGCGTCAATGCCAATGAGAAAATTGTTTTTTTAAACATCATATTTGTACAATTACTAGAAAGATTTATTTTAACGTTCATTACTTCTCCACATTCTGTACGAAACTTCCGTTGCCAGGATTATCAATGGCTCCCTTAGGGAATGGGAAGGTCCAGAGATGAGAGGATGGAGCAAGACTTATCTGCTTGCCATCTATCTCTTTTGTCAGCGTGCGGGCATAGGTACCTTCAGCATTGAAGCGACGAGCATCGCCAAACGGCACGATAGAGAAGATAAGTTGATTATCCTTTGCTTGACGTATATACCGGATAGCTTCTGCCACAGAGGACGCCGATAGTGGCTGATATTTCTCTGGAAGGATATATGTCTTACGCACCTCATTGAGCACATCCATAGCATCTGTCAACTGATTCTTACGAGCCAAGCATTCAGCCTTGATAAGATACTGCTCCACGGTTCTCATACCAGCAAGATTGATATAGCCATTGGTCAACCCCTGATAATAAGTTTCTGCACCCATCGTTCTTAGTTTCCAATTGCTCAAGAAATAAGCATCTCCCTCTTCGAATCCGGCAGCACGATTTACCGGTATCTTGAATATCGCAGATGCATAGTTGGAACTATTATCGGCATAATTGAAATTATAACAGTCCTGACTATCAAATCCCAATGGCGTTTTCAAAGAAGGATAAACACCCTCTTGGTCTATCACACCCTTATTATCATTATAGAATCCAACCCAATCAACCAACTTATCATTAATGGCAAGAGCCTTATCAGCAAACTCCAACGCCTTTTCATAATTCATCATCTGAAGATAGGTACGTGCCAACATAGCATAGGCAGCTCCCTTGCCCGGATGGAGGAGCGTGGTACCCATATCTGGAAGATCAGCTACCGACGTGTTCAAATCATTCAAAATGAATTCATAGATTTCCTGAATGGTGGCCTGATGATAAGGAGCATTCTGAAGACTGCTTGTAATCAGAGGCACACTCAACTTACTGGCAGCATTTGAAGGCTCGTAGGTATCAGCATAATAATTAGCGAGATTGAAATAGTTCATCGCACGCAACACTCTGGCATATGCCATCACCTCAGCCTTTTCTTTCTCAGTACCTTCTGTTGTATTAGGCACATCTTCCAATATCAGATTGCAGGTATTGATAGTGCCATAAGCCACATAATAAGTACTCTCATCTGCAGAGTTCCAATAGGCACGATCGGTTTCCTCCTCCCAATTGTAGTTAGCCTTATACATCGGATAATAACTGGCATACGAATTGGTGAGATATTCATCATTAAGCAAATAGCACGTTTGCAAAACCGGCATGCGATGAGTACCATACTCGTAACGGAGAAAAGCCTCATAGTCGGCGAGCGACTTAGGGATGCGTTTGCCCTTTGGTTCTATATTGAGATAGTTATCGCAAGAGGCAAATCCCATAACCATGCCCAGCAACAACACCATATATACTAATTTCTGTTTCATTTTCTTCATTATTTAAAAGTTGAGATAAATGCCTAACACATAGTTGGTGGCATTATAACCACCCAGCTGGTACTTAGCCTGTTTGGTCTTTGCCCAGAAGAACGGATTCTCCACATTAGCCTGAACACGGGCACTCTGCATATAGAGCGAACGGCACAGCGACTTTGGCAAATGATAAGCCAGAGAAATGTTGTTCAGACGAATATAACTGGCATCAAGGATATTGATATCAGAATAAAAATAAGTACTATACAAAGAAGATGCTGACAAACCACTTTCGGCAAAAACAGCCTTTGGCACATTGGTATAAGCCTCATCACCTGGTTTCTGCCAACGATTAGCAAGTCCGGCACTAGCTCCCGCAATATTGGAGATATATCCTACGCTGGAATAACTGCAAGTGAGGAAAGCAGGATTGGCATTGCGCATCTTATGACCACCCGCAAAAAGGAACTGCATACTGAAATCGAAATCCTTGTAGCTGATACTGGTTCCGAAAGATCCACTATACTTAGGAGTGGTAGTACCCATGTAAGAGATGGCATCCAATGTCGTTGGCTGATTAGTTACCTTCTCACCATTCTCGTTATACACCTGTGGCAATCCTTCTTCACTCAATCCAGCCCACTTATAGCCATAGATTGCATTATAATCGTTGCCGATAATAGGATAAGCCGAAGGGTAATCCAACTGAAGAATATAAACCGGCGCCTTTACATTTACATAAGTCACCTCATTCTTATTATAAGCATAAGTCATATTGGCTCTCCATGAGAAATCCCTGGTACGCAGAACCTCACCACTCAGGGAAATTTCTACACCACGATTGTACATCTCGCCATTGTTGATGGTATAGGTGCTGTAGCCCCAACCTTCAGTAGGTACACCCATGGAAGAAGCCAGGAGGTCGGTACCCTTCTTGTCGTAATACTCTACAGTACCATTGAGTCGGTTCTTAAAGAGCGAGAAATCTATACCTATATTAAAGGTATTGGTTTTCTCCCAGCTCAGCATCGGATTGGCACGCGACTGCACATATCCCTGTGTACCTCCCACATGCCCGTTATTATTATAGCTTGCCACCATATAAGGGGCAGAATTCTTAGATACGTTACCGGCAATACCATCAGAAACACGGAGTTTCAAATAATTGACCCAATCTGCGTGGAAGAACTTCTCCTTACTGATAATCCAACTGGCACCTACCGACCAGATAGGCTTGTTCTGGAACTTCGAACTGGTTCCCCAGAGATTAGAGCGGTCCCATCGTAAACTACCAGTCAAGCTATAACGGTCATCGTAAGTATAAGCAGCATTACCATATACCGAAACATAACGGTTTACATTTTCATAAGAAGCAGACAAATCAGTCGCGGTCATAGATTTATATCCCAGCACACCCGCTATACCTTTCAACAAACCAGCATTATTCACCATACTGGATGTTAACATCTGAGAATCATAGTTAAACAGTTTGTCTCGATGCAATTCCTGCTTGTTCTGGATGGTTTCCGTGCCCAGAATTGCAGTTACGCTGTGAACATCCTTGAAAGTCTGATCAAAACTCAACTGCTGACGGAAGTTATAAGCAGAGGTATATTGGTCTGAACGAACCAAGATATCCCCATAAGGAATCACATAATTGACAGAGCCATCACCATTATTGGTTGCATACCCGTTTACCACACCCCGAACCTGCGCAGAAGCTTTATCAGCCCAGTTTTCACCACGATATGAAGCTCGTTCGTACTGGAAGGAAGCAGCATACTTCAAACAGGGCAGAATCTGTACATTCAGACGGGCAAAAGTTCGTAAAGCCAACTCCTTATTGGTGGTAATCTGACGATCCAGCTCTTCCAAAGGAGTGATATCCATATTATAAAGACCATACTTCTGATAGATAGCCAAAGTACTTGCACCATATCTCTCACTCATCGGCTTGGTATAACAAGAGCCATCAGCATTCACTAAATTATCGTATGGCAAAACAGAATATCCAGGAGAAAGGACATTGTAGTTCTGTGTCTGATCCTCACCCACCTTTAGGTAAGCACCTAAATCCAAAGAAAGCCATTTCGTGAAATAAGAAGTATTGGCAAGGTTGATGCCTAAACTCTGATTATTGGAATACTTATCTTCGAGGGTATTATACTTATAAGTGACCGAAGCCTTGAAGAGATTATTCACCGAGTTGTTTACAATATTCATATTATACTGCTGATACAACGGATCGCGCTTAGCATACTTCTTCATCTGGTCATAGTAGTTATAACCTTTTCCAGCCAAATCAGTCAGTTTAGCATTCATTTCTGACTCAGAGATATTGCCTGCATAATAATTCAAGATATTGCAGATACCCGCGCTCGTATAGATTTTCTGATCCAACATATTCTGAGCGTATACCTTAGCTCCATTGCCTGCAAGATTCGGATTCTGCGCAGCCCACTCCTTCTCCAAGTCAATAACAAGAGAAGAATTGGCGAGATAATCTGTATAATAAGAATAAGGATGCCAGGTAAGAGAAGCATTGAAAGAGACATTGGTCTTACCCTTTGCTGCCGATTTCTTGGTAGTGATGACTATGACACCATTGGCAGCACGAGCACCATAGATGGAAGCAGCTGCAGCATCTTTAAGAACAGTAATACTCTCAATATCATCCATATTCAAATCAGGGATTTCCTCGGTAATATCACCAGTTCCATTGCCGGTCAACTTAGTTTTCTCTACTGGAAAGCCATCAATGACATAGAGAGGAGAAGCAGAGGCATTCATCGTGGTTACGCCACGAATCATGCCGTCATTATATCCGGCAACCTCGCCAGCCAGCACAGTAGAGAGATTACCCAACCTCTTGTCTTTCAGTTCATCAGCTGTTACCTTGGTAAAAGCACCGGTTGCACGCTCCTTAGAGATTGTCTGATAACCCGTTACAACCACTTCACCAAGTATGGTCTTATTTTCAGACATCACAATCTTCACATGATCCCTACCAGCCACCTTTACCTTCTGGTCATTCATACCGACATACGAAACCGTAACCTCATGACATTCTTTAGGAATATAAAACTCAAAATTACCATCCGTATTAGTCACGGTTCCAAAAGGACTGCCAGGCACTACAACAGAAGCGCCAATCATAGGTTCTCCATCCTCATCGGTAATTGTTCCTGAGAGGGGGCGGATGGCAGCTCCATTATCTGTAGCTTCAGCTGCAGTTTTATGTTGCAAAACCTTCTTGACGGTAATAAACTTACCACTTACTGAGTAAGTGAAAGGTTTACCATGTAAAATCTGCTTTACGGCAGTTGAGGCAGAAGCATTCTTCAGATGAACCGTTGTGGTATAGGGCTTTACGTCCTCTATCACAAAACTCACCTTATAATCCGACTCCTGCTGTACTTTTCTCAATGCAGAAGCCAAAGACTCATTAACGAGCGACATCGTGATGCCTCTCTTTGCATTCTGTGCTCCAACAGGCAATGCCATCCATAAAGTCAGGACAGCAAACATGAATACACATCTTACTTCTTTCATATTTCTCTTTTTTTCGTTAATACTATAATAAAAATACGTTTCTGACAGCGAATCGGTAACATCTACTTTCAAAAAATAATAAAAAAAGTTTGTTTTCTTACAAATAAAACTAAAACATCGGCATTTTCAGGAATTATAATTTCCCAGAAATGCCGATGTGACGATACATCAAGATTTACTTAAATACCTTATTCTATATATATAGTATTTCCCTTAAAACTAACCTTTGCAACTCCCAGATTATTCAAGAGTTCTATAGCATCCTCTATACTGCCACTCTTATCTGCGGAGAAATCGAGATGCTTGGTTTTGACTGCAGGATTTCTAAATACCACCTTACTCTGATAATATGCTGCAAGATTATCCAAGATGTATTCCAAAGTCTGGTCGTGATAATAGAGCACACCATCTGCCCATGCGGTAGTTTCATCCGTATTTACATTAATTATCTGCCCAGAAACAGTCTCCTTTGCACTTAAGGAATATTGCTGTCCCGGATTCAATGTCACAGGTTTATGCTGACTGTTCTTTGCCAGAACTTCCACCTTTCCCTCAACCAAAGTCACTTTACAGTCACTACCCTGATAAGCCTTGATATTAAAAGAAGTACCCAAGTCCTTGGTCAAGACACCACCTGCATCCACCACAAAAGGACGCTTACTGTCGTGCCTTACCTTGAAGAATGCTTCTCCTTCAAGATGCACCATACGCTCTGCTCCCTTAAAGCAGTGGGGATAAGTAATCTTACTATTACTATTGAGCTTTACTTCAGTGCCATCAGCCAGTGTAAGAGTAATCATCTCACCATCTGCAGTCTGAAGCATTGTCATATCTTGTTCAGAAGATACATTTTGCGTTATCCGATTTCCGGTAGCTTCATCAATAGTCTGCCTGGAACTCACCCACTGCCATACAAAAACTATCGCCAACATAGCAGCAGCGCCCATCAGAGCACTCATCAGCATTCTCATCATCGGATATTGATGTTTCACAGAATCTTCGGCATCCGAATTTTCTTTGCCTACTATCTTCTCCAACTCCTTGTCAAGGTTTGGCAGAGGATATGTTTTGCGTATCATAGCCTGTTCTATGGCAACCAAGTCTTGGATGTCATTCTGTAAACTCTCATCATTAAAAATATCTGTTTGCTTCATCATATTTCTATTTCTTTACTAAAAATAATACGTTTTACCTACCAAAATGGTAACATCCCCAATTGAGATTCTTTTGATTATTTTCAAGTTTTTATTTGATGATAATGTTCTCTTAACAGTTTCAAGGCCTTTATGATATGGCGCTTGACCGTTTCCTGACAGACATTCATCTCATCTGCCACTTCCCGATATTTCTTATGGTTAAGATAACATTCTTCCAAAACATGACGAGTAGTATCCGGTAACAAATCCAACATTTCTTCTACTTGCCGCTGACGTTCTTTCTGGATATCATTATCTTCATAGCATTGATCTACTGCATGAAGATAGTAATCGGCATATTGTGCATGAACAGCTGTATGCCGAAGATAGTCTAAACACTTATTTTTCACGGTTTTAAGCAAGAAGGCTGGTAAGGTTTGCATGTCATAGGAGTCGAAATTCTCCCATACGTGAGCAAAAACGCCACTCACGATATCTCGGCTTGCCTCCTCATCTTTCAGAAGTTGCAGCGCATAATAATATAATCGACCATAATATGATTTGAAAAAATGCCCAAAAACTTCCCGCTGATTCATCTATACCTAATTCTATGTTGATTACTAGAATCGAGTAGGAGGAAAACGAAGTAGTTTTTCTCCTACTTTCGTCTTCCGACC
>JAJWJX010000014.1:0-63582 GCA_021623045.1 Segatella copri | reverse complement strand
GGGCTCGTTAGGGACTTGCACCCATTAGAATAAGCTCATGCCGAGCATACAAAAAAAAGGTCGCTCCCCTAATTGGGGAGCGACCTTTATCTTTATATTTGAATTTTGATGTAATCTTAATTCAACGATGCATCATCTGCAAGGAAATTAATCCTTGAAGAAATCCTTAACAGCCTCGTTTGGTACCATCTTCTCATCGAAAACGTATGCACCAGTCTTAGGGCTCTTAACCATCTTGATAACCTTTGTATATGCGCGACCATCCATGTTACCTTCGTGGAGGGTAGCGACCGCTTTCTTTGCCATAGTCTATTTAAATTGATAAAATTATTAAACTTGTAAGCTTAGCTTACTTAATCTCCTTGTGAAGAGTCATCTTCTTAAGGATTGGGTTGTACTTCATCAACTCAAGACGCTCAGGAGTGTTCTTACGATTCTTTGTAGTCACGTAACGGCTTGTACCTGGCATACCACTGTTCTTGTGTTCAGTGCACTCGAGGATAACCTGTACTCTATTACCTTTTGCTTTCTTTGCCATGATATTTATTCTCCTATAACTTTAATGTCCTTCCAATCTACGTAGCCCTTCTTTACTGCCTGATTCAAAGCAGCATCGAGACCTACCTTATTAATAAGACGAAGACCAGCAGCGCTGATCTTGAGGCTGATCCAGCAACCCTCTTCTACATAGTAGAATTTCTTGCTGAAGAGGTTAACATCAAAGCTTCTCTTTGTACGGTGCTTTGAGTGAGACACATTGCAACCTAACTGTGCCTTCTTACCTGTAATTTGACAAATCTTAGACATTTCTATCTTTAATTTTGTAATTCGTTAATTGATACCTATTCCAAACAGAGTGCAAAATTACAAAATAATTTGGTAATAACAAAATAATCCCTAAAAGAACGCCGTCTTTTAAGGATTATTAATATTTGATAGCCTTAAATTAGCAATTTAAGCCTCTTTTTTAAGTTCTTCTGCATGTTCTTTCAAGAATTCGAGCATGCCTTTAAGCGCTGTATTTGTGGCAATTGCAAGGTTAATGTCGCGACCGAAATCTTCGGTGAGTTTTACTACACGAACATCGTTCTTATCGCCGTAACCTACATAGATTGTACCTACAGGAATGGCTGGAGTTCCACCCGTAGGACCAGCCACGCCCGTTGCAGAAATGGCGAAATCTACATTCAGGGTCTTGATTGTGCCGAGCACCATCTCCCTAGCCACTTCTTCGCAAACGGCAGTCTGCTCCTCAAGAACCTCATGGCTAACGCCCAGAAGATTCTCCTTTACCTCATTGGTGTAGCTTACTACGCCACCCTTGAAGTAATTGCTGGCACCTGGCACAGAAATCAGCGCCTCGGCGATACGACCGCCTGTGCAGCTCTCTGCTGTGCCTACTGTCTTGTCACTGTTGTAGAGCATCTCCTGGATGCCCTTGCTCAATATCTTTGTTTCAAATTCCATATTTCTTTACTTGAAAGTTACTTTACTATAGGCTGGCAAGTCGATGGTTGCAAACTCGCCATCACGATACTTGAAGGTTCCCACACAGCCAATCATTGCCGCATTATCGGTTGTATAGCTGAACTTAGGGATGTAGATAGTCCAGCCAAAGCGCTTGGCATGATCGTGGAAAGCGTTGCGCAAACCATTATTGGCACTCACACCTCCAGCTACAGCCACATGCTTAATGCCGGTCTGCTTGACAGCCATGCGGAGTTTCTTCATCAGAATATCAACGATGGTAAACTCTATGCTGGCAGCCAGATCGTACTTGTTCTTCTCTACAAAATCAGGATCTGCAGCCACCCATTTACGCAGGCTGTAGAGGAAACTGGTCTTGAAGCCGGAGAAACTATAGTTCAACCCCGGAATATGAGGTTCGGAGAAACTGAATGCCTTAGGATTGCCCTGGCGTGCATACTTGTCTACGACAGGACCACCAGGATAGCCCCACTCCAGCACCTTGGCGCACTTGTCAATAGCCTCGCCAGCTGCATCGTCGATGGTCTGTCCCAAAACTTCCATATCGTTGTAGGCATTCACCTTTACAATCTGCGAATTTCCACCGCTCACGAGAAGACAGATGAATGGGAACGGAGGTGCGCTCTGGTCATCATCGCTCTCCTTGATGAAATGAGCCATCACATGACCCTGCAGATGGTTTACATCTATCATCGGGATATTGAGCGAACGGGCAAATCCCTTGGCAAAACTCACACCCACGAGAAGAGAACCCATCAGACCCGGACCACGGGTGAAGGCTACGGCTGAAAGATCTTCCTTCTTGATGCCGGCACGCGCAATAGCCTGGTCAACGACAGGAACTACATTCTGCTGATGAGCACGGGAAGCCAACTCCGGAACAACTCCGCCATAAGCCTTGTGAACCTCCTGAGAGGCGGTTACATTGCTCAGCAGCACACCATTCTTGAGCACTGCGGCAGAGGTATCGTCGCAGCTGCTCTCTATACCTAATATATATATATCCTTCATTATCTTATATTATAATGTTAAGTGTTAAATGTTAAGTGTTAAATGATTCAACAAGCTTTATGCGCCTGCCCAACTTAACATTTAACACTTAACATTTAACATTAATATGTCAAAACCTCAACCCCCGTCTCTGTCATCACAAGTGTGTGCTCCCACTGGGCTGATGGTTTTTCATCGCCGGTAATTACTTCCCATCCGTATGGATCGTCCGCATCGAGGAATACCTGCCAGGTGCCCATGTTAATCATTGGCTCAATGGTGAACACCATGCCCGGAACGAGCAGCATGCCCGTGCCTCTATGACCATAGTGAAGAACCTCAGGCTCTTCATGGAACTGGCAACCTACGCCATGACCGCAAAGATCACGAACCACACCATAACCATACTTCTTGCAATGCTTCTCGATAGCATGACCGATATCACCTACAAACGAATAAGGCTTGGCAACCTCCATACCGATTTCCAGACATTCCTTGGCTACGCGAACCAGCTGCTCCTTCTCAGGAGTAGTCTTGCCGCCAACGATGAACATACGGCTGGCGTCAGCATAGTAGCCATCAACGATGGTTGTCATGTCAACATTGATGATGTCGCCCTCTTCGAGCACATCCTCTTCCTTAGGAATACCATGACAAACCACTTCGTTGATAGAAGTACAAACGCTCTTAGGATAGCCCTCGTAGTTGAGGCACGCAGGAATGGCATTGTGATCCTTGCAATACTGCATGCAGAGATCATCAATCTCCTGGGTGTTGATTCCCGGACGGATCATCTCGGCTACCGCATCAAGACAACCGGTGTTTACGACACCACTCTTGCGGATGCCTTCTATCTGTTCTGGAGTTTTAATCAAGTCACGGGTAGGAACAAGTTTACCCTTGTTTTCCCAAAACATTACCTGCTTGTCGAGCTCTGTAAGAGGCTGACCAGGCAAGCAATGCCATCTTTTCTTCTTAATCATTGTATTATGTATTTAATATTTGCGACTGCAAAAGTACATTTTTTATTGCAGAGCACAAAATAAAATGGCAATTATTTGCATTTTAGCGCAAATAATCACCACAAATAATTATTTCAAATGCTCGTAAATCTTATCGCACCAGTCTTCGCCATTCTGCGGACAATAAGTAAACAGGCCCAACTCTGAGGCTGAGCAGCAGTTGCGGGGACCGTCGTCAATAAACAGGCATTCTTCAGGCAGAATGTGTTCCTGCGAAAGGACATAACGGAAGAAATTCTCATCCGGCTTCATATACTTTACTTCATAAGACCGATACATCGCATCGAAATAATCGCCGATAGGATGACCGTCGCCAGAGAACGCCTCGCTGTCTACCCAAGCTGAAACATAAGGGTTGGTGTTGCTGAGCAAGACCACACGGTAGCCCTGCTTCTTCAGATTGCGGAGAGTAACCAGATTGCGTTCAGGAATTTCCTTCATGTAGCCCAGCCAGCAATGCTGCAGTTCCTCGAAGGTCACCTCACGGCCAATCTTCTTGCACACTTCCCGACGGTATTCCTCCTCGGAAATCTTACCCTCTTCCAGCTGACCGTTTAAGCCCACCTGCTTATAAGGGTCCATCTTCTCCGCAAACTCCTTCATACCCAACTCAATGAAACGTTTGCCTGCCTCATTCTCGTCGAGAGTGATGATAACACCACCCATATCAAAAATCACAGTTTTAATCATATAATTATCCTAAAAACGTTGTTATTCTTTATCTTATCAGAACAGCTCCAGCTTGTTCTTTCTAGCCTCTGAAAGCGAGGCTATCTTAGCCTGCTCTTCGTGATAGTCCTGGCGAAGTTTCTCGTAACGCTCCTTCAATTCCGTCTCAAACTTAGGACATTCGGTCTCGTTGAGGAAGCGGGCACAGATTCCTGCATTGAGCGATGCGTCCTTCACCCAGATAACCGGTCCGTCATATTCCGGCGCAATCTTCAGAGCCACATGCAGTTCGCTCGTCGTTGCACCACCTACCATGATAGGAATGCGCAAACCTGCCTTCTGCATTTCACGGGCTACATGAACCATTTCTTCAAGCGAAGGGGTGATAAGTCCGCTCAAACCGATTGCATCTACCTTTTCATCGATAGCTTTCTGTACAATCTGTTCGGCTGGAACCATCACACCTAAGTCGATGATTTCGTAATTGTTACATGACATAACCACGCAGACGATGTTCTTTCCGATATCATGAACATCGCCCTTCACGGTTGCCATCAGAATCTTGCCGGCGGTTGTTGCTCCACCCTGTTTTTCTGCCTCGATATGAGGCTGAAGGATAGAAACAGCCGATTTCATCGTGCGAGCCGTCTTTACAACCTGCGGCAGGAACATTTCGCCTTTTCCGAACAGTTCGCCCACCAGATTCATGCCGTCCATCAGAGGACCCTCAATTACGTTTACTGCATGAGGATATTTGGCAAGTGCTTCGTCAATATCCTGCTGCAGGAAATCGGTGATTCCCTTTCTCAGCGCATACTTCAGACGTTCTTCCACACTCTCCTTTCGCCATTCAGGAGCAGCCGGCTTCTTGGGAGCAACACCGCCTGCCTTAGCTGCAGCCTTGGCAGCATCAGCCTGGGCTTTTATCTCTGCCGCAAGCTCGATGAGTTCATCAGCTGCACCTTTTCTCCTATTCAGCACGACATCCTCGATGAGTTGAAGTTGCTCTTTAGGTATTTTATTGTAATCCATTCTGGCTTTGGCATTTACAATACCAAAGTCCATGCCTACCTGCTGGGCATGATGTAGGAAAACACAATGGATAGCCTCACGGATGTAAGTATTGCCACGGAATGAGAACGAGAGGTTGCTAACACCTCCGCTGACATGTGCACCAGGCAGATTCTGATGAATCCACTCCGTTGCACGGATAAACTCAACGGCATAATTATCGTGCTCCTCCATACCTGTAGCAATGGCAAGTACGTTCGGGTCGAAGATGATATCGAGCGGATTCATGCCCAACTTGTCTACCAGAAGATGATAAGCACGTTCTGCTATCTCGATGCGGCGCTCGAAAGTGGTAGCCTGACCAACCTCATCAAAACACATCACAACAACGGCTGCACCATAGCGCAACACATCGCGGGCATGAGAAAGGAATACTTCCTCACCCTCCTTCAAACTGATGGAATTGACAATACACTTGCCCTGGCAGCACTTCAAGCCTGCCACGATGACGTCCCATTTGGAAGAGTCGATCATCACCGGAACCTTCGCAATGTCAGGCTCGGCAGCAATCATATTCAGGAAATTAACCATCTCGGCTTTCGCATCGAGCAAACCATCGTCCATATTCACGTCAACGACAGCTGCTCCATCAGCCACTTGCTTTCTGGCAATACCGATGGCTTCTTCATAATTCTTTTCGTTAATCAAACGCAGGAACTTCCTGCTACCAGCCACGTTACAGCGTTCACCCACATTTACAAAACGGTTGGCATCAACCGGCAAATGTACGGAATCATCGACCTGCAGAATATCTAACCCTGACAACCACATATACTTAGGTTTCTCTACCACCTGATGCGGTTTCTTACCCTCGGCAATACGGGCGTAATGAGCGATGAATTCAGGACTTGTGCCGCAGCAGCCACCAATGATATTCACGATGCCTTCATCGATGAATTCGGCTATTTGCGGTGCCATCGATTCGGCAGTCTCGTCATATTCGCCCATTTCGTTAGGCAAACCGGCATTAGGATGCGCACTAATATAATGAGGTGCAACCTGAGCCATGTGTTCGATGAAAGGCTTCATCTGAGGAGCACCAAAGGCACAGTTCATGCCGACAGAGAAGATAGGATAAGGAGAAAGCGAAGCCAGGAAAGCGTCTACGGTCTGACCGCTGAGCGTTCTGCCCGCCAAATCACTCACCGTAAGACTGATCATGATAGGCAGTTCTACTCCATGTTTCTCCATCATGGTGAGCGCCGCGTCTATCATCGCCTTGCAGTTGAGCGTATCAAAGATGGTTTCGATGAGTATCACGTCGGCACCGCCTTCGATAAGCCCGTCCACCTGTTCACATACATCGGTGAAAAGCTCATCGTAGGTAATCTCGCGGGCGGCAGGATTGCTGACGTCCGGACTCATGGAGCAAGTCTTGTTGGTTGGTCCCACATCTCCTGCAACGAAGCGTGGTTTATCAGGCGTAGAAAACTTATCGCATTCGATACGTGCCAGTCGTGCACCCTCGAATGCCATTTCGCGGGCACAGTTCTCCAGGTGATAATCAGCCTGTGAAATGCGCTGGCACGAAAAAGTATTCGCGGTAATAATATCGGCGCCAGCCTCCAGGTAGCGTCGGTAAATATCAGATATCACATCAGGACGAGTGATGTTGAGCATGTCGTTGTTGCCCTTCATCATACCCGGCAAATCGCGGAACCGCTCTCCTCTGAAGTCTTCTTCTGTAAGATTATACTTCTGAATCTCAGTACCCATGGCACCATCGAGAATCAGAATTTTCTCCTTTACAATCTCTCTTAAATTCTTCATTGTCTAAAAGTGCTTGATTGCTCTATCCATCTCTCTTCTGTCTTCCTTTTCTTTCAGAGTCTGGCGCTTGTCATACTCCTTCTTTCCCTTACAGAGGGCTATATCCACCTTGGCTCTACCGTGATTATCGATAAAGATAAGGGTTGGAACGATGGTGAAACCGGGCTGCTTGCTGTCCTCCTCAAGACGGCGCAATTCGCGCTTGGTAAGGAGCAGTTTGCGGTCGCGGCGGGCTTCATGATTGCTGAAAGAACCATAAAAATAAGGAGAGATGTTCATTCCCTTGACCCAAAGTTCGCCCTGATAGAAGTCGCAATAACAATCTACCAGCGAAGCCTTTCCGCCACGGATTGACTTAATCTCTGTTCCCGTAAGCACAATGCCTGCGGTATATGTGTCAACGAAGAAGTACTCGAACGAAGCCTTCTTGTTGCGTATCTGTATCGGACTCTTCTTACGGAGTTCCTGTTCTTGCTTGTTCATATATATAATAATGTATTATAAGTTTATAGTTTGACAATTTCGCAGAAATTGTCGATATGATCATCGATGTAGAAGGCAACCTTGCTGGTCCACTCTTCTTCGTTCTCAACGAACTCATCGTCAAAGTCATCAAACTCCGGAAATTTCTCGTAGAGTGCCATAAACTCCTCATCGGTCAGATCGCGCTCAATCTCCTCATGGTTTGTCTTATACAGGAAATGACTCTTCTTGATAAGCTTGGAGAGTTCTGCCAATCCCCAGTTTTTAAACGCCTTGTCGGTAGGGTTCTTCCAGAGGAAAGCACCATAGCCGTTATGTATAAGCTGAACCATTCCGCCATCCATCATCTCCTCATGCAGGATATCCCAAGCCAGAAGAGTAATCTGGTCGCTGTTGAGCTGCGCCATGGTCTCGGCTGTCAGTTCGCCACCAATCGCTTCGCGGATGGCATCCACGAAAGCCTTCACAAATTCATCCATGCCCGCCTCGGCAGCATGCTGAAGCTTGGCATCGTTTATCTTTACTTCGATCATAATCTACAAAATTGCAATTTTCAGTTTGCAAAGATACATGAAATTGTGCATAAACCCAAGAAAAAATCTAAATATTAGGTTAAAGAGTTAAAAAGAATACCCAATTTTAGGTATTTTCCGGATTTTTTTTGTACTTTTGTGCTCGGAATTGAGGTGATGGCACCGATGTTTCAGCAAAACAATATGAATTAAGTACAGAACTTTATACTTATAATATTCATTAATATAAAATTTAGCGAATATGATCTATTCTAAAGAAGTAGACAACATGTGCGTTGTCGCTAAGGGTCCTAACCACGGACCAGCTCCAATTCCTGAAGAGGGAAAATGGATTCAGGCAAAAGAGATCAAAGACATCTCTGGTTATACTCACGGTGTGGGTTGGTGTGCTCCTCAGCAGGGTGCTTGCAAGCTCTCTTTGAACATCAAGGAAGGCGTTATTCAGGAGGCTCTTGTTGAGACTATCGGTTGTACTGGTATGACTCACTCAGCTGCTATGGCTTCTGAGATTCTCCCAGGCAAGACTATTCTTGAGGCTTTGAACACTGACCTCGTATGCGATGCTATCAATACAGCTATGCGCGAGCTCTTCCTCCAGATTGTTTACGGTCGTAGCCAGAGCGCTTTCTCAGAGGGCGGTCTCGTTATCGGTGCAGGTCTTGAGGACTTGGGTAAGGGTCTTCGTTCACAGACTGGTACTCTCTATGGTACTGTAGCTAAGGGTACACGTTACCTCGAGTTGACAGAGGGTTACATCACAAAGCAGTTCCTCGATAAGGACAGCCAGGTTTGTGGTTATGAGTATGTTCACCTCGGCAAGATGATGGAAGCTATCAAGAACGGTATGGACGCTAACGAGGCTGTCAAGAAGTTCACAGGTAGCTACGGTCGTACAACTGCTGAGCAGGGTGTTGTTAAAGCAATTGATCCACGTAAAGAATAATAAGGAGATACAGATATGATTAGAAAAGTAAGTTACGAAAGTCAGGAACGTCGCGAGAAGCAGGTTCTTGCTGCTCTTAATGCTAACGGTATTCAGAGCTTGGAAGAGGCTAATCAAATCTGCGAGGACGCAGGTGTTGACCCTTATCAGATGTGTGAAGATACTCAGCGTATCTGCTTCGAGAACGCTAAGTGGGCGTATGTAGCTGGTGCTGCTATCGCTATCAAGAAAGGTGCTAAGACTGCTGCTGATGCAGCTGAGGCTATCGGTATCGGTTTGCAGGCTTTCTGCATCCCTGGTTCTGTAGCTGACGACCGTAAGGTTGGTCTCGGTCACGGTAACTTGGCTGCTCGTTTGCTCCGTGAGGAGACTCAGTGCTTCGCTTTCTTGGCTGGTCACGAGTCTTTCGCTGCTGCTGAGGGTGCTATCAAGATTGCTGAGATGGCTAATAAGGTTCGTAAGAACCCATTGCGCGTTATCTTGAACGGTCTTGGTAAGGATGCTGCTCAGATCATCAGCCGCATCAACGGTTTCACATACGTTCAGACAAAGTTTGATTACTACACAGGTGAGTTGAAGGTTGTTAACCGCATCGCTTACAGCGACGGTCCACGTGCTAAGGTTAACTGCTATGGCGCTGACGACGTTCGCGAGGGTGTTGCTATCAACTGGAGCGAGGATGTAGACGTATCAATCACTGGTAACTCTACCAACCCTACACGTTTCCAGCACCCAGTAGCTGGTACATACAAGAAGGAGCGTATCGCAGCTGGTAAGCCTTACTTCTCAGTAGCTTCTGGTGGTGGTACAGGTCGTACATTGCACCCAGATAACATAGCTGCTGGTCCTGCTTCTTACGGTATGACTGATACTATGGGTCGTATGCACTCAGACGCTCAGTTCGCAGGTTCTTCTTCAGTTCCTGCTCACGTAGAGATGATGGGCTTCCTCGGTATGGGTAACAACCCTATGGTAGGTGCTACTGTTGCTATCGCTGTAGCTATCGACCTCGCTATCAACAAGAAGTAATTTCTTTGAGATACAAAACATATAAAAGCCTTGAGAATCAGCTGATTCTCAAGGCTTTTTCTTTATTTATCCTACTGGAATAATCCAATATCCTACTGGAATAAAAAATATCTCCGAGAGATATTCTTTTATCTTTCGGAGATATTTTTCTATCTTTCGGAGAAAATAATTTATCCTACAGAGTTTCTATTTTATCTAACCAGTTTTCTAATTTTCCTAAAACTAAACGATGTGCTCATGAGTACAATGATAACGCCAATCAGCCAGTAAAGCCAATCACGATAACTGACCATGAAAACCAGGAACAACACCAGGAGCAGAATCAGAAGTTGAAAGATACAGAATCTGAAACCAAGAGCGGATAAACGATAACCATAAACGGCTCTGCTGAAAATCAAGACGGCAATGGTCTCTATGGCATAAGCAACGGCAATACCCCCTCCTACTCCTCTCAATCCATCTAACTGATAACCAGCTATTTCACAGATTATCAGCAAGATAACACAAAAACTTTCCTGAATGAGAAAAAGTCTGGAATCTCCCCTTGACAGCGGGAGATATTCTATCGGAAGATAAACGGCCTTGAACAACATGGCAACAGCAGCAAGCTGAGTCATCTGAAGCATCCCCATAAACTGGGCATTGTATAATATCGGAATAATGAGAGGCAGACCTAAAATGATAGCTGCAACGATAGGCCCCAGCAACAGGACATTCATTTCAAGCTGGCGGTTCACACAGAGATTGCGCTCTTTAACAGACTCCTCGTTTTTTCTGGAACCCGAAATGCCGGAGAGACGGGGATAAAAATCCTGATCCATGACCGAGAACACCATTCCCGCATAAACAAAGACAATCGTTATACCGGCATTGAAAAGTCCGACAACTTCCAGATCGCCTTGTTGGTTCAAAAAGGCACGAATCAGAAATTCGCATCCGCTATTCATCAAACCCGAAAGTACAAATGCCCCGCCAAGTCGCAAAAGTGGGAAACCTGCAACTAGCGTCATTTTTCGCATATTTACGCCCCACCGTACAACTCGTCGGGAATATCGAAAATTCAGAGCCCATTGCATAAATGCCAAAATGAACAGAACGGGCAGAATACCTCTCTCACCAAATATCCAATAAACCGGAACCGAAACCAAAAGCAGAAGAATAGCCAGAAGACTTGCCTGCATCGCCAACGCACGCAACTGTCCGGTAGCTTTCAGAATGGCTGTTTCACCTCCAGCCAGAATCGTGAAGAAAATGGTTGGTGCCAGGAGAATGAAATGTAGCGTATGATTGCCCCAGGAAAAAGTAAACCCATTGAGTAACGGACCCAGAAGAACACAGACGATGGCTCCAAAAAATGCAGCAAGCAGACTATAGGTGCGGACAAGAAGAACCGCCCCGGCGATATCAGCCTTTTCAGACTGCGATTCATCTGCAGCATGTTCCTTTTCAGAAATAAATTTAACACCACTTGTAGGAATGCCGAAATTACACGCAGAACTGAGAACAGAAATCGTTGAGCTGAAAAGAGACAGCAGTCCCATTCCAGAAGGTCCGAGGAAGAGCGCCGTAAATTTATTGCGCAAAACTCCTACAAGAATTCCCAATCCTTGCACACTGCCAAACAATCCTGTATATTTCAGAATATGCGAATAACTGTTTTCCTTTTTATCACCCATAATCAAAAGAAACAAAAAAAAGGTTGGATTTCCCTAAAGAGAAATTCAACCTTTATACTTTAAAATCTCAAAAGAAGATTCTGTCGAAGATTAAGCCTCAGCTGGAGCCTCCTCTGCAGAAGCTTCCTCAGCAGCCTTAGCCTCTGCCTCAGCAGCAGCTGCAGCAGCCTTCTTATCAGCTACCTTCTTAGCGATTGCCTCGTTCATCTTCTTCTCAGCCTCGAGCTCCTTAGCAGCAGCTTCCTTCTTTGCCTTAGCATCGCCCTCGCGAACAGCAGAAATCTTAGCGTCCTTGCTATTCTTCCAAGCGTCGAAACGCTTCTGAGCCTCAGCATCGTCGAATGCGCCCTTCTTAACGCCACCCTTGAGGTGCTTCATCAAGTAAACGCCCTCGCCCTTGAGGATGTTGCGAACTGTGTCTGTTGGCTGTGCACCAGTCTCTACCCAGTAGAGTGCGCGCTCGAAATTCAAATCTACAGTAGCTGGATTGGTATTAGGGTTGAAAGTACCAATCTTCTCAGTAAATTTACCATCACGTGGTGCTCTAACGTCAGCGATTACGATGCTGTAGAAAGCATAGCTTTTACGACCGCCGCGCTGCAATCTGATTTTTGTTGCCATTTTTAAATCTTAATTTTAATTTAATTTATAATGAGGTTTGAATTTTATGCTGCCATCTCGTGACAGCGGGTGCAAAATTACTACTTTTATTTGAATTGAGCAAACTTTTATCGATATTCAAATGCTTTTTTAGCATTTTTTATCTGATTCGGTCTGCTGCCTTCAAGAGTTTGATGTCATCGTTCACACCTTTCATTGCCATCCATTCGAATATGATTGCTACCAAAGGAAGGCAAGCGGCAAACTGAAACTTCATCGTTCCTTCTGCTTCAGGAACAGGAATCAAGCCCATGAACATCACGATATAATCTACATACCATAAACCTGCAAAAAGCATGGCAAGTGAACAGAGTGATTTCTGAAGCTTCAGATTCTTGTACAAAAAGATGTTTACCAATGCTATGATGGCTGAAACGGCGAGCAGAAGGAACAGAGGAACGCAAGTAGTTGAAATCTGCATTCCTGCCTCCCCTACCACTCCGAGGTTATAAACCATAGTGTCTCCTCCCATCGTCTTAGCTGCGATGCTGGCGACAGGAAGGAAAAGACAGATAGCAATGGCGATGACAGCAAAGAGCAGAAATAATGTCTGTTTACGCTGTATCATATAGCTCTGGAAAATTAAATTTCGCTCTCGTGAACCATTGGTGCAGATGTCTTGGTAGGATCGCGCCAATAAATATTATTCTCAATAAACTCTTCTGTAGCGAGCAAAGTTGGCTTTGGCAACTTCTCGTAGTAGCGAGAGATTTCAATCTGTTCGCGGTTCTCAAAAACTTCCTCCAAAGAATCGTTATAAGAAGCAAACTCCTGAAGTTTCTTGCTCAACTCCTGCTTGATTTCGATAGAAATCTGATTAGCGCGCTTTGCAATGATAGCTACGCTCTCGTAGATATTATGGGTATCATCGCAGAGATCCATAATGTTGCGAGTTACTGTGTTTACTGGTGCCTTTGATTTTTTGAAATCCATAATTATAGTACTATTATTATTATATTGTTTTTACCTTATTATATATATGCTTTTTTTAATTGGCATTATTGCCAAGCTGGTCGAGAGCTGACTCCGGATGCTCTTTCTCGTACTGCTTGCACTTCTCAATATACTTCTCGGCAAGTGCACGGTCCTTTGAATCAGGATATTCGTTGATAAAGCCATAACACTCATCCTCAGCATCCTGATAGCGCTCCAGCTGCTTTTTCTCGACACTCATCTTTGCCAGTTCGTATTTACCTTTCATGATGAGCGATGCAAACTCCTCGCGTCGGTTGCTGTAAGGATAATCCTTAAGCGCATTCTGTGCAGTTACGATACAAGCCTCATAATTGTTGCCTCCGCTGGTACAGTTGCCGAAATAGGTGCCCATATCAAAATAGAGCTTGGCACTCTTATACTCCTTCTCAACCAAGAGGTCCTGAAGAGCAAAAAGGCGGTTTGTAGCCTGCTGCTTGAGCCGGGCATCTGGATAAAGATCCAGGAACTCCTGGAAGGCTGCGATGGCTGTAATCGTGGTACTCTGGTCAAGACGAGGCTCTGGAGCATTCTGATACAGACTCTCTCCAACAAAGTACTTTGCATTTTCAGCAAACTTACCTTTAGGATAAGAAGAGTAATACTTCTTGAAATACTCTGCAGCAGTCTCATAATCCTTCATACCATACTCGGCCATAGCCAGCATGTACAAACATTCCTCACCCTCGGTAGAACCTTTCTTCATCGTTACCAGTTCCTGCAGAAGAGGAATGGCACGGGAATACTTGCCCTGGGCATAGCTCTGCTTGGCGTACTCATACTTATAAGTATAATCGCCTGATTTCAATACCTGGTTATATTCGTGGGCACAGCTCGACAAGAGCAATGCAACACACGATGCAATAAGAGTCAATTTTTTCATAATTCTCATTTTGAACTGCAAAGTTACTCATAATTTACTTATTATCAAAAGAAAAGATACATTTTTTCGTAAAAAATTAATCTTTATAACGATTAATGGCGTTTTTTTTGTAATTTTGCACCTTGAAACAGAACTTTTGAGAAGAAATCAGGAAGAAAATGGATTTTAAGATTACATCAAAATATAAGCCGACTGGCGACCAGCCGCAAGCCATCAGGCAACTCACAGAGGGGGTGCTTGAAGGAGACCCTGCACAGGTGTTGTTGGGTGTAACCGGCTCGGGTAAAACCTTTACGGTGGCAAACGTGATTGCCAACGTGGGGAAGCCTACGCTCATCTTGAGCCACAACAAGACTCTTGCCGCCCAACTGTATCAGGAGATGAAGGGTTTCTTCCCTGAGAACGCTGTAGAATATTATGTTTCATACTACGACTATTATCAGCCGGAAGCTTATCTGCCTACAACAGATACATATATAGAAAAAGACCTCGCCATCAATGATGAAATAGACAAGTTGCGACTCGGTGCTGTTTCTGCCCTTCTCTCGGGCAGAAAGGATGTCATCGTTGTCTCATCCGTATCGTGCATCTATGGTATGGGCGGACCTGTGGCGATGCAGGAGAACATCATCAAGATTCATCGCGGGCAGCGACTCGACAGAAATGAATTTCTGAGGAAACTCGTTGATGCACTTTACGTTAGAAATGATATAGAACTGCAACGTGGCAACTTTAGAGTGAAAGGCGAAACGGTTGACATCTTTATGGCTTACAGCGATCATGTATTGCGCGTAACATGGTGGGACGATGAGATTGACAGTATCGAAGAAGTGGATTCGCTCACTTATCACCGCCTTGCCTCGTTCGAAGATTACGAGATTTATCCAGCCAACCTTTTCGTAACAACAAAAGAACAGCAGGAAAGTGCCATTCGCAGAATTCAGGACGACCTGGTTAAACAGGTAGAATTCTTCAAGAGTATTGGAGATGGAATCAAGGCACAGCGCATCAAGGAACGTGTAGAATATGATATGGAAATGATCAAGGAATTGGGCCACTGTTCGGGCATCGAGAACTATTCCCGCTATTTTGATGGCAGACACGAAGGCGAACGCCCGTATTGCCTGCTCGATTTCTTCCCTAAAGATTTCCTGCTTGTGGTTGACGAGAGCCATGTGAGCATCCCGCAGATTGGAGCCATGTATGGAGGCGACCGGGCACGAAAGAAGAATCTGGTAGAATATGGTTTCCGTTTGCCTGCAGCCTTCGACAACCGTCCGCTGAAATTCGAGGAATTTCACAATCTCATTCCGCAGGCCATCTATGTAAGTGCAACTCCGGCAGACTATGAATTGAGAGAAGCCGAAGGCGTGGTTGTAGAACAGTTGATTCGTCCTACAGGACTCCTGGACCCGGAAATAGAAGTCCGTCCAAGTGAGAATCAGATAGATGATCTTCTGGACGAAATATTAACAAGAACACACCGCAACGAGCGAGTTCTGATTACGACTCTTACAAAGCGCATGGCAGAAGAACTCACCGAGTTCCTGCTCAACCACAACGTAAAGGCTGCCTATATCCACAGTGATGTGGCAACCTTAGACCGAGTAAAGATCATGAACGATCTACGTGCAGGAGTATACGATGTACTGGTGGGTGTCAACCTGTTACGAGAAGGACTCGACTTGCCGGAAGTTTCGCTCGTAGCTATTCTCGATGCAGATAAGGAAGGTTTCCTGCGCAGTCACCGTTCTCTGACCCAGACGGCAGGCCGTGCTGCCCGAAACGTGAACGGCAAGGTAATCATGTATGCAGACAACATCACAGACAGCATGCAGAAAACGATAGATGAAACTGCCCGCCGCCGAAGCATCCAGTTGAAATACAATGCAGACCATGGCATTACACCAAAACAGATTGTGAAAGCAATAACCTCAGCTCTGCCTACTAGCAAGGAAGAAGGAGCAAAGATTGTTCCGATGGGAGCCGAGGGTTCCAAGCCTCGCGTTTACGTGGAACCGGAAAGTGCAGCCTTCGTTGCCGACCCTATTGTTCGCAGTATGAGCAAGGAAGAATTGGAGAAGAGCATTGCCAATACTACGGCATTGATGAAGCAAGCAGCCAAAGACCTTGACTTCATGCAAGCTGCCCAATATCGCGATGAAATCATCCGATTGCAGAAGGAATTGGAAGAAAAGGGATAAATTCAAAAGAAATAACCATCAAAAAGAGGGTGAATCATAAATTAATGATTCACCCTCTTTTTGTTGGAATATTACTGATATGTTGTTGAAATATTACTGATATGTTATCCAAGCTTATAACACACCTTCTTTTTATTTACCCAGCAGTTATTCATCTGTCTGTCAGCTATCTGCTATTCAAACGACAGCTTTTTCAGACGGGAACGCAACTGCTCAGCCTCGCTCTTTCTGATAGAAAGTTTGATGCTGCAAGTATTATCGAAAGTCTGATCCAGGATACGCGGATTCATATCTTTGACTATCCTCATCACATCATTCATCATCGGATAAGTAAAATCATAGGTTACTATTTCCTCTATCTGTTGCGTAACCTCCTCGCAATGAGCCAAAGCATCAATGGCAGCTTCACGATAGGCAACAATGAGTCCGCTGGTTCCCAATTTCACTCCTCCGAAATATCGGATGACGACAATTAAAATATCCGTCAATTCTGATTTCGTGATTTGGCCGAGGATTGGTTTTCCTGCCGTAGAAGAAGGTTCGCCATCATCATTGGCACGGAACTCTGTCCGTTCAGGACCTAGCATATATGCATAACAACAATGTCGGGCATCGTAATATTTCTTACGGTACCCGGCAACAATTTCCTTCACCTCGTCAACAGTTGTAACATGGTGAGCAAAGGCGAGAAACTTACTCCTTTTCTCGGTGTAATATCCCTCGCCTATCGTATCTGATATAGTCTTAAATTCGTCTATCATTAATCCAACTTGTGAATAATCAAACCGCTGCGCAACTTAGGTTCAAACCATGTTGCCTTAGGTGGCATAATCTTACCACTGTCAGCGATATCCATAATCTGCTGCATAGTAACCGGATGCAAAGCAAGTGCCATCTTCATCTCACCGCTATCCACACGACGTTTCAACTCACCGAGACCGCGAAGACCGCCCACAAAATCGATGCGCTTATCAGAACGCAAATCCTTGATACCCAGAATTTCATCAAGAATCAGACGAGATGAAATATCCACATCAAGCACGCCGATTGGATCAGCATCATCATAGGTTCCCGGCTTGGCAAACAAACCATACCATTTACCATCCAGATACAGGAGGAAAGAATGGAGAGCTGCTGGTTTCAGAATATCCAAGCCAAACTGGCTGATAGCATCATCAATAGCCATCTTTTCATAGCAAGGAATGCCCTCTTCATCACCAGATACATTCACATTGATTGCATCAATATCTATCACCTCGAAGTTCTTTGTCAAAGCATCGAGAAACTGATCAGAAGTCAGACCATTCAAATCCTTCACAACTCGGTTATAATCGAGAATGGTAAGCTGACTTGCCTGGAAACAAACTGCCATAAAGTAGTTATATTCCTCCTTACCTGTATGATTAGGATTCTGCTTAGCTTTTTCTGCACCTACCAGAGCTGCTGCTGCAGAACGGTGATGACCGTCAGCAATATAAAGGCTAGGCATCTTGGCAAATTCCGCTGTAATTGTGGCAATATCCTGATCATCGCTTACAACCCAGAACTGATGACGGAAGCCATCAATTGGAGCAATGAAATCATACTCCGGCGTTGTTGCTGCATAACGCATCAGAAGTTCGTTAAGCACCTCATTATCAGGATAAGCGAAGAATACTGGTTCGATATTGGCATTGCATACACGCACATGCTTCATACGGTCTTCTTCCTTATCGCGGCGTGTCAGTTCATGTTTCTTGATGACACCCGTCATATAGTCGTTTACATACGCACCTACCACAAGACCATACTGAGTCTTGCCGTTCATAGTCTGTGCATAGATATAATACTGTTCCTTATCATCCTGTTTCAACCAGCCATTCTCCTGGAACTTTCTGAAGTTCTCTGCAGCGCTTTCATACACTCGTGGATCGTACTCAGAAGTACCAGGTTCGAAATTGATTTCAGGTTTAATAATATGATAAAGGCTCTTCTCGTTATCGCCTGCCTCGGCACGTGCTTCCTCAGAATTGAGAACATCGTAAGGACGAGACTCAACTTGCTCAACGAGATTTTTAGGAGGTCTTACTCCCTTAAAAGGTTTTACTATTGCCATAATATTTCGTTTAAATTGACTAGTTTAATAAAAACATGAAAAGCCCATCAAGAGTGCTTCTGTGAAAAAGCACCCTTCATGAGCTATATGTATGGGAAGAATAATTACTTATTTACCTGGAACTTAGTGCATCCATCCTTAAAGAACGCATTGATCTGCTTAGCTGCAGCAATACCGGCATTGATATTTGCTTCAGCAGTCTGTGCACCCATCTTCTTAGGAGTTGAGAAGTAGCGACCCTCGAACTTGGCAAAGTCTGCATCAGCATCAGGCTTGATATCAGTGATGAACTTCAAGTCCTCACGCTCAGCGAGAAGTTTCAGGAGCTCAGGCTCATTGATAACCTCCTTACGCGCTGTATTGATGAGGATGCCACCCTTAGGCAACTGGTTTACAGTCTTGTAGTCGATGCTCTTGATAGTCTCTGGAGTAGCAGGGATATGAAGAGAAACGATATCACAAGTCTGGAACAACTCATCCTGTGACTTTACAGCATGCACACCGGCAGCCTCGATAACATCAGCTGGGCAGAATGCATCGTAAGCAGCTACTTCCATACCAAATCCCTTGGCGATACGAGCCACATTTCGACCAACATTACCGAAAGCAAGAATACCCAGTTTCTTACCCTTCAACTCGCTGCCAGCCTTGCCGTTGTAGAAATTACGTACAGTAAAGACCAACAAGCCGAATACCAACTCAGCTACTGCGTTAGAGTTCTGACCAGGAGTATTCTCAGCCACTACATTATGGGCAGTAGCAGCAGCAAGGTCGATGTTATCGTAACCTGCACCAGCACGAACGATAATCTTCAGGTTCTTTGCTGCATCGAGCACCTCGGCATCAGCCTTGTCAGAACGGATAATCATCGCGTCCACATCCTTCACTGCATCGAGAAGCTGAGCCTTCTCTGTATATTTTTCGAGCAGCACCAATTCGTTGCCTGCTCCCTCTATTTCTTTCTTAATGCCTTCCACAGCAGCCGCTGCGAATGGCTTTTCTGTTGCAACTAATACTTTCATACAAATTCAAAAATTAATGTTGTGCTTCAAAATCCTGCATGGCCTTGACGAGTGCCTGAACACCCTCCATGGTCTGTGCATTGTAGCAGCTGGCACGGAAACCACCCACTGAGCGGTGACCCTTGATACCTACCATGCCACGCTCTGTAGCGAAGTCGAGGAATGGCTTCTCCAACTCCTTGTACTCATCGTTCATCACGAAGCAGATGTTCATCAATGAGCGTGAAGACTCTTCCACTGTACCCTTGAAGAGTTTGTTGCGGTCGATTTCAGCATAAAGAACTTCTGCACGTTCGTGAGCTCGCTTATCAGCAGCCTCAACACCACCATTAGCCTTCAACCAGCGGAGATTCTCCATCAAGGTATAGATAGGAACAACAGGAGGAGTATTGAACATACTGCCCTTCTCAACGTGAGTACGATAATCGAGCATTGTAGGAAGCTCGCGAGGAGCCTTGCCAAGCATATCATCCTTAACGATGATAACGGTAACACCTGCCATAGAAAGATTCTTCTGAGCACCTGCATAGATGGCAGTATACTTAGAAACATCTACTGGACGGCTCATGATATCTGAAGACATATCAGAAATCAATGGTACGTTTACATCTGGATCTACACGGAGTTCAGTACCATATATAGTATTGTTGCTTGTCAAATGCAAGTAATCACAATCGGCTGGTACAGTGTTAGGAACCTGTGGATAGAAAGTGAAATTGGCGTCGGACGATGATGCGATCTCCACGACCTCACCAAAATGCTTTGCCTCTTTCATTGCCTTCTTAGCCCAAGTGCCAGAATTAATGTAGGCAGCCTTCTTGATGAGGAAGTTTGCTGGAATCTGCATAAACTGCAATGACGCACCACCACCAAGGAAGATTACGGAATAACCCTCAGGAATGTCAAGAAGCTCCTTGAATAAGGAGACTGCCTCATCAACTACTGGCTGGAAATCCTTAGCACGGTGGCTGATTTCCATCAATGAAAGACCTGAACCATTAAAATCCAAAATCTGCTTTGCTGTGTTCTCAATCACTTCGCGTGGAAGCATTGATGGACCTGCGTTAAAATTGTACTTCTTCATCTTTGTATAATTATTTAAGTTTTATACGATATAATCCTGTTAGCAGGAAAAATTAGTGCACAATACACCCATATAGGATACATAGTAAACCTTTGGATTGTATTTACGACTGCGAAATTACACTTTTTATTTGAAACTACCAAACTTTTCTGCACATTTTTAGCGTTTTGCGCAGATTTCTTTCATTTTGTTAGTCATTTTAGTATAATAACTGCATATTTATGTCTATTTTTACATTTATTATACATTAGCAAGCAACAGAGAAGAGATAATAGCAGTTTGTCAACTACCTTACCTCTTCCACTATCGTTTTGACGCCTTTTATCTTTTCGCCCTTTACATTATTCAGTACGCTGCGCAACTTCGTTCGGGAAATGGCAGCATAAGCATAACGGTCATTAACATCAATCTTACCGATTTCAGCCGACTGCAGCCCACCCTTCTTGCAAAGGAAGCCTAAGATGTCACCCTTGCTGATTTTATCCTTTTTGCCTTTACCTATATATATAGTAGCCATCTTAGGTTTGGCTGGCGCAGGAAGCTGATCAGCAGCAGGCATCTCGTAATCCTCAATTTCAGCATCCACATATTCCGGAATATGCTCTTCAGGACCTAACAGGAAGAAAGCCCTGCCCTGGGCTTCCCATCTTGCCGTACGTCCTACACGATGGATATAACCATCCTCACTTTCCGGCATGTGATAATGGATAATATTATCTATATCTGGAATATCAAGTCCGCGCGAAGCCAGATCCGTACTCACCAGGATATTGGCACTACCGTTGCTGAAACGATAGAGAGAAGCCTCGCGTTCCTTCTGTTCCAATCCACCATGGAAGAAAGAGGTTGAAAATCCCTGCTCCACCAGATATTTATTGGTGCGCTCTACACTGTCGCGATAATTGAGGAATACAATGGTACTCTGATCGCCTAAACTGCGTAGCAAAAGTGACAGACTCTCCAGTTTATCCTTTACCGGACTATCCACCTTATATATATGTACACGGTCAGGAACCTGATCTTCATCCACACGGTAATCTATCTTTTCTACCCTACCCATGTGTACGAAATGAGGAATCTCCTCCGCCTCGGTAGCAGAAAGCAGGAAATGTCGACGCAAGCCAGGCAAAGACTTGATCAGTCGGCTCATTTCGTCCTGGAAACCCATCTCCAGACACTTGTCAAACTCATCAATAATCAGGTATTTGATGTGATATGGAGAAAGATTTCCCTTATCCAGATGATCATTGAGACGGCCTGGAGTTCCAAATACAATCTGAGGACGAACCTGTTTCATCACGCGATGCTCATCCATCGTAGCACGACCACCATAGCAAGCCATCGAACGCAAACCGCTGCCCATATTCTTCAATACGTTAGCCGACTGCAAAGCGAGTTCTCTACCAGGAGTTACCACCACCGCCTGTGCCTCGTCATCAGTAGCATCTATAAGTTGGGTAAGAGGCAGAAGATAAGCCAGTGTCTTGCCACTACCTGTTGGCGAAAGTATCACCACATCCTTGTTCCCGTGCAAGATTGCCTGCATGGAATTCTGCTGCATATCATTGAGCTCAATGCCCAGTTTATCTAAAATTCTGTCTATCATAAATTTTCTAATAATCAGTTTCTAAAGAGAAGTATTCTTTTCTGAAAGAGAAGTATTCTTATCTTAAAAAGAAGTTTTCTTTTCATGAGAAGTTTTCTCAAATTCCTTATCGTGAAGCATTATTTTCTTTTCTGATTGAGCAGTTTGTCAATCTCATCAAATTCCTTACCCATATTCAGGTTCAGATAGATGGTATAGAGTGGCAAAGCCCACTGGTCCTTCATATCAGGCACCATCGTTCTGTACTTCTGCAGATACGGCATCGCACTCTTGTAAAGTCCGTCAATCTCCTGATGAGTTTTGCGGGATTGCTGCGAATTCTTATCCATTTCAACCGCCTGATTGAAATAAGCCAAACCTATGTTATAATAAGCACCAGACAAAGAATCGTTCACAGCCAGTGCCTTTTTGCTCACTTCGATGCACTGCTTGAAATCACCCATATTCAGGAGAATAGTACCCTTGGTAAAGAGATAGATATCATTGTCGGGAGCTATCGCCAGCGCCTTATCTGCTATGGCGAGCGCTGAATCGAGCTGGTTTTCCTGCGAATAATATTCAACCAGACGGGGGAAGAAGAACGGGAACTTCGGAGCCCGTTCAAAACCTTCCTTCAAGGTTGAGAGATAGCGCGCAGTATCCTTCTCCAGTTTATAAGTCTCAGCCAGATACTGCAACATATAGTTATAATGAGCCGTATCTTTCAGCGCCTCATAAGAATGATGAAGCGTAGCTTTGGTATCTTTCATCTTATATCCGGCATATACAGCCCAATAAGCTGCCGAAGAAATATATTTGTCTTTCTGGGCATACTTATAAGATTGGAACATCGGGGCTGTACTGCACTCTATGTACTGGTCAAAGAACTGATAAGCCTCCTTGTATTTCTGCTTCCTGATAAACCAGGTTCCTCCGTTATAGAGGTTCGGACGTATCCTGTTCAAATATTCAGAATGAGACTTGCGGAAATCAAACTCACATTTTCCTTTCTTGTTAGGAATCATCTCAACGGAATCAAGTCCTTGGGCTATAACGAAGAGCTGTCGGGTTGCATTGAAGAGTTGGGCTGTATCATACGCCTGTTTGAGGTAGAGTTTCTCATTACCCTGTTCATACTGCTTCTTCACAGCATCAAAGAGAATATTCCAAATTTTCTTGTTATTCCGGTTGGCAGAATCCGTCAGGAGTTTGCGCATACTGGATTCGGCCTTCGCCAAATCCTTGCCAGCCTTTACCAGATCTTTGGCTGCAGAAATCTCCTTCTTCTGTGCCTGCAGCCCTAATGGCGTCAGCAGAAGAAAAGCAATCTGTAAAACCCATAAGTTTCTGAATATCTGTATTTTCATATTAATCTCCTAAATTAAAACTTTCATTTGTTTCCATACTCATAATAATACCAGTAGGTATTTCCATAAGTATCCCGAAGAGCATTCTGCTTTTCTGTCTCATTAGCATATTTGTGATCCATCTGCTGGAAATCCTCAAAGTCTGTATCCATCACATTATCGTGATAAACGATACTTGGATTACTGCGGCGATGCGTATAAAGAACCAACGCTTCCTTATAATGAACAGGCAGTTTGCCCGAAGTTACTTTGTAATGTTTCTGCACCTCTGCTACGAACTTGTCTAGTTGCTTGTCCAGCAAGAGTGCACAAAGCTGATAGTCAACAGGCAGACGATACTTGAGATGATGTTTAACCATCCATGCCGAAGGTTTCTGCATCCATTTTGGCGCCTTCCACATCATAGCCTTCACGGTTACGCTATCCGGCATCATCGCCTTACTTCCACCTACCAGCGGATAAGTAAAAAGACGGCTGCCCAGCTCGCCTGTTTCGTTGAGACAGGCTATACGGAGCATCGTCAGCGAAGAATCTGTTTTCAGAGATTTTTCACCTACTTCCAAAGCTTTTTCATACTGTTTTTCTTTCATCAGATGTTCCATGCGCATACGTTCATGAAACAGCCGATCATTGCTAGCAACAAAGTTGACAAGCAATATTATCACCAGCATCTGGAGCAGATTCACCCACATATAGCGGGAGAACCAGCCGTTGCTGTGAGGCTCTGTTTCTATCGGCTCCAACTGGCGGGCTATCCATATTAATCCGCCCCAGAGAATCAGACAGAGTGGCAGGATAATCCACCACGCCCCCAGCGAATGATAACGGTCGATATCAACGGGGATATCGGTAATCATCGTCAGGATGAGGAACGAAGGGAAATAAGTAAGCCCGTGGAAACGGCGTTTCACACGGGTTACCGCGTACACTCCCACTTGCAGCAGATAGAGTACGAGCGTGATAAGCAGTGGAGCCAGCGCGTAACTGTAGTTGGTCAAACCGCCTGAGAAAACATGCTGAGCCACTGCCAGTACGTCTGCCTGGTAAAATGCCAGGTAGACGTAGGTAAATGTGATAAAGATGATAGCACAGGCGATTTGCATCTTCGCAGTACTACTCCTTTTATTTTTCATAAATCAATCTATTAATTTTTCTTCAGCACCAAAGCTGTACGAGCTGGCAGATAAAGTTTCAGCCACTCCTTACGGTCTTTCACATAAAGTGGATCGTAATTAGTCAGATGCGTCATCGTGTCATCATTCAAGCCATTACCGCCGAAATCCTTGCTGTCAGAATCAAGCACTACGCTGTAGGAACCGGTTGGAACCAGGAAGCCATAGTCGGTGAAAGAGCGGGTTGGCGAGAAGTTAAACACGAAGAGCAGATCGCCACGCATAAAGGCGAGAACCTGATCGCCATCATTATGCCAGATTTCTACAACTGGTGTCTTGTTAAAATTCTTTTCGCTTGTAATCGTCTTGAGCATTTCTCGGTCGAAATCTCCAAGATAGTGGTAGCAGAGTTCATGATTATCTACCAGATTCCACTGTCTGCGGGCGTATTTATGGCTCCAGCCATTACCCTCGCGAGGGAAATCAATCCACTCTGGGTGACCGAACTCATTACCCATGAAGTTGAGATAACCGCCATTGATTGTAGAGGCGGTAACCAGACGGATCATCTTATGCAGAGCAATACCACGATGAGCCATTTCGTTTTCATCGCCCTTCTTGAAATGCCAGTACATATCGGCATCAATCAGACGGAAGATGATGGTTTTATCGCCCACCAATGCCTGGTCATGACTCTCACAGTAAGAGATGGTTTTCTCATCCGAACGGCGGTTCTTTACCTCCCAGAAGATGCTGGATGGTTTCCAGTCCTCATCCTTCAGTTCCTTGATGGTCTTAATCCAATAATCTGGAATATTCATCGCCATGCGATAGTCAAAACCATAACCGCCATCCTCAAACTTGGCAGCCAGGCCCGGCATTCCGCTCACCTCTTCGGCAATCGTAATGGCATGCTTGTTAACCTCATGAATCAGACAGTTGGCAAGGGTAAGATAGCAGATGGCATTATCATCCTCGTGACCATTGAAATAATCGCCGTAGTTGCAGAATGCCTCACCCAGACCATGACTGTAATAGAGCATGGATGTTACACCGTCAAAACGGAATCCGTCGAAATGGAACTCATTGAGCCAGTACTTGCAGTTGCTCAACAGGAAGTGGATGACTTCATCCTTTCCATAGTCGAAGCAGAGACTGTCCCAAGCCGGATGCTCATGACGGTCGCCAGGATAGAAATACTGGTTAGGATCGCCAGCGAGATTACCCAGTCCTTCCACCTCATTCTTTACGGCATGAGAGTGAACGATGTCCATGATGACGGCAATACCATTCTGGTGAGCTGTATCAATGAGATCCTTCAACTCTTCAGGAGTTCCAAAGCGGCTACTTGCAGCAAAGAAACTGCTTACATGATAGCCGAAGGAGCCATAATAAGGATGCTCCTGGATAGCCATAATCTGAATGCAGTTGTAACCATCCTTGATGATACGTGGCAACACATTCTCCTTAAATTCTGTGTAAGTGCCAACCTTCTCTGCATCCTGTGCCATACCGATATGGCATTCATAGATGAGCAGAGGTGCCACATTTGGTCTGAAGGTTTTCTTCTTCCATTTATATGGTTCCGGATTCCAAACCTGAGCAGAGAAAATCTTGGTCTGGTCGTCCTGTACTACGCGCTGTGCCCATGCAGGAATACGCTCACCTTCACCACCTTCCCAATGAACTTTCATCTTGAAGAGATCGCCATGTTTCATGGCTTTCTCCGGAATTTTGAGTTCCCAGTTGCCGGTATTCTTTATTCTTTTGGCACGATACTTTTCGGTTTCCTGCCAGTTGTTGAAGTCACCGATCAGATAGATGTCTGTAGCATTAGGTGCCCACTCACGGAACACCCATCCACGGGCAGTCTTATGCAGTCCGAAATACTCGTATCCATTGGCAAAATCGCTCAATGTCTGTTTGCCGTTATTAGTCAGCTGACCGAGTTTCCAGAGTGCATGGTCGTGTCGGCCCTTGATGGCATCCTCATAGTCTGCCAGATATGGGTCGTTCTTCACGAGTCCGATATGCTTTACCACAGCCTTCGCTGCCTTTTTTGCAACTGGTTTCTTTGCAGTTGCCTTTTTAGTTGCAGCCTTCTGGGCTGTAGTTTTCTTTTCTGTTGCCATATATCATGATTTTAGATGGTTACTCTATATTATTCTTCTTTAATTTTATCTTGAAGATTTCTTCTTTAATTCTTAATCTTGAAGATAGCCTTGTGGATATCACCATTACCGATGCATGGCTGATGACCATCTTGTGGCCAGAAGATAGCAAACTGACCTGGCTTGCAGGTAACGAGCGTCTGCGCTTTCACACCAGGATACTTGGTTACATCCTTAGCCTCGTTATATTCCACTTCAGGAAGATCAGCAAGAGGAGTATAGCCATAAGTCTCCTCGTTGTCAAGAGGAATCTGAATATCAATCATCTTGCGATGTGTTTCAAAAACAGCATCTTCCTCGCTTTTTCCGTGAGCTGTCGTTATGTTAACAAAGAGGTTACTCTCCTTGATAAAATGCTTACCGTCCTCCAATTTAGAGAGGTCATTTTCCTTGATAAACTTCACTACATCAGCGAAGAGCGGATTGAGAGAAACGTATTTCTCCAGATTGTCTAAAGTATCTACTACCATAATTCTAGTTTAAGCTTTGAGATTTGAACATTTACTTTTAACTTTGAGATTTGAAAACAGAACATTGAACATTCAATATTCAACATTATAAATAATATGCTCTTTTTCTCATTATTTAAAATATAAAGGTTCTCTATCTCGTTATTTATAATTTCTTTGTATTTTTCTAATTTTCTGAAGAGATTAGTCTTCAAATCGTTTGCCGTTTTCGTAGGCTCCCTTGGCTGTAACCTGTCCGTTGCGGTCTTTTTCTACAAATCTTCCGTCACGCACATCGTTACGGTAGGTTCCTTCGAAACGCTTACCGTTTTTATCCTCTTCTATGCAAGGTCCCTGGCGCTTGCCTTTGTGATAGACACCCTTGAATCTTCTGCCATCAGCATAATGAATCACGACATTACCATCAACCAGACCGTTCTTGAACTCACCTTCAAACACGTCGCCGTTCTTCTTGGTCAGTTTGCCCCTGCCGTTCTGCAGATCATCCATCCAGTCGCCTACATAGATATCGCCATTCTTCCAGATGAAGGTACCCTGACCGGTACGCAGACCATCCTTAAACTGGCCGTTATACTTGGCGCCCTTTGCAGAGCGGAAGATGCCTATACCCGTGCGTTCTCCCTGCACATAATCGCCTTCATAAATGTCGCCATTATGAAATTTATAGATACCCTTTCCGTCCTGGATATCATCCTTCCAGTCGCCGATATACACATCGCCATCAGCATATTTGAAAGTACCTTTTCCTGAGCGCTGGTTGTCTAGCCACTGACCGTCATAAGTAGTTCCGTCTCCCCAATTGAAGAAGCCGTTTCCATTCTTCATATCGTTCATCCACTGGCCTTTATACTGTGCGCCATTGGCATAAGTATAAACGCCGCGTCCCTGACGCTTGTCCTTATACCAGTCGCCGTCATATTTATCACCATTATAATAGAACATGACGCCATGACCATGCTGGTAATCGCGGAACCAGAGGCCTACATATTTGTTGTTGTTCTGGAAATAGTAGGTGCCTTTACCATGCTGCTGGTCCTGCATCCACTGTCCCTCATACTTTTCGCCATCACTGAAGGTATAAACACCATAACCTTCGCGCTTACCTTTCATATAAGAGCCTTCGTAGGTATCCCCATTCTTATAGATGGTAGTACCTTTTCCCTGCGGCTTTCCGCTCACCATTTCGCCTTTAAACTGACCTCCGTCACGGGTGATGCAAGAGCCTAGCGAAATCTTCTGGGCTGAGGCATCAACCGATGCCATAGCCAAAGCCAAGGCAAGGAAAAAACACTTGCTCCGACAGGACAATTTGGTATGTTGTTTCTTATTGTATTTCATATTCTACAGTTATAGTCTGACTTATCAATCTCCAAAATTACGGTTTTTTCCTCAAATAGCCAAATAGATTAAACAAATTTAAGGTAAAATCATGAAAATAGATTTTTATCTGAAAAAATCTGCAGCTTGACACAATAAACAAACACAATTTACGTTTTTACGGAAATCGAGAGTAAAATCACTAAAACAATAAGATTATGATTTTAAATTGCGCCATCATAGATGAAGATCCGGAAGCGTTGCAGCTCCTGGAACAGTATATAGAGAAGACTCCAACCCTGCATCTGATCGGAGCCTACAAAAGTGCGATAGATGCTGTAGACGGTATCCGTCACAATCATCTCGACGTACTCTTTCTCGCTATCCACATGCAGCAGATCAGCGGCCTGGAATTTGCAAAGGTTGTACCCAAGAACGTGAAGATTGTCTTCACCACCGCATTCAAGGAGTATGCCATCGAAGCCTACAAAGTGAATGCATTCGACTATCTGCTCAAGCCCATCACCTACGATGACTTTATGGGATCATGCCAGAAAGTCTTCGAAAGCTACATGCAGGACGATAACTACAACCCTATCAAGCGCGACGGTTTTCTGGTGGTAAAACGAGATTACAAATGCGTAAGAATCCCGATAGATGATATTCTGTTTGTTGACTGCGACAAAGACTACATCCGGTTCCATCTTGAGGGCAGGCCTAACATCAGAACCCTGGGCAACCTCAAACAGTTGGAAGAAAGGCTGCCAAGAGAGAAATTCAAGCGTGTTCACCGTTCGTTCCTTGCCAACATGACAAAGTTCGATACGGTAGACCAGCAGCACATTACCTATGGCGACCAGAGCATTCCGATATCAGAAACCTACTTTGAATTTATCAAGAAATATCTGGAAGACCATTCTCTATGATGGTCTTCCAGATAGTTTTATCCTACCTTTCTTATAATATCTGCAAGGGTGATGATACCAGGATAGAAGCTCCATGCGCCAACAGGAAATCGTGATCTCTGAATCCCCACAGCACTGAGATACAAGGCATTCCGCTGTTCTTCGCCGTCATCACATCCACATCGCTGTCGCCGATATAAACCGCCCTGTCTCTATCCGCATGCAGCTGTCGCAAGGCTTCGTTTACGGTATCTGGAGCCGGTTTTTTCTTGATATTCTCCCGCTCTCCTATAGCTACATCTACCAGGTCGCCGAAGAAATGGCGGCAGATTTCCTGGGTAGCAGCATAAAACTTGTTGCTTACCACCGCAATGTTCTTTCCCCTATTCTTCAGTTCCTCCAGCATCTCCATCACGTCCGGATAAGGTTTCGTATTATCCATATTGTGCACCATATAATGCTGGCGGAAATCCTGCAGGGTTTTCTCAAACTTCTCATTCTCCAATCCTCCCGGCACGGCACGTTCCATAAGTTTCTTCACCCCGTTTCCTACAAACATGCGTACCTCCTCCAGCGTACGTTCAGGCATCCCGTTCAGTTTCAGCGCATAATTGCAGCTTGCAGCCAGGTCGTGGAGAGAAGAAATCAGGGTTCCGTCAAGATCGAAGATATAGGTATCGAAATTGAACTGGGCATGGACCGGAACCCTCTTGATGCGGAACTCACCGCCGTGTAGCACATAAACATCCTGATGGTATACACGGATTTCACCCTGAGGAGTTCCCTGTCCACCAGCCTGTTCATTACCCGAAATGCCAAAGATTCTGTTATCCCCAAATTCCCATCTCTTCAGTTTCTGGGTCTGTGCATCAATCACCACATATTTATATTCTATCGGCTCATCGATAGCCTGCACATTCACAGATATTTCCCAGTCCTTGCCATGATTGTTCTGCATCTTCAGAAAATGAGCCGGATTCCATTTGCCCAGCGTAGGATGATTTCCCAACAGAGCTACAGCCTCACCCTCATAGAGTTTCGGGGCATGAATCTTGAAGATGATAGTACGGTCGAAGAGAGGCAGACGCGCTGGCTTGACATCAGTAAACTTTACCTGCTGCAATACGAAGGCATTTTTTTCCACGTAAGGATTATCCTCCTCCAGCCAATAGTCCTGAAAATAGAAATTCTTACTCTCATCAAAAACATATTGGCGGGCAGAAGCGAGCGATTCCCTACGCAGCACCTTTCCCTCAGCATCTTTCACGCAGTAGCAGTAAGCCACAGCTACGAAAGGGTGATGGCGGTTCTGCCTTGACGCCATTTCCACCTCCCAGTGATACCCGTCCCGGGTGGTCATCGGCAAGTCCATCGTATCTTGATAGCCGTCAGCAGCGGCAAAAGTTAATTCTACATGCAGGGCATGACCCCACTTGGCAGCATACGCTATCGAAAACTTCATTTTCATAATCCTTTTATAATAATGTGCCCGAAAGCACCGATACACATGTTGATTCTCAATGTCAAGTGCAAAGGTAACAAAAAAGCAGACACAACGGATAAAGAAAGATGACAATTAACCTATTTTAAATTCCTATACTTTGCTATTTCCTATTTTTACTGTACTTTTGCACCCGAAAAATAACAAACAAGAAGAATATGAAAAAGAAAAAATCATTTTCTAAGCTCTATCTGTATGGTGCTATAGGCTGCATCGCAGTCATCGCCATCGTGGGCTACATCTACTGTTTCTCTTCCTTCTCGAAGAGCAGCAACACCGAGTATGTTTACATCGACAGCGATGATAACATCGACTCTGTATACAACAAGCTCCGCCCGTTTGCCAAGAGCATTCCGTTCCAGGCATTCAAGACCCTGACTCTCCATTCCGGCTATGCCGATCATATCCGCACCGGCAGATACGCCATTGCTCCGGGCGATGGTGCCCTCAAGACATGGCGCCACATGAAGAACGGTTTGCAGGAACCGGTTAGCCTTACCATCCCTTCGGTCCGCACGCTCGACAAACTCTCTGATGAGATTGGCAAGAAGATGATGTTTGGCAGCAACGACCTCTACCATGCCCTGCGCGACGAGAGCGTCTGTCAGAAATATGGTTACGATACTGCCACCATCGCCTGCATGTTCGTACCTAACACCTACGATCTCTACTGGAACATCTCGGTAGATAAATTTCTGGAGCGCATGAAGAAAGAAAGCGACAAGTTCTGGAACTTTGAGCGCACCGAAAAGGCAAAGGCTATGAAACTGACACCGGTGGAGATCATCACCCTTGCCAGCATCGTGGACGAAGAAACAGCCAACAACGGCGAGAAACCGATGATAGCCGGCATGTATTATAACCGCCTGATGCTTCGCAATGCCGAATATCCAGAGGGAATGCCATTGCAGGCCGATCCTACCATTAAATATGCCTGGCAGCGATTCGACCTCAAGCGCATCTACAACAACCTCCTGTCTATCAAGAGCCCATATAATACCTACAAGAACCCAGGTTTGCCACCGGGGCCTATCCGTATTCCGAGCGTAGCAGGTATCGATGCCGTCCTCAACCATGTGCATCATGATTACCTCTACATGTGTGCCAAGGAGGATTTCAGCGGCACACATAATTTTGCCCGCACTTACGATGAGCACCTGCAGAATGCAGCCAAATATTCTAAGGCACTCAACGAAAGAGGTATCAAGTAAGATAAGGAAACAAGAAAGGTAAAAATGAGTCAGAAAACTTGCAAAGCGTTAGTGATTTTACAAGTTTTCTGACTTTTTATTTGGTAGTCTAACAAAATAGTTGTAAATTTGCAGCCGAAAACTTACCAATTTAAAATAAGGAATAAATACATGAACAGAACGATTATTACAGTAGTGGGCAAGGATACCGTTGGTATCATCGCCAAGGTATGTACCTATTTGGCAGAGAACAGTATCAACATCTTGGATATCTCTCAGACCATCGTACAGGAGTATTTCAACATGATGATGATCGTAGACATGGGCAAGATGCAGAAAACTTTCGAGGAAGTAGCCGATGAACTCACCAATGTTGGTAAGGCTATGGGCGTGCAGATCAAATGCCAGCGCGAGGAAATTTTCAATATGATGCACAGAATTTAAAAAGCAAACAATATGATCAATATATCTGAGGTTATCGAAACCAATAAGATGATAGAGCAGGAGAATTTCGATGTGCGTACCATCACCATGGGTATCAACCTTTTGGATTGCGCATCTACCGATCTCGATGAGCTCTGTCAGAACATTCATAATAAGATTACACGTCTGGCAAAGAACCTGGTGAAGACCGGCGAAGAAATCTCCAAGGAGTTTGGTGTGCCTATCGTCAACAAGCGTATCTCCATCACTCCTATCTCGCTGGTAGGCGGTTCTGCCTGCAAGACTACCGACGATTACGTGAAGATTGCAAAGACCCTCGACCAGTGTGCCAAGGAGCTCGGTGTCAACTTCCTGGGCGGCTATTCTGCCATCGTAAGCAAGGGTATGAGCAAGAGCGATGAGCTCCTTATCCGTTCTATCCCTCAGGCGATGGCACAGACCGATTTCGTCTGCAGCTCAGTCAATGTGGGTTCTACCAAGACCGGTATCAACATGGACGCCGTCCGACTGATGGGCGAAATCGTAAAGGATACAGCCGAGGCAACCAAGGACAGAGGTTCTCTGGGTTGCGCCAAACTCGTTGTTCTCTGCAATGCGCCAGACGACAATCCGTTCATGGCTGGTGCCTTCCATGGTGTTTCTGAGGCCGATGCGGTAGTGAGTGTCGGTGTCAGCGGTCCCGGCGTTGTAAAGTATGCATTGGAGAAGGTAAAGGGCGAAAGCTTCGAGGTTCTTTGCGAAACCATCAAGCGCACCGCCTTCAAGATTACCCGTGTAGGTCAGTTGGTTGCCAAGGAGGCTTCACGCCGTCTGAACGTACCTTTCGGCATCATCGACCTTTCATTGGCTCCTACCCCAGCTATCGGTGATAGTGTAGCCGATATTCTCGAGCTCATCGGTCTTGAGCATGCCGGTGCTCCTGGTACCACAGCAGCTCTTGCACTCCTGAACGACCAGGTTAAGAAGGGCGGTATCATGGCTTCTTCTTATGTAGGTGGTTTGAGCGGTGCCTTCATCCCTGTCAGCGAAGACCAGGGCATGATCAACGCTGTAGAGGCTGGTGCGCTGACCATCGAGAAGCTTGAGGCGATGACTTGTGTCTGCTCAGTAGGTTTGGATATGATTGCCATCCCTGGCGATACTCCAGCCACCACCATTTCCGGTGTCATTGCCGACGAGGCTGCCATCGGTATGGTTAACCAGAAGACTACTGCCGTACGTATCATCCCAGTTGTGGGCATGAAGGTAGGCGACAATGTAGATTTTGGCGGTTTGCTCGGTCATGCTCCAATCATGCCTGTAAACCCATTCAGTTGCGAGGCATTCGTAAACCGTGCCGGTCGTATTCCGGCTCCAATCCACAGTTTCAAGAATTAAACTTTTTTGATTCAAAATACCAATCCCCCATCCTGCTTTCTCAAGCGGGCTGGGGGATTTTTTCATTGTATAATCACTTATCTATCTTCTAAAGCGGTTCATCACGACAAAACATAGGTGGATAGATACCCAGAAACATCAACTACAGATATTTAAATCCAATCCTTAAATAAGACGGAAGCTCCTCCAAAAGTCAAAAGAATCGGGAAAAAGAAAAATAAAGGGTGAGACTTCTCCCACCCTTTATCTGATATTATAAAAAAGTTTGTCTAAAGTAAATTACAAACGTTTAAAGTTTTTTCAGCTCTTCTTTCCATGCAGAATAAGCCTCGAGATAAGCAGAACGGTTAGCCTCATCAGGATCTATGACTGCAAGTTTCTTCAATGAAGCAAAAGCCTCATTATGATCCTTATAGATACCGGCACCAATACCAGCACCCTTAGCAGCACCTGCACTACCATCTGTCTCATAAAGTTCGATAGTAGCACCACTCACACCCGCCAAGGTATCTCGGAACAACGGACTGAGGAACATATTAGCCTTACCTGCATGAATATTCTTAATATCCATACCCATCTGCTGCATGATTTCCATTCCATAGCAGAAACTGAAGACGATACCCTCTTGTGCAGCACGAACAATATGAGCACGATTATGCTTATTAAAGCTGATGCCACGAATAGAACAACCAACTTCCTTATTCTCTAATACACGCTCAGCTCCATTACCAAATGGGATAATCTTAACACCATCACTACCTATTGGCACAGAAGCTGCAAGATCATTCATATCCGCATAGCTTACATCTGGAGTGATATTTCGATGAACCCACGCATTCAAGATACCAGTTCCATTGATACACAACAATACACCAAGACGGTCAAGGTCTGTAGTATAATTAGCATGAGCAAAAGTATTGACACGGCTCTTTGGATCATAGTTAACATCACCCAATACACCATATACAACTCCTGATGTACCTGCAGTACTTGCAATTTCACCCGGATTGAACACATTCAGACTCACAGCATTATTTGGCTGGTCACCCGCACGATAAGATATTGGTGTACCTTCTTTCAGACCAAGTTCTTCAGCTGCCGCTTTACTTACTACACTCTGTACAGAGAATGTAGGAACAATATCAGCCAGAATGCTTTCATCGAAGCCAAAGTAATCAAGCAGGAATTTAGCAGGCTTTTTCTGGTTGAAGTCCCACATCATACCTTCAGAAAGGCCACTGATAGTAGTCTTAACTTCACCTGAAAGTTTCATTGCCAGATAATCACCAGGAAGCATAATCTTATCAATCTTATCAAACAGTTCCGGTTCATTATCCTTTACCCAAGCAAGTTTAGATGCAGTAAAGTTTCCAGGAGAATTGAGCAGATTACGCAAGCAGAAGTCCTCACCTAAATCATGAAAAGCCTTCTCGCCATAAGGTACGGCACGAGAATCGCACCAGATGATACTAGGACGCAAAACTTGCTGATTCTTATCAACACAAACCAAGCCATGCATCTGGTACGAGATGCCAATAGCAAGGATATCTTCACCCTTGGCACCAGATTCTGCCATGATTTTCCTGAGCGACAGCTTAGCATTATCCCACCACATCTGAGGATCCTGCTCTGCCCAACCGGTCTTTACAGCCATAATTGGTGCTTCATGATCCGGATAGAATGCAGAGGCTACGATTTCTCCATTGTCAACATCAGTAAGCGAAGCCTTTACAGAACTTGAGCCTACGTCAAAACCTAATAAATATCTACTAGCCATAGTTTATTCGTTTATATGTTTATTGTTTAACTTTTATCAGTTTTTATAAAGTCTACATATATTATACGAACATACTACAACATTCCCCTCATAAAAAAAATAATTTAGAACATATTCTCATCAAAAAGACTTTGAGGAGCACTATCGTCAGCCTTGTTCTCCCCTTCATTACTATTTTCTAATACAGAAGAAGAAAAATTAAGCATCAGTTGCTGTACGGCCTTTGAATCAAAATTAACATGATATACACCATACCCCTTACCTTTTTCTATAAGCGATTGTGGGTCTTTAGCGCATCTGGTGAGATATTGCGTAACATAGCTATGAACATCCTTGTAATTCAGAGGTGTAAAAATCGAATTACAGGAATTATATACATGACGAGCTATTTTTTCTACTTTCAACCCTTTTGCACCCGCAGCCAAAAGAACATTGAATATCTCCTGATCAAGTTTCATATAATAATCATAACATTCGTCCTCTTTCAAGAGAGAAGACACAAAAAGAAAAAACCGCGGTTACTCACTTACAAGCAACCGCGGCTCTTTGAAAAATAAACCTTATTTAAGCGAGAGCAACCTTGTTGTCCTCATCTTTAATCTTACCCTCTTTGAAGAGCCAACCGATACCAAGGATTACATCCTCTGTACTGATCTTAGCAGCCTTAGCAATTTCTGCTACTGTGAGAGCCTTTTCTGAAGCTGCCAATGCCTGATATACATCACCAGCTCTAAAACCTGCGTTCTCTGCGTTCAAGTAAAGAACGTCCTTCTTTGCTGCAGGAGCCTTCTTTGCTACTGGAGCCTTCTTTGCTGCTGGCTTCTTTGCAGCAGTCTTAGTTGTCGCTTTCTTTTCTACCATGTTTTAAGAATTTTATGATTCTATTGAGCCTCATTTCGTCAGCTCAACCTTAATATCTGCTGCAAATTTATAACTTTTATTTCGAAATAGTGTTAGAAAAATAGAAAAAACTACTACTTATAAACAAAAGTGCTGCATTTCTTGATTTACGTCAAGAAGCGCAGCACTTTATTTACTAAAAATCAATTACTTATTATAAATCATTGAATTTTTCTCAAGGCATTTTACGCATACTCTTTTATGGAGTGAATACCTTCGTTTCTCTATTTTTATTCTGCCTTCAAATCAAGCTTGATTTCCAATTCATCCAACTGCTTAGGATCAAGTTCAGAAGGAGCATCGAGCATTACATCGCGACCAGAGTTGTTCTTTGGGAAAGCTATACAATCACGAATACTGTCGAGACCAGCCAAAATGCTGACGAAACGGTCCAAACCGAAAGCAAGACCTGCGTGAGGTGGTGCACCATACTTGAAAGCATTCATCAAGAAACCGAACTGGGCCTCAGCACGCTCTGGAGTAAAGCCGAGAACCTCGAACATCTTCTCCTGCAACTGAGTATCATGGATACGGAGAGAACCTCCACCTACTTCGATACCATTGCAAACAAAGTCGTATGCCTTGGCACGAACCTGCTCAGGATGCTCATCGAGCAATGGGATATCATCAGGATTTGGCATAGTGAATGGATGGTGCGTAGCCATCAGGCGCTGCTCCTCATCGCTCCACTCAAAGAGAGGGAAGTCAATAATCCAAAGACACTTGAATACGTTCTTATCACGAAGACCAAGACGGTCACCCATTTCCAAACGCAAAGAGCAAAGTTGAATGCGTGTCTTGTTAGCATTATCACCGCTCAAAATCAAAACGAGGTCACCATCCTTGGCTCCCATTACGGTCTTGATTTCAGCAAGTTCCTCTGGAGAATAGAACTTATCTATGCTACTCTTTACGCTACCATCAGCATTATACTTGATATATACCAATCCTTTGGCACCGACCTGAGGACGCTTAACAAAATCGGTCAATTCGTTCAACTGCTTACGGCTATAATCAGCACAACCTGGAACACAGATACCGCCAATATACTTAGCCTCATCGAATACAGAGAAATTACCCTTACCTGTGAAAGCATCTTTCAACTCAACAAATTCCATACCGAAGCGCAAGTCTGGCTTATCACTACCGAAACGGCGCATAGCATCGTGCCAGGTCATCTGCTCCAACTTAGGAAGTTCTACACCACGAATCTCCTTAAACAAATGGCGAGCCATTTCCTCGAAAAGGTTGATGACATCATCCTGATCAACAAAACTCATTTCACAGTCAATCTGTGTAAACTCTGGCTGACGGTCAGCACGAAGATCCTCATCACGGAAGCACTTGGCAATCTGGAAATAGCGGTCGAAGCCAGCAACCATCAAGAGCTGCTTTAAAGTCTGAGGACTCTGTGGAAGAGCGTAGAACTGACCTGGATTCATACGGGAAGGAACAACAAAGTCGCGAGCTCCCTCTGGTGTACTACCAATAAGAATTGGAGTTTCAACCTCCATGAAGTTCTGTGCATCGAGGAAGTTACGAATCAAGATACACATACGATGACGCAACTCCAGATTTTTGCGCACTGCAGGACGACGCAAATCAAGATAACGATACTTCATACGGATATCATCACCACCATCAGTATTATCTTCGATAGTGAAAGGAGGGGTCTGACTCTGAGAGAGGACATTGAGTTCCTTCACCAGGATTTCGATGTCACCAGTATCCATTTTAGGATTCTTGCTCTGTCGTTCACTTACTACACCCTTTATTTGAATGCAGAATTCACGACCTAGCTTGTTAGCTGCATCACACAAGTCTTTGTTATCAGCCTCGTTGAAGACCAACTGTGTGATACCATAACGGTCGCGCAAATCGACGAATGTCATACCACCCATCTTTCTTGAGCGCTGTACCCAACCGGCAAGTGTCACTTCCTTGCCGGCATCAGAGAGACGTAACTCTCCACACGTATTACTTCTGTACATACCTTATTATATTATATTATTATTTTCCAAAGTGCAAAAGTACAACAAATAACGGAAAGGACAAAATAAAATCGCGAAAATATTATTAAAAATATCTTCGCGACCCTATTAATGTGACCAAAAGTCACATAAATACATATTAAATAGTTTTATCTCTACTTTTTTAGAGATTTATTTCTTCATCCGTCTGAATGCCTGCCGATGGAACCGTTCCTCTGCCTTGATGACACTGAACACCTTATTAGGTGGCAAGATGGTCATAAATCTAGAATGATACTCTTGCTGCAACTGTTTCAGCTGAATATCCAACTCATCCTGTCTTCTGATTGCTTCGGCACATGCCTCATTATCATTCGGATTCACATGACGGAATCGGCGCATTTCATCGAATATCATACGCATTTTCTTACCCATCTGTCTATATACCGGGAAGAATTTAGCAGCTTCTCTCGGCGTAAGACAGGCATTAGTCGTAATAAACTGTTCTAGTTCTGCCTGAAACCTTTTAGGATCAAATCCATCATGATGTTTTCTACCCTGAGGCTGTGAAGCAAGTGAAACCAGGCTAATCATCAGCATAGCTAAAAGCGCAAGAAACCTATGTTGCATTATCTTTCTCATACCTTATCTTTTTTAAAATCTTTATCTGTAGACAAAAAGAAATACCAACCATTAATTTTCTGCAATCAGCGATGCATAGATAGTTTCATTATCCATCATCGTATAATCGGCCATCTCATTAAAAGTAGCATCCTCATTATTATTCACAGCAGCTTTCTGAACCATATGGTCCACATGTGCCATAGCAGGCTTACTGCTTCCCGTATATTTCAGCGCCAATACCGAACCACCTCCCATCACAGCCAAAACAGCAACAGCCGCCGCAATCTTTCGAATCGGCATACGCTGCCATAAGCTAGGCTGCATGTGAATGATGCGGGGTTCCTGCTCCGGCAAATTTGCCATCACCCTATCCGTCAGCTGGTCGAAATAACCAGCCGGCACCTGGAAATGGTTTTTCTTACCAAAACGGCTATTCAATATATTGTCTTCTTTTAACATATTCCTCATTTCTTTCTTTTATACTTTATTAAATAGACGAAAACTAACCGAAAAGGTTTAATCCTTACGATTGAAAAAATCGGTTATTTTTTTCACAGCAAGATGATAGGATGCCTTCAAAGCTCCTTCACTTGTTGACAGCACCTTACTCATCTCTGAATATTTCATATTATCATAATATTTTAGAGTGAAAACTGTGCGCTGAACATCGGGCAGTTGGGCTACAGCCTCTTGCAGTTCTGCCTGAATCTGGTCACCATCAAAATAGTCATCGGCAAGAAGACGTGAAGCCAAGCCCGGCTCGTCTTCGGTACTGACATTTACCATCTGCTTCTTGCGTCTCAAGAAATCAAGCGCTTCGTTAATTGCTATACGGTAAAGCCATGTTGAGAGCGAAGACTTTCCCTGAAACGAATCCAGATTGGTCCAAGCCTTAACAAAGGCATTCTGCAACACATCATCAGCATCATCATGATCTAAAACAATATGGCGAACCTTCCAATACAACAGCTCGCTATACTGACTTACCAGTACAGCAAAGCCTTCGCGTTGGGTCTTAGGATCCCTAATCATCGCCAAGAGTTCTTTATCGTTTATCATTGCTTTTACAAATGTGTTGTTTATAGATATTTTCTCAACATATCGAATATTACCGCATCAAATCCATACACATCAGAATATTCAGCTATTCTGCCTCCTGCTAACGGATAGAGTGTATAATAGGTTATGAAGAGAGGAACTTGAGGATTAACCTTTACGTTATTCACAACAAGTTTTTTATTGGCTAGCGAATCTGCTGTCATCGAATAGTATATCTTTTCCTTCAGTTTCTCGTTTTTGTCAGCCAATAGGAAGACAGCGAAATCGTACGGTTTTTCTATTCTGATACATCCATGCGATACTCCTCTATCCTCTTGTCCAAACACGCCCTTACTGTTAGTATCATGCAGGAAGACCGAGAAATTATTATCAAAACGGAAGATGATTCTTCCCAGAGCATTCCCCTTTCCGCCCCGCTGAGCGATGCCATAAGCACCAGAAATAAGCATAGATCGAGTTACTCTGTTTAAGTCAACCTCCTTACCTGTTGCCACTTCCCTTACATAGTAGTTACGCGCGCGAAAGTAGCCATGATTGCCCACCCGGTGTATCATATCATGGAGAACGATACTACGGGGAACAAACCATTGAGGATTCAGTTCCATACGTTTGATATGACTGTTCAATATCGGGGTTTTGGTTTTACTGGCTCCACATCCTATGCGCATCGAGAGCGTATCCTGATGATCAATAGCCATCAGATGGAACGATGGTATATTGACAACCACATATTTTTCGTGTTGCCAGGGATTATCATACTGTCTCCAGCGGCAACGTTCCATGTTGCAGAGAATTTTGATTTTCATCGCCTTGCCCAGTCCTCCAGCCTTCAATTTCTCCAGCAGTTGATAATAGAAAGGATTCTTAGGCTGTACTTCTTTCAGGAAGGAAGCCACCGAGTCGCATCTAACCATTTGCATAGCCTTCTGATAGAACGCATCATCTGCATGAGCCATTTTTACATCAAACAGACCTCTGAACCTAACGGGTCTCTTGCTACTATCATAAGGATTGGGAGCAAGAGTATCTAAACGGTTGAAAACAAAACTAGGATTCATAAATCCAAAATTCTGCCCCATCGTATATCTGAAGTAAGCTTTGGTCAAGCGATACTCCAGTCGGGCTATCACTTGATTTATCTGATTATCAGCTGAATCTAGATTTAAATCTCGTAACCTGTCAATATCTCGGGCAATAGCATCCACATAGAACCGACGTTTATCAAATCCCATATCCGCTACGGAACGCAGGCAAGTCACCAGGGAGTCAGCCTGACTATTTACACCATGACGTGTAATCCAAAGCAGGTTACCTTCATTCTGATAATAGCGACGGGTATGCAAATCAGCAGCATGTCGGTCTTTATCATTTCGCATGATGCTGTCTATCAGATTCCTTACCGCCCTCGAATTGATAGCATAGGCAGAAGAACGTAAGTCCTGATAATCATCTAACGATAATTGGAAATTGCTGTTTGGCACCCTGTCGTGGCAAGAACAGAACATCAAACAGCAAGAAATGATAAGTAACGAAAAATGAAAGGCTTTCACTTTCTGATTAAAGTTAAACGGCATTCTAAGGCCTCTATGGTACTATTAATGCTTTACGCAAATTTTGCGCGTAAAGGTATTTCCCACCTTTACAATATAGATACCATCAGCCAATGGCAAGTTTACGCGCTTGTCATTACCTTCTATGCGGAAGGTCTTGATAGTAACACCTGCCACATTATATATTCTCACCACTTGCCCGCTAGCGCCTGTGATATGCATCACGCCCCCAGCATAGTTCAAGTTGATATCTGCCACATCAAGGTCTGCCCATTCTATGTTTCCCTCGTTGGCCATAGCATCCGAAGGAACAGAAAGTGCTAACATTGCAATTGTCAATATTGAAAGTAAAGTCCGTTTCATATATTTTCAAGTTTCGTTAAACCAATAGTTCTTTCTGCAAAGATATATAAAAAAAAGGAAACTTACCGTCTTCCCGAAGATAAGTTTCCCAAAAATTAGCTTTTTTAACCTTTCAGAGGAAAAAAGAAGCCAATTCACATTATTTTCTAAAACAACCAACACTTTACATGATGCCATCAGCGCGAAGTTTCTGCTGCCATTTCCAAGCAGAAGCCAACACATCTTCAAGCTTAGCCTCAGCCTTCCAGCCGAGTACCTTGTTCGCCTTGGTGCAATCACCCCAAATTTTCTCAATATCGCCCTCTCTTCGTGGACCATACTTCCAATTCAGTTTCACACCTGTAGCTTTTTCAAAAGTCTCAACAATTTCGAGAGTTGAGTTTCCGTTACCTGTACCGATATTGAAATATTCGATAGGCTCAGTCTCCTTATCAAGAACACGTGCCATAGCAGCTACATGTGCCTTAGCCAAGTCTACAACATAAATATAGTCGCGGATACAGGTTCCATCAGGAGTATCATAATCATTACCAAAGATAGTGAGTTCCTTGCGGATACCCATAGCTGTCTGAGTAACGTATGGAATCAGATTGTTTGGCACACCATTTGGCAACTCACCAATCTCAGCAGAAGGATGTGCACCTATAGGATTGAAATATCTCAATACAATGCTCTTGATGGCTGCACCACTATGGATATAATCAGCTATGATCTGCTCATTAATCTCCTTAGTATTGCCATAAGGTGAAGTAGCCTTCTGATGAGGAGCCTCTTCTGTTACAGGCAAATTCTCAGGCTTCGGCTGACCATAAACGGTACAAGAAGAAGAGAAGATGATACCCTTTACCTGATACTTTGGCATAAGTTCCAGGAGATTGATGAGCGATACGATATTGTTGCGATAATACAACAAAGGCTTCTGTACGCTCTCGCCTACTGCCTTGCTTGCAGCAAAGTGAATGATACCCTTAATATCAGGATATTTCTGGAATACAGCCTCGGTAGCAGCCTTGTCGCGCAAGTCAACCTGTTCAAAAGCAGGGCGGATACCAGTAATCTTTTCGATACCATCGAGTACTTCAATCTTTGAGTTTGAGAGATCATCTACAATAACAACATTGTAGCCTGCCTGCTGCAACTCTACTGTAGTATGGCTACCTATGAAGCCTGTACCACCTGTAACAAGAATAGTTTGTTTCATAATCAAATATAGTTAGTTTGAAGAATTATTATATTTCTTCTGCAAAAGTACTGCAAAAATCTGAAAAAGCAGAAAGATTTTTCAAAAAAATACTTTTTTCCTTTGTTTTATCTATTATTTATACTATCTTTGCAAAAGATAAATAGTAAAAAGGCTCTAAGAAAATGGAAAAAAACATGAAACATTATAATATAGAACAAGACATGAGATATTTGCAGTTGCTCTCTCAGTCGTTCCCTACTATAGCAGAGGCGAGCACCGAGATTATCAACCTGCAAGCCATCCTCAACCTGCCAAAGGGTACCGAGCATTTCCTTGCCGACATCCATGGTGAGTATGAGGCCTTCCTGCATGTACTGAAAAATGCATCAGGAAATATCAAGCGTAAGGTGAACGAACTCTTTGGCAATACCCTTCGCGAACAGGAGAAGCGAGAGCTCTGCTCTCTTATTTACTATCCTGAGCAGAAACTGGAACTCGTCAAGCAGAACGAACCCGACATCAACGACTGGTATCACATCACCCTGCACCAGTTGGTGGCTGTATGCCGTGATGTTTCCAGCAAATATACCCGAAGCAAGGTGCGCAAATCGCTGCCATGCGATTTCTCGTATATTATCCAGGAGCTTTTGCACGAGCATACTGAAGATCATGACAAGACAGCCTATGTCAATGTTATTGTTGATACGATTATCAGCACAGGCAGAGCCGATGATTTCATCATCGCTATAGCCAACGTCATCCAGCGCCTGGCTATCGACCAGCTCCATATTCTGGGCGATATCTACGATAGAGGTCCAGGAGCCCACATCATCTTGGACAAGATGCGCCGCTACCACAGTTGGGATATCCAGTGGGGTAATCACGATGTACTATGGATGGGAGCAGCTGCCGGCAATAATGCCTGCATCTGTAATGTGATCCGTCTCTCCCTGCGATACGCCAACCTCTCGACATTGGAAGAAGGCTATGGCATCAACCTCGTACCACTCGCTACTTTTGCAATGGAAACCTACAAGGAGGATGATTGCAAAGAATTTCTGCCTAAGCTCAGCGGAGGTGCAGCAGCAATGGATGAAAAGACCCAGCGGCTCACCTCTCAGATGCACAAGGCTATAGCTGTCATCCAGTTTAAATTAGAGAGCCAGCTTTTCAAGAAGCATCCGGAATGGAAGATGAAAGACCGTTGTCTTTTTGACCATATCGATTACAGGAAAGGCAAGGTAGAGATTGACGGAAAAGAGTATGACATGACCTCCTGCCACTTCCCTACCATCGACCCGAGCAATCCTGACAAGCTATCAGAAGAAGAGGAAATTCTGATTCAGAAACTGCACCATTCGTTTATGGTTTGCGAGAAGTTGCACAAGCATATCAAGGTTATGCTGCAGCATGGTTGCATGTACGCTATCTTCAACAACAACCTGCTTTTCCATGCATCCTGTCCGCTCAACGAAGACGGTTCATTGAAAGAGGTAGAAATCTATCCGGGCAAGAAATTCAGCGGTAGAGCCCTGATGCATTATACGGGCATGCAGATACGCACAGCTTTCCAATCAGATTCTGATCCGAATGAAAAGGAATATGCCATCGACTATTTCATCTACCTCTGGTGTGGTCCAGACAGTCCACTCTTCGACAAGAGTAAGATGGCAACCTTCGAGCGCTATTTCATTACCGATAAGGAGACGCATAAAGAAGAGAAGGGATACTACTTCCTGCTGCGTGATGATGAACAGGTTATCGACCATATTATGGATGAGTTTGGAGTAACCGGTCCTAACCGCCATATCATCAATGGCCACGTACCGGTTCGCACTATCAAGGGCGAGAATCCTATCAAGGCAAACGGCAAGCTGATGGTTATTGATGGTGGTTTCTCTAAAGCCTACCACAACGAAACAGGTATCGCCGGCTACACCTTAGTATATCACTCCCGCGGATTCCAGCTGGTGCAGCACGAGCCGTTTACGAGTATGGAAGATGCCATCAAGCAGGGTACCGACATCAAGAGTACTACACAGATTGTAGAAATGTCGAACCGCCGCATGCTGGTAGCCGATACCGATATAGGTTGCGAACTCCGTAAGCAGATAGAAGACCTGAAGGAGCTTCTCTATGCTTACCGTCATGGTTTCATCAAGGAAACAGAAAGGAAGAAGTAAGAAATCGAGCATACTAAAAAAGCCCCCGGTGCAACATGCATCGAGGGCATTTTTTTTAAAATTTTCTGAACCGCAATCTCAGGGTCTTACTCTTCAGCTGCATCTTACCGCCAGTCATTACCTCCTTGGCAAAATGCTCATTCAGATGATTGACGCCACAAGAACGCAAAGAATCATTCATTTCGGTTAATAGAACATCGCCTCCATAATCCTCATGCCAATTATTACGATAAACAGATGTAATCAGCAAACTGTCGGAGGTTTGCTCAAAACGCAGATAAAATCCTCTACCTGCCTCGAAGCGATCATAATCACCAACCTGAATCAGCTTATACTGGCAGCCCCAGAATATGCGCTTATCGGCAAAGCTACAAGTACCCCCTGTAGCTAAAGTATCTACTTGCTCCAGATGCCAGAAACCATCCAAATCACCATTCTGGCTTGTTTCTATCTCACATGAACTCAGAGTGAACACCATAACAGCAAAGAAAAGTATTCCTATTATCTTTTTCATATCTTCTATCTTATCGGTTATTATTTCTTTTCGTCAGCAACCCTCTCTTGCTGATGGTTATCTGCATACCGGCATTATGCCCCAGCATCTTTTCGCTTCCGAAATCCATCGCATAGCCTGCCTTTACCTGCCATTGATGCGGGAAATCATAATGAGCCTCTACCAGGAAGCTTACATTATGATGCTTTTTTGTAAACGGAACGCTATAGGAACCCCAACCTTTCTGGTAGGTACCCAATACACGATAACCCAGACGCTGTGTAGGCTGACCATCAAAACCCAGATGATAAGCTATGAAACGATTGTTTCTGATAATAATATATCCGTCATCATTATAAATAGGTGAACGGTAGAGAGGATTTCCTATCACCTGACCCCAGTGCTGCCATCCAGGATAGATGCTGTGGTTATAATAATCATCAGTACCCGCTACATGGTCTGCGATACCCGATGTACGGTCATGATTATACGGACCACTCTGATATTTGGTATAGAGATACTCCAGCACCACGTTTTTCAGCCAGCGCGAATACTTCAGATTCAGTTCGAAGCCCAGCATGATATCCTTCAGCGAATACATGAAGAAACGGCGTTTTACCTTCTTATTCCAGTCTGCACCCTCACCATATCCATTATAGTCGAGGAGAAACATCTGACTGTGGTCTTCGAAAAAATGATCGGCATAGATGGCAGCTTTCCAACTGTCAGCGTCATAATTGATGCGCATCAGCCAACTACCCAACTGGTTTCCGGCAACATTGGCATAAGCCCCTTCGCCAGCATCAGAGCCCGTTGCCGACAGCGCATGCCAGAAGCCTTTCAGATTTTTCTCGGTAGGAATCTGTACCATACTGTCACCTATTGGACGATATGCATTGCCCCCAAACTGAGCAACCATCTCCAGTCCCATTTCTATGCTGAGCGGACAGAAAGCATTCTCGTTTCCGATACGCAGAAAACCTGCTTTGCTGTGATAGAGCATGTGGTCACAATATTTAGTCTGCCGTTTCGTAAAATCATGCTGCCAGCCATCATCCGTAGTCATACCATAAGCCAGATGACCTTTCAGTTGCAGCCAGCCTCTACCAAACGGAAGCGTCCAATATTCAGGAAGCGCCAGACGAACCTGAGGTATCGGACGGGCATTGATACCCAGACACTGGCTACCACTGGAGAGCGACTGGTTTTTTAGCTCCATCGGATATTCCTTGGCACCTGCAGTCAGCACACCATAAAGCCAGCGGACCTCCACATAAGCCTGCTGCACCACTACATTGCTGGTATAGTTTACCGGTACTGCCACATCTACTCCATATCCTACAGCCCAGCGGCGAGCCGAATCTGCAGAAAGCGGACGAACCAGACTACCTCTGAGATAGCCGTTATTCTTCTCTAAAGAACTTAAACCATGTTTGTTTGCGTTAAGCCACAATGGGGTTTTACCTTTCGAAAACGACCCTTGCATCTCAACACCATATTGTATATCTTCCCGAAGATCTATCTTCTCCGTGCCATCCCCCTCCTGCCACATATACTGTGCCATAGATGGGGCTGCCAGACTGCAAAGGGCAAAACATACACCTACCTTTATCTTATTCATAATTAAATCTATACTTTCAAGATAAAAACGTAATTATCTCTATTATATTGTATATATTCAGAAAAATAAAAAAAAGAGCAACACTTGCCTCTCATTTTTTGAGAACAAGCATTGCTCTTTTGATTGAATTATCGTTTTATCCGAAGTTATCGTACATGATGCTCTCAGGATCTACACCGAGAGAATCCAGATAATCTGTTACAGTCTTGATCAGCATTGGAGGTCCGCAGAGATAGTACTCGCAATCCTCTGGAGCCTCGTGATCCTTCAAGTAGGTATCACGGATGCAGTTAACAGCAAAACCCTCGTAGTACTTCACGCCCTGAGCATCTGCCACTGGGTCCTTGCGGTCGAGTGAAAGATGGAAGTGGAAGTTAGGGAATTCCTTCTCAAGCTCCCAGAAGTCCTCCAGGAAGAATGCCTCACCCAAAGCACGAGCTCCGTAGAAGAAGTGAAGCTCACGGTCTGTGGTGTGCAAGGTCTTGGTCATGTGCATAATCTGCGCACGCAATGGAGCCATACCGGCACCACCACCAATCCAGATCATCTCCTTGCCTGAGGTGAAGTTAGGATGGAAGTCTCCGTAAGGACCACTCATCATTACCTTGTCGCCTGGTTTCAATGAGAAGATGTAAGAAGAAGCGATACCTGTTGGTACGTTCTGGAAACCTACCTGTGGACGTGGCAGGAATGGAGTTGTGGCGATACGCACGGTCAGGGTGATGATGTCACCCTCGTCAGGATAGTTGGCCATAGAGTAAGCACGAACGGTAGGCTCAGGGTTGTGAGCCTTGAGAGAGAAGATGTTGAACTTCTTCCATGCTCCGATGTACTCCTCGCCAATGAGATCCTTGTCGAAGTCCTTGTCGTAATCGATGCAGTCGTATGCAGGAATCTTGATCTGAGCGTAAGAACCCGGAACGAAGTCCATGTGCTCGCCTGGAGGCAATGCCACCTTGAACTCCTTGATGAATGATGAAACGTTCTTGTTGGAGATAACCTCGCACTCCCACTCTTTCACGCCCATCACACTCTCAGGCACCTTGATTTTCAGGTCGCCTTTCACCTTGCACTGGCATCCCAGACGCCAGTGGTCCTTAATCTGCTTGCGGGTGAAGTGAGGCTTCTCAGAATCGAGAATCTCGCCGCCGCCCTCGAGCACCTGAACCTTACACTGGCCACAGCTTGCCTTACCGCCGCAGGCAGAAGGCAGGAAGATGCCGTTCTCATTCAGCGTAGTCATCAAACTGCTGCCCTGAGGCACGTTGATGGTCTTGTCGCCATTGATTTCGATATTTACATTTCCGCTAGGGCTCAGATACTTCTTAGCCACGAGCAGGATGATAACCAGCAGGAGAATCACCACGAGGAAAACTCCGATACTAGCCAATATAAATGATGTATTACCCATATCTATAGTCCTCCTATTTTAGATTTTCAAGCCTGAGAAGCAAAGCATAGCCATTGCCATGAGGCCTACTGTGATAAATGTGATGCCGAGTCCCTGCAATGGCTTTGGCACGTCGCAATACTGCATCTTCTCGCGGATGGCTCCCATCAGCACGATGGCAAGAGTCCAACCCAGACCGGAACCTACGGCATAAACGATGCTATCCCATACTGAGGTGATAGCCTGAGTATTGGCAGGATCCATCAGGATGCGCTGCTGCATGAAGAGCGATGCACCCATGATGGCACAGTTTACGGCAATCAATGGCAGGAAGATACCCAGCGCTGCATAGAGCGATGGTGAGAACTTCTCTACAATCATCTCTACCAGCTGCACGATACCGGCGATGACGGCGATGAAGAGGATGAAGCTCAGGTATGTGAGGTCAACACCCAGGATTCCATCGGCGCTGAGCACCTTGGTCTGCAACAGGTAATCTACAGGCACGGTGATGAGCAACACGAAGGTTACTGCCAAGCCCAGGCCCAAAGAGGTCTTCACGTTCTTGGATACTGCCAAGTATGAACACATACCCAGGAAGTAGGCGAAGATCATATTATCGACGAAAATCGAACGGAAAAACAAACTTATTGCGTGCTCCATCTTACTTCTCCTCCTTATAAATATAGGCACGATGTACCCAGATTACACATCCAACGAGAATCAATGCCATGGCTGGCATGGTCATCATACCGTTGTTAACATATCCAAAGTCGTAAGCTCCCTCTGGAATCAGCTGGAAACCGAGCAATGAGCCGCGGCCCAGGAACTCACGAACAGCACCCATAATCACGAGGATGAGGGCGTAACCCAAACCATTACCTACACCATCGAGGAATGAAGGCCAAGGCTTGTTCATCATGGCGAATGCCTCCAAACGACCCATCAGGATACAGTTGGTGATGATCAGACCCACATACACAGAGAGCTGCACGCTCACGTCGTAGGCGAAAGCCTTCAGCACCTGGCTCACGATGGTAACCAGGGCAGCAACTACCACCAGCTGGACGATGATACGGATGCGCTGAGGGATGGTGTTGCGGATGATGGAAATAATCACGTTAGAGAATGCCGTGATGATAGTAACGGCAAGTCCCATCACAATGGCTGGCTTCAGCTGGGAAGTAACAGCCAGGGCACTACAGATACCAAGCACCTGGACGAGGATAGGGTTGTCGCCGTTCAGTGGCTTGATGAATGCCTCCTTATTTTGTTTACTAAATAATGCCATAATTTCGCTTAATTATTTAATGAATTTAGCAAGACCTTCCTTGAGCATTGCATCCACACCGTTGGATGTCAATGTAGCACCGGTAACGGCATCCACATTGTTAGGGTCGCCGGCAGGAGCGTCTTTCTCAACGCCCAGAGCGATGCCCTCTACTCCATCCTTGTGAATCTTCTTGCCCTGGAACTTCTGCTGCCACTTCAGGTTGTCCTTGATTTCAGCACCCAGTCCGGCTGTCTCGCCTTCGTGGTTGAAATATACGCCATAGATGGTGTTGTTGTCGGCATCCACGGCGATGAAGCCTGAAATGCCGCCCCAGAGACCCATACCCTTTACAGAGTAAACGGTCTTCTTCTGACCATCAATCTCGCACTCGTAATACTTCATGCCGTCCTTCTCCTTCTCGTCCTTCACCACCTCTTTATATTTGGCAGCCGCAGTAGCGTTGTCAAGGTCGCGCAGGTTCAGAGAGTTCAGAATCTGCTTCTGAGTATCAAGAGCCACGTTGGCATCCTGTTTTGTCTTCAGCGAAGAAGACACGAACGCGAGCAGGAATGCCACGATTACCACGATGATAACCGAATAGATAATAGTATAGCTATTTGAATTTGTCTTCATATCTACATTCCTCCTACATTATTTAATAGCACGTTTAGCACGGCGTGAGATGTTGCTCTGAACTACACAGTAGTCGATAAGTGGAGCAAACATGTTGCCGAAGAAGATAGCGAGCATCATACCCTCTGGATAACCTGGGTTCATCACACGTACGATAACGGCGATGGCTCCGATGATGAATCCGTAGAAGTACTTACCCTTCTCAGTACGGGCTGAGGTTACAGGGTCGGTAGCCATGAATACGGCTCCGAAGCAGAAACCACCGAGAACGATGTGCTCATACCAGGCGATAGGTGTCATGCCGAGGGCCTGGAAGATAAGCGCCATCACGATGCCGCCTGCGAATACGCTGCCCATGGTCTTCCAAGATGCGATGCCTGTCCAGAGAAGGATGATGGCACCGATGGCGATGGCGATGACGGATGTCTCACCGATACAGCCAGGAATGAAACCGAGGATAGAATCGCAGAGACTAGCTGAAGGCATGCTGCCCTGAGCCAGCTGACCGAGAGGAGTAGCAGCTGTGAAGCCATCAGGCAGGGTGTTACCCAGACCGAAGATAGCATCCTTAGCCACCCAAACCTTATCACCACTCATAGCCAGTGGATATGAGAAGAAGAGGAACATACGGGCACCCACAGCCACATTGAAGATGTTCATACCGGTACCACCGAAAATCTCCTTGCAGAAGATAACTGCGAAGGCGCACGCCAGAGCGAGCATCCACAATGGTGTAGAGATAGGAATGATCAATGGGATGATGATACCGCTGACGAGGTAACCCTCCTGGATTTCCTCGTGCTTCCACTGAGCCCAGGCAAACTCGATGCCGAGACCCACGATGTAGCTAACCAGCAACTTAGGGAGGACAGCCAGGAATCCGAAGCCGAAGACCTCGATGAAGCTGGCAGCATCCAGTGTACCTGCAGCCTTGAAATTCTGGTATCCCACATTATACATACCGAAGAGCAAAGCAGGAATCAGGGCGATTACCACAAAGCTCATGATGCGCTTCGAGTCGATTGAATCGTGGATGCTGGCTCCGCTCTTCGCTGTCGTATTAGGCACGTACAGGAAGCTCTCAAAACCGTCAAACACGCTCTCGAAGGCATGCAGCTTACCTCCCTTCTGGAAGTTAGGCTTTATCTTATTGAGATAATTTCTTAATGCACTCATTATTTAAATAATTAATAGTACTAAAACTAAGCGTTCTCCTTGCGCAGGGTATTCAAGCCCTCGCGTACAATCTTCTGCAATTCGAGCTTAGATGAATCCACGAACTCAGCCACAGCAAAATCTTCAGGACTTACCTCGTAGATACCGAGCTGCTCCTGCTTGTCGATATCGCCGGTGATGATTGCCTTGATGAGATACTCACCATAGATGTCCATCGGGAGCACCTTGTCATACTCGCCGCTCATGATCATGTGGCGCTCGCCACCCTTCACGCGGGCATCGAGATTATACTCCTTCTTCTTGCCGAAGAGCCAGGAGAGATATGAACGCGATGTAGAGAACTGATCGGTACGTGGAAGAATCCAACCCAGCATCTCGTCGTTGTCATCACCCTCTGGGATAGCTGTAATCTCTGACGTATGACCACCTACGAAATCGGCTGTAGTTGTCTTTACACCGGTAAGAGGATTACCATTGATAAGTCGCACATGGTCAGTAGCTTTCAACTGATTGGCTACAAAACTGCTTAAAGGTGTACCTACCAATACTTCAGCATAGCCAGGAGTCTTGATTTCACTACCAGCCACAGCTACAGTCTTGAGCAAATCAACCTTACCTGTCAGGAAGAGTCTTCCGAAGAAGATAACCGATGCTGGATCTACTGTCCAAACCACCTCGCCCTTGTTTACTGGGTCGATGTTGTTCACCTGTACGCCTACATTACCTGCCGGACAAGGACCGTCGAATACATTGAGTTCTACGTTCTTAGCCTCGCCGAGCGCATTGCTGTGCTGGTCAACGCCAACACCAAGATAAGTTTTCGCAATCTTGCTCAAGGCTGTCAAACCCGTCTGGAAAGCCTCTTCGTTGCCTTCGAGTTCTACCTCAAAGTCGGCTGCGAGCGGCATGTCGCGGAGGGCAGAAACGAAAATTGCCTTAGGCTTGGTGTCGGGAGTTGTGGACACAGCATAAGGCAACTGGTTGATGTATCCGAAGAGACCAGCCTCAAGCAGCGCCTGCTTGACAGCCTCACCGTCTAACGCATCAACGTTTTTCTTACCAAAATCCGTAGAGGTCTGTACTGCGTCGGCCTTCACCTTCACGCAGAGCACCTTTCGGCGCTCACCTCTCTCAATGGCGGTTACTTCTCCGCTCACTGGCGAGGCAAACTTCACCTCCGGGCAAGCCTTGTTCACAAACAAGGCATCTCCGGCATTGACATGATCGCCCTCGCGTACCACTACCTTAGGAGTCACACCCACGAAAGCCGCAGGAACCAGCGCATACTCGCCAGCCTGAGCCACCTGGAGCGTTACATCCTTGGAAGCCTTACCCGTAAGGTTAATGTCCAAGCCTTTACGTAACTTAATTACATTTGCCATAACTACATTAAAAAATATTATATATAAACTTACTAATCACTTCAAGATATATGCTTCAGCGCCCTCATCAAGACGCTATCCTGGCTATCTGCCATAAAACATATATTTTATCTACTTCTATGCTGAAACTTCTAAACGTGCTGCAAAAATAGTGAAAAAAAGTGATATAAAAAAGAAAAATTGTGTGAATTATTCGATTTTATGCCGATTTTTCAGTAATTTTGTCGCAAAATTCAAATTAGTAACATTTTTGTAAACTAGAGAAAGCAACTCTGAAACATTTAAAACATATCATCAATAGCATTATATGGACGCTGGCTGCTGTCTATTTCTTGCTTGTCGTACTGTTGCACGTGCCACCAGTACAGGCCTTCATCGGCTCTGAAGTAGCCGGTGCACTGGCTCAGAAATTCGGCACTCAGGTAAGTATCGGAAAGGTGAATCTGGGCTTCTTCAACCGCATTATCATAGATGACGTGATGATGCTCGACCAGAAAGGCGACAGCATGATCTGTGCTTCGCGCGTATCGGCAAAGCTCGATTTCCTGCCTTTGAAGGATGGCAAGATTTCGGTTTCATCTGCCCAGCTCTTCGGTCTCAACGCCAACATCTACAAGCAGGATGCCAAGAGCCCGATGAACATCCAGTTCGTGCTCGATTCGCTGGCTTCGAAAGATACCACCCGCCATACTCCGCTCGACCTGCACATCGGAAGCCTGATTATCCGGCATGGTGCCGTTGCCTACAACCAACGCGATATTGCACCTAAACCGGGCGTCTTTTCGCCGCAGCATCTAGGCATCACCGACCTCTCTGCCCACATTATTCTGGGCCATCTCACCGACAAGGATATCCATTTGGCTGTCAAGAAGATAGCGCTGAAAGATAAATCAGGACTTCAACTCAGAAATCTGAGATTCAAACTCGATGCCGACCAGCAGCAAGCCCTGCTCAGAGACTTCAGCATCGAGCTCCCTCATTCGCAATTGCAGTTTGATGACCTGCGCGCTACCTACCGCATCGAGAACAAGCATATCGTAAAGCCTACACTCCAGTTTCAGGGCGGCATCAAGCCATCCGTCATCACGCTTGCCGATATTGCCTGCTTCGTGCCTGAACTTCGCAAGTTCAAGGATGCCCTGCAGCTTCATCTCCAGTTTTCGGGCACCAGTACATCTGCCCGCATCCATAACCTCGAATTCAAGACTCAGAGCGGCAGTCTGCTGCTCAGGGCCAACGGCCGTGTGAGCGATTGGGACCGCCTTCTGCGCTGGAAGGCAAACATCTCTGCCCTCAAGATATCAGGCGATGGCATCGGAGAGGTTTCTAGAAATCTGGGCAAACGCATCAGCATTCCGAAAGAAGTGCTGCGCCTGGGCGACATATATTATATAGGTGAAGTATATGGTGCTGGCAAGAACGTAGGCACCCGCGGACAGCTGAAGACCGGCGTGGGCGAAGTAGCCATCAAGGCAGAAAAGGCTGGCTCCGAGCTCAAGGCTAGCATCAATACCCAGGGCATCAACCTGGGCCGAATCCTCGACAACGGGCAGTTCGGCATCCTGGCAGCATCGCTTTCGGCTCACGGCAACAAGCAGCATTTCTATGCCAAGGGCAGCATTCCGCGCTTCGATTTCAACAAGTACAGCTACCGCAACATTCAGATAGACGGCAGCTATAACCGGGGATTGCTCGAAGGACTCGCATCCATCGCCGACCCTAACGCCAACATCCAGGTAGAAGGCTCCTACTCCATCCCGCGCAAGCAGTATGCCGCAACAGCCCATGTACAGCATCTGCTGCCAACCATCCTGGGACTGAAGGTTTCTGATAAGACCTACAGTCTCAATGACATCACCGTAAGCGCCAAGAACCAGGGCAAGGACAGCTATTTCGACCTCGAAGCCCCGTTCGCCAGCATCCATGTTGACGGAGAGTACGATTACGCTACCCTCACCAAGAGCTTCACCAACCTGGTAGCCAGCAAACTGCCTACCCTTCCGGGCATCGGCAAGGTAGACAGGAGTGCGAAGAACCATTTCACCTTCCAGGCAGAAATCACCTCTACCGAGATACTGCAGCGCATGCTGGGCATTCCGCTGAAGATAGAGCAGCCCGTCTTTGCCGATGGATTCATGAACGATGCCGAGAAAACCGTCAACATCTATGCCAGCGTGCCTGACTTCAGCTATGACGCAAAAGACTATCATGGAGCCAAAGTGCGACTGCATACCATCAACGATTCGCTCAAGATAGATGCACAGATCAGGCAGGGCAAATGGGGAGATAACGGACCGGGCATCCACGTAAAGGCAGCCGCTGCCGACAACCAGCTCTTCGCCAAGCTCTTCTACAACAACCATTCGGCTAAGCTCCCTATCCAGGGCATCATCGATACGAGGGCGCAGTTCTTCAAGAACGAAAATCAGGTTTCTACCGCCCACGTAACCATACACCCGTCTGAAATCAGAATCGACGGCACGCCGTGGGAGGTTCATCCTGCCGACATCATCTACAGCAAGAACCGCCTGCTGGTAGACCATTTCGCCGTGAGCCACGACCAGCAGCACGTCATCGTTTCCGGTCTTGCTACACCCGAGAAGACCGATTCTATCGTAGCCGACCTGAAGGATGTGGATGTGGCATACGTGCTGAACCTCGTCAATTTCCATTCGGTAGATTTCACCGGCAAGGCTTCGGGCAAGGCTATCATCAAGAGCCTCTTCAACGACCCTGATGCCTACGCCCAGCTAGACGTGAAGGAGTTTACCTTCGAAAACGGACCGCTCGGTGTGCTCCATGCTGGTGTCAACTTCAACAAGGAGCTCGAACAGATTGATATTCATGCAGTTGCCGACGATGGCCCTGAGCATCAGACGCTCATCAACGGATACGTCTCGCCTAAGCGCAACTATATCGACCTGGGTATCGATGCCCAGGGCACCAGCATGAAATTCCTCGAGAATTTCTGCGGCAGTTTCATGAATCAGGTAGAAGCCTGGGGCGATGGGCATCTCAATGTGGTGGGCGATTTGAAAAACATCAATCTCGTGGGCGACCTTACCGCTCACGGCAAGGTGCACCTCAAGCAGCTCAACACCGATTATACCTTCGATGCGCTCCATGCCCACGCTATCCCAGATGATATCCTCATAGAGAATGATACCATCTTCGACCGCAACCGCAACATAGCCATCCTGAGCGGAGGCATCCACCACAAGCACCTCACCAGGCTGAGCTACGACCTCGATATCAAGGCGCACAACTTCCTGGGCTTCGATACCCGCGAGTTTGGCGACAACACCTTCTATGGCACCATCTATGCCACGGGCGAGGTAGGCATCCACGGCAAGAGCGGCGAAACCGTCATCGATATCAACGCCGAACCCGAACCGGGCAGCATCTTTGTATATAATGTGGCAAGTCCGGACGCCATCAGCGACAAGAGCTTTATCCACTGGCACGAGATTGTGCCGGATATCATGGACAGTCTGAACGGGGCTCCAACCACGAAACAGAGAGAGGATGACATCGATTTCGAATCGGATATGCGCATCAACTTCCTCGTAAACACCAACCAGAACCTCACGCTCAAGCTGATTATGGACGAGCAGTCGGGCGATTACATCACCCTGAACGGAGATGGCGTAATTCGCGCCAACTACTTCAACAAGGGCTCGTTCGATATGTTTGGCAACTATGTGGTAGACCACGGCACCTACAAGCTCACCATCCAGAATCTCATCAAGAAGGAGTTCGAGTTTATGCCTGGCGGAACCATCGCCTTCGGTGGCAATCCATACAATGCCCCACTCAACCTACGGGCTAAATATACAGTAAACGGAGTGCCGCTGAGCGACCTGCGCATAGGCCGTTCGTTCTCGGGCAACAACATCCGCGTAGACTGCCTGATGGACATCACCGGCACGCCTCAATCGCCTAAGGTAGATTTCTCTATGGACCTGCCTACGGTTAACAGCGATGCAAAGCAGATGATCTACTCTATCATCAATTCGCAGGAAGAGATGAACCAGCAGGTGCTCTATCTCTTAGGCATCGGCCGGTTCTACGCCCAGACCAACAACAACCAGGTGAGCGAGGATGGCGAACAGCAGAGTCAGACTTCGCTGGCGATGCAGAGCCTGCTGAGCGGCACCATCTCGCAGCAGCTGAACACCGTACTTTCCAACGTGGTGAAGAGCAACAACTGGAATTTCGGTGCCAACATATCTACGGGCGATGAAGGTTTCAACAATGCCGAATATGAGGGCATTCTGAGTGGCAAGCTGCTCAACAACCGGTTACTCTTCAATGGCCAGTTCGGTTATCGCGACAATCCGAATGCCACGCAGAGTTTCATCGGTGATTTTGACCTCCGCTACCTCATCTTCCCTAACGGCAACCTCGCCATACGCATGTACAATCAGACCAACGACCGCTATTTTACGCGCAACAGTCTGAACACGCAGGGTCTCGGCCTCATCATGAAGAAAGACTTCAACGGCCTCCGCGATTTCTTCGGCATCAAAAAGAAGAAGAAAAAGAAATAAAAGCCAAAAAGAGGGTGTGTCATAACCAGATGACTCACCCTCTTTTTATTTTCAGATAGCAGTCGCCTAATATGAGTCCAGTTAAGATTGTGTACGAACTCGTACGCTTTTCCAAAATCAGGAAACAGAATATAGTAATTCCGATAATGTTAGAGATTGTTGAATGTTGAGTGGTCTATATGCCACGATGAAAAGGTGGCGTATAGACCCTTGATTATATGGTGATATTCATAATCTACATCTCCGCTTTCTGTTTTTTATGAGTTGTTCTGATTCTTGATGATATCTAAAGGCAGCTGGATAGCCTTGGCAACCTGTTCGGCTGAAAGTCCCATTGCCAGCATATTCTTAGCTATTAAGCAAATTCCCCCATCCTGCTTTTGATGGCAGGATGGGGGAATTCTTATCTGTTACCTCTAAGATAATATCTTATTTCAATTTTTCTATCTGTTCCTGGGTAAGACCGGAATACTTCATAATCTGATTGATGTCAACGCCATCAGCAAGCATGTTCCTGGCAATATCAAGGCTTCGCTGGTTCATACCTTCAGCTCTACCCTTTTCCAAGCCTTCCTTCATTCCCTTTTCCATACCTTCAGCTATACCTTCACGCTTAGCAGTGTCTACGGAATTCTTGATGTCGCGATATGCCATCTTGCTGGTCTCGTACTCCCTCATTTCCTGAGGAGTAAACTTGGCTATCTCGGCTTCCTCGAAGAGGCGGTCGAAGACTTTGTCGCACAGCTCCTTCGGACGCTGGGTAAGCTTATAGAGGTTCTTCAGAGCATAGAGCCACTTCTCGTAGAGCGTATCCAATTCTTCCAGGGGTTTGTTGAACTTGGAAATCTCTACATAGATATATTCGAGCTTGTCGTAAAATACTTTGTGGGTAGCTGTGTCGCACAACTGCACATGATGGCGGATTTTCTCCTTGTCGAAGGCGTCCTCGTTCATGCTGAAGTTGAGCAGGGCTACGGTATAGACATGATTGAGCTTGAAATCCCAGTCATTCCCCTTAGGTGCCTGCTCACGGATAGGAAAGGTTGAGTAGAAAAGGGCGCGATCCTTGAAATACGTCTGGTAGGCATTCTGCATTTCTACGATGAACTTCTCGCCGTTTTCGCCTTCACAATATACGTCGAAGATGGCTCTGCGGTCGGTATAGACATCTCCCATGTGCTCCGGGTTCAGATACGACACGTCCTTCACAACCTGTTTGCCATTAAACAAGCTGTTGAGGAAGCAAATGAGCAAATCCTTGTTCATTGCTGTTCCAAATATTCGCTTGAAACCGAAATCGGTCAGCAAGCTGATGTATCTTTCTTCTACCTGTTTCATACGCATTATGTTTTTATTTGTACTGCAAAGATTATGCCAGCGAGCGCAATGAAAGCTTGCTTTCTGATTGCCGAGTGCCGCACAATCTTCTGCAAAGATACGCTGAATATTTGTAACTTCCAAATTTTTAGGGCTGTTTTTTTCATTGAGGAGTGGAAAGTCTTTTTACTTCTCCCTTCACCTCCCTTCACCACCCTTCGCCCTTAACTCACTGACCCACAAAATATTAAACAAAAAGGTGAAGGGTGAAGGGTTGAAAACTCTTTTATATATATACGCGTGAAGGGTAAGGGTAAAAACCGAAAAAAAGACCCTAGGGTCAAAAATCGCAAAATCCATAAAATAAAGAATATAATATAGAGTTTAAAATATACCCTTCACCCTTCACCTCGTCATTTTTCTGCTTTTTCTTCCGACAGGCAATACAAAACCAAACATCATCTTCATCTTCAAAATACCCCCAGAAAGGGGCACCGATTTGCTGCGTTAAAAACTTTAACCTAGGTTATTGTTTGCAAAAATTGAGCGTCATGACGCTCAACCACCCAATTCACAAATTTGTAGTAATTTCGCAGCATGAACAATCAAAAGATTAAAGAAACATTAGACATGGGCAGTTTTTTAAAAGAACTGGCAGAAGAAGGCAACGTAAAATTCGGCTTTGCCAAAAAGTTAGGTATAAAGCAAATAAAGCTGTTAGAAATCGAGGGCGGCAGGAATACCGTTAGCATGGATATAGAGAACGGAACATTCACTCCCGAAAAACTCCTTGCCATGGAAGAGGCTATCAAAAGCTACCTGAGGCAGAAAGACATAGAGAACAGACATCAGGAAGGATACCAATCCAAACTGAAAATCTACAAGGAAAAAGTAGACAGGTGGGAGGAAGAGAAAGGAGTTGATTATTGGGAAGAGAGAAACAGAAAATGGGCACTGTTCAGAGAGAAACTTCCATACAACTCGGTTTCCAGGAAATCCGCTAAAATTTATGAGAAATTCATCAAACTGACAACCCTTTAAATTTTAAAAATATGGCAAAAAAGAAAACAACAGAAGCAATCAACAGAGAACAGGAAGTCATGGAGGAGAAAGAGGCCTTGCCCTCATTTTTCACTAACCTGTTTTCCTCAGCCAGCAACCCGCTCCCTAACAGAGCGGTGCTGGAGTACAACATCATGCATTCGGCACCGGTAAAAGCCAATACCGAAGGCTACAGGGCGATGATGAAGGTAGACAAGAGAACGGCAGAGGACATCAAGCACCGGCTACCCTGCATCACTCCCAGCGTGCAGCTCAAAGGTAATGCCAAGAAGCTGACCGACTTCAGGAAGGAAACCTTCTGGCTGATGCTCGATTATGATGACGTGCCTCCCGAAGACATCGCAGATCTTAAGAAAAAAGCCCTGAAACAGCGCTTCACCATGGTCTTCTACATCACCGTCTCGGGCAAGGGATTCCGCATCCTGCTCAGATATATGCGCCCTAAAGGATGCAATCTCACTGCCACCGAACTCCACCTGCTCGCCATACAGAAAGCCATGAAGCTGTACGACAAACTGCTGGGCATCAGCAGCGACAAGCAATGCCAGGACATGGTGAGAAGCTGCGGACTGGCTTACGACCCCGAGGCTTACTTCAACTGGAATGCCGACGTTCTCCCCATCACTCTGGAGGAGGTGGAGAACTTCGAAAAAGCCACAAAGCAACAGGAGGAACAGAACAGGAAAAGGCAGACGGAGGCTGAAAAACCCAGAAAGAAAAGTCCTCGCAAACAGGAAGAGGAGGCGCCTCCCAAGACGCTCACCACCGAAGAGATTCTGCAGTATGTAGACAAACTGGCGGAGAGTTGGGAGGAACGGTTCGAGGAGCATCATCACAACAGCTACGTGGTGAGATACGCCAAATTCTGCCTTTGTTTCGGAGCCGAAAAGGAGGAGGCTGTGAAACATATGGCAGATAAATTTGGCAGCGAATATGCCGATACCGAGCGGGTGGCACGGGAGATTTACAAGCATACCGAGCGGCTGGGAACCTGGAAAATAAGACAGCCGGGAGATGATGAGCAGAAACGATATACCAGTATGAGAGCACTGCTGGGATGGCTGGGAGCCCGATATGAAATGCACCACAACACGCTGAGCAACCAGTATGAAGTGCGCGCCATCAACACCGGAGAGAAACTCTATCTCGACTGGACCGAAGTGGATACCCGGGTGAGCAATTCCCTGTTCGTGAAGATGGAACTGGATAACATCTGCACCACCCAGAAAAAGCTGGATACGGTAATCAGAAGTAACTTCAGTCCCGAATTCAACCCCATGGAGGAATATCTGAAGAGTCTGCCGAAATGGGACCGTAAGACTGACTATATCGCTGAATTAGCCCATCGGGTAACCGTGATGCAGACCGGCGGTTACCGCCATACGGAGGAGGATTTTGCCTATGCCTTCAGGAAATGGCTGGTCAACATGGTGGTTTGCTGGGTTCGGCCCGATGTCACCAACCAGTCTATCATGGTTTTCGTAGGCAAGGGCGGCATCTTCAAGACCACGTTTTTCGACCATCTTCTGCCGCCCCATCTGCGCAAGTATTTCGCCAACGATTCTACGGGCGACTACAAGAACAAGGATTTCCTGCAGATGTGTGCCAGCAAGGCGATAGTGTGTCTCGATGAGTTCAGCTGTCTGCGCGGCAAGAACCTGGATTCCTTCAAGAGCAACATCACGAAGCGCAACATCAGCATGCGAATCCCTTATGCCGAGTGGGACTGCATCTTGCAGAACAATGCGGGGTTCTGTGCCACGAGCAATGAGATTCATATCATCGATGATGACGAGAACCGCCGTTTCCTCATCTGGCGCATCGAGAAGATCAAGAGTCCCATCGACTTCCCCTTCAATTACGAAGGCATCTACTCACAGGCTGTAGCACTGGCTCAGGAGGTGATAGAGAAGCGCCGCAGGGGTGAGCCTTGCGACTGGGTTTACTGGTTTACGAAGGAGGAGAACGAGGAGATACAGCGCCATAATCTTTATTTCCGTGTGAACAACTACATAGCCGAGCGCATCAACAAGTTCTACCGTGTTCCTGATGCCGATACGCCGTCCGAGTTCTGCAAGTTTGTTACGGCGAGTGATGTGATGGAGCGCATCTGCACGAACCCCGCCTTCCGCCAGTCGATGTCGAACAAGGACATCTCGATGTTCATGGAGGCGCTGGGGTTCAAGAAGATTCACCGCAAGACGGGCAATGGCTGGAAGGTGATAGAGATGCGTCCTGACGAGATAGAGAACAACCAGAAGATGGATGGCAGCGAGAATATTCCGCCCGAAGATCTCCCATTTTAGGAAATTCTGCTTCGGAGATATTTTTTTATCTTTCGGAGATATTTCCGTATCTTTCGGAGAGATTTTCTTATTATTCAAAAACGAACAAATTATGATAGAAGACAGAAGTTACGGGAAGGCGGAGCTCGCCATGCTCTACTTTCCCACCGCTACCCCCAGGGTAGCGCTCAACCGGCTGGTGAGATGGATCAACCGGTGCCCCGAGCTCAAGCAGAGCCTCTGTTCGGGCTACGCCGGCAAGTTTTCCCACTTCTACACCCGGCAACAAGTGGCAGAAATCATCGAATTTCTGGATGAACCATAAAAAATCACCCTGGAAGGGAATGCATACAACACACTATGCGTATCCCTTTCAGGGTGAGTTAATAAAACTACAATCACAGCAATAAAACTATTAATTTTACGTTCTTTTCAAAGAAAGGGGTTGTGCAATAGTGGCTTAAAGGCTAAAAGCACTACCTTTGTAAATAATATCAAAACAGAGTATAATGGAAGAAAACAATATAACAGTAGATAAAGCTGTCCAAACCATAAAAGGGGCAATTTTGCGAGCTCAAGCACAGGCGAGCCAGTCAAGTAATGCCATACAGTTGTCTTTATATTATGGTATAGGGCGTTATGTGTCTATCAATTTACAGCAAGCACATTGGGGCGCAAAAGCTCTTGATACTATTAGTGAGAGATTGCAGCCAAGTCACGAGAACCTATTTGTCCAACCATTACAGTATCTGACAGTT
>JAJWJX010000071.1:0-17104 GCA_021623045.1 Segatella copri | reverse complement strand
CTCGGAACCGCTACGCTCTAAGGTTGGCGGACCATCAAAGGTCTCGCCAGATTGTGCGGGATGGGACCGCCTGGGTGCTACTTGCTTGCGACCTGCTGATAATGTTGGCGATAGACTGGGTGCTACTTGCTTGCGGGCTGCTGATGGAGTTGGCGATAGACTGGGGGCTACTTGCTTGCGGGCTGCTGATGGGCTTGCTCCTATACAGGTGTTGGTGAATGTGGACATCTTCTCGGAGGGATTTGACTGCCCGGATGTGGAGTTTGTACAGTTGGCTCGACCAACGCTGTCGCTTGCCAAGTATCTGCAAATGGTGGGACGTGGATTGCGAGTGGCCAGGGGAAAGAAGAACTGCGTAATTATAGATAATGTGGGACTATATCGGGTGTTCGGGTTGCCTTCGCAAGTATGGAACTGGAATGCTATGTTCGAGGGAAAGCTGAAAGTTGGCAAGAAAAAGGAGACTCCGAAGGATAGAGAGTTTTTCCTGATGAACGAAAAGCAAGACGATATTCAGATTCATCCAGACTCAGAAATGATGATGGTGATGAGCCATGAAGAATTGCTCCAAACGATACAGTATCGTGAGTTTGTGGACAGTAGAGGGGAGTTTGCCATCATCAAGCTGCCTGATGGAAAGATGACGGTAGTGAACCGGCAGGGAGAACAAGTCTTGGAGCCAGGCGATTACCATGACATGAAGCTGTTGGATGGCAACATCCTGTTCTACCGACATCGCAGAAAGGAGGTCTGCTATTATGACCTGTTGTCTGGAGCTATTATTGACGATGGTCCCAATGTTTACGATGTTCCAAAGGTGGTTACGTTAGAAGGTTGGGAGTTCATCAAATATGGAGATGTTTATATGTCTCGCACCTACGAACATTTCTCTTGGCCATATTGCCCTTCCAAATATGACCTGTTCAATTTTGGGGATTACCTGATATATCGTTATAATTATTTAGTAGATAGTGGTTGCCAGGAATGGTACTATTATGAAGGAGGCAATGGCTTGATGATGAAGGCTACTATAGATAGTAATCGAGTATGTTTCTTGCGTGGTGATTATGAACATGTGTATTGGATGTGTGCCACTCTTCGTTGTGGTTGTATCGTGGTTATGGACAGCAAGCAGGACTACTACCTGGTGGATTCATATTTGAAGAAGACCTATATTGGATGCAATAACCCAAAGAATGAAAATGAAGATCTTCATATTGTAATGCCTCGCCTTGGCAAGAAATACTATCATGAGGCGATGTTGCAAAAGAAGGAAATGGAAGCAAACGAGATGCTTCTTTTGCATGAGAAGTCGGAGGCAGGACATGTGGAATTGTATCAGGCAGGAAAGAAATGGGGCGTGAAGGTAGATGGTAAAGTTATCGTGCCACCCCTCTACCACAGTATAGCGCAACCTGTTGGTGCCTATTGCGCCTTTGAAGAGATTCCCAGACATTGGGGCGTTATGACATTGAAAGGAAAAGTGATTGTTGATGCCAAATATGAGAAGGTGGAGATTCGGGATGGGGGAATCGCCGTGGTAACTGATATCACGGGGAAAACACAGACCATCCATCTGAAAGTCTGAGAATATTAACAAAAAAAGAGTGTGTCATGAATTTATGATACACTCTTTTTTTATTCTGTTTAATTACATCTTCTTTATCCGTTTGCGATATTTCCGAAGAAATCGAATGAGGCATCCCAATCCTTCCAGACTGGCTCTCTGCCCAATTCCTTCAATCTCGCATTGATTACCTTGGCGGTACGCTCATCGCTTACGGTGAACTGCTCTAATGCCTGAGGATAGGTATGATAACCGCCAGGATTTACCTTTGATTCTGCCGACATGGTGGTGACACCCAGTGTTGCCATGTTGTCACGGATGTAGGCTGGCTCACGGGTAGAGTAGGAGATATCTACATCGTGGTCGAAGATACGCATGGCGAAAGTTGCCTGTGCCAACTGCTTGTCGGTCATGAAGCAGTTTGGCTGGAAACCTTCGTTCTGTGCAGGGCGCATACGAGGGAAGTTCACGCTGTACTTGGTCTTCCAGTAATGCTTCTGCAGGTAGCGCAGGTGATGAGCCATCATCACTACATCCGTGCGCCACTCCTTCTCCAAGCCGATGAGCACACCCATACCGATGGAGTGGACGCCTGCCATACCCATGCGGTCGAAACCATCGCAGCGCCACTCAAACTTGCTCTTCATGCCACGTGGATGATAGAGGTTGTAATGTTCGCGGTTGTAGGTCTCCTGGAAACAGATTACGCCGTTCATACCATGGTCGGCGAGGGTCTTGTAATCCTCTGTAGAGAGCGGCATCACCTCAATCTTCACGTTAGAGAAATACTTCTTGGCGATGTCGATTGCCTTGGCAAGATATGGAGTGCCAGCCTTTGCTGGGTTCTCGCCCGTAACGAGAAGGATGTTCTCGAATGGAGCCAACTGCTTGATAGCCTTGTACTCGTTCTCAATCTGCTCTGGGGTGAGGATGGTGCGTGCCATCGGATTCTCACGATGGAAACCGCAATACACGCAGGAGTTAGAGCATGAATTGGTGATGTAGAGAGGAATGAACATCGACATGGTCTTGCCGAAGCGCTCCTCGGTATATTTGCGGGAAAGACGCGCCATTACCTCCAGGTATGGCTCGGCAGCCGGTGAAAGCAGTGCCATGAAGTCGTTCACATCGCAATGATCCTTGGCAAGGGCACGGCGCACATCGTTATCGGTCATTCGAGCTATGCGCTCCGTGGTCTCCTCCCAACTGATTTTCTTTAATTCGTCTGAAAACATTTTCTTACTTTTTAAACTTTCTCAAATCGTGTGTCAACTTGGCTGCGCAGAAGTTTGGACCACACATGGTGCAGTACTCACCGTCTGTATGACCAGCCTCCTCGAAATACTTCAAGGCGAGCTCTGGGTCGAGGGAGAGGTGGAACTGGTCTCTCCAGCGGAACTCGAAACGTGCCTTGGAGAGGGCATTGTCGCGGATGGTTGCGCCTGGATGACCCTTTGCCAAGTCGGCTGCATGAGCGGCAATCTTATAGGTTACCACACCTGTGCGCACATCCTCCTTGTTAGGCAAGGCGAGGTGCTCCTTAGGTGTTACATAGCAGAGCATGGCAGTGCCGAGCCATGCTATCTGGGCGCCACCGATGGCTGATGTGATGTGGTCGTAACCTGGAGCGATATCGGTAACCAATGGGCCGAGGGTGTAGAATGGTGCCTCGTGACAGTGGTCGAGCTGGCGCTCCATGTTCTCCTTGATCTTCTGCAATGGCACGTGACCAGGACCCTCGATGAATGCCTGTACGTTCTTGTCCCAGGCACGGGTAACAAGCTCGCCCATGGTATCCAACTCGGCAAACTGGGCTGCATCGTTGGCATCGGCGATACAGCCTGGGCGCAGACCATCGCCCAATGAGAGAGCAACGTCGTACTGTGCCACGATGTCGCAGATGTCGTCGAAGTGCTCATAGAGGAAACTTTCCTGGTCGTGGTAGAGACACCACTTGCTCATGATACTACCGCCACGGCTCACGATACCGCAGAGACGGCTATCGGCGAGATGAACGTTGTGGCGACGGATGCCGGCATGGATGGTGAAGTAGTCAACACCCTGCTCGCACTGCTCGATGAGGGTATCACGGAATACCTCCCAGTTCAAATCCTCTACTTTGCCGTTCACCTTCTCCAGAGCCTGGTAGATAGGCACGGTTCCTACTGGTACAGGGCAGTTGCGCACAATCCATTCACGGGTTTCGTGGATGTTGTCGCCGGTAGAGAGGTCCATCAAGGTATCGCCTCCCCACTTACAAGACCATACAGCCTTATCCACCTCTTCCTCGATGCTGGAGGTAGTGGCAGAGTTACCGATGTTGGTATTGATCTTCACGAGGAAGTTGCGGCCGATGATCATCGGTTCGCTCTCCGGATGGTTGATGTTGGCAGGAAGAACGGCACGTCCGTGTGCAATCTCATCACGCACATACTCAGGGGTGATATGGGTATCGATGCCCAACTCCTGGCAGTTCATGTTCTCGCGGATAGCCACGTACTCCATCTCTGGAGTGATGATGCCAGCCTTGGCATAAGCCATCTGGGTGATATGCTTGCCAGCCTGAGCACGGCGAGGCAACTGGATGTGCTCGAAGCGGAGGTGGTCGAGGCTATGGTCAGCAAGGCGCTGCTTGCCATACTCGCTGGTAACCTCCTTGAGCTGTTCGGTATCGTTGCGGTCGAGAATCCACTGCTCGCGCATTCTTGGCAAGCCCTTCTTCAAATCTACCTGATAGTTAGGGTCGCTGTAAGGACCGCTGGTATCGTAGATGTAAACCGGAGCGTTTGGCTCTGTATGAGGAATGCCGCGCTCATCCTTCACAACAGTAGGAGTGAGGTTTACCTTGGTCATTCCAACCTTGATCTGTGGGAAGAGTTTTCCCTGCATATACGCCTTTTCTCTCTGGGCGTAAGCTTTCTTGTCGTTTGGCATAATGTTTATAAAGGTAAAAAGGTAAAAAGGTAAAAGGGTAAAAAGAGCGTTCTTGCTTCTTTGCCTTCATCCTTCATGCCTTTTATTATTTTTATTTTATATTAGTCGTTGAGGAATGCGGTGAGAGGAGAACTTGCCTCAGCACAATCGCTGATGGCTCCAAGACCAGCCTCGTAAGCACGGCGACCGCATACTACAGCTTCCTTGAATGCCTTAGCCATCTCTACAGGGTCACCGGCAACGGCGATAGCTGTGTTGACCAAGCAAGCGCTGGCACCCATCTCCATAGCCTCGGCAGCGTGGCTAGGTGCACCGATACCTGCATCTACTACTACAGGAACAGTAGCCTGTTCGATGATAATCTGCAGGAAGTCCTTCATTCTCAATCCCTTGTTGGTACCGATAGGTGCAGCAAGTGGCATCACGGTAGCAGCACCAGCCTCTTCGAGGTGCTTGCAGAGGGTAGGGTCAGCCTGGCAATATGGCAATACCACGAAACCGAGCTTTACCAGTTTCTCTGTAGCCTTGAGGGTCTCGATAGAGTCTGGAAGGAGATAGCGAGGGTCTGGGTGGATTTCGAGCTTGAGCCAGTTGGTACCGAAAGCCTCGCGAGCCATCTGTGCTGCGAAGACAGCCTCCTCGGCGTTGCGCACTCCACTGGTATTAGGGAGAAGCTGGATATTTGGGTTCTGCACAATATGAGAGAGCAGATCGTCCTGCTTGTCTTCGAGTTCGATACGTTTCATAGCAACAGTAACCATTTCTGTTTCTGATGCTTTGATGGCTTCAGCCATGAGGGCATTGTTGTTAAACTTTCCTGTGCCCAAGAAGAGGCGGGAGTTAAACTCTCTGCCTGCAATTACTAATTTTTCCATTGTTTTATTATAGAGTTGTTATTTTTGTTTTTATTTCTGTTGGAAAAGTACTTTTAGATGATTCTTTTCCGCAGTATCTTGTGGCTGTTATCCTCCACAGAACGCTTTTACGATAACGATGTCAGCTCCCTCTGCGATGATTGTGTTTTCCCATTCATCACGAGGCACCATTTCGTTACTGATAGCTACTGCAACTCCTGTAGCTGGCAAATCGAGTTCCTGGGCTAACTCCCTGATGGTTTTAGCCTGTGTCTCGGTCTCTTTGTTGTTGATAGTTACTTTCATATTCTGTTCGTTTTATATGATGAATAATCCGTTTGTTTACGCTTTTCTATCGCCCGAAAGCGATGATAAGATAATATGTAATCAAACACGGTGAACTTCCAGATGAAAGCCTTAAGAGAAAGAATAAAGCGCTATCAAATATCCCTGCGACAGCATTACCTGCATCAGGTTCAATGGGTATCATCTCAGCCGAATCTTTCAGCACCCCGTGATAATCGCTTGCAAAAGTAATGATAATATCGGAAAAACAATAGAATTTCAAAAATATTTATGCTAAATTAACGCAGAATGTACCTTTCGCTTTACTGGTGTTTCTTTCTGCAATCCGGGCATTCGCCTTTGATGACAAAGGAAATAGAGTGGGGGTAAAAGCCTTCGGGTAGCTCGAAACTTGGAATATGGATATCCTCCATACAGAAGGAACGCTGGCAAGATTCGCAGTAGAAATGAATATGCCCGTCGTGATGATCGCAAGCCCCTTTTTCTTCGCAGAGTTCGTAGCAGAGTACGCCTCGCCCATCTTCGAAGGCATGTACCACATCATGTTCCAGAAAGAGGGTAAGGGTACGGAAGATGCTCGACTTGTCCATCGAAACCATCTTTCGTTCCAGATTGCTCAGACTCTGCGGGTTCTGTTCGCCCATCAGGGTCTTCATTACGAGTATGCGGTTGGCGGTTGGCCGAATGCCTTTCGATTCCAGCCTGCTGATTATATCTTGTGAGTTCATCGTTTCTTCTTTTTAAAATTTTTACTAACTGGTTGCAAAGATACAAAAAAAGCGTGTAAGTATGGTAACTTACACGCTTTTTCTTTATTTAAACGTAATTACTTTTTGCTTTCAATCTAGTTTATGCCGCAGCATGAAGGGATTGGAACCCTTATACGCAAGCACAACCACGGCTTCTGTTCAAAGCCTCACCATACATTTCCATTGCGGTCATGTAATCTGCAAGAATAGCCTTCAAGGCCTTCTTGATGTTTGCATACATTGTTTTCATAATCGTTATCCTTTTTTTAAAAATTAATACTTGGCATTTCTGCCATTTCCTTTTTCTTTTTGTTCATGAACGGTGGTCAATTTTACTTGCCCATCTCCATGTTGTTGTTTACATTTACAGCCTTGGCAATCATAGCTGCCACAACTGTAAGAATCATTACTGTCGTCATCATAATTTGTTTCCTTTCTTTCTTTGTGGAGCCTCCATGTGAGGTCTCCTGTTTTACATTATCCTTTTACAATCTCACTGTTTTCTGGTGCAAAGGTAATGCCTTTTTCTTGAATATCTGTCACAAAGACATGACAAAATGATGAAAAAGGGGCTTTTTTTGATACACGTCAACTAAACAGCAATGGCGGCTTGATATACGTCAAGCCGCCATGCTGTCATATTGAGAAATGTGTCATATTTCTTATGTTTCCTTGGATTTCTGATGCTAGATCAGTTCCAGAATCTTGTCGAGAATCTTTTCTACGGTTGAAGAATCGGTTGCTTCATCGAGTTTCTGGTTGATTTTCTCTTCCAGTTTCTTGCTTACCTTGTCGGCAGCCTGATCCATGGCCTGGTTTGCCTTGTTTTCCAGTTTCTTCTGAACGGAAGCGCCCAGTCCGTCTTCTTCTGAACCATCGCTGCTATTATCGCTTACCGAAGGGGATTCATCGGTTGATGAGCTGGTGGTTTCTTCTATCTGCAGATTGTCGGCACCTTCCAGCGCCTTCACCATATCATCGGCATTCATCGTGTAAACGCTGCCAAGGATTCCGAAGCTTACGGTGTGCTGCTTGCCATTAAACTCAACGGTTCCCTTAGAGCATACGATATAGTTGTGGTATTCGAAGAGCTGGTTCATCACTTCATCAATAGCGCTTCCTGCCATCATTTTGGCAATGGAACGGATGCTTTGGGTGAAGAAGTTGTTATCACTGGTTTCTGTAGCCTTGTCGATAGCCTTGGCTGCCTCAGTCTTTACCTTTTCTTTATGGGCATCAGGTCCTGGATTGGTTATGGCGAAAACCAGGAAGAGAAGTACGATAAGACCTAAGATGATTTTCCAGAGGGTCTTGCTCGATTTTTTCTTTTCCGGTTCCTGTCTGTAGCCCTGGTTCATTGCTGCGCCGTGCTGAAAGCCTTGCTGGTAAGCTTCCTGCTGTGCCTGCTGGAAACCCTGCTGGTTTGCAGCCTGAAAGTTTGCTGCTTCTGTCCCGTTGTTGCCGGCTGCATCTGCTGATGTTCCTTCTGCATTTTCTTTGTTGGCTGTATTAGCTTTGATTGCTTCTATAGTTTCTAGAACTGTCTTCAGTTCTGCTATTTTCCAAGCAGGAGTCCAGTCTTTCATGCCTTGTGCCCAAACAAGGGTCTCGGGTGTGATAGCCTTCTGGACGAGTTGCTCCAGGCTGAATGGACCCGCTTGCTGTCCGTTATTCTCAATGATAAAATATTCCATCATGTATTCTTTTATATAATATTTTTCTTAAAAGCCAATAAGGAGTTTCTTTCACTCTTCATTGCTTATTAGTGTGTAGCTTTCCACCATGCTGTTTTCTCTCTGCCCTTGATAGCTACGCTGTGCTGGCTAGGGTCGGAGATAGAAAGACCGCAATAGTTTTTCACTTTAAAGGTTGTACCTCTATAACTCTTTAACGCTGTATAAGCCTGTTCGGTATGAGCAGCAGCTTTGATAGTGAGTTTCATCTGTGAATTAAATTTGTCTTTCAGAGAGCCGCTTGGAACAAGACTGTCTACGTATACACTCATATCGTAGAAGAGGTTGGGAGAGAAACCATCCAAAGGCTGGATAGAGTCAAGTGGCACTGTCGAAGCTAATGTATACTTGCTGTTAATCTCCTTCATGATACTTGCCAGTTTGTCTATCTGTCGGCAGTCTATTGCAGCCATGTTGCAGTATGGAATATCGGAATTCCTATAGAAGTTGACGATGCCTGATACTGCGCTGGAATAGTTAGGGGCTGATGAGCAGAGATAACTCCATATCGTCTTGTATGGGATGCCTTCGCCCATCACTTCGCTACTTGAACTGATCAGAAAATTGGTTACATCTTTCAGCTCGTAAGCCGTCTCCACATTGCCCATGTAACAGGCATCAAAGAGGATGTATTGCATCTTGAGTCCGCTGAGCTTGATGCCTTCGGCCAAGGTGGAAATATCGATGGCGTTGTCTGATAAACTGACACTTCCGAAGAAACGAGTGGCAGGTCTGTTTGGATCATTGCCAAATTGAATGCCACTGAAATGATCAGAAGTTGTTGTGGATACAATGGTATTTTTATCATTTCCCTTTTCGGTAGAACCAGCCTTCGGTCTTGCCATATATGGATAGTTTACCCAATCGTTGGCGTATGTCCAGCCGCAACCATGTGCTCCGATAATCAGAGAATAGTTGAGGGCTTCTGCGTTTTGTCTTACATCGTTCAGTAAATCTGCAAATCCTTCTGCTGTACAATGACTGTTGCCTTCGTATTTCTTGATAGGAACACGTTTCACGGTTTTGGTTGCTGCATCATACTGAAGATCGTAGAGCGTACTTTCATTGTATTTTTCGGTGAAGAAAACTAATACTCTGGCATTGGTAAGGCCCTTTTTGTCTACGATGCCAGCGCACATGCTATCTACATTGTTTTCCAGGAAATATTTCAGACCAGTAGAGCTGGTTCCACCCGTCCAAGGATAGAAGACGAAGATAGTCTGCTTATTGACGCTTTCTACATCAATAGCTTCATCGCCACAACTGGTGAAAGTTGCTGCTAGAGATAGCGTACATATAAATAAGGTGAAAAGCTTCTTGATCATAATTAAAAATGTTGAATGTTGAATGTTGAATGTTGAGTTGCAATCTTGCTAACGAATCAGCTTGACTAATTCAACATTCTACACTCAACATTCAACATTAAATATAATACTATTATTTCTTCTTGAGTTCCTCGATGGTTGCCTTGAGGGCAGCAATCTTCTCAACAGAGTCGCTTTCCTTCTTGCGCTCCAAGGCTACTACCTTCTCAGGTGCGTGAGCTACGAAGTTCTCGTTGCTGAGCTTCTTGCGTACGCCCATCAGGAAGCCTTCCAAGTGCTTGAGCTGAGCCTCTGCCTTCTCAATCTCGGCAGCTACGTCGATCAGGTCGCCCAATGGTACGGCAAACTCGTCGGTACCTACCATGAAGCTTGATGCATCGGCACTCTTCTCAGCGATGACCTCAATCTTATCAAGGTTCGCCATCTTCAGCGTTACGTCGTTGTAAGCCTCGAAATCGTTCTTGCCTACTACCTGGAGAGACAACTGCTCCTTCTGGGCAATGTTCTTCTGGTTGCGAACGGTACGAACACCGGCAATGATCTGCTTCACAGCCTCGATATCTGCTGCCAACTTCTGCTCCTCAGCTGTAGGTGCAGGAATCTCCAGCTTCTCGCGCATGATGCTCTCGCCATCCTTGCGGTCGTAGATGTGCTGCCACAACTCCTCGGTGATGAATGGCATGAATGGATGCAACATCTTCAGGAGGGCATCGAAGAAACGGAGGGTAGCATCGTAGCTCTTCTGGTCGATAGGCTGGCCGTAAGCTGGCTTCACCATCTCCAGGTACCAAGATGAGAACTCATCCCAGAACAGCTTATATACAGTCATCAATGCCTCAGAGATACGGTAGTCCTTAAACTGCTTCTGCATCTCCTCGTTCACCTCCTTGAGCTTGGCATCAAACCACTTCACGGCAATTTCTGCACTCTTAGGCTGCTCGATATCCGCAGTCTCCCAACCCTTCACGAGGCGGAAGGCATTCCAGATCTTATTGTTGAAGTTACGTCCCTGCTCGCAAAGGCTCTCGTCGAAGAGGATGTCGTTGCCTGCAGGAGCGCTGAGCATCATACCCATACGAACACCATCGGCACCAAACTTGTCAATCAGAACCAGTGGGTCTGGTGAGTTACCGAGACTCTTGCTCATCTTGCGGCCGAGCTTATCGCGAACGATACCTGTGAAATATACGTGCTTGAATGGCATCTTGCCACGATACTCGTAGCCAGCCATGATCATACGTGCTACCCAAAAGAAGATGATATCCGGACCAGTTACGAGGTCGGAAGTAGGGTAGTAGTAGTTGATCTCCTCATTGTCAGGATGCTCGATACCATCAAACAGAGAGATAGGCCACAACCATGAAGAGAACCAGGTGTCGAGGCAGTCGCTCTCCTGCTCAAGATCCTCAGCCTTGATGTTGGCATTCTTCTCCTGAGCGAGTTTCAGAGCCTCCTCTGCTGTCTCAGCTACCACGAAATCCTTCTTACCGGCATTGTCGAAGTAGTAGGCAGGGATGCGGTGACCCCACCAGAGCTGACGGCTGATACACCAGTCCTTGATGTTCTCCAACCAGTGGCGATAGGTGTTCTTATACTTCTTAGGGTAGAACTCGATGTCATCGTCCATTACTGGAGGGAGGGCGATGTCGGCAAAGTGCTGCATCTTGAGGAACCACTGTGTAGAGAGCTTTGGCTCGATAGGCACATTGGTACGCTCAGAGAAGCCCACCTTATTATTATAGTCCTCAATCTTCTCCATCAATCCGGCGTTCTGAAGGTCGATGGAAATCTGCTTGCGCACGTCCATGCGGTCCATACCTACATAGAGACCTGCTGCCTCGCTGATGGTACCGTTGTCGTTGAAGATATCGATGGTTTCCAAACCGTGCTTCAAACCGAGGGCGTGGTCGTTGATATCGTGAGCTGGAGTTACCTTCAAGCAACCGGTACCGAACTCGATATCTACGTATGTATCCTCGATGACAGGAATCTCGCGGTTTACGAGAGGCACGATAACGTGCTTACCCTTCAGCCAGGTATTCTTCTTATCCTCTGGGTTGATACACATGGCAGAGTCGCCCATGATGGTCTCAGGACGGGTGGTTGCTACTACAGCATAGTATCCCTTCTCATCCTTGTGTATCACGTTCTCCTCATCCACCTGCTGGCAGTCCTGCTCTACTACATAATACTTCAAGTGGTAGAGCTTTGAGTGCTCGTCCTTGTAGATAACCTCTTCGTCAGAGAGCGCAGTCTGAGCCTTAGGGTCCCAGTTAACCATGCGCACGCCACGATAGATGAGACCCTTCTTGTACAGGTCGCAGAATACGTGGATGACGGCACGAGAGCGGGTCTCGTCCATGGTGAATGCTGTGCGGTCCCAATCGCAGCTGGCACCGAGTTTGCGGAGCTGCTTGAGGATGATGCCACCATGCTCGTGAGTCCAGTCCCAAGCATGCTTGAGGAACTCCTCGCGGGTAAGGTCGGTCTTCTTGATGCCCTGCTGAGCGAGGCGGTTAACCACCTTAGCCTCGGTAGCGATACTGGCATGGTCGGTACCTGGTACCCAACATGCGTTCTTGCCCTCCATGCGAGCACGGCGAACGAGAATATCCTGGATAGTATTGTTGAGCATGTGTCCCATGTGGAGCACACCCGTTACGTTTGGTGGAGGGATAACCACTGTATAAGGTTCACGACCATCTGGCTTAGAGCTGAAAAGCTTGTTGTCGAGCCAGTACTGATACCATTTACTTTCCACTGCTTGTGGATCGTATTTACTTGCTAATTCCATTGTTTATATCTAATTTTTATTCTTTTTCTTTCTTTTTCTTTAAAAAACGGTGCAAAGATACTAATTTTTGGGCGAAAAATACTATCTTTGCATCAAAATTATTAATTTTTGCACAAAACGATGGTTAGTAATACAGGAAAAGGACATACGAAAGAAGAAAAACTGGCGGCGTTCAGCCGCTTGCTGGATGTGCAGGACCGTTTGCGCCTGCAGTGTCCATGGGATAAAAAGCAGACATTCGAGAGTCTTCGTCCGAATACGATTGAGGAGACTTTCGAGCTTTGTGACGCCTTGATGAAGCGCGATTACAAGGATATCAAGAAGGAGTTGGGCGATGTGTTGGAGCACGTGATGTTCTATAGCATCATCGGCAGAGAAGACGGCGAGTTCGATATTTGCGATGTTTGCAATCAGGAGGCAGATAAATTGATGTTCCGCCATCCTTTCATCAACTGGAAGGAGGAAGGAAATTGGACGGTTTCGAATCCTGATATGTATATCAACGATGAAGGACAGGTGGTATATAGAGAGTCTGAAGAAGCAGAAACCGGGAAGGCTGGAACTGCCAATGCCGAAGAAACCTTGGCTCTTGGCGCCAGCAAGCCGAAAACTGCTACTTCTGTTGAGAAAACCTGGGAACAGATCAAGCAGCAGGAGAAGGATGGAAATGAGCGGGTGTTGAGCGGTGTCCCTAATTCTCTTCCGTCTCTTATCAAGGCTTATCGCATTCAGGACAAGGCTAGAAATGTAGGCTTCGACTGGAAAGAAAAAGAAGATGTGTGGGACAAAGTGCAGGAGGAACTGGAAGAACTCAAGGTGGAACTGGCTAAAGGCGACAAAGAGAATTCTACCCAGGAATTGGGCGATTTCATCTTCTCAGTAATCAATGCAGCACGTCTCTATAAACTCAATCCGGATAATGCGCTGGAGAAAACCAACCAGAAGTTTATCCGCCGTTTCAACTACGTAGAAGATCATAGCTTAAAGCAAGGTAAAAACTTGAAAGATATGAGCTTAGAAGAAATGGATAAACTATGGGATGAAGCAAAACTTCAGGAGAAAAAGGATGATAAATAACGGTGAATCAGATAATCTTATCGACTCATCAATATAATAATAAAAACTAAAGTGTTATGAAGAAATTAGTTTATGTAACAATAGCTTTGGTGGCGCTTTTCGCAGCCAACAGTTGTAAGAACAAAAATAATGTTCCTGTTATCAGTGCAGCAGATTCGGTAGAGGTAGAGGATGCAATGAACGATTCTACCATCTATGGTGTATGCGGTGAGGGAACCTCTATGCATAGCCTGGAGCTGATTTCTGATGATGGTGACACCCTTTCGGTGTTTATTGACGATGAGAATCCTGATGTTGTTCAGGGAGGATTGCTGGCTGGCGACCGTATTGCTCTTATCGGTTATAAGGCTGAGGATGGAGAGATGATGGCCCAGAAGATTATCAACCTGACATCCCTCTTGGGTAAATGGACTTCTCTGGATAAGAATTTTGATATCTTGGAAGGTGGAGAGGTGAAGAACAATGTGAAGGCTGAAACTAATCCTTGGACTAGCTGGAAGATACTCAATGGTAAACTTTTGCTGAATAAGGATACTTTTGCTATTGACAAGTTGGGTTCTGACAGTCTTATGTTGGAGAATACTCAGGGTATCTTTGTTTTCAAGCGCCAAGAGTAAGGTCATCATGTTGAACCTGTAATTTATGATTTAGTTTTGGAACCATTTAAAGTACATATATTGGGGTGTGGCAGTGCTTTACCCACCCTTCAGCATAGTGCCTCGGCCCAGATTATTGAGATGCGTGGCAAATGCTTTATGATGGATTGTGGAGAGGGTGCCCAGATGCAGTTCCGTCGCACTCATGTTCACTTTGCTAAGATAAATGCAATCTTTATTTCGCATCTTCATGGTGACCATTGCTTTGGCTTGCTGGGACTTCTTTCTACCTTAGGCATGCTGGGTAGAACGGCTAAGTTAAAGGTATATGCGCCAGAAAGTTACGGAGATTTGTTTAAGCGTCAGATTGATTTCTTTATGCAGGGAATGGAATATGAAATCGAATTTGTTCCTGTAGATACCGAAAAGGCGCAAGTAGTTTATGAAGATCATTCTGTAACAGTAGAAACCATTCCTCTCCAGCATCGTGTGCCTTGTTGTGGTTACATCTTCAGAGAGAAACCGACATTGCCTCATATCCGTCGTGATATGATAGATTATTACGAGATTCCTGTAAGCCAGATTAATAACATCAAGAATGGAGCTGACTGGACAACGAAGGAGGGGGATGTAATACCTAATGCCAGATTGGTAATGCCTGCCACTACTCCCCGCAGTTATGCTTATTGCAGTGATACCCGGTTTGTTCCGGGGTTGGCAGAAAAGGTAAAGGGGGTTACAGTGCTTTATCATGAGAGTACCTATACTTCAGAGAATGAGGACAGGGCTAAACTCTATTATCACAGCACTGCTCGACAGGCAGCAACTATAGCCAGAAATGCGGGTGTAGGCAAACTTCTTCTGGGACATTATAGTGCAAGATATAATAATGAAGAGGTATTGTTGAATGAAGCTAAAGAGGTGTTTACGGAAAGTTATCTTACTCAGGAAGGTAAAGTGTTCTCTATAGAATAATGTAGAAATATAAAAAAAGTGCCTTGCATCAAAAAAAAGTTCATTTTTGATGCAAGGTTTTCTCTTTATATCGTTTAATCTTTAAAAAGGATTTGAAATTGGAATCGGAAAAGAAACTCTTAGACGACATCAATAGCGGCAGTCGGGCAGCCATGCACAGATTGTACGAACGCTATGTAGGGTATGCCATGGCCGTAGCGCTAAGGTATGTCCCTATGCGCGATGATGCTGAAGATGTAGTGCAAGATAGTTTTATAAAAGTCTTTTCCGGCATTTCAAAGTTTGAATATCGGGGTGAGGGCGCTCTTCAGGCTTGGCTCTTGCGGATAGTGACAAATGAAGCTGTCAACTTTGTAAGGCAGCAAAAGCGCTTCACTATCGTGGACGAAGTTCCCGATGATATTGAGGATGAAGAGCCTGAAGTAGAAAGAGTTCCGCCTGCAGAACTGACAAGAATGATAGGAGAATTGCCTGATGGGTACAGACTGGTTCTTAACATGTTTGTTTTTGAACAGAAAAGCCATAAAGAAATTGCACAGCTGTTAGGCATCAAAGAAAGCAGTTCTGCTTCACAATATTTGCGGGCGAAAAAGCTGTTGGGCAAAAAGGTGAAAGATTATCTGAGCCAGGCAGATTGTAGAAATAATAAAGAGTTGAATCATATAAACGAGAAAAGTAATGAGTAACGATTGGACAAATAAACTTCGAGATCAGTTGGCAGACTACCAAGAGCCTGTCAGCCACGACATGTGGGCTGAGATAGAACAATCGCTTGCTCAGTCTAAAAAGGTTGGTGATGAGGAAACTGATGTAAAAAAGACCCCACAGGCTCGTTATGTTGTCTTGAAAAGATGGTCAGTAGCTGCAGCTATTGCTTTATTGGGAGTAGGAGGCAGTTATGTTTATCTGCATGATGATGAACCGGGACAGGCAAACTTGGCTGTTCAGAGTTCTTTCTCTACAGCATCAGGTTCAAGCAGGACTTCTTCTGCTGTCCGTGCAGAAGCACAATCGGCAGAAAGTAAAAATGCTATCTTGCTTGCTGAAAACAATGCATCTGCACATCAGGTGAATCGCCATTCATCGGGGCGTCAATTGAACCATAGTAAATCTTCTGTCTCTTTCCGGGAGAGTACTGTTGCTGTTGATAATGAAGTAATGCTTGCAGCAGAGGTAGAAATGCCAGAACAGTCTGTTAATGCAGAGGTAAATGGTCGGGAATTATCTGTTTTGCAAAAGCAAAATGAGGATTCAGAAAGACAGATGGCCGTTTCTTCTAATCATGCAACCAAGCCGTTGGTAGCAGATGGTGGGCAGAAGCTTTATGCAGGCAGGGCGCAGGATGGTCATTTTGAACGCAGTTATAAGGACAAGTATGAACAGAACTGGACCATGAACCTGTATGCAGAGAATGTAAGTCTGGGCTCTGGCAGTGATGGAATGTCAAACGGCATGTATGCGTCTTCAGATCCTCTTGCTGGTGGCGGCTTTGCTGATCATGGTGTTTTCCTGGCTGCTGCTTCTCCTTTAAGATATGCAATACCGAAATATGTTGAAGCGAAACATCATGCTCCTTTGGCTATAGGTGCTCAGGTTGGTATCGGACTTGCGCCTCGTTTGTCTTTGAGTACCGGTGTCGTTTATACGCGTGTTGCTTCTGATTTCAAATCTTATGGTGTTTCAGAATTTGATACACATCAGGTTTTGCATTATGTGGGTGTTCCTCTTGGTTTAAACTATGAGGTTTGGAGCACGGGAGGCTTTCATGCGTACGTAATGGCGGGTGGAGAAGCCGATTTCAACGTAAAGAATGATACAAAGGTTTCTGGTCATAAAGAGGACGTGAAACGTGATGGCGTTCAGTTCTCGGGTAAGGCTTCGCTTGGTGCACAGTATGATGTTACACCACAAGTGGGCTTCTATATTGAGCCAGGTGCAAAATATTATTTTGATAATGGCAGCGAAATAGAAAATACGTTTAAAGATAAGAAGTGGAATTTTAATCTCCAGTTCGGACTCCGTATTAATCTGAAATAGTGTTTGAGTCCAATTATTAATAAATATATGTACGAACTACATTTCATTTTATAACATTACATACGAGAAAAGGAAAGGGCAGTCTGCGTGATGCATGGCTGCCCTTTATTGTTGTATGCTCGGCATGAGCTTATTCTAATGGGTGCAAGTCCCTAAC
>JAJWJX010000070.1:0-17354 GCA_021623045.1 Segatella copri | reverse complement strand
TCGGAAGACGAAAGTAGGAGAAAAACTACTTCGTTTTCCTCCTACTCGATTTTATCCCGGTCGGGCTATTCAAGTAGTTCAGTTTGCTAACTCAAGTAGTTCAGTTAGCGAATTCAGCCGTCTCTGTTAGCTGATTCAGCCGTCTCAATAAGCCTACGGATACGTCTGCGCTAGCCGACGCAGTAATATCCGTACCCCGACGCAGTAATATCCGTACCCCGACGCAGTAATATCTGTACCCCGACGCAGTAATATCTGTATCCCGACGCAGTAATATCTGTATCCCGACGCAGTAATATCTGTATCCCGACGCAGTAATATCCGTGAGCCAGCGCAGCACAACGTGTGGTCCGTTTTCGTCAGGTCCCATAACCATATTCTGCAAAGATCTTCTTGCTTTTTGCAAGAAGATAAGCTGAAAAACGTGATAGATGAAGGCTATTAGTGATGGATAGCGTGATGGATATTGTAAATATTTTGTCCATCCATCACGCTTTCCTAAATAGATAATTCTCTTATTATCAGGTGATTAACATTTTGAAAAGAGAAAAAGTGAGGGATGTGAGGGATAAAACTTAAAAAATTATTCCTCTTCCTCCTTCTCAAAAGCCTCTACGAAAGGCTGGTGGAAACCCTGGAAGATGCGGAGATACTCGGCTCGCACCTCATCACTCTCTTCAAAAAGATTCAACTCGCCACGCTTGTGAGCCTTCAGCATACTGCTGTAACGGCGAATCTTACGCTTGTAGTTCCTTGCCATCAATGCATCTGCCTGAACAGGATTCTGACTGACATACGAAAAGGCACAAAGCTGCTTCATGAACATGTCGAACACCGGATTGTCATGACTCCAGTCGTCCTCACTCAGCCAGAACCACTGGAAATGATACTTCTGCTCCAGTGCCATCAGATGCTGCCCCAGCTCGTCAATCTCCATGCCCTTCTGCATCTGCTCCTCAGCAAAAGCTACCAGAGATGCCGCATCTACATTCAACTCAACCTCGTGAGACAGCGTGGTGCCCTCAATCTGAATTCGCCAACGGTGATTCCTGTTCTTGATGAGCGCAGAATTCGTGTTCATCAGCAACTCAGAAAGCTTGCCCTCGGTAGGAATCTGATCTACTACCGAAAGACGGTCGCGCTGGTTGCGAACCACCAGCTGATGGTCCTCATGGCGCAATACACACATGTAAACCAGCCTGTTGCTGTCGAGCTGAAGGGTGAAACGGTCGTTGTTGTCATCGCCCACAAATTCGTAGGTGTAGTCATCTACCTTATCCTGCGGAATGCTCAGCTCGCCATGCACCTTGTTGCCCTCGGCATCGTAGAGCGAGAAACCGATGTAAGGAATCTGAAGGCGGAGGACAACCGGATTGCCGCCGTCCTCAGGAATCAGGGTAACAGCCAGTCCGTCATCGCCGAAATCATCCTTGCGGCATACGAATCCGTCATCCGTCTTCTCAGCCTTCTCCACCTTCACTTCGCCGTGGCGCCACCAGAAATCGAAGGTGATGGTCTGGTCGTCCTCAGCGGCTACACGGATGAAATCCTCGATGTCCTGACCCAGGTAAATCACCTTGGCAGGCTCAATCTCCTCATCGTCATCGCCCAGCGCGCGCACCCACATCTCGCCCGGAACAGGATCATCTTCCCATTCGGCATCAGCAGGGGCTGCAGTAGATTTGAAAACGAGGAAAACCATTCTTTCTTCTTCCCTCGTGCCATCTTCGCGGCACGTGAAGCACTTCGCCTCCTTAGGGATGAAGAATGGGGTTAACAGGTACGGGTTTTTGCATAATGCGGTATACTCTACCTCGGTCCATGCCGGGAGAGCGTGTGTATTTGTTTTGTCTGTCATATTCTCTTGTTGCATATAATTCTTGAGTTGGTCCTATTTCTTTTCATCATCCGGCGTGTGTGGCAGGACGAGGGGGATGTTGATCCCAAAAAACGGTTGCAAAGGTAATGCAAAATCGAGACACTACAAAATATATCACCTATTTTTTTAATTATTTTACGATTCAATATTTGGTGCTTCCAAAAAATAGTTGTAGTTTTGCATCTGAAATAATGAATAGAAAGATGAAAGTCAAGACAATACTCATACTGGCGCTAGCCGCCACAACCCTCGCAGCATGTCATAGGGGAAAGAAACCACCACGTATGGACAATTCGAAACTCGCCATCAGCCTCTCGAAACCGGCTAAGGGCGACAGGGCTATCTACGGACTTGCCTGCCTGGGCTGCTCGGATACCGCGCTGGTGTTGCTGCCCAACGGAGGCGGCGACCCCGTAAAATACAACATTCTGGATGCCACTCGCAACCACCAGGTGTTTGGAGATATAGAGGTGGGCGACTGGGTTTGCGTGATGCCATGCGAGGAGAAGGATGAGAAGAACCGTGCCGACATGGTGATAGACCTGGACCAGCTGAAGGCCACCTGGACCTATCCGGTGATGCCGAAGCTGCGCGATGTATCGCATCTGAGCAAGCGCCAGCAGGCGAGAATCCTTGCCAATATGCCCGACAGCATCGTAGAAACCTATATGGTGCCGCGCCAGTATGGCTTCACCCTGAAGCGCATGAGCGAAGCGATGGCCGTGGGCAGGGTGATGATAAACAAAGATGTGGACGACGACAGTCCGGTAGAATATCCTGATGTGCCTCAGTATACGGAATGGCATGCCTATAACGGCAAACTGATTCTGGTGCAGGGCCACCGCGAGCTGGATGGCGTGGTGATCAATGAGAAGACGAAGCGCGATACCTTCACCTTTGTATATATGAAGGGCGACAGTCTGGCTCTCTCAGACCGTGAGGGCCGCATCCAGGGTTTCCACCGCTCGCTCAATGCGATGAAGGCCAACGCCAAGGCCCATGCTGCAGCCGAGAAGCTGAACAGCAAGATGAAGAAGGAAATATTGAAGTAAATTACATAATAAATATAAAAAAAGAGGCGAATAGGACGATTTCTCGATTTTTTTGTCTAATTTTGCACCTTGGAATTTAATTCATACATCGAATAAAAAAGAAAAAACAAGAATAATGAAGAAGAAAATTCAGTTCAGTCTCGTTTATCGAGACATGTGGCAGAGCTCTGGTAAGTTCCAGCCACGCAAGGATCAGTTGGCTAAAATTGCTCCAGTTATCATCGAAATGGGATGCTTTAGCCGTGTAGAGACTAACGGCGGTGCCTTCGAACAGGTAAACCTCCTGGCAGGTGAAAACCCTAACGATGCCGTACGCGCATTCTGCAAACCTTTCAACGAGGTGGGTATCAAGACTCACATGCTCGACCGCGGATTGAACGCTCTTCGTATGTATCCTGTGCCTGACGACGTGCGCGCCCTTATGTATAAGGTAAAGGCTAAGCAGGGTACCAACATCACACGTATCTTCGACGGACTGAACGATGTGCGCAACATCATTCCTTCTATCAAATGGGCCAAGGAGGGCGGCATGACTCCACAGTGTGCACTCTGTATCACCAACTCTCCTGTTCACACCTTGGAATATTACATGAACATCGCCGACCAACTCATCGCTGCCGGTGCAGAGGAAATCTGTTTGAAGGATATGGCAGGTATCGGCCAGCCAGCATTCCTCGGCAAACTCACCAAGATGATTAAGGATAAGTATCCACAGATCATCATCCAGTATCACGGTCACTCAGGTCCTGGTCTCTCTATGGCTTCTATCCTCGAAGTATGCAACAACGGTGCCGACATCATCGATACAGCCATCGAGCCACTGTCATGGGGTAAGGTTCACCCAGACGTAATCTCAGTTATCAGCATGCTGAAGAACGAGGGCTTCGAGGTACCAGAAATCAACATGAGCGCTTATATGAAGGCACGTGCCATGACTCAGGAGTTCATCGACGAGTGGCTCGGCTACTTCATCAACCCAGGTAACAAGATCATGTCTTCACTCCTGCTCGGTTGCGGTCTCCCAGGCGGTATGATGGGAAGTATGATGGCAGACCTCGGCGGTATGCGCCAGACCATCAACAATATCCGCAAGAAGAAGGGTGAGGAAGAGTTGTCTATGGACGACCTGCTCATCAAGCTCTTCGACGAGGTAGAGTATGTATGGCCACGCGTAGGTTATCCTCCATTGGTAACCCCATTCAGCCAGTATGTAAAGAATATCTCACTGATGAACCTCCTTACCATGGAGCAGGGCAAGGGTCGCTTCGTAATGATGGACGACTCTATGTGGGGTATGATTCTCGGTAAGAGCGGTAAGATTCCTGGAACTATCGACCCAGAACTCGTAGAGCTCGCCAAGAAGCAGGGGCGTGAGTTTACCGACGTAGATGCACACACTCTGCTCACCAACGCCCTCGACGACTTCAAGAAGGAGATGGACGAGAACGGCTGGGATTACGGGCAGGACGACGAGGAACTCTTCGAGCTCGCCATGCACCCAGAGCAGTATCGCAACTACAAGAGCGGACAGGCAAAGAAGAACTTCCTTGCCGACCTTCAGAAGGCAAAGGATGCCAAGCTTGGTACAACCCTTACACCTGCACAGCTTGCAGAGTTCAAGCACGCCAAGGCAGATGCCATCGTAGCACCAGTAGCCGGCCAGCTCTTCTGGGAATTCCAGGGCGAGGGCGAGTGCCAGCCAGCTGTAGAGCCATACATCGGCAAGGAATATAAGGAAGGTGATGCCTTCTGCTATATCCAGGCTCCTTGGGGCGAGTTTGAAACCATCCCAGCTGCATTGGGCGGCAAGCTCGTAGAAATCAATGCCAAGCAGGGCAGCAAGGTGCGCAAGGGCGATGTTATTGCTTACATCGAGCGCAACGCTGAGTAAATATAATAGAAATGAATTATCAAGCAATTATTGATAAGTATTATCCTGAGGATAATGAGCTTCGGCATATCCTCATCACACATAGCCAATCTGTAGCGCGAAAAGCGCTACAGATTGTTTCGTATCATCCCGAATTGCAACTCGATGCCCAGTTTATCGAAGAAGCAGCTATGCTCCACGACCTCGGCATCTTCATGACCGATGCCCCAGGCATACAGTGTTTCGGCTCGCAGCCCTACATCTGCCATGGACGACTGGGAGCAGAAATCCTGCGCAAGGAAGGATATGAGCGACATGCCCGCGTATGTGAGCGCCATACCGGTGCAGGCATCACAGAGGCACAGATCATAGTACAGAACCTGCCCCTGCCACATCAGGATTTCCTGCCGGAAACCATGGAGGAGAAGGTGATTTGCTACGCTGATAAATTCTTCAGCAAAACTCACCTCGACCGGGAAAAAACAATTGAGAAAGCAGAAAAAAGTCTCATGAAGTTCGGTGAGGAAGGAGTAAAACGCTTCCAGCAATGGGAACGCATGTTTGAATAGAATTCTAATTTATTGAATGAGAAAACAATCGACGATAGCTATGCTGCTGCTCGCTGCCATCTCGTGTATGATGGTGGCTAACCCAGGTACGCCCGATTCGAAAAAGAAAAAGAAGAAGGAGAAGACGGAAACCGTGGACAGCGTGGGTGACAGTGTGTTCGTAGACTCGCTGGGCAACGAAATAAAGCCCAAACTGAAACAGACTGACGACACCACGCAGATGGACTCGCTGCAGAAAGCTATATGGAAACATAATAAAGTGGTGGATGACAGTATCCGCCTCGACAGTATCGCCAGAAAGAAACAGGGTGGAGTAGACGCACCGGTTAACTATCAGGCGGACGATTCTCTCGTATACGATGCCAAGAACAAGGTGGCATATCTCTACGGAAACTCCAACGTGAAGTATACCAACATGGACCTCAGTTCCGATCGCATCTCCATGGATATGGACAAGAGCAACGTGAAGGCGATGGGTACACCCGACAGTACGGCGGAGGGAGGCATCAAGGGCAAACCTGTCTTCAAGATGGGTAGCGATACCTATGATACCGACACCATCAAATTCAACTTCAAGAGCAAGAAGGCCCTTATTAATAATGTATATACAGAACAGCAAGACGGATTCCTGACCGGTATGAAGTCGAAACGCGACTCATCGGGAGTCATCTATCTGCAGCACGGAAGGTATACCACCTGCGATGATCCGCATCCCGATTTCTACATCTCGCTCTCCCGAGCCAAGGTAAGGCCGGGCAAGGATGTGGTATTCGGACCAGCCTATCTCGTGGTGTGCGATGTGCCTATGCCGCTTGCCATCCCTTACGGCTTCTTCCCGTTCACCAAGAGCTACAGCAGCGGTTTCATCATGCCAACCTACGGCGATGAAACGGCACGAGGATTCTATCTCAGAGATGGCGGATATTATTTCGCCATGAACGATAAGTGGGACCTGAAGCTGCTGGGCGAGATTTATACCAAGGGATCGTGGGGACTCTCGGCAGCCAGCAACTACCGAAAGAGATACAAATACTCGGGTTCCTTCTTCTTCAGTTACCAGGATACGAAGAACGGCGACAAGGGAATGCCAGACTTTACCGAGCAGGAGAGCTTCAAACTGCAATGGAGCCACCGCCAGGACAGCAAGGCTAACCCGTACAGTTCGCTTTCGGCAAGTGTGAACTTCGCAACATCGAGCTACGAACGCAACAACCTCAATTCGCTCTACAATCCGCAGACGATGACGCAGAGTACGCGAACCTCATCTGTTAACTGGAGCACCTCGTTCTCAAGCATCGGTATGACGCTCAGTTCCACCGCCAACCTCTCGCAGAACATGCGCGATTCATCCATCGCCATGACGCTGCCCGACCTCAACATCAGCATCTCCCGCTTCTATCCGTTCAGAAGAAAGAAGATGGTGGGCGATGAGAAATGGTACGAGAAGATAGCCATGAGCTATACGGGACACATCTCTAACAGCATCAATACCAAAGAGGATAAGCTGATGCACAGTTCCCTCATCAAGGACTGGAGAAACGGATGGCAGCATCAGATACCGGTGAGCGCTACATTCACGCTTTTCAAGTATCTCAACGTGAACCCATCGTTCAATTTCACCGACCGTATGTATACCAACAAGGTGGAGAGATCATGGGATGAAGCCAGCCAGACGGAGAAATGTGATACCATCTACGGTTTCAACAACGTGTATAACTGGAACATGAGCGTAGGTCTCTCTACCAAACTCTATGGTTTCTACATACCAAGCCGCAAGCTCTTCGGAGATAAGATACAGGCTGTGCGCCACGTGTTTACGCCTACGGTGAGCTTCAGTTATGCCCCAGACTTCGGAGCTTCACGCTACGGCTATTGGGACACCTACCAGAAGACCGATGCCGACGGAAACGTATCGCTGGTGAGCTACTCGAAGTATGCCAATGCCCTCTACGGTGCGCCGGGCAAGGGTAAGAGCGGTAATATCTCGTTTACCCTGGGCAACAACATCGAGATGAAGGTGAAGAGCGATAAGGACTCTACCGGATACAAGAAACTCAGTATCATCGATGCGTTCGACATCAACATGAGTTACAATACCGCAGCCAAGGTTCGCCCTTGGAGCGATATGAACATCAACCTCAGACTGAAGTGGTGGAAGAACTATACCTTCAACATGAACGCCGTGTTTGCCACCTATGCCTACGAGCTGGACGACCAGAACAATGTTTATGTAGGTACCCATACGGAGTGGGGCAAGGGCAGATTCGGACGATTCCAGGGTATGTCGCAGAACTTCTCGTTCACACTGAACCCGGAGAAGCTGAAGAAACTCTTTGGCGGGGGCGATGATGAGGACGACAAGAAGAACAGCAAGCGCAGTGATGATGATGACGATGAAGGTCTGGATACCGACATTGAGAGCAACGTAGACGACAGCCTGGAGAAGGGTAAGACAGCTGCCAAGAAGGGCGGCAAGGCTGAAACGGATGCCGACGGTTATATGGCGTTCAAGATGCCATGGTCGCTGACCTTCGGTTACGGTGTAACAATGCGCGAGGATACGCGAAGAGAAAAGTTCAATGAGAAGACGATGCGCTATGCATATAAGTTTACCCAGACTCTGAACATGAGTGGTAACGTAAGAATCAGTGATGGCTGGAACATCAGTTTCTCATCCGGTTATGATTTTGACAACCACAAGATCAGTATGACCACCGCCAGTCTGGCCCGTGATCTTCACTGTTTCAACATGAGCTGTTCTGTGGTTCTTGCTCCATATACGAGCTACAACTTCACCTTCCGTTGTAACGCAGCCACCCTGACAGATGCGCTGAAATACGACAAGAGAAGCGGTTATTCCAACGCTGTACAATGGTACTAGATGATAGTTTACAGTTGAAAGTTTACAGTTAATAGCGCTTTTCAGCTTATAGTTGATAAAAAAAACAGGCAAAATCATTTTGCCTGTTTTTTTTGTTTTATCTTTTTTACCCTTTTACTTTTTTACCTTTAAAAGCCTTTTCTTCGCCTCCGGGTGCTCTGGATAAAGGGTGAGCGCCTTGCGGTAATTCATGATGGCAGCCTCTTTCATACCCTCCTTTTCGCACTCCTTCCCCATAATCACATACTCCGTGGCAAGGCGCTTGAGGAACTTCTGCTGCTTCTCCTTCTCTTCATCCTTCTTTCTTATTTCTTCGCGCAACCGCTCGTTCTCTGCCTGAAGCTCGTTCACCCTGTTCAGCTTTTTGCGGATGAAACGCTTGGCAAGCGGCTGCTCGATGTCATAACGACTGTGGATGGCAAGGAAGAAGTTGTCGAGAGCCGACTGCATATCGCCCCTGTCGAACGCCTTGACGGCATCATGATACTGCTTGTCGGCCTTACTCTGGGTAAGCGCTGTGTTGATGGTGCTCTGGTCGTTATAATGACGGGCAAACTGCTTGACATCATTGCGCACGAAAACATCACTCTGACGCAACGGCTCCTGAAGACTGATGCCCTCGAGACTGGTGCAGCGGGACAAGGCAACATACGTCTGTCCGCCCGCAAAGACACCACCCGTGAAATCAATCTTCACCTGGTTGAAGGTGAGGCCCTGGCTCTTATGAACCGTTATCGCCCAAGCCAGACGGATGGGATACTGCTCGTATCTGCCAATCTCTTCCTCCTCAATCTTTTTCTCAACCTCATTGAAATGGTATCTCATGTTGCTCCATGCCGCAGGCTCCACCATCACATCCTTGCCTTCCTCGGTGCGCACATAAATCTTTGCATCCTCATCCTCGTCAAAACCGATGATGGTGCCCAGCGTACCATTCACCCACTGATGCTCAATATCGTTCTTGATGAAGATAACCTGAGCCCCCGTCTTGAGGTAAAGTTCGATAGGAGTAGGGAGACTGCTCTCCGGAAACTCGCCCTGTATGTGGCCACGGAAGAGGCAAGGTTCGCCCGGAAGGCGCTGTAGTTGGCTGTCGTTGATGTAATCTACCGTATCGCGGCGCGTAGAGAGGGTGATGGCAAGCTTGGAATCTCCCTCATCGAGCCTGGCGCCCACGCGCTGGTTGAGGCGCTGGAGATCCTGCATGGGCACCTGAGAGGTGCGGATATGGTCGAGGATGCTGATGAAAACGGGATCGCTCTGACGGTATACCTTCTTGAGCTCGATGCTCACGAGCTTGAAGTATTCGAACACCTTGGCATCGAAGAAGAAACTGCTGCGGTAGAAGGGACTGAGCAGACGACGGTCGTCTTCCCTCACCACAGGCTCCAGCTGGAAGATATCGCCCACCAGAAGCAGCTGCTTGCCTCCGAAAGGCTCTCGCATGTTGCGGCAATATACCCGCAATACCTTGTCCAGAAAATCGATGATATCGGCACGAACCATACTGATCTCATCGATGATGATGAGCTCTACCTCGCGTATAATCTTTATCTTCTCTGAATTATACTTCAGGGTGTTGCGGATGTTGCGGACGGAATACATGCTGTCGTTGGGCAGCAGCGGGTGGAAAGGAAGCTTGAAAAAGCTGTGGAGCGTGCTTCCTCCGGCGTTGATGGCCGCAATGCCTGTTGGGGCAAGAATGATATGTTTCTTCTTGGTATTGGCGGCTATATAACGTAAAAAAGTAGATTTACCCGTCCCCGCCTTTCCGGTAAGGAAAAGCGAACGACGGGTAAACTGTATGATTTGGAGTGCATTCTGCAACTCCGGGTTGTCGAGATCAATGTTCATTTTGAGGGAATGTTAAATGTTAAGTGTTAAATGTTAAATTAGGCTTGCGTCCTTGCGCTACGAGTAAGCAAGAATGAAAACTTAACACTTAACATTCAACACTTAACATTATAATTTTAGAGGTCATCGAAGTTGACAGGCTGCTCCGTTGGCTTGGCCTTCTTCTTCTCTTTCTTTTCTTCTGTGGTGGCTGTACCGTTGGCAGATTCGCTTTCAGCCTTCTTGGCAGGAACCTCGCGGATGATAGGGTTGCCTTCGTCATCGAGAACGATCTCTTCCTGGAAGGCGGTACTGTCTACCTTGGTGGTATCTACCTTTGGCTTTGGTGCATAGCTTGCACAGATGTACATATCGCGGGTGATATCGCTGTCCTGTGGCTTGTCAAACTTGCCGTGATACTGCTGGAAGGCTGGGTCGCCAAAGACACTCTGGAGGAAGTAACCGCACACAGGAAGAGCGGTTCTGGATCCCTGACCCAAGGCTCCGGTGCGGAAGTGGAGACAGCGGTATTCGCCTCCTACCCAGGCACCAACTACGAGCTTAGGGCTCACACACATGAACCAGGCATCGGAGTGGTTATTGGTGGTACCTGTCTTGCCACCGAACTCAGTATCACGGTAGTTGCCTACATAGCCCCAGAGACTCTGGGATGTACCTCCCGGCTCCTTCATACCGCCCTGTAAGAGCTGCTGCATGAGGAAGGCACTCTTGTAAGGTATCACCTGCTCGGAATCGGTAGGGCCCTCGTAAACCACCTTACCGTCGTGGTCTACAATCTTGGTAACCAATACCGGGTCGTGGTGCTTGCCATTGTTGGCAATGGTGCTGTAGGCGCATGCCATCTCCAGGAGGTTGACATCGCTGGAACCGAGGGCGAGAGAAGGGGTGTCATCCAGCGGACTGTTGATACCCATCTTCTTAGCTGTCTCGATGATGCGCTTGATGCCCATCTCCTGTCCTAATCTTACAGCCACAGAGTTGATACTCTTGGCAAAGGCACTCTTCAATGGGATGCTGTCGCCTGAGAACGAACCGTTGGCATTGGATGGGCGCCAGGTGGTCATCTCGTGCTTCTTCTTATCGTATACCTCCATGGAGATATATTCGTCGCGGCGCTTGTCACAAGGGGTTAAACCCTGATTCATCGCCTCGGTATAGACAAAGAGCTTGAAGGTAGAACCAGGCTGGCGCTCGGCTGTTACCTTGTCATACTTCCAGTGGTCGAAGTCGATATCGCCCACCCATGCCTTTACTGCTCCGGTCTGTGGCTCCATGGCTACAAAGGCGCAGTGCATGAAGGTGGTCATATACTTGATGGAGTCTTCTGATGTCATGTTCATCGTGATGCTGCCCTTGTCATAATCGAATACCTTAACCGGGTGAACCCACTCCTTATAGTAATAGTTTACTGAGTCGGGATTGTTAGGGAAGCGGGCTATCAATGCCTTGTAGAATGGCTGGCGCTCGGCGATGCCCTGGATGAAGTTTGGTATCACGTTGTGGTTCTCATCCTGCCAAGGATCCTGACCCATCCAGTTGCCTTTGCCTGCCTGGGTACGGCGGATGCTCCAGTGGTTGTTGAAGTTCTGCTGTACCTGTTTCATCTGCTTGCGGGCTGCATCTTCTGCATACTTCTGCATGCGGGTATCGATGGTGGTATAAATCTTCAAACCGCTGGTATAGAGGTCGTAGCCTTCGTCTTTACACCAGTCTTTCAGGTAGTTGGCTACTGCCTCACGGAAGTATTTAGCCTGTCCGTCGTAGTTTTCTTCTACCTTGAAATCGAGCTTGATAGGCTCATCTTTCAGTTCATTGTATCTATCTTTTGAGAGATCGCCATGTGTCACCATATTATATAATACGGTGTTGCGGCGTGCAAGACTGTTCTCCGGGTTGGTGCGTGGGTTGTAGTAGGTGGTAGCTTTGAGCATGCCCACGAGCACGGCAGCCTGACCGGTGGTCAACTCCTTAGGGGTGGTGTTGAAGTAGGTCTTCGCAGCGGTTTTGATACCATAGGAATTGCTACCGAAATCTACCGTATTAGCATACATGGTGATGATTTCCTTCTTGCTGAACACCGTTTCGAGTTTAACCGCGATGATCCACTCCTTGCTCTTGATGATGAGCAGGCGGAGTACAGGAATCTTGCCCAGCAAACCGGTAGAATATTGCGAACGTACACGGAACATGTTCTTCGCCAGCTGCTGTGTGATGGTAGAAGCACCGCGCCCGTTATGATGGAGGAGTGCATCCTTGGCAGCAGCAAACACACCGATAGGGTCGATACCGATATGCTTGTAGAATCGTTCATCCTCGGTATCTATCAGTGCCTTGAAGAAATCAGGTGTTACCTCATCATATTCTACCGGAGTACGATTTTCGTTGAAATACTTGCCGATGAGCTTTCCATCAGCCGAATAGATTTCAGAGGCCTCTGAGGTCTGTGGGTCCAGAATGCCTGAGAAATAGCCAGGTGACTTGCCGAAGAGCCATAAGAAGTTGATGTCTACTGCGCCCAGATACAAGATGAAGGCGACTATACAACTTGCCAAGGCAACGAGGGTCTTGGTATACCACGCTCTGCCCTGATACAATCCTTTGTACCAAGGCCAGAATGCGCGAAACTTTTGCCATAACCAGGCAAAGAGAGACTTAATTTTATTCATATATGATGATATAATGATTTCGTTGTTTTACTCTTCGTTCTTCACTTCCTCTACATCCACATAAATCTCCTTAGAATCCTGTTTCTGCTGTTGGTTCTTCAGCCAGATTCTCTTGTTGTTGGAGACTTTAAAGGCGTTGAGAAGCTCTACTACTCCATAGATGAGCATACCCCAACCGATGATGAAAAGAGGAGCAGAGGCGATGGCTGAAGGCTTGATGATGGCGAGCAGACCCAGCAGAAGAAGGGCTGAAGGGAAGAGCCAGAAGAGAATGCCTACGCGTCCCATCTTAGCTGCTGAAGCCAGGTTGACAAACTGGGTCAGAGCGCCCAAAATCAGGATGAACGCCAGGATGAACATCAGCCAGGCGATAAACACCTGAGGCATCAGGGCAAGCAGCAATCCCAGAATAAGACTGCCTACGCTCACAAGCGGGAATTTAGGCAGCATGCCCATGATAGGCTTACCATTGGAATCAGACAGAATCTGGCCCTGCATCTTCTCTGCATTGCGCTTGGCTGCCCAATAACTGGCAAGGGAGATGACACCTGAAAGGAAAAACAAAACACCGATGGCGATGGTTATCCAGGTGACGGTCTGCTCACGATATTGGATGAGCAGGACTCCTACGATGATGGCGCATACTGCGCGGAATATTGAACTGTGTATTACCTTCATACTAAAACTGATTTTGTTATTTCGGGGCAAAGTTACGAAAGAAATCCGAAACTAGCAAGAAGTTTTTTATATAAACTTAAATTATTGCTATATTTAACGCTAATTATTGCTATATTTAACGCAAATTATTTGTTGGTCTCGATAGAAAGCCGTAATTTTGTAAGCAAAATCAGAATCATGATGTCTTGGAAAGAGACTTAGTGAAAGTAAAAACTATGTCTGGAGTATAGACTTAGGAAAAGTAAAAACTCATTTTTGATATAGACGGAAAAGTAAAGACAATGACAAAATTATATTTGGTGCGCCATGGTGAAACGGTGGATAACAAGGCGCAAATTATGCAGGGACAAACACCGGGAAAACTCAATATGAAAGGTATTGAGCAGGCTGAGGAAGTGGCCAGGAAAATGGAGGGTACGCCTATCGATGTTTTCGTATCGAGCGATCTCTATCGCAGTATACAGACCTGTGAAATTATCGCCGGCTCGCATCCCGTTGTCACCACTCCCTTGCTCAGAGAGCGCGATTGGGGCGATTTTACGGGTAAATTCATCCCTGACCTGCCGAAGGACCCAAAGGATTGGCCGGACAATATAGAGACGCTGGAAAAGATGAAATCAAGAGCCCAGAATTTCCTTACCTGGCTCAAGGTTACTTATCCTGACCAGACCGTTCTTGCTGTGGGGCATGGCATCATCAACAAGGCTATCCAGAGTGTTTATTATAAACGTCCGATGAATCAGATAGAGAAAATGGCGAATGCTGAGGTCAGAGTCCTTATTCTTTAAGTGAAGAGTGAAAAATTCAATTGCTTCGCTAATCATAAAGTTCAAAGTATCAAAAGTTTTAAGTATAATTCAAAGTATCAAAGAATATGAATAAAATTGCTCTTATTACAGGCGCAACAAGCGGTATTGGCGAAGGTTGTGCACGTCGTTTTGCCCGTGGCGGCTATAACCTGATTCTTACAGGTAGAAACACGGGAAAGTTGGAAATTCTGAAGAAAGAACTCGAGGCTGAGGGCGTTGAGGTGCTTGCCTTGGCTTTCGATGTGCGTAACCGTGAAGCTGCCAAGAAAGCGGTGGATTACATCCCTGAGGAGTGGCGCAATGTGGATGTGCTTATCAATAATGCGGGACTCGCACGTGGACTGGAACCTGAATATGAGGGCGATTTTGAAGATTGGGACCAGATGATTGATACCAATATCAAGGGACTCTTAACCATGACGCGCCTGATTGTACCTGGTATGGTGGAGCGTAATCATGGTCATGTCATCAATATAGGTAGTGTAGCGGGTGATGCTGCTTATGCGGGAGGTAATGTATATTGTGCTACCAAAGCGGCTGTAAAGGCTATTACAGACGGCTTGCGCATTGATGTGGCACATACGAAAGTGCGTGTTACCAATGTGAAACCGGGTTTGGTTGAAACCAACTTCTCCAACATCCGTTTCCATGGTGACCAGAACCGCGCAGACAACGTTTACCGCGGCATAGAGCCTCTAAATGGCGATGATATAGCTGATGTAGCCTTCTATGCTGCAAGTGCCCCAGAACACGTGCAAATAGCTGAGGTCCTGGTTCTTGCTACGCATCAGGCTAACGGAACCGTGATACACAGAAGCTAGTTAATAGTTTACAGTTAATAGTTTATAGAGACTGCGCCGTTGAGCAAGATTGTCAAAGCGGTTTATGCTATAAACTATTAACTATTAATGATGTGGCAAAGCTGATTGATATCTGATTCGAATGTATCTCGATTAATCGCCTTTGCTCGCATTCCAGACTTGTAGTTATAGATGGTCTGGGTGGAGTAATGCAGCAGGGTGGCAATCTCCTGGCTGTCGGTTACACCCAGTCGCATCAGGGCAAAGATGCGAATCTCAGTAGTCAGGTCGTGCGTAGTAGGAACTTCCATTTGACATTCTGGCAGCAGGAGCTTGTTCAACTCAGTAACGAAACCCGGATACAACTCCATGAATGCCTTGTCGAACCGGTTGTAGAACATCTGTGATTCCTCTTCTTCCAATTTATGGGTGTTGAGACTCTTCAGCAAATCGGCGGTCTGGTTTGCCTTGATCTTACGGCTTACCAGTTTGCGATAATCTGATAACTTGCTGATATAAGCCGCACTGATGTCCATAAAGAGGCGCATGTAGGTCTCTCGCTTGATATTGGTCTCTATCAGCTGCTGGTTCAGTTCGGTGAGCTGTGCATTCATCTCTTTCTGCTTCTCGTTCTGTTCTTCAATCTCAGCCTTGTTTTTCTTCAGCCTGTTCTTCTGTCGGTTGTTGACTAAGGAGAGAATGAGGATGATGACCAGTGCTACGCTTACACCAATGAACCCCCAAAGAAAGCGGGTACGAGAGCGCTCGGCAGCCTGCTGGTTGGCTGAAGCGATGACTGGAAGGATGTTGGATATCTCTATCATGCGCAATTGGTTGTTGAAGAACTGTGCATCTTCCATCGTGTGCTGGATGTATTTGGCAGCTCTCTTACTGTTGCTTGCATCCTTTTTAAAGAGGTAGTAGGCTAGCTTTTGAAGCGCAACAGTTTCTTTGAGTTGGCACAATCCATCGCTCACGGATGCCTCTACGAGAAATTCCTCGTAAAGGTCGAATTTGCCGTTTTTTTTGTAATATCTGGCTATACCATAAGCTGACATGGCATGGATACGGGATTTGGCTGGCGACATCTTCAGTGCCTTCTGATAATGGTTGAGCGATTCCTTGCTGGTAGGGTTGTTGAAATAGGCGTATTCGCCCATGAGATACTGATAGTAGGCTGATTTCTTACTGTTTTCGTTAAAACTCTGTATCAGGAGGGTCAAATAATGCTTCTTCTGGGCATGGAATTCTTCGGCGTAATCAGAGTTCTTTGCGTATGATGCCCAATAATTATAGAGCCAGGTGAAGGTGAAGTAATAGTATAGCTTCAACTGGTATGGCATCTCGTCGGGATTGAGCGATTGGAGTAAGTTTTCTGCTTTGTCATAAAACCCCCTTACCGAGAGTATGGATGCCTGGTTTATCTGGTTGCGTAAAATATAATAGGTGTTATGACATTTTTTAGCCAATTCAAGCCCCTGTTTCATATATGCGTATGCTGAGTCGTAGCGGTAAGCACTATAGGCATGATATATGCTGTCAAGAAACAGTAGTCGGGTTTGGTCGTCTTCAGCTTCATAAGCTTGCCGCTTCAGATGTTTCAATTCCTTTTCCTTGATTCCCTGATAATATTGGTCGTTTTCAATCATCTTGTCAATACGATCCAATAAAGTCTTCTCGTCCGTTTTGCCTTGAGCAGCCAATGGCATAGTAAGCAAAAGAAGTAAATATATAAGTAGTTTCATCTTTAATGTTTCTTTATAATTATAACAAAATCGTCTTTTAAATGTTATTTTCGTCCTTTTGTCCGTTTTGTGGTGCAAAGATACAAATTTCCTTTCATATAATACCATTTACTTTAGATAAAAATAGTTAATATATTAAAGTATCTGATTCTTAAGGAGTTATCTGTTTCTTTGGTAGACTTATTTTTTACCAAAATACTACTTAGGTATACAACTTTGAAAAAAATGATATAACTTTGCAACCGAAATCAGAAAACAGTAGTTTTTATGGTTTAATTACCACTTCAAGTCTTCTAAAAGTATTTAATGATAAAGAAAATTCCTTTTGTTGATTTAGTATGTTGATTTAAATAGGAAAACAGGTTTAGTTTATATTAGGGAAAAAAGGATTGGTAATAGACTAGGCTACTTGATGATTCAAGTTTGCCCTTAAAGGCAAAGCTTATCTATTATGTTTTAGGGAAAACCGCCATGCTTTTGTGAAAAAGTGTGGCGGTCTTTGTTGTATGCTCGGCATGAGCTTATTCTAATGGGTGCAAGTCCCTAACAAG
>JAJWJX010000069.1:0-17751 GCA_021623045.1 Segatella copri | reverse complement strand
GTTAGGGACTTGCACCCATTAGAATAAGCTCATGCCGAGCATACAACAAAAAGGGCAAGACCAGAGATGGCCTTGCCCAATCTATTTTTATAAGTCTCTATCTTTATTATAAGATTCTACCTGTGAATGAAAGCTTCAAAACAGGATAAACCTTCAAGTCTTTTACGAACTTAGAGAGATCATCCTCACCAGCATCTTCCAATGCCTTATTGATATCTATCTCATTACCATTCTGGTAAACCTTGAGCTTGCCCATGAACTGGCAACCCAACTCAAAGCGCATACCGATACGGTTCTTAGGAACCAGACGACCGAAACCTAAACCGAGGTATGGACGAACATTCTTGCAACGAATATCGCCCTGAAGGTTATAGTTCTCATCGAGTTCCAAGTTGTAACCACCCAAGTTGGCTGTCACAGCCTTACGGAACTGATCCTTCAAAGTCTGAGAAGGCAAGTCCTTTGAGAAGTCACGCAATTCATCGCAAGAACCGGTAACCTCGGCAATCTTCTCACCACCAATTGACAAACCTGCAGCGATAAAGAACTTGCTGCCTCCACCGAAAGGATACAGATTAGCCTTTACATTAAAGGTGGTACGGTCGAATGAACCTTCTGCATGAATGGTTGCCGCAGGTGGATAAGAAACACCAGGCACTTGTGGCAAAGAACTGGTATTGACATCTACATCCAAATCACCAGACAGTTTGAAAGATGGCATGATGTTAACACCAGCTTCAACCTCAAGGAAGTTAGTAACAGGAGCAGCCACACCAACACTAATACCCTCGGTACCTGCACCCACGTTAAGACCTACATGGTTAAAGATACCACGCTTGTAATCGCTCTGTGCCATTACGCTTCCAACACCAGCAAGCAGAAGAACTGCCATCATCATTAATTTCTTCATAATCGTTCTGTTTATAAGTTAAATATTAATTTCTTTTTGCATACCGTTCTTAAATATGCTACAAATATAAACAAAAGTTACAAGAAGAACAAATAATTATACAAAAAATTAAGACTCTTTAGTACTTCAACATACTAAAGAGCCCTAAATCTTGTAGAAAAACTAAAAAACAGCGCAGAAATTAATCAACAACCGTAAACTTGGCATATTTCAGCAGAAGCTGTTTGGTACCTGAATGCAGGAACTCAACCGTAGCCTTTGTATTCTCGCCAGTTCCCTCAATCTTTAATACCGTTCCCCGGCCAAAACGCTGATGCTCAATCTTCATGCCCTCTTGCAAACCACAAGAAGAACTGCCAGCAGATGAAGCAGCAGCGGAAGAAGAAGAAGAAACTGATGCAGCCGAAGAACCAATACCACGAGAAGCCGGATGAGAAGAATGCGTCTCCATGAAACGTTTAGCTGCATTCAGCGCTCTTACCGACTTGAAATTACCTTCAGAGAGAGATGGCTTAGGATCTGCCACAAACTGCGATGCTACCGGTTTCGAATTCTGATACCTGCTACTGTATCTAGGCTGCTCTGCATCCTCCCATGGTCTGCGAGGACGTTGTGCTCTCGCCCACTCCGGCTGGTCAGACATAGAATCAGCTCTGGAGCCAAACATAGAACCTGACCCTGAACCAAACCTTGATTCAGACATAGAGCCAAACAAGCTTCCAACAGCCTCATCCTGACTATCTATCAACTTGCTGTCAATCTCATCAATAAAGCGACTCGGATTATCAAACTCCATCTTGCCATAGCGCCAACGGTTCTTGGCATTCGTCAGGATACAATGTTTCTCAGCTCGCGTAATGGCAACATAAAGCAATCTCCGTTCCTCCTCCAGTTCTCTGAGCGAAGCAGCAGAAAGCGGACTCGGGAAGATATTCTCTTCCAAACCTACCACAAAGACCGTCGGGAACTCCAGACCTTTGGCTGCATGAACCGTCATCAGAGAGACACGAGGTTCATCCTTATCACCATCGCTGTCAGCATCAGTAAGCAGCGCTACATCCTGCAGATAATCCTGCAGGAAGAGTTCATCAAACCTACCTTCTTCACGGCATTCCTCCACGAATGCAGACATACCGCTCAAGAATTCCTCCAGATTCTCCTGACGTGCCAGATCATCGGCATCCTTACCCGACATGATATCCTGACTGATACCACTCTCCTTGATGATAGCATCACCCAATTCATAGACATCCGTAGTTTGAGCCCGTTCGATAAACGAAGAAATCAGCAATCTGAAGGTTTCCAGTTTGTTCATCGTTCCCTTGTTTACCGCCAGTCCATACTGCTCAGGGGCACCGATTACCTCCCAGAAGCTCACCAGGTTCTGATGGGCACAGTCAGCAATCTTCATCACCGTAGTAGCACCGATTCCGCGTGCCGGATAGTTGATGATACGCTTGATAGCCTCTTCATCATCCGGATTCGCCACCAGACGGAAATAGGCTATGATATCCTTGATTTCCTTACGCTGGTAGAAACTCAGTCCGCCATAGATGCGATAAGGAATACCCTGCTTTCTGAACTCCTCCTCGAAGCTGCGGCTCTGGGCATTGGTGCGGTAGAGAATAGCAAAGTCATTATACTGGCAACCATCCTCGCGCTTGATACGCTTCACGTCCTTCGCCACAATCGCCGCCTCTTCCTTGTCGCTGTAAGCAGGCTTATACTGAATCTTCTCACCCTTCGCTTTCTCGCTGAACACATCCTTAGGAATCTGGTTGCGGTTGTGCTTGATCAGACTGTTAGCCGCCTCAACGATGGTCTGGGTAGAACGGTAGTTCTGTTCCAGTTTGAAGAGACGCGTTCCCTGAAACTGGCGCTGATAGTTGAGAATATTATCGATATTGGCACCACGGAAACTATAGATACTCTGCGAGTCATCACCCACGGCACAAACACGCTGCTTCTCCTGACAGAGTTGCATGACGATAGACATCTGAACGTGATTGGTATCCTGATACTCATCCACCAGGACATAATCGAAGCGGGCGGCATATTTGTGGCGAATATCCTCATGTTCCCTGAAGAGCTGATAGGTAAGCGTCAGCAAATCATCGAAATCCATGGCATTGGCCTGCTTGCAGCGCTGCACGTAAGCCACGAAAATCTTACCAACCTCAGGCATCTGAGCACGCTTGTTCTGCTCGAAGATAGCCGCATCACTCTCATAGGCAGCAGCACTCATCAGGTTATTCTTCGCCATCGAAATCTTGGCATGGACGGCAGCAGGCTTATACTTCTTATCATCCAGTCCCATCTCCTTCACAATCGCCTTGATCAGCGAGCGCGAGTCACTTTCGTCATAAATGGTAAAGTTGTTGTTGAAGCCGATATGCTCAGCCTCCGCTCTCAGGATTCGGGAGAAGATGCTGTGGAAAGTACCCATATAGAGATGCTGGGCGAGGTCATTTCCCACCAGTTTTCCGATACGTTCCTTCATCTCTCTTGCCGCCTTGTTGGTAAAGGTGAGCGCCATGATGCTCCAGGGTTTCATGCCCTGGCTCAGGAGATAAGCTATCTTATAAGTAAGCACACGCGTCTTACCCGAACCTGCACCGGCTATCACCAGCGAAGGTCCGTCAATATATTCTACCGCAGCACGCTGCGCTTCGTTCAAGTCTTTCAGTAAATCCATGAATCAATATTTGAGGCAAAAAACTATTTTAAGGTCACCCCTATCAACTATAAACTATAAACTATCAACTAAATATTACTTTCCCCTATATCCTCCCACAGCCGTGCCCGGGTCGAAATCTTCGCCCTCACGAGGGAAGGTAGGGATAAATCTCATCTGATGTTCTATCTGTCGCTGGCGCTTCTTCATATAAGCGCTAGGATGCAGCGAACTGAATTTGCGCGGATTAGGAAGTGTAGCTGCTATCAGCGCACACTCGCCACGAAACAGATCTTTCGCTTTCTTGTCGAAATGATATTCTGCAACCGCATCCACACCATAGATACCCGGTCCCATCTCAATGCTGTTGAGATAAACCTCCATGATGCGCTGCTTGCTCCACATCATTTCGATGAGGAAGGTAAAGTAGACTTCAAATCCCTTGCGGGTCCATGAACGGCCAGGCCACAGGAAGACATTCTTAGCGGTCTGCTGACTGATGGTACTGGCTCCATGCACCTTTCCACCACGTGCATTATTCTTCGCCGCACTCTCGATGGCATTGAAGTCGAAACCGTGATGCTTCAGGAATCTCGCATCTTCGCTCGCCATCACCGCCACTGGCATGTGAGGCGAAATCTTATCCATCGAAACCCAATGATGATGCAGGGTAATACTCTCTCCATCAGCTACTTGCTGGAAGCATCGGATAAACATCAGAGGAGTGACATATACAGGAATGAATCTATATGCCACTACAGCAAGAATGGTGGTACTGAAAAACAGCACCACCACCCATTTTACTATATTCTTGATTTTATTCAAAATCATCTATTTATTTTTTCCCTTCCGGGAGCATGAAAGTTATTACTTCAATGTACCGTTGTTGGCTGCGTTAACCATAGCCTGGCTAGCATACATGTAAACCTCTACACGACGGTTCTGGGCACAAGCAGCAGTAGTATTCACTACAGGGTTAGCAGAACCAAAACCCTGAACATTCTTTACCTGACGGCTGGTAACACCGCAAGAAGCAAGATAGTTGTAAACTGCCTCAGCACGCTTCTGGCTCAATGGCAAGTTGATACCGTCATTACCTGTAGCATCGGTATAACCCTGGATAGAAACCTCACAGTCGGTATTGTTCTTCAATACACCGGCAAACTGAGCCAAATCAGTCTTTGCGCTGCTGCTGAGAGTAGAACCGTTAGTTGGGAAGAGGATACCAGAAGCAAATGTTACCTTAACGGCAGACAAGCCATTGGCATCTGTTACAGTCTCAACCTGTGCATTCTTCACCCGTTCAGCCTCAGCCTTCACCTTATCCATGTGCTTTCCGATAAGGTTACCAGCACCGCCACCAACAGCTGCACCGATAGCAGCACCAACAAGAGCACCTGTACCACGATGGCTATTGTTGAGCAATCCACCAACGAGAGCACCCAGAGCTGCACCAGAACCGGCACCTACTGCTGTACCAGTCTTCTGATTGGTTCCACAACTTGAGAAAAGCAAGCACAAAGAGAGGCCTGCAACTGCAAAATTAGTCTTTTTCATTTTAAAATCTCCTATATTTATGTTATTTAATTGCAAAGATAACTCTTTTTTCTCCATAATGGAGAGTTTTCTAATATTTTTTTGTATTTTTGCATGCAAATTTAAGGGTATTTGTCGAAATAGAGCTAGGAAATCACCTATTTGGGGGTGGAAAATCCCTAAAAGTAGGATTTCAGACACCTGCAGACAGATGAGCTGCCGTCAGCAGATGATGAAGGCTCATGCTTATACCTTAATATATAAGTAACAGAAGAAATAAAAAACAAAATAAATAGAATAAAGCAATATGGCTAAAGAACTCAAGAATTTAACCAAGCGCGCTGACAACTACAGTCAGTGGTACAATGATTTGGTAGTAAAGGCTGATCTCGCTGAGTTGTCACCAGTTCGTGGTTGTATGATTATCAAACCATACGGTTACGCTATCTGGGAGAAGATGCAGCAGCAGCTCGACAAGATGTTTAAGCAGACAGGTGTACAGAACGCATACTTCCCTCTCCTCATCCCGAAGAGTTTCTTCTCTCGTGAGGCTGAGCACGTGGCAGGTTTCGCCAAGGAGTGTGCCGTAGTTACCCACTACCGCCTCCGTTCTACAGAGGATGGCAAAGAGGTTGAGGTTGATCCTAACGCAAAGCTCGATGAGGAGCTCATCATCCGTCCTACTTCTGAGACCATCATCTGGAACACCTATAAGAACTGGATCCATTCATGGCGTGATCTCCCTATCCTCTGCAACCAGTGGTGTAACGTAATGCGTTGGGAGATGCGTACCCGTCCGTTCCTCCGTACTTCTGAGTTCCTCTGGCAGGAGGGTCATACCGCTCATGCCACTAAGGAAGAGGCTGAGGCAAAGGCTCAGGAGATGCTCAAGGTTTACGCTGATTTTGCTGAAAACTACATGGGTGTTCCTGTATTGCAGGGTGTGAAGAGTGAGACTGAGCGTTTCGCAGGTGCCCTGAACACTTATACCATCGAGGCAATGATGCAGGATGGCAAGGCTCTCCAGAGCGGTACTTCTCACTTCCTGGGTCAGAACTTCGCCAAGAGTTTCGACGTAACATACTTGAACAAGGAGAACAAGCCTGAGTATGTATGGGCTACTTCATGGGGTGTTTCTACCCGACTGATGGGTGCCCTCATCATGGTTCACAGCGATGATAACGGTCTGGTATTGCCTCCAAAGCTGGCTCCTATCCAGGTGGTTATCGTTCCTATCAACAAGGGCGACGAGCAGTTGGCTCAGATTACTGCTAAGTTGCAGCCTGTCATCGACCAGCTCCGCGAGTTGGGCATCACCGTGAAGTATGATGATAACCCTGCCAAGCGTCCTGGCTTCAAGTTCGCTGACTATGAGTTGAAGGGTGTTCCTGTTCGTCTGGCTATGGGTGGCCGTGACTTGGAGAACAACACCATCGAGATTATGCGCCGTGATACCTTGGAGAAGGAGAACGTAAGCTTCGACGGTATCGTTGAGCGCGTAAAGAATATGTTGGAAGACATCCAGAAGAATATCTTCGAGAAGGCTCGTGCTTACCGTGATGCTCACGTTTACGAGTGCGACAACTACGAGGAGTTCAAGGAGCGTGTGAAGAACGGTGGTTTCTTCCTCTGCCATTGGGACGGTACAGCCGAGACCGAGGCTAAGATTAAGGAAGAGACTCAGGCTACCATCCGTTGCGTGCCTTTCGCTTACGAGCAGACTCCAGGTGTAGATATGGTAAGCGGCAAGCCAGCCGTAGCCCGTGTCATCATCGCAAGAAGCTATTAATCATCCCCGGTGTCGGGAGTTCGTCCTGACACCATAATATATTTAATATGAGGCAGTTGATACTATACATCCTTTTTCTGGTGTCCATGGTCTTCTCAGGCTATGGAGAGGTATCTGCTGCCTCTATTTCTTTTACTCCCGAGGATTCTTATACCGAAGATGCAAGCCATAAGAAAGATGGTTTGGCGAAGGTTGAGTATGACAAGAGCCAGCCTGAGGCACAACTCGAAAATGCCTCACAGCTTGCTTACCGCATCTGTAGCAGCCGTCCGCAGCGCTTATTGCCAAGTGGCAACATGCACAACAGTCAGACTGCCAGTAGATTGCTTACAAATAGAATCCGTTATTTATCATCCCTTTTATCAGCTATAGAAGGTGGCATGGAGCCTTTCCGACAGGAAACTGCCCCAATCCACTTTGATGTCGCCAGCAAATATTATGTCATTTGCCTGCGACGTCTGCTCTGTTAGTGCTTATTCTTTTCTCTTTTTAAAATTTCATATAGGTTTATCGCATCTTTCCTAAGATTTGCGATAAGACTGGATACACCCCTATTCAAAACAAAAAACAGTTCAATATATATTATTTTTCAAGAATTAAGAATAAGCAAATAACAGTATAAAATTATGGCAAAGATTAATCATTTAGAGATGGGTGCTGATGTTTTGGCACTCCAGGATGTACAGGTAAAGAAAGGTTTCTTGGGTTTGACAGTCAAGCTCATCTATCAACCTACCAACAGCGTGATTAAGATAAAAGAGAAGGAATATTCTGCAGAGGATGGAAGAAAGCTTGAGAACATTCTCAGTGCAGCCCCTAAGGATGTAGAAACAGCGATCAGCAACTTCCCTGTTTCTGCCATCAGCATGGGTAATATGAAGTTACAGGCTTGCATCTCTGACGACCACCAGTTTGTTGCCACACAGCTCCTTGCCTTCAAGGATTTCGGTTACAAGCCAGTTACAGAGATGAAGACCTATACAGGAAAGACAGCCGAGGCTTTCGCTCAGTTGTTTTAGTTATATCACAGTTTCGGGACAGGGGACAGCACAATTCCTCTGTCCCTTTTTTATTTTATAGGTATAGGCTGAAATCTTTATTTGAAAGAAGGCGGTTCATTCCCCTCTTCCCAATTACGGTAATGCTTAGGCGACAGACCGGTATGTTTCTTGAAGAAGGTTCCGAAGGCTGAAGCATTGGGAAAACTGAGTTCATTGGCTATCTGCTGTATCGTCTTCGTGGTGTTCTTCATCAGATAGATACTGCGACGGATCATCGCCTTGAAAAGCAACTGCTGGACCGTCTGACCGCAAACCGACTTGACCAGTACCGACAGATATTTCGGTGTAAGACAGAGTTCATCTGCATAGAAAGCCACACTACGCTCACGCATATAATTCTTCTCTATCAGCAGCACCAGCGACTCAAAGATGGCAATCTTCCGTTCCATCTCCTTGCCGGCAGCCTTGAACGATGCCGAGAAGATGCTGCACAACCGGTACGTAACAGCCATCAGCAACAGTTTCTGCTCATGCACACAATAGGCATCCAGTTCACCACTCTTCTCTTTTTCCAGCTCCAGTTTCCTCAGCATCAGGGCATAGGAAGTGAGCATATCCTCATAACCCGTCGTCCTGACATGACAGGGCTTGGGATAAATCGTAGCATAAAGACGCATGGTAACCACGGTATTGCCCAACATGTGACGAATCTGTTCAGCACGGTAAAAAAGAAGGGTATATTTAAGGTTCTTGCCCGTTTCCTGCACATGAAACATCACTCCTTTGGAGAGGAAAACGGTTTCACCCTCAGATGCAACAAAGGATGTTCCGTCTACACAGAAACGGAACATCCCCTGATGACAGATTACGATACCGACATAGTCGGAGTAGAAAGGCTGCATCAACAGCTGAGGAAACTCATGAGCCTCATATATGATGATATTATCTGTTATTTTCATGATGAATATGGGTCTGTTATCTTCAGATTTAACTGCGAAGATAACAAAAATATCCATTCATCAGATGAGCAGCCTGTATCTTTTATGATATTTTAGCACTCCCCTACCTTCTTCCCAGGGATTTCACATCTACATTCTTCAGCAGATACTCACGCGTCAGTTCCCCGATATTGCGCTTGCGCCAAGGGAGAACGAGCATCAGTCCGGCACACAGCAGACAGCCGTAGAAGGTCCAGCCAGCCATCTCCTTGATACTCACCAGCGTGGCCTGTACCTGTACCTTTCCCTTCGTACTCATGGCAGCCATATTCTGCGCCTCGGTTACACTCTTGCCCTGATATTGCATGCCTCTCACCGTCTGGTCGTAAGTCTTCGCCGTCTCTATGTTCGTGCGGTCGTATTCCTGGGCAAAGCGGGTTACATAATACTGCTGTCTGTGCTGAAGCACATTGGTATAGAGCGCAGAGCCGATGCAAGGTGCAATGACCATACGAACGGTAAGCATGATGCAAACCCAGGTTGACATGAAGCGGTAAGGCATGCGCTGGTTGGCTATCGTGGAGATGAGCGAATAGAGCAGCATCATTCCCGTAGAACGGATGATGATAGGCCATTTCATACGCTCATACATACCGTCGTTCTGTACCTCGAAATACATGTACAGCGCATAGGCTCCGATAAAGAGGAAGCCCAGACAGTACATCCACTTCAGGTGAACATTCTTGGCTCTGGCGATGACGGCGAATATCAGTCCCACGGTATAGCCCACCATCACCCAGTTGCCCAAGGTGGCGTTCTGCCAGTTGTCTATCTTCATGCTCACATTGGTGAACACATTGACAAACATGGCACTCGAATTGCAGACCATCAGCAGGAAGAAGAGCAGGATGCCGTAGTTGATGACCCTGAGCTGGAACACCTCCATGATGAAATAAGGTGAACGCCGCGTCTTCTCCAGATAGATGAACAGGGCGGTAAAGATAAGACAGACCACCGAAGAGAAGCGGATGGTTGGATCATCAAACCAGTCGAGCGTCTTGCCGAAAACCATGACATAAGCAAACGAACAGAGCATGATACTGAACACCGTAACATTGCCAAACTTCGACATCGTTATCGGGAACTTAGGCATCGGATACTCATGATAAGGCATGGTGAAGAACACGATGATGATGCCTGCCAGCATGAATGCCATCATGAAATGATAAACATACTGCCACTCATAGGCATAGGCAAGCCATGCCGTTAGCCAGGTTCCCAACTGTCCGATAATCATGAAGAAGAGATAGATAACCGGCTGCGAAACCATCTTCTCCGAATCTACCGCATCCCATGCTTCCTCGGTAGTAGGCTCGCATCCCGGCGTGATATTCCTCGTAGCCTCTATTCCAAAACCATATCTGATGAGCACGAAGAGATGCGCCATCAGCAGCGTCTGACGGACAAAACCCATCAGCAGACTGCACAGTCCGAGTATGAACAGCGAGTCGGTCTGGGCACACACGAAACTGAGGATAAAGAGAATGGAGAAGCCCACGATACACATCATCTTCTCTCTCCGGATGCACACCAGATCATAGAAGAACGGCGAGAAAGCCGCCATTCCTATCGAGGTGCAGAAACCCGCAAAGGCGATGTATTCCGACTGGATGCCGAGCCCGCTCATCATCTCGCCGCTGTTGGCAGAATAGACGCCACTCATCGTAATCATCGGCACGAAGAGGATGATCATGAAGATGATGCCGAGCGGTTTGGGCACCCAATCATAAAACGGATAATTCTTATATTCTTCTTCCATATATTACTTCATTTCCATCTAGCTGTTTTTTTACTTTCTCTCAGCCTTGACAACCACCATCATGCCGGCAGCAAGATGCTCATTATCCTCTTTGCTGAGGTTGTTGAAATCGATTCTTACAGGCACACGCTGCTGAATCTTGACAAAGTTACCAGCCGAATTGTCTGTAGGTACCAGCGAATATTTCGAACCGGTAGCACCAGAAATAGCGGTCACCGTACCCTCAAACTCCTTGTTACTGATGGCATCTACGGTCATACGCACCTTCTGTCCTACATAGAGATTCTCTATCTGGGTTTCCTTATAGTTGGCAATCACCCATTTGTTGTTGGTTGGAATGATGTAGGTAATGGTGGTTCCTGCATTTACCATCTGTCCCTCCTCGATAGAGCGGCGACCCAGTTTACCATCACAAGGGGCCACAACCACACAGTAAGAGAGATTCAGCTTTGCCATCTCTACGGCAGCCTCGGCACGCTCGATGGAGGCAGCCACATTCTGTTTGCGGGTAGTTACCTCGTTTACTCCCTTATAGGCAGCAGCCTGCTGCTTCTTTACCCCTTCGAGTTTCTTCTTGGTAGCAGCATATTCCACCTCCAGCTGTTCGAGCTGGATAGGAGTAGCCGCCTTTTTTTCTACCAGGTTGCGATAGCGTTCGCAGTCCTTGGCAAGTTTGGCAAGTCGTACATTTATTTCATCGATAGATGCCTGATAGATAGAAGCTGATGTCTCGGTGGTCTGCTCTGTAGCGTTGATGACATTGGCTCCTGCCTTGGCATCCTTGAGGGCTGCTTCAGCCTCCATCAGACGGATACGATACTCCCGGTCGTCGAGCACAAGGAGGGTATCTCCCTTGTGTACTTCCTGATGTTCTCTGAAGCATACCTTGGCGATATAGCCGGATGCACGGAGATTAACCGGTGAGATATATTGCTCTATCTGAGCATCATTGCTCGTTTCGTTAGAGTTATAATCGAGGAAGAGGCATACGATTTTCCAGAGTCCGAAAGCCAGAATAGCAACACCTATCAGACTGGCAACAATCTGTCTTACGCGCTGCTTCTTCAGTTTCTTCCTGGTTTCTTCGTGAGATACCTGTGTAGCCTCTGCTGTTTCTACATTTTTATTTTCGTTCTGTTCCATAGTTATATTGTAATTTGGAATCAGGGAATATGAAGTAAACTTTTTTACATCCCGTTTTCCTGTTTATATTTTATTTTTTAATGATTTATTCTTCTCCGTTATTTAGCAACCGAAATCTGGTTGAGCTGTCCAGTCAGCTTGAGCAGCGAGAGATTGGCAACCTTGTAGCGATAGTAAGCTGTGAGATAATTGTTCATCGCCTCACTCATGCGCATCTCGTCCTGCAGCACCGCTGTCATCGAAGCCACACCCTCCTTATACTGGTCGGCTGTTACGTTGTAAACATCCTGCGCCATGGTATAATTATCAAACTGCTTCTTGTAGTTGCGCTGACTGTTGTTCACCTCGCTCACCGCATTCATATAGTTTGCCTGCAGTCCCTTCAGGGCGTCCTCGTAACCGATGCGTGCATTCTCCTCCTCTATCTTCGCCTTTCTGATTTTAGAACGCTTTTCAAAACCATCGAATACAGGCACTCTCAGCTGGATGCCCAGACCATTGGAACCATACCAGTGGTTGGATTCGCCCGAATGAATCCAGTGATCAATCCTATCGGTAAAGGCAGAATACATCAGATTTCCAGTCAGCGAGAGCGATGGCAGATAACCGTCCTTGGCTAGTTTGGTCTGCTTCTGGGTGAGCAGTTTCTTCTGTTCCAGCAACTGGAGTTCATAGAGTCCCGTATCCAGTCCGTCAGCCTTCACCATCTCTATCTTTCCCGGATCTACGGCAGTCACCTTCATCTCCTTCTCGGCAGGATAATCTATCACATACTTGAGCATGGTATACTGCTGTTCGAGCATGGCGATGGCGTTATCGCGCTGCACGGTGAGGTTCTCGATATTGAGATTCACTCGCTTCAGATCTACCTCCAGACTCATCTGGTTATCATAGAAAGCCTGGGTGATGTTTCTGAGTTCTACCAGTCGCTTGATATTGTCATCCGTCAGACGAATCTGCTCAGATGTGTTCTGCGCCATGTAATACATCTTGGCAGTCTGCACGATGAGGTCTTCACGCGCCTTCTCATAAGAGAGTTGGTTGAGTTTATCGGCAATCTTGGTGATATCGATGGCGGTAAGAATCATCTGGTTATACAGTGGCATCTGCAATTGTACACCCGCCGATGCATTATACTGCAACGTCTTGGTTACATTATAAGGCTTGCCGTAAGCCGAGCCGTCGGTAACCGAAACTGGCGGCGTAAAGTTGTCGTTGAGCTGTGCCACCGCATTGATTTGCGGATAGAGTTTAGCCTGATTTTCGCTGATAGCGTACTTTCCCTTAGCTATTTCGTTTCGGCTGCTCTGGAGCGACAGGTTATTATCCACTGCCATCTGCAGGCACTGGCTGAGCGTAAGCGTCTCCTGTGCGCCAAGAGTATGGAAAGTTCCGAGCGCGAAACATAAGATGATTATTTTCTTCATTTCTTCTTAATGATTTCTATTGATTTACGTTTCATTTATTATCTGGGTGCAAAGGTACGGCTTTTCGGTGATAAATGACTATTCACATCTTATCACAATATGTTCAAAATTTCCGAAAATAACAGGATATGGTTCAGTATCAGCCTCATCGGCCTACTGGCTTTCAGCTATGCGCTTCTCCAGAACCTTCTTCAGGTTATCAGCAGAGCCCATTCCCAACTTCTTTCTGATGTTGGCCCGCTGGGTAGTGATGTTCGATTCCGACTTGTTGAGCAGCGTGCAAATCTCACTCAACTTTCTGTTCTGCAGGATAAGGTAACAGATTTCCTGTTCAGAGACACTCAACTCGGGAAAGACGCGTTCTATGTTCTGTTTGCTCAATTCGCGGGTCTGGAGATATTGCATCACATTGTCTATGACATTCTTCTGCGAAGCCTCACCCAGAAGATCCAGCAAATGCGCGGTAAGTTTAACATCATGCCTTTCCTTCGCCAGAGCCACGTATGCCTTAATCTGCTTTTTGTTTATCTTCAGCACCTGGAGCAGTTCTTCCTCATCACGCTGCAACGTTCTGTTCGCATTGACAAGATACTCACCGTTTCTGGCAACAGCCAGACTCAGCACGCTGATAAAAAGCAATATGAGCATCATCATGAAGAAATAATCCATGAGCGATTCATCCCCCGTTACAATCACACTCAATATATAAACCCCAAAAGCTATTCCCACCAGCCAGCGTGTGAGACGCGCCTGATAAGCCGCCAGCGAGAAAAACATGTTGCCTGAAAGGATAAGCATATTGATGAGAATCACCATTCTGTTATCTTTCAGCGTAGGCATAAAGGCACTGTAGAGGATATCGGCTCCAATAAAGCACTGGGTGGCGATAGCGATACAAACGATTGCCCTCACCATTGGGATTTTCCCGAAGAGATAAGCCATGAAAGAGGATAACACGACAATCAGAAAAACGATGTTAGACACGGTAAAAAACGGATCAAAGGCTCCAGAAAAGCCCAGGATATTTGACAGGATGCCCAAAGAGAGCATCACGGAGAAACACACAAGGATAGCTTGACGTTGGCGGTCCAAGTAATTAGATTCTCTCTTCAGGAAACAGAATCCTAACTGATGTATCTTAGATTTCTTTGCGTTCTTTTCTTTCATATTCATAATGGATAGATAAATTATTTCGTATTGACAGATGAGGCAGGTTTGCCCTGACTGACGAATCATTTTGCACAGACAGACGAATCGCTTTTTCTTCTTGCAAAAATAATAAAAAAGATTGGTTTTGATGTATTTTGAGGGATATTTTTTTATAATTCCAGAAAAATCAGCATTTTTCAGTGTACTTTTCTCCCTACCGAGAGTGGTTTTCCATTACTTTTGCATTTGAAAATTCAAATCATTTATCAATCATTTAATACTAATTACGTATGAAAAAGAATATCACTTTCAACAGTAAGCACATACAATGGTTTCTGTTTTTATGCTTAAGTTTCAGCATCACATTCTGTATGTTTCTGCTATCTTCATGCAGCGATGATGACCATGAAGAAGTAAACAATCAGGCACACTATCAGGACGTACCAGCCAGTCTGCTGACCGATGCCAAGAAACTGGAGATGGTCCGGTCCATCCAGGACTTGAAAGACGGAAGATTCTTCTATCTTGACTATACGGAGGATTACAAACTCTCTACCATATCAGGCTATAATCTTACCGACAACACCCAACTGATTGGTGCCGTATTGAAAACCCTCTGCGACAAAACACCATCCTGGCTCAAGGCAAGAGTCAAGCTGGATGCCGGCTGCAGTGCCTTTGCTGTTACGACACCAGATACTGGTGATTATCTGATGGGGCGCAACTTTGACTATTCTCACGATAATGAACCGATTGCAGCAGCCCTGGTTCGCACGGCTCCAGAAGGTGGACTGAAATCCATCAGCATGGTGGATGCCTACTGGATAGGTTACCGGCAGGATCTCTGGCATTACATCCTATATAACAAGGAACAGTTTGAGAAACATAAGACGCAAGACCTTTCCTATATCATGGCATTCCCATATCTTCTGATGGACGGCATGAACGAGGCAGGCTTTGCCGTTTCCGTTCTTCATCTTGACGGCAAGCCAACCCAGCAGGCTAGCACAGGAAAGAAGTTGACAACAACAGTTGCCTTACGTATGATGCTGGATCATGCCAAGACGGTAGATGAAGCTCTCAAGATTCTGGACGGATATGACCTCTGGATACCGGATAATGACGGCAACTATCATTTCTACATGGCAGATGCCACGGGCCGTTATGCCATCGTAGAATTCGTATATGACAAGGATCACCAAAGCAAGATTTACATCGACGATGAATATACGGGTGAAGACGGAAAGACTCATTTCAAATATCCTGACGTATTGCCAAACACCCGCGAGGTGATAGAAAAGCGCTATGCCAGCAACTTCTATGTATCTGAAACCATGGCATGTTCAGATAAAGGTCCGAAACTCTCGAACCACGGCAAGACCCGCTACGACATGATGGAATTCGTCATCAAGCAGAACAGTAACCAGTTGTCAGAGGAAGGAGCCATGAATCTGCTCAATGGTGTGAGTCAGGCAGAAACTCCAGGCAATCCAACGAGCCATACCCAGTGGTCGGTGGTATACAATCTCTCCCAGCGCAAGGCAACCATCTGCGTGAACAGAGATTACAAGAACAAGTTTACGTTCTATGCAAAATAATACATTTTATGCAAAAGATGATTTTGCCGAGAAATAAAATAAAAGAAAATAGGTCTAGCTACACCGCGTTTTGCGGGGTCGCTAGACCTATCTTATTATCTATCAAGAACTTATATTCTTATTTTAGTCTTCATCAGCAAACTCATTCAGAGTATATGCGCTGCTGCCATCGAAACAATGGGTACATACCTGGCACTTTGGAAGACCGATAGCCTCTACCAGCTGCTCGATGGTGTTGAACTTCAGGGAAGTCAAGCCCAACTGGCTGGCAATCTCATCTACCATCTTCTGATACTCAGGAGAACCGGTGGTAGCGTATTTCTCAAGATTCTTGTTGGCATCGCCCTCAAACTTCTCGATGATACGACGGGTAATCAGCTCCATATCACTCTTTGAAGAAGTGAAGTTGATGAACGGACAACCGTATACCAATGGAGGACATGCAATACGCATGTGGCACTCCTTCAAGCCTGCCTGGTCGAAAAGCACCTTCACGTTGTCGCGAAGCTGGGTACCACGAACGATACTGTCATCACAGAATAACACACGCTTGCCCTTGAGCATCGCCTTGTTAGGAATCAGCTTCATCTTGGCTACCAGTGAACGCATGCTCTGGTTGCTTGGAGTAAAGCTACGAGGCCATGTAGGCGTATACTTGGCAATACAACGCTGGTAAGGCACACCCTTGCCGGCAGCATAACCCATCGCCATACCCGTACCTGAATCAGGAATACCGCTGCAGCAGTCTACCTCCACATCATCGGTCTTGGCGAGATTGAAGCCGTTGGTAAAACGCGCCTCCTCTACATTCTTGCCCTCGTAGGTAGATGTAGGGAATCCGTAGTAAACCCAGAGGAAAGAGCAAACCTGCATCTTCTTGTTAGCAGGACGAATCTGCTCCATGCCATCAGCTTTAATCTTCACGATTTCGCCTGGTCCTACCTCATATGCTGTTTCATAATCGAGATTAGGGAACGAGGTGGTTTCGCTGGAAGCCGCATAGGCACCTTCCTTCTTGCCGATGATGATTGGAGTACGTCCCCAACTGTCACGCGCACAGATAATGCCATCCTCGGTAAGGATCATCATGGTGCAGGAACCTTTGATGTGATGGAAAACGTTTTCGATACCTTCTCTGAAGGTTTTACCCTGAATAATAAGCAGAGCCACCAACTCAGTTGGATTGGTACTACCCGAAGACATCTCTGCAAAGTGCATGTTCTTTTCGAGCAGAAGCTGGGTAAGTTCATCCTTGTTTACTATCTTAGCTACAGTGCAAATGGCAAAGCGGCCAAGATGAGAGTTCATGATGAGTGGCTGGGCATCTGTATCACTAATCACGCCGATGCCCGATGTAGCTCCTTCAAACTTGTTGAGTGTAGGTTCAAACTTCGTTCTGAAGTATGAACTTTCCAGATTGTGGATAGAGCGCACAAAGCCCTTCTCACTACTGTAGGTTGCCAAACCGCCCCGGCGTGTGCCGAGATGTGAGTTGTAATCTGTGCCGTAAAAGAGATCAGCGACACAGCTTTTCTTGGAAATAGTTCCGAAAATGCCTCCCATAAGAGTATAATTCTATTTTATAATTTTGTAATATGGGTGCAAAGATAAATAAAAATCAGAAAATATGCAAGTCTTTTTGCTTTTTTTCTATAAAAACATGATAATGAGGGTAACTTGCTACCCTATTTCGAGAAAAATAAACGGCTACTGAATCGAGTAGGAGGAAAACGAAGTAGTTTTTCTCCTACTTTCGTCTTCCGACCT
>JAJWJX010000107.1:0-3522 GCA_021623045.1 Segatella copri | reverse complement strand
TCGGAAGACGAAAGTAGGAGAAAAACTACTTCGTTTTCCTCCTACTCGATTGAAATCGAACAATGAACAGTGTTATTGTAGTTGTGGAAAGTGAATTGTGAAAAGTGAATTGTGAAAAATGAATGTAGATTAGAAACAAGAGGAAGAATGGAATCATAAAAAAGGAGTCTTCCTTTTTAAAAGAAAGACTCCTTGTAAACTTGTATGATGATATTTCTTTATACCAGATACTGGGAAGAGATACTCTCGTTATCCTCAACACGGCGAATGGTTTCTGCAAACATATCTGCAATAGAAATCTGCTTAACCTTTGCGCAACGCTTGGTGTAAGGGATGGAATCAGTGAATACTATCTCCTCAAGAGCTGAATCCTGAACACGCTCAGATGCAGGACCACTCATCACGCAGTGAGATGCACATGCACGAACAGTCTTTGCACCAGCCTGCTTCATGATGTCGGCAGCCTTCGTGATAGTACCGGCTGTATCGACCATATCATCAATGATGACAACATTCTTGTCTTTTACATCACCGATAATCTGCATGCTTGCTACTACATTGGCGCGAGCACGGGTCTTGTTGCAGAGCACGAGAGGGCAGCCGAAGTACTTAGCATAAGTGTTGGCACGCTTAGAACCACCAACGTCTGGAGAAGCAATGACCATATCCTTGAGGCGTAAGCTCTGCAGGTATGGCAAAATAACGCCAGATGCATAGAGGTGATCTACAGGAACATCAAAGAAGCCCTGAATCTGGTCGGCATGGAGATCCATGGTGATGAGACGGTCGATACCGGCAACACTGAGCAAGTCGGCTACCAGTTTAGCGCCGATGCTGACACGTGGCTTGTCCTTGCGATCCTGACGGGCCCATCCGAAGTAAGGAACAACAGCAATAATATTGCGGGCAGAAGCACGCTTTGCTGCGTCAATCATCAGGAGCAACTCCATCAAGTTGTCTGAATTAGGGAATGTGCTCTGTACGAGGAAAACATCGCGTCCGCGGATAGACTCCTCGAAAGATACGCCAAATTCACCATCAGAGAACTTGGTTACAACCAAATTACCCAGTGGGCAACCTAAACTAGCGCAGATTTTTTCTGCAAGGTATCTCGAGTTAGTACCAGAGAATACCAAAAAAGAGTTTTTGTCACTCATTTCTATTAGTGTTTATGTGTATTAATAGTTATTTTTATCTATTTTCATGTAGGGGGATGAATCTTTTTTCGGGAACCTCAGTATTAGCTGATAGCCTTTCTCAATTTCTCGAAGTGAAGAATCAGCTCTTTGAAATCGCGCTCGTTGTGAATGTCGAAACGGTTCCAGAGATCTCCACAGATTACTACTCCTCCAAATCCGAGTTCCTTGGCAATCTTGAGATTTTCCAGACTCATGCCTCCCAAGGCGTATACCTTCTTGTCTATGAGTCCTGCCTTGGCTGCATTCTCAAGCTGCTGCAGATTGAAGGAAGACTTTTCATCTTTAAACTCAATACAGTCGAAGATGTTTTTCAGAAACACATAGTTTGATTTCTTCTTCATCTCTTTCAGCATCGAGAGATCTGTGCAGGTGCGACTGAACTTGCCTTTGTAACCATCCGGTACCGGTGCTAGCGGATCGTCTATATGGATTCCTGCTAAATCATACTCCTGTTTGAGGTAATAATGATCATGAACAGTAATCTTGCGAAGATAGTCTTCAGGCAGTAACGTGAGCAGTCGCTCAGCATACATTGGTGACGAACCTGGCTTGAAAAGATGCAGGTTGTCCATGCCCTCGTCGAACAGCGAGGATAGTATTTTATCTTCTTCCACAAAGAATGTGGACTTGGTCATTATCGCTAATTTCATCGTCAAAATGATTTTTATGATGCAAAAGTATTAAAAAAAACGCAAACTAGCAATTATATTCGGGATAAAAAGCTATCTTTGCACCATAAAATTAATATTTATCAAGTTATGCAAGTAAATTTAGCGAATTTTAATGAGATTCATCGACCAATTTACGTTTTAGAGGAAGAACGTTTGCGACACAATCTGTCGCTCATCAAGAGTGTGGCTGAGCGTGCCGATATGGAAATTATTCTAGCTTTTAAGGCTTATGCTCTTTGGAAGACATTTCCGATTTTCAGAGAGTATATTTCTTCGACCACGGCCAGCTCTCTTAGCGAGGCAAAACTGGCGTATCATGAATTTGGCAGTAAGGCGCATACTTTTTCGCCGGCTTATACCGATTATGAGATTGATGAGATAGCTCAATGCTCAAGCCATCTTACTTTCAACTCGCTTACGCAATATGAGCGATATCATGAACGGGTTCGTAGGGCAAATTCTGACATCAGACTGGGATTGAGAGTAAATCCGGAATATTCTGAAGTCGGAACATTGCTGTATAATCCGTGTGCACCTGGAACCCGGTTCGGTGTATCGGCAGATAAATTGCCTCAAACTTTGCCTTCAGATATAGAAGGATTCCATTGTCATTGTCACTGCGAGAGTGGGGCGGATGTCTTTGAACGTACGTTAGCTCATATCGAAGAGAAATTCTCTCCTTGGTTTCCGCAGCTGAAATGGATCAATTTCGGTGGAGGTCATCTGATGACCAGGAAGGATTATGATGTGGAACACCTTATTAATATAATAAAGGGATTTCATCAGCGTTATCCTCATCTTAAAATTATCATGGAACCTGGTAGTGCCTTTGGGTGGCAGACCGGGCCGCTTGTAACTCAGGTAGTAGATGTGGTTGAAGATAAAGGTATCAGGACAGCTATCATAAATGCCAGTTTTACCTGTCATATGCCCGACTGTCTGGAGATGCCGTATATGCCAGCTGTCAGAAATGCAGAAACCCTGGAGGTTGATGATCCGACGAAGGCTCCTGAGGGCGCACATATATATAGAATAGGTGGCAACAGTTGTCTGAGTGGAGATTTTATGGGTTTCTGGAAATTTGACCATGAATTGCAAATAGGCGAGAATGTTATTTTCGAAGATATGCTGCATTACACTACGGTAAAGACAAATACCTTTAATGGAATCACTCATCCATCAATAGGAATCGTACATTTAGATGGAAAATTGGAAATTCTAAGAGATTTCAGCTACGAAGATTATCGCAGTAGGATGGATTAGTATAATTTCCATTTTCCCGATTTTTCTGCCGGATGAGTTTAAAAATCGGCAAAATAAGGCTTAAAATGTGTGTTTTGCTCACTAAAAAGGGCAAAATGCACATTTTTTTTCAAAAAAATCGAAGAAAAGTTTGGTAATTCAGAAAAAAGTAGTACCTTTGCACTCGCATTCAGAGGAACGCTCCTAAGTAATAGGAAAAACTGCGGAAATAGCTCAGTTGGTAGAGCACAACCTTGCCAAGGTTGGGGTCGCGGGTCCGAGTCCCGTTTTCCGCTCATTTTTTTTGGAAACAACATCAAGTTTTATCTTGGTTAGATAATTGATGGCAATATACTTGGAGAGGTGGCGGAATTGGTAGACGCGCTACTTTGAGGGGGTAGTGACAATTG
>JAJWJX010000013.1:0-68689 GCA_021623045.1 Segatella copri | reverse complement strand
TGTTGCTCAGGTGCTTATAAAAAATATTAAATTATAGTGTTGCGGAAATAAGGATTTAGAAAATTGATATGATTGAGATTAGACATATTGAAGAGAAGGACCAGCAACAGTTGGCTCATGTCATCCGTTCTGTTTTTGAGGAATATGGCGCTCCGCTAGTCAACACCGTGTATGATGACCCAAGGACGGAGCATATCTTTGATGCAATGGCTGGGAAGAATGCCGGCTATTTGGTTGTAGCTGATGATGGGGGCGTTCAGGGAGGCTGCGGCTATTATCCCACGGAGGGATTGCCGGATGGATATGCAGAACTGGTAAAGTTCTACCTGTCTCCTTTAGTTCGTGGTCAAGGCAATGGATCTGTTTTGTTCTCGCAGGCCATTGAAGGAGCCCGAAGGGCTGGTTATAGTCATCTGTATATTGAGTCATTCCCACAATTCTCAGATGCAGTAGCCATGTATGAGCGTCATGGCTTCAGGCATATTCCTCAGCGCCTTGGTGACTCGGGACATACCGCCACCACCATTTTTATGGTAAAGGAGTTGTAGAGCAAAGCCTATGAATATAGACTCTTTAAATGACAACTGCAAAATAGAAACTCCAGAGAGGAATCGAGTAGCTTATGCTCCTTGGTTTCTCTCTTTTTGTGGATGAGAAGAAATACCGTTGATTTCAACAGTTTTCCATTCAATTAAGGCAAACATGGAATCGTAGAAAGAAGAGCATCAAATTGCTCCATAATAGAAAAAATTCCTCCAAAAGGAGTGAGTTTCTCAGATTTTATTTGTAGTTTTGCCATGTCATTCAGAATTTTGTTTGTTTTTATTTTGCAACACTAAGATAAGTGAAATTTCTGACATGGCAAAATCCTGAGCAACTTTTTGTTGCTCAGGTGCTTATAAAAATGTTAAATTATAGTGTTGCGGAAATAAGGTTTTCTTAAAACAGACTGACAATGAATGAAGATAAAGATGAAATAGAATTCAGCTACGAAGTCTTCGACCGACAGCTCGACAACTTCTGCCGAATGCTCAGCATTCTGGTAGATGCATGGGAAGATTACAGTCCGCAGGAACTTACCTTCGATATCCGTTCGCTCTGCACCAAAGCCACCCGGCTCTGCTATATGGCAGAGAAAGATATGGTGCTGCAACACAACGACATAGCCAAGCAGCGAAAGGAGCAGAACGAAACCCACGAAGTAAGCATCAGCATCATCGTAATGCAGAAGTTTACACCCCTGATGGCGCATATCATGGAAGACATGAAAAAGGGAAAACAGATAGAAGGAAAACGGATGAAAGTGGCGCCGCTGGATATGACCCGCATCCTGCCGAAACTCAACGATTTTTTCGAAACCGATGAACTGGGCAAAGGAAGTACTATCGACGTAAACGAAGTAACCAAACTCCAGAAAGAACTGTTACGCCAGGTAAAACCCACTCATATCCCCGGCGTAAAACCCGTAGAGCGCCTTTGGAATCTCTTCCAGCTATACAGCATGGCATGTTATCTGATGCTCCACTTCCGCCAGCTGAGCCATTTCACCAACCTCGCCATGAGCGAAGAGCAGACCACCCGCCTCTTCGAAATGTCGCTACAGGAATATCAGGAAGAACCAAAGGGCATCAGCGACATAGACCGATACTTTACAACCCTGGAATATGATAACAACGGAAAGCAACTCTCCGTCAGCCAATTGCTGGAAGTAAGAAAAACGCTAAAAGACGAGGTACCGGAAAATCTGCGCCTCGACTTCATGAAATATATAAGAGATACCCAACTGCTGGGCGCCCAGCTTGCCCACGTCAATTTTACAGCACAAGAATATCTCAAGCTGGTATCAGCCACCGTAAAATGGCACATCATCGAGCAGGAAATCTACGATTTGGAACATCCCGAAGGCATTCCGGAAACCCTTCCCAACGAGGTTTTCTACAAAGTAAAAGACGGCAAATACATCGACATGCAGAATCTGAAGGCTCAGATAGCCAATATGTTGAAATTTGTCACCCGCAAGAACCATTGGTTCTGCGTATGGTGTGTATTGAATCACAACTGCATGCTTCAGGACAACCAGAATTTCGAAGCCTTTGCCACCCAGATGATGACTCCCGAATGGTTTGGCGACATCGACGATTATCTCCATTTCTCGGGCGACAATCTCCGCGACTACCGCCGTTATTTCTCAGAGATAGATTATCCGCAATGGGATGAAAAGAAGTTTAAGGAAATCAAGGACCTTTACAACATGACGAAATGGTCAGACAAGCTCCTCAGCAAGTTCCAGCATCTCTGCATCACGATGAATGGTGTGTTTGATAAGAAAAGCCTCTGATTCAGGCTTGTTTTATGTATAAAAAACAGCTTTTAAATACTTGATTTACAAAATAATATTAAAAGTTCACAAGTTTGTGGTCCACAACCTTGTGAACTTTCATTTTTTTGCTTATCTTTGCATCCGTAATCAAGCAAAAAAACAATGGAAAAGGCATTCGTATATGGTATGTCGGTTGCCGGAAACAACTTCACCGACCGAATAGAAGAAACCAAGCGCATCAAGGCAGACTTTGAGCATGGCATCAACGTCATTCTCATCTCTCCCCGACGCATGGGCAAGACTTCGCTCGTCAAAAAGGTAATATCCGAAATTGATAATCCAGAGATAAAAGTGGTGTATATGGACATCTATGACTGCCGAAGCGAATATGATTTCTACAATCGCTTTGCAGAAACCATTATGAAATCTATGAGTAATAAACTGGAACAAGTAGTAGAAAACATCAAGCAGTTCCTGGTAAGAGTTTCACCAAAAATCTCCTTTAGTCCAGATCCTACATCCGAATATTCTTTATCCCTAGGAATTACCCCTAAGGACTATTCCCCTGAAGAGATTCTGAATCTTCCAGAAAGAATCGCTCAGGAAAAGGGAATCCGCATGGTGGTCTGCATCGACGAATTCCAGCAAATTGGAGAATTCCCTGATACTCTTACGGTTCAGAAGAAACTGCGTGGCGCCTGGCAGCATCATCAGAATGTATCATACTGTTTCTTTGGAAGCAAGAAGCATCTGATGGAAAACATTTTCCAAAACCGACGCATGCCTTTCTATATGTTTGGCGAGATGCTGCACTTGGATTGCATTCCTACAGAATATTGGGTGCCTTTCATCTGCTCCCGATTCGAGAAATACGGAAAGAAAATATCTGAGGAATATGCTACAAGAATCTGTAAAACCGTAAAGAATTATTCTTCCTACGTGCAGCAACTAGCTTGGAACGTGATGGCAGAAACCGAGAAAGAAGTAAACGAAGAAACCTTACAAAGTGGCATCAGCGCCTTGCTGCAACAATGTCATGGTCTTTTCGTACAGCAAACCGAGGGCTTAACCACCTATCAGCTCAATTTTCTGCGCCTCCTCTGCAGTGGCGTCCACTCAGGTTTCACCGCCCAGGCTGTAACAGAAACCTATCCGCTGGGCAGCAAATCCAATATCGACCGCATCAAGAAAGCCCTCATCGACAAGGAATTAATCACCCTGGAGAAGGATGGAGTTTTCATTGCCGACTGCGTGTTCGAGCTTTGGTTTAAGAAGGAAATGATGTAAAATAGTACAGAATATAATCCCAAAAGGCACCCAAAGGGTAGTAGCCTTGAAATTGGTAAACGTATTCTGGTCGATGTTGATAGGGAGAACGGTATAAGTATATACGTTGTTCAAATTGCTGCAATTGTTGAAAGCCATGTCACCGATACGCTCCAATGTGTATGATGTTGGGCGATTAGTAGAATGAGCAATTCTTCTTGGAGAGACAGGCATGACGGAGCTTACTTTGTTCTACACTCTTGAATGGTGGCAGTAGGCATTTCGTAACAGTGTCAAAGACATTATCCAAGATTCTAAGACAATTGGTTGCAAGCCAAAGTAATGCGATATGCGCTTGCGTATCTTGTCTGCTTTCAGATTATGTAAACCATGTTCACATTGCCCATTGTCTGCAACTCATTGACTGTGGCATTAACCTCTACATTCAAAAGGAACAGCTTATATTATTGGACGATGAAGGACATCCGTCCCTCTTTCCCCGATAATGATAGCCACGCTTTCAACCTGTGCGCAATTGGAACGTGATAATATCTCATTCCGATTGCAGTCAGGAAGGAAGCGGTATATAGAGAAAGGTGGAAAACTCGGACGCAAGGTAGGCTCTGTAAAAACGGCAGAACAGATGAAAGCCGAATATAGGGAAGTTATTAGTTTGCTCCGCAAGGGGTATTCCATTCGGGATGTGGCAAAGTTGAGCGGTAAAGGGGTAAGTACCGTACAACGAGTGAAGCGATTACTAAAAGTGCAATCACCGCAATAATACTATTGATTTTACGTTCTTTTCAAAGAAAGGGGTTGTGTGATAGTAGTTTAAAGGCTAAAAGCACTACCTTTGAATGCTGTTAAATATGGTAATGTTCAAAATCACAATTTGTGATTTTGGAAAAATGAATATAAAAATGACAGATAAAATGAAGAAAAGTATTTTTATATTGGGAGCAGTTGTGCTTATGACATCATGCTCTACAAAAAATCAGACTGAATACACAAAATACATTAGGGCAATAACCAAGGATGTACCATTTCCTGTGAATGGTTTACGCACTGTTGATGATAATATGTATGTATTTGAAGGAGTGAACAACTGTGAGGTTCCTGATTATGAGATCAGCAAGGATGGAGTGTTGACTGTAACCAGGACAACTTTGTGGAAGCTACCAAAGAATGATGTTGAAAACATTTGGCGAAATCTATATTTCAATAAAAGACAACACCGACTTGTTTGTGTTGACAGAATAAATAAGGCTGGTAAGACAATACTGGGAATAATGTATGTCATGCAGACAGAATCTAAGAAATGGCCAGAGAAAGGTGTTTATCATTGGGATGTAACTGATATGCATAATATGCAGTCTGTAGCTATATCTTTGGAGGATTTCAAGAACAAGAGCATCAGAGTGATGCAGTCTGGTACTTTACCTGATGTGGAGGAAAGTCGGAAGTACAATAGTCTAATATCAAAAGCTGATTCATCCTACATGCAGCAGAATTATCAAGAAGCTGAACGATACTTCACCCATGCATTTGATTTTAAGAACTACGTTCGCGGCCAGCATCTCTATAATGCTGCATGTGTGGCATCACTGGCAGGTCATAAAGATGCTGCGTTCTGGTTTCTTGAGGAGAGAATGAAAGCTGAACCAGAATGGTATAGTCTGAACATAGAAACAGACAAAGATCTGCTCCCTATTCATGATGATGTGCGATGGAATGAAATCATTAATGCAATGCATGAGCGTCAGACAAGGAAAGAAGCCAACTACGATATTCCTCTCCGCAATCAACTGCTCGAAATAGCAAAGGATGACCAAGCCATTCGACAGGAATGGAGGATGACATCAAGACAGCAGCCACAAGACAAGGCAAAGATAGATTCCATTTTTTCCGTAATGGCTACGATTGACAGCGTCAACCAACAGAAGATTTTTAAAATCCTTGATTCACGTGGATTTGTTGGTAAGGACAAGGTTGGTGATGCATGTAGAGCTTATTGGCTTGTTGTTCAGCATTCATCGGTCGAGATGCAAAGGAAATATCTGCCATTGTTCCTAAAGGCTGCAGAGAGAGGCGATATTCCTCGTGAGAATGTGGCGATGATGGAAGACCGTATCTGCCTTTTCGAAGGTCGTCCACAGCGATATGGCACCCAATTGGAAGAAGACAAGGACGGCAAATGGCATCTTTACAAGCTGGAGAATCCTGAGAAAGTTGACGAATACAGGAAGTCTGTAGGTATGGGAACGTTATCAGACTATCTTAAAATGATGGGAATCAAATTATGATAGACAGAGACTTGACTGAACTTTATGGAGTGGAAACCAGGGTGTTAAATCAAGCTGTAAAGCGTAACATAAAGCGATTTCCCGATGATTTTCGTATTGAATTGAGTAGAGAAGAATGTTTGAGGTCACAAATTGTGATCTCAAATGGAAGAGGCGGCAACCGCTATTCAACTTATGCTTTTACAGAGCAAGGCAAGGTGTGTTCTACGTTGTCAGAGTTAGTTAACGCCGAGGATTACATAAAGGCTTTCCAAGGCATATGTTTAATTCAAATTTAATCCACTTTTTAAAGTGGAGTCATAGATAAAATCATATAGAATAAAGATGAAGGAATTAGTGGGTATTATATTATTGACAGTTTTGGTAGTATTTGGTTCATGCAACTCCAATACTAATGTGTCTCTTGTGGGAACATCTCCGCAACTATTTGATGTATGCCAAGTAAGCACAGGTAATCCTGACTATAGAAATAAAGAGTTGTTTATAAACGAATTGAAAAGAAAATGTAAATATCCTATTGAGTTTCAAAAAAATAATTTGGAGGCATACGTTGCTATTGAGTACAAGACAGACCAACGAGGATATATTGTAAAAAAAAGAGTGGTTATTTGCGACAATAAAAAATTCAAAAAGATAACAATGGAAATATTCAATCAAGTTAAAACTCTCAAAATAGCCACAACAGAGAAAATAGATACAATCTACTTCCAATACAAGATACAAGGTTCACCAACTTTAATCCATTCAAAAGTAGATGTCAAGATTATCGGCTATGGCTACAATAATAAATCAATTTTAATGAAGTAACCTCTTCATAACTATCTGATTATTTGATGTTTCTGAATGCAAAAATACATTTTTTATTTCAATGAACACAAAAAGTCGTCCTTAAAAATGTATAAAACCACAAAAAGTCGTCCTTAAAAGTGTGGAAAATCACAAAAAGTCGTCCTTAAAAGTGTATTTTATATTAGCTATCTAACAAATCAATGGGGCCAAACTGAAGAAACTATAGCCCCTGTTTATCCCTTCTTGCCGATGGTTCTGTATTAAATAAAAAGACCAAAACACGCAGATAATCTGCGCTAATATGCTTTTTTCATACCATTAGCGCAGATTATCCACGAATAATTTGCGCTAATGGGGATTTTTTTATATCTTTGCGCAGAAAATAAGTTGCACTCGCAATTTGAAAGCAAGCTTTCATTGCGCTCGCTTGCATTATTCTTTGCAAAAAGAAAATAACGAAAGATATGGAACAGAGACTGATAGGAAGAGAAGCAGAACTCAAACTGCTCAATGAATATATAAACTCCGATAGATCAGAGTTTATCGCCGTCTATGGAAGACGACGTGTAGGCAAGACTTTTCTCATCAGAAAAGCCGTAGAGGACCATTTTGCCTTCTTTATGACAGGAATGAACGGAGTTGCCAAAGGCGAACAGCTTGTCAACTTCAGCATTTCCCTGCAAAAATACACCCACTCCACCACTCTGCAGACATTCAAGAGCTGGCTGCTGGCATTCTATGCCCTATCACAATACATAGAAACACTTCCGGAAGGCAAGAAAGTAATATTCATCGATGAATTGCCATGGATGGATACCGCCAAATCGGGATTCATACCAGCACTGGAAAACTTCTGGAACAGCTGGGCTGTACTGCGCAACGACATCAAACTCATCGTTTGCGGATCTGCCACCTCCTGGATGATCAACAACCTGATTCGCAACCGTGGTGGCTTGCACAACCGACTGACCCATCATCTGATTGTAAAACCATTCACCCTGCACGAATGTGAAGAATACTTCAAGGCTTACCACTTCGGCTACAGCCGAAAACAGATAGCAGAATGCTATATGGTTATGGGAGGAATACCTTATTATCTGTCTATGATGGATAAATCGAAAAGTCTGGCACAGAACATCGACCAGCTGTTTTTCGCAGACAATGCAGAACTGAAAGATGAGTTCAACGACTTATACAGAGCTTTGTTTAAGAAATCAGCCGACCATATCGCCGTGGTTACTGCCCTTGCTACCAAAGGAATGGGTATGACCCGACAGGAACTGGTCAAGGCATCGGGAGGAAAAGATAACGGAGCCTTCTCTACTGTACTGGAAGAATTGGAACAATGCGGATTCATCCGTCTGTATGAACCATTCAGTACAGCCAATAAGATGACTTCCGACATTCGCCAAAAGCGAAACACCTTATTCCAGTTAGTAGATTTCTATACGCTCTTCTACTTCCGTTTCATCAAGCACAACAAGTATCAGGATTCCAGTTTCTGGTCATCCTCCCAGAACAGTCAGCTATACCATACTTGGGCTGGCTTGTCTTTCGAGATGCTTTGTCTAAACCATATAGACAAAATCAAGCACGCCCTGGGAATTTCGGGAGTACAGACCTTGGTTTGCTCATGGCGAAGCAGCAACACAGAAAAGGGAACTCAAATAGACTTGCTGATAGACCGGAAAGATGAAACCATCAATATCTGTGAGATGAAATTCTACAAGAGCGAATTCGAAATCAGCAAGGAATATGAGGAGAAGTTGCTGGAGAAACTGCGTATATTCACAGAAGAGACGAAAACATCCAAATCGCTTCTCCTCACATTGATTACTTCTTTCGGATTGAAGCAGAACAAACATAGCGACATCGTACAGAAACAGATTACGATGGATGAATTGTTTATTTAAAAGAAAGTCTTTCGCCAGGCGTCAAAAAAAAGACACATTTAAATACCTGATTTACAATATACTATTAAAAGTTCACCAGTTTGTGGCCCACAACCTTGTGAACTTTGTTTTTTTATCCAAATATTGCAGACACGGAATATAATGGATAATTGGCAAGCCAATCCTGCTCTCTATAAGGTGACATAGATAGGCGCATACCTTTTAGTCCCTGATTGCGCTCCACAAACACCCTCAGACTCTTAGCCTGCAAATTCTCCTGAGCCTTTACTTCTATCGGAATGATTCTTTCCTCATCCTGCACCAGGAAATCTATTTCACCACGAGAATTTTCGGCCGACCAATAATAGATAGATAGGGAAGATTTCTCCTTAAGCTGCTGCAGGACATACTGCTCTGTCAGCGCCCCCTTAAAATCAGAAAACAGTACATTTCCTTCCAGCAAGCTTTGGGCAGGAATATTGCTCATGGCTCCCATCAGACCTATGTCAGACAGGAATAATTTGAAAGCAGAGAAATCCTCGTATGCTGCCAAAGGCAACAGGGCTTTCTTACAGCGGTTTACCTTATAGATCAACCCTGCATCTTTCAGCCATTCGATGGCGAGCTCAAAATCCTTTGCTCTGGCTCCTTCCTTCACGGCACCATAGATGAATTTCTTGTTTTCCTTGGCGAGCTGGGAAGGGATGGATTTCCAAACCATTCGGATACGTGGAACTTCTATAGCCGGAGCATGTTTGGAAAAATCTCGCTCATACGCTTCAAGGATTCCTTTTTGAATGCTTCTGACTTTAGACAGATTCCCCTCACTGGCAAAAGACTTGACTACAGCCGGCATTCCCCCTACCAGATAATACTGTCGCAGGCATTCTTCAAATTTATTCCGGAACATGGTTATCATACTCCAATCCTTTGACATAAGCAGTTCCACCATACGGTTTTCACCTACTGCATCCAGGAATTCAAAGAATGTAAGAGGATATAAATGCATGAAATCTACTTTACCTCCTCTAATTTAATACACGCTGATAATCAGCGAGTTATAAATTTTATGATCCAATATATCCGAAGCAGATTGAGGCACAGAGCAGAATTCTAAAACGGCTTTTTGCTTTTCGTTCAGTTCAATTCCGTTACCTTGAGCACCTTGGTCACTACCTTGAACACTATCTTGGACACTTGCTTCATCGGTAGTTACATAGACACCATCAACACCGTCAATATCAAACTTAGGCAATACTAAGACAAAGCTGTCCCAAGGAGTAGAGAATGTTGGATCCATACCTTCGGTGTAACCATCATGACTTTTGTAGGCTGTCACAATCTTTTTGAAGCCAGAGCCACGGCGCTCCATGTACTTCAAGCGACTGAAGATGTCGGCAAGTATTGGGTTGCGACGACGTGATGCCATGTTCATCACATCCATATTCTTGATAGAACCGCCATCCATCAAGCCACCAGGCGAGAAGAGTTCAAGGCGGTCATCGTACATGTCGATATGCACCTCACTGCCAAGTTCCAGATAGTTGCGATGAATAAGAGCGTTTACCAAGCCCTCTTCCACAGCACGTTCAGGGTATTCGGGATATTCAAGACGGTTGTCGGCAGTCTTGCGCCAAGCCTTTCTTGTGTTATGACGCACGAAATCAAGTCCGGATTGAAGCAAAGTTACAAGACTTCCGCTGTATTCCTCATCATCCAACGCATCCATCACACCATTAGCCTTGTCAAGTCCGTTCCATCGAGTGCAGAACAGACGAGAGTGGCGTACAGGAGAATAGTCGGCCAGCAGAGCACCTGCATTAGTCAGTTCACCCTTCTCGTTGATGATACCGAACGACTCATAGTCGCTATCCTCAAACGAGCGGTTGGTACGCTTGAAAGTACACTCACTATCTCTATGCATGTGCTTAGCGATACACAATTTCATTATACATGTTGAGAAGAATAGAATTTGATTCGTCTTCTGTGAAATTTTGAGGGTTCATACCATAAGCTTCCATTACAGCCTTGTCGTTGTCCTTGTGCGCTTTTATCAGTTCAGGAGGCATCAAATCACTATAGAGGTCAAATGGCTTCCAATCTGAGTATTTTTTACGTGCTTCAAGGATTGCTTTTGCTGTTTTCACAATCTTCTGGATTTGAGTATCATTTGGAGTTGGCCATGGGAAATTGTTGTACACAATTTCCACACTATATCGTGTGCGCATTTCCTGTCTTCCGCAAACGTAGCGCATCCATGCCATGTGTACTATGCTTTGTAAAACACCGAAGTGGTATAATGTTGCGTTTTCTATTACACCGAGCTGGTGAGTAGGCACTATATCTGCGGTAAAGAAGTCCATTGGAACATAGACTCTTTTCTCTGTGTTTACTAGAGGAACGATTAAATACTCTGATTGAGGTTGACGAGTTTCTCCAAATAACATTGGAGTCGATGCGAATTTTTGCGTCTGAGTTCTCGTACTTGAAGCACGAAATTCCTTTACCTTATTAATTGCATCCGATATAGGCTTTATTCCTCTATATACACTTGGAGAAATTCCCTTTAACCAAAGACACCATCTTTCACGTCTATCGAGGTATTCGTCAGCTCCATAACATGGCTTGAACAATGAGGCTGCTGCAGGGTAAGCTTTAATGATAGCATCCTTTTCTTCGGTAGTATATTTGCTAAGTTTTCCTTTGTCGTCAATCGCCTTATTTCCTAATTGCATCAAAGGCGCATCCTTGCAAATTGCCTTATTATGACTTTCAATTGTGTCATTTGGTTTCCCTTGTAGATAGCCATTAATATTGTCAACATAAAGCACCTCGTTTCCGGTAAATATGCGTTTCGTTACATTGTTACTCTTTAGTGAGAATCCGATAATCACACAATGAACATGTGCCTTATCACGCGCCTCTGACTCCCATTGGAAACTTTGATGACCAAAGTTGATAGTTATGCCCTTGTCAAATAACGGAGCCCACAATGCTGGAACTTGTTCACCTTGGCAAACACTGTTCGTTGCAACAATGGCGGCTTTCAAGTCTGTATTCTCACTCATGAACTGCATACTCTTGTATATCCAGCATGACACATAGTCAAGACTACCTATATTCTTCCAGTCTGCTCCGAATACCTTCGCCTTGTCACTTTTCTGACTGTCGGACATGTAGCGAGCTCCTACGAAAGGTGGATTACCAATAATGTAATTCAGTTCATTTGCAGAAATGACACTTTGCCATTCTATAGCAAATGCATTGCTATTATGAATATTGTTATTGGTCTTGAGCGGCAAAAACTCGCCATCAAATTGAACAAGGTTTTCTGTTTCATGCCACATCTGCGATTCTGCTATCCATAGAGCCGTAGCCGCTACAGATACCGCAAAGTCGTTTATCTCAATACCAAAGAAATTAGAAATAGAAACCTTGATAGGATCTCCAAGATTCATCATATATGCGCCCTCGAAATAAAGGGTTATCATCTCATTCTCCAACCTTCTTAGGCTCAGGTAGGTTTCGGTTAGGAAATTGCCGGAACCACAAGCTGGATCAAGGAACTTAAGGCTTGCCAACTTTGCTTGGTATTCATACAACTTCCTTTTTCGCGTCTTCTTGGCCGATATTTTCTTGATTTGCTCAAGTTCAGCTTTCAAATCATCTAAGAATAGAGGATCTATCACCTTATGGATATTTTCCAAACTAGTGTAGTGCATGGCCTCGGTTCTTCTCGTTTCAGGATTGAGAGTAGACTCAAACACAGCACCAAAAATTGTAGGAGAAATACGTGACCAATCGAAACCAGCACTACAATCCTCAAGTAACAAATCAGCTATCTCTTGTGTGAAATTTGGAATTTCTATAGGTGTATCATCATGGAACAAGCCTCCATTAACGTATGGAAAATGCTTGGTCCTTTCATCATACTGATCACGATTAGGGATGTCGGTATCCAGAACCTTAAATAAATCAATAAGATCCTTTCGCATTTGACGGACATCGTTTGATGACTTCATGTAGTCATAGAACGCACTATGGTTCGTGCCGAAAAGACCTGTGTCCTCGCTATACAAGCAGAATACCAAACGAACACATAGCACATTCAATGAGTGCAAAGAATGGGCTGATGTAGGGTCAATGTATTGTGGCAAAAATGCATTGTAGAGCTTACCAATAAGCTCTCCTGCTTGAAATGAAAGTTCTTTCTCTTGACGCAAATGAGCTGGACCTGTAGATACAAGGAAATCGAGCCTTTGATATTCTCGTTCCAAGTTTTCCAACAATACCTCAAATGGTTCGCCATTGGGCTGCTCCATATCGAAAATCAAGAATGACTTGAAATTGCTAAGAACAACCCAACGAGGATGATCAGATAGCGGCAAAGCAGAAATGTACCTCTTGGCTTGTTGAAATGGGGTACACATCTGTCCGTCGGACTGGAGTTTTTCCTTCTTCAAATCAATCTCAAGCGACTTCTGTTCAATAAGAACCTTTGTTTTGGGAATACGGCCATCTATGAATCCTGTATTTGTTATCTTGACCTTTTCCTCAAACTTGATGAATGAAAAAGGATCCTCCACCAAGAAAACCTTCTGCAACAATTCAAGCCAAAAGGTCTGACTCTGACCACGTTCATAACCCTTCCCTTGCCATTTTTCTGCAAATTCCTTTGCTGCTATTCTTTGTTTATCTATCATGATGTATGCACTTATTTATTATAGTTGCCAACAACTATTAGATTCTCAATTGCTTTTCTAACTAGTAAAGGAGGTATGCCTTCACCGATTACTTCGCGTATCATACAATCGCTTGCCCATTCGGGTATATCCCAATCCAGAGGAAGGGATGAGATGACGAGCAATTCATATATGGTTAGGACGCGAGGATCTGAGTATTGGCGTTCTTCTTCGGAGTCACTTGCTTTTATCACTCGTCCAGGATGAACCGTAGTAAACGCAGATATGATATTGCTGTTCCTCATAACGGTTGTCGCAGGTTTATCCCATGACATACGTTTATATGTTTGAGGACTACCCTTGATTCTCCTACCATCTTTTGTTGGGAAGTACTTCTCGTTTTGAAATGCCGAACATCCCGTTGGGGTATGAATCAACCACTCAACATATTTCCACGTTTGTAATGGTGGAAAATGCCACTTGGAAATTTTGAGACCTTCTGCCTTTTTCTTCTCATATTCAGGAAATCTGTATCGCTCAGATTCCTCGCGAAGTAATGGGTCAAGAGAAGGAAGCGAACCTATGGCCTGTTCAAGAGTAATCACTTTTCCCTTGGGTTCGGGGAACTCCCAATGGACACCTTCGTCTTTCCTTACTAATAAGTAGAAGTATCGTTGGCGTGATTGTGGTACTCCGTAATACATTGCGTTGATTACTCGTTGCTTGTTGAATTCGTATTCATCTTGCAACTCTGATTTTACAAACTCTGGAATAGGTATGAATGCTGATCCTGTATTGAGTTTTGTTTGTTTCTGTCTTGGCACATTTTCCAACAGAACAAATCGAGGATTGAGGTCTTTGATTGCCTTGATAGCGAAAAAGATAAGACTATTTCTTGGATCAAGAGGGTCTTTCCTACCAGCGCATGACATACCCTGACAAGGTGGTGTAGCCAATAAAAACTCCACTCCCTGTTGTGAAGCTTCTGCTATGATGCGATTGTAAACGGCATCGTCTGTAATGTCACCGGCTATCATATTAACTTCAGGATAGAGGTGGTGATAGAATCTCGCTCTTTTTTCAATAAGCTCATTTGCAACGACAACATCAACACCGACATCACGTAGATAGGACTCTGCCACTCCTACGTTAGCAAAGAGTGACAAAGCCTTAATCCTATGTTTGAATTTTATCGTCATTGGAAATTTTTCTCTAATTCTATTAGTGCTGCCTCAAGCAGTTTGGGTGGTACTCCTTCTCCTAATACCTCTCGAACAAGATTAGGTCTTGTATCAAGTGGCATATTCCAGTCGTCAGGAAGAGAAGACAATCGCATGATTTCAAATATGGTCATGGTGCGAGGATCAGACCAGATTCTCTCTTCTTCGTTTTCAGAGTCAACAATAGGATATCCTGGGTGTCCATTCTGCTGCGAACCTATACGACTTGTGTACATAGTTATCGTAAAGGCAGGCTTATCCCAAAATTGACGCTTGTATGTATTGTTGAACCCTTTGGTCTTTGAACCATCTTTTAATGTAGGGAAGTACACCTTATTATTCATTGCAGAATGACCTTCAGGCGTATGCATCATGGCTATGACATGACGATAAATATGATTTGGCGGACAATGCCAAGGAGAAACCGCCAATCCTGCTTGACGCTTTTTCTCAAAGTCAGGGAACAGCTTATTACGCTCTTCGTCGCTTAAATCAGTTACGTATGGGTCAAGTGATGGCAAGTCGCCAATTGCGTCACGCATCGTAAGTATCTTATCGCTTGGTTCAGGGAACTCCCATTTTACGTTAGAGTCTTTTCTTGACAGAAGGAATACGCAACGTTCACGTGATTGAGCAATTCCGTAGTTCATTGTGTTTACAATCTTCCTATTGTTGAAATTGTATTCCTCCCCAAGCTCGCGAACAAGAAGGTCATTGACATTAACTATGTCGCCTTCATAATTAATGTGAGCACTTATGATTTCTGGTACGTTCTCAATGATTACAAACTGAGGTCGAATGTCTTTGATTGCTTTAAGGACAACAAGGATAAGAGAGTTTCGTGGGTCTGTCTTCTTTTTCAAACCTGCCTTGCTCATACCTTGGCAAGGAGGTGTTGCAAGAAGAAAGTTGCATCCTGCTTCTCTGGCAGCTTCTATTACTTTATTATAATTATCTTCAATAGTTAAGTCTCCCTGAAACATATTCACTTCAGGATACATTTGCCGATAGATCTTTACTCGCTCCTCTAATAATTCTGCAGCAACACGCACATGAATGCCATGTCGCTCAAAATAAGTTTCAGCGATGCCGGCACTAGCAAACAAAGATAATGCATTAAGATTCAACATTTAACTCAATATTTAGCATAATATATGATTCGCAAAGAGTCTTTTCTTTTTCCGAATTTCAATGTGTTTATAATGTCACTCAAAAAATCAAGTTGTATCTGAACTTGGTTTAGTGAAATTTTGTCAAAATCAATAGTAAGCTTGTTTATTTCTCCTGTTCCTTTCTTACAGGATCAGGCACGGCTTCGAAACGAACGAGTTCATTGAGATCAACATTCAGAAGTTTGGCTATTGTCATCATCATCTCAAGTGATGGCTGACAAGCGTTAGGACACCATTTGCTCACAGTTGCAGGATCCTTGCCTAACTGCTCTGCGAGCCACTTGTTGGTTTTGCCATTATCGACCAAAGCCGTCTTAATACGATTGAGTTTTCTGTCCATACAACACCTATTTAATAATATATACGCTGCAAAAATACTGAAATTAATTGGAATAATTGAAGAATACGCAATAAAAAAGACATTTATCTGCTGTTTTTTGTTTGTTTTAACATACAAAACGATGTTTCTATTGATTTTTCGTACAGAATAGAGCCAATAACACGGCAAATGCATACACACATCTTCGTATCGAGTGTTTACGAAGATGCATGTACTGCGGTTGAATAAATCAATTATCAAGAGTCCTGTATGTCTTGAAGAAGTCTTTTGTATGGATGAGTGAATCAAACTCATAGTAGTCATTGGCAGCATTAGTATTCTTGATCACATAATGATAGAAGATACGGTTGGTTCTGTCAAGATCCATGGCGGCACTCTGATAAAGGCTAAGGCAAATCATGGCCGTAAGTCCTCCTATTAATAATAATGTGTAGGATATTGCTCTGCGATTACGGAGGAAGACTATTACCTGCTGCCACTTATACTTCAGCCATGCCATTAGCGATGGTGGTGCTGGTGGAGGAGGGGTTGTAATGCGTGATAGTGCATCACCCCATACCTTTAGGATGGCATGAGCTGTTTCTGCAGGTTCATCTTCATCAAGAGTCTTCAGTCCAATGAAGCGAATTGTCCTCTGAATCTCAGGAGAGTATTCCGAAGCCCACTCTGCAACCATGGGGATTGTCTGGATGCCCTGAGCTGTGCGCTTACCGGCAAGTAGGTTATACTTTTTCTTTGCTTCTTCGTCTTGTTTTGCCCAATGTTTTTTGAGCCACTCTCCATCTGCTTTGTTTATTACAGAGTGAAGCTTTCGGATATTTTCTTCTGTAAGGAAGTCTGTATGTTTTGGGCTCGTTTCGTGATATTCTATCATACCATCACGAATAGCACCTTTCAATGCGTCATAAGAAATGCTGTTTGTAGATTCCGCTTGGGTAGTTGAAGTAGTAGGCTGTGTGGAACCAGCTGCCTTAACCAGTTCACCCAATGCCGCTTCAATTCTGTCAAGGCGCTGGTCTTTTGCCTCGTCCTTCTCTTTCATAACAGACAAGTCGTCGAGGATATCTTCTAACCTGAGTTCGGGATAAGATTATGCCATAGACTTTATGACATAATCTTATCCCGAACTCAGGTTTAAAAATGTATAAAACCACAAAAAGTCGTCCTTAAAAGTGTATTTTGATAAAGTATAGCATACATATAACAGAATGATTTTTTCATAACCAACCTCTATATCATACTTTACTACATTTCCACTTACTCTTCCATATCGAAAAAAATATAATTTTTATTCAATACGACGATTATATTGAATATTTTTATTACCTTTGCGATGTAGAAAAGGAAGAGCCGGCAGGCTCCTAACCATATACCGGTGAAGAGTGGTGAAGAGTGGGTGAAGAGTGGACAAGAACTCTTCACCGCGCTAAACACCTTATTTACAGGCATTTACAAAGAAAAGGTGAAGAGTGAAGAGTTTCTGGCTCTTCGCTGTAATAAAAAAAATAAGAAATGATGGACATTAAAGGTATTTATCATGCTGACGCCAATCGCTATAGCGATGCAGAAGCGCTCTACAAGAGATGCGGCAAGAGTGGTATCTTGCTGCCTAAAATAAGTTTGGGATTCTGGCACAACTTCGGAGAGGTAGATTCTTACGAAAGAAGTCGTGCCATCACTCACTATGCCTTCGACCATGGTATCACCCACTTCGACCTGGCTAACAACTATGGACCTCCATACGGAAGTGCAGAGGAAACGATGGGCAGACTGATGAAAGATGATTTCAAACCCTATCGCGATGAACTCTTTATCTCAACCAAAGCAGGTTATGATATGTGGGAAGGTCCTTACGGCAACTGGGGTTCCCGTAAGTATCTGATGGCCAGTCTGAATCAGAGTCTCAAGAGAATGAATCTCGAGTATGTTGACCTCTTCTACAGCCACCGCTACGATCCGAACACACCGCTCGAAGAAACCCTTCAAGCCATGGTAGACATCGTGAAGCAAGGCAAGGCTCTTTATCTCGGCATCAGCCGCTGGCCACTGGAAGCCCTAAAGTTTGCTGACCAATATCTGAAGGAACGCGACTGTCCGCTGCTCATTTTTCAGGACAGACTCAACATGCTCGACCATGCGCCACAAGAGAATGGAACCTTAGATTATTGCGCAGAAAACGGCATCGGTTTCATCTCGTTCTCACCTTTGGCACAGGGACTTCTCACCGACCGATATCTCAACGGAATACCGGCAGACAGCCGTATGGCAAAAGAGCATTTTCTGAAACACTCTGCTCTAACTCCAGAACTGCTGGAACAGCTCAAGAAATGGAACGCAGAAGCAGGAGAAAGAGACGAAACACTCGCCGAAATGGCACTTGCCTGGATATTGCAGCAGAAAGGTGTAACCAGCGTATTAGTAGGAGCCAGCTCTACCGCCCAACTGGAAAAGAACATGAAGTGTGTGCATGCTAAGACATTAAATTCATAAAAAACTTGCATTTTATTTTGTTATGTGCCAAAATAAATGTAATTTTGCACCTTGAATAGGGTTATACCTTATTATATTTAAGAAAAGAAACATAATTATTAGATAAAACAATGGAATACAACTTCAGAGAAATCGAGAAGAAATGGCACCAGAAATGGGTCGAGAACAAGACCTACAAGGTGACAGAGGATGAAAACAAGAAGAAATTCTATGTGCTCAACATGTTCCCTTATCCATCAGGAGCTGGTTTGCACGTAGGTCACCCACTTGGTTATATCGCTAGCGATATCTATGCACGCTACAAGCGTTTGAACGGATTTAACGTACTGAACCCTATGGGTTACGATGCTTACGGATTGCCTGCTGAGCAGTATGCTATCCAGACCGGTCAGCACCCAGAGGTTACTACCGTAGCCAACATCAACCGTTATCGTGAGCAGCTCGACAAAATCGGCTTCTCTTTCGACTGGGACCGCGAGGTTCGTACCTGCGACCCTAAGTATTACCATTGGACTCAGTGGGCTTTCCAGAAGATGTTCAACTCATTCTTCTGCAACAGCTGCCAGAAGGCTCAGCCTATCGAGAAGCTCATCAAGCGCTTCGAGGAGAAGGGTTCTGCTGACTTGAACGTGGCTCAGAACGAGCAGATTGACTTCACAGCCGAGGAGTGGAACAGCTACGACGACGTGAAGAAGCAGCAGATTCTGATGAACTACCGCATCGCTTACCTCGGCGAAACGATGGTTAACTGGTGCCCAGGTCTCGGTACTGTGCTTGCCAACGACGAGGTAGTAAACGGCGTAAGTGAGCGTGGCGGTTATCCTGTCATCCAGAAGAAGATGCAGCAGTGGTGCCTGAGAACATCAGCCTACTCTCAGCGTCTGCTCGACGGTTTGGAGACCATCCAGTGGAGCGATAGTATAAAGGAAACACAGAAGAACTGGATTGGCCGTTCTGAGGGTACAGAGGTAGTATTCTCTGTAAAGGACAGCGACGTGAAGTTTACCATCTTCACCACACGTGCCGATACTATGTTTGGTGTAACCTTCATGGTTCTGGCTCCAGAGAGCGAATATGTTCAGCAGGTAACTACTGCCGAGCAGAAGGAAGAGGTGGAGAAATATCTCGACTACGTGAAGAAGCGTACCGAGCTTGACCGTATGGCTAACCACAGCGTAACCGGTGTATTCTCAGGAAGTTATGCCATCAATCCATTCACCGGCGAGGCAATTCCAGTATGGATTTCAGAATATGTATTGGCTGGATATGGTACAGGTGCCATCATGGCTGTGCCAGCTCACGATAGCCGTGACTACGCCTTTGCCAAGCACTTCAACCTGCCTATCATTCCTCTTATTGAGGGTGCTGATGTTTCAGAGGAGAGCTTCGATGCCAAGGAAGGTATCGTAACCAACTCACCTGTGGCAGGCAAGAGCAGCATGGATGGTTTCTCTCTGAACGGACGCACCGTGAAGGAGGCTATCGCAGAAACCAAGAAGTTTGTTACCGAGAAGGGCATCGGCCGAGTTAAGGTTAACTATCGTCTCCGCGACGCCATCTTCTCTCGCCAGCGCTACTGGGGTGAGCCATTCCCTGTATATTACAAGGACGGAATGCCACAGATGGTTCCTGAGGAGTGCCTGCCACTCGAATTGCCAGAGATTGAGACCTACAAGCCAACAGAAACTGGCGAGCCACCATTGGGTCGCGCTAAGAAGTGGGCTTGGGATACCGAGAAGAAAGAGGTGGTTGACAAGAGTCTCGTAGATAACAAGACCGTATTCCCACTGGAACTCAACACCATGCCAGGTTTCGCAGGTTCTTCTGCTTACTACCTGCGCTACATGGATCCTCACAACGATGAGGCACTCGTAAGCAAGGAGGCTGATGAGTACTGGCAGAATGTAGACCTCTACGTAGGCGGTTGCGAGCATGCTACCGGTCACTTGATTTACTCCCGTTTCTGGAACAAGTTCCTGTTCGACCTCGGCGTAAGCTGCAAGGAAGAGCCATTCCAGAAGCTGGTGAACCAGGGCATGATTCAGGGCCGCTCTAACTTCGTTTACCGCATCAACAGCGATGACCACGACAAGGCTCCTGTATTCGTAAGTTTGAATCTGAAGAAGGATTACGACGTAACTCCTATCCACGTAGATGTAAACATCGTAAGCAACGATGTTTTGGATATTGAGGCATTCAAGGCTTGGCGCCCTGAGTATCAGAACGCTGAGTTCATCCTGGAAGATGGCAAGTACATCTGCGGATGGGCCATCGAGAAGATGTCTAAGAGTATGTTCAACGTGGTAAATCCAGATATGATTGTCGAGAAGTATGGTGCTGATACCCTGCGTCTCTACGAAATGTTCCTGGGTCCTGTAGAGGCAAGCAAGCCTTGGGATACCAATGGTATCGACGGTTGCCACCGCTTCCTGAAGAAGTTCTGGGGTCTGTTCTACGAGAACCGTACCGACAACTTCCTTCCATCAGCCGACGAGGCAGCTAAGCCAGAGAGCCTGAAGAGCGTTCACAAGCTCATCAAGAAGGTAAGCGAGGATATCGAGAAGTTCTCTTACAACACTTCTATCTCAGCCTTCATGATTGCCGTGAACGAACTCGGTCAGCAGAAGTGCCGCAACAAGGAACTCCTGACAGATCTCGTCATCCTCATCGCTCCATTCGCTCCACACATCGCAGAAGAGTTGTGGGCAGCACTTGGCGAGCAGGGCAGCGTTTGCGATGCAGCTTGGCCAAAGTATGATGAGCAGTATCTGAAGGAGAACGATATGCAGCTCACTATTTCCTTTAATGGTAAAGCTCGTTTCCAGATGACTTTCCCTGTGGATACTCCTAACGAGGAAATCCAGAAGCAGGTATTGGCAGACGAGAAGAGCCAGAAGTACTTGGAAGGATTCAACGTGTTGAAGGTGATCATCGTACCAAAGAAGATCGTCAACGTAGTGTTGAAAAAGTAAATTATTGATAATATACAGAAGGTCGTCTCATCTAAAAATGGGCGACCTTCTGTGCTTTAAAAATACGAGGAAAATATTATGCAAATAGCAATCAGTCAAACAATTAAGAATGAGTGCAAGGATTATTTCTACATCACCCTTGGACTCTTGCTTTACACATTTGGATGGACCATTTTCCTGCTTCCATACCAGATAGTAACGGGTGGCGTAACGGGTATCGCAGCCGTGATTTACTACGGCACGGGGATACCTATCTATTTGTCTTATTTTCTCATCAATGCTGCCTTGCTGCTTGCCGCGCTGAAGATTCTGGGATTCAAGTTCATGGTGAAGACCATCTACGCTATCATCATGCTCTCCGTGTTCCTGGCGCTGGCGCAAGACTGGATGATAGGTGAAGATGGCAAGATGGTACAGATATTGGGAGAGGGACAGGACTTCATGTCGCTCATCATCGGCTGTCTGTTTACGGGTTTATCACTCGCTATCGTCTTTCTGCATAATGGAAGTACAGGTGGAACGGATATCATTGCTGCCATCGTCAACAAATATCACAACATCTCGCTGGGCCGTGTGCTCATCTTTGTGGATCTCCTCATCGTGGGCAGTTCATTCTTCGTCTTCAATGCAAAACCAGAGTTTACCGCGATAGACGCCGTTAGAAAGGTAGTATTCGGTCTCTGTACGATGGTGATAGAAAACCTGGTACTCGACTATGTGATGAATGCCAAGCGAGAGAGTGTACAGTTTATGATATTCAGCAAGAAATATCAAGAGATAGCCAATGCCATCGGTATGCAGATGGATCATGGCGTAACCATTCTCGATGGCCATGGCTGGTACACGGGCAACGAGATGAAAGTGCTCTGTATTCTTGCAAAGAAGAACGAAAGCGTCACCATCTTCCGTATCGTCAAGATTATCGACCCGAATGCCTTTGTAAGTCAGAGTTCCGTAATCGGTGTGTATGGCGAGGGATTTGATGAGATGAAGGTGAAAATCAAAGATAAAGACATTAAAACAATTAAAAGTTAAAAGTTTATAGCGGCTTTTCCGTATAGCAAGAAGCACTATTGCAAGAATGCCCTATAAACTATTAACTATAAATTATAAACTTATGAAAAGGATAGTTTTTGCAACAAATAACCAGCATAAACTCCAGGAGATTCGCGACATCCTGGGCAGCAGCTACGAGGTAGTATCGCTGAAGGAGATAGGATGCGACGTAGATATTCCAGAAACAGGCAACACATTGGAAAAGAATGCCTTGCAGAAGGCGCAGTATGTTTATGACCATTACCACGTAAGTTGCTTTGCCGATGATACCGGTCTGGAGGTAGAGGCACTTGATGGTGCCCCTGGCGTTCACAGTGCCCGCTATGCTGAGGGTACCGACCACGACAGTGAGGCTAACATGGCTAAGCTGTTGAGAGAACTGGACGGCAAGGAAAACCGCCAGGCCCGCTTCCGCACTGTTATCTGCTACATCGAGAAGCAGGATGTATGTCCTTGCGGCTGCACCAGCATCAAGAAAATCCACCAGTTCGAGGGTATCGTAAACGGCCATATCGCCACCGAGAAACATGGTACCGAAGGCTTCGGCTACGACCCAATCTTCGTGCCAGAAGGCTATGACAAGAGCTTTGCCGAGCTAGGTGAGGAAATCAAGAACGGCATCAGCCACAGAGCCAGAGCCGTGGCTAAATTGGTAGAGTATTTGAAAAAGAAATAAAATTTATTCTTGTTCAATACAGAATAGAATAACATTATAACAAAGAAAAGGCATCATGATCAGGACACTCAATTCCCTGCGATTCATTCTTATCCTAATGATTGTGATTTCGCATTCCACCCTACCCATATCCCAAGATTTAATCAATTACTTGGGCGAGTTTCCTGTTGCCATTTTCTTTGTTATCAGTGGTTTTGTACTCTCTTTAAGCAAAGGAGAAAAACTACAGAAAGAAGTATTGGGAAACAGAAATATTTCTCTGTCATAATCTCTGCTTTCGCATCATACAGAGTATATTTCTTAAACGATATGGAGAAGGAAATCCACATCAAGAATTCCAATTCATCCTATCCCTCGCTTTTATTATCCTAACAGCATAGATAGCAAAGAAAGCCATCGTTTTACCCATCCAGCATCAACTTCAAAAATATCTATAAGTATCTGTTTATAAAAACAATAAATAGTTATATTTGCAGTTAATATAGTATTAGGCTTTAAAATAACAGAAAATGAAGACAATAACATTATTAATTACAATACTATTCATGGTACTTCCCTTATCGGCCACAGATAAGGAAAGTTGGGAAATATACACCAGTTATAATGATATAACAGAAATCGAGCCAGCAGGAAACCTAGTGTTTGCCTTAGCATCTAACGGACTTTTTTCTTATCATATAAAAGATGGTTCAGTTACGACATACGATAAAGCAAACACTCTTTCCGACTTTGATATTAATCATATAGCTTGGAATAAGACTACCAAAAAATTGGTAATTACATATACCAATGGCAATATTGACCTGTTGGATGCCAATGGAAATGTAGTTAATGTGCCTGATTTGTATCTGAAAAGTATGACAGATAATAAACAGATAAACCATATATATATAAGTGGGACAAATGCTTATTTATCTCTCCCTTTTGGAATTATTAAATTAGATACAAAAGAAGGAAAAATACTCGATACATACAAGTTGGGCTTCAATGTTAACTATAGTTATATAGAAGACAACTGCCTTTATGCAGCTTCGAAAGAAACTGGCTTATATAAAGGAAAACTAACTGGTAATTTACTGAACTCTAAAGAATGGACAAGAGTAGGAAGTTACAAACAACTTTCTGAAAACAAGAAACTTGTATATGATAAAGGAACAGGCTTTTGGTGGACAACAACAAAAGATGGAAAACTTACTTATTATACAGTAGATTCTAATAATGAACCTGTTTATAAGACAGAAGGAATACTTCCTAAAGGACCTGCTTCCAACAATTTCTACAATCTTTTCTTTCACAATGGAAAACTCTATGCTACTGGTGGTTTCTATGCACAGGAGAATGATGGAAGTTATCCAGGAGAAGTTCATGTATGGGATGGAGAAAACTGGTCTGAATTTGAACAACCATCTAATGATGTTCTTGGTCATCTCAACGTAGACTGGCTAAGCATGGATTTTGATCCAACAAAAGAAGGACACGTGATGGTAGCTGCCAAGAGTGGACTTTATGAATTCCAAGATGAAAAGTTTATAAAATGTTATAACAGAAACAATAGCCCATTCCTTTCATGTGTTAACAATGATAACTATATTCTGGTCTCAGATCTCATGTATGATAAGGAAGGTACACTATGGGTATTCAATTCTTCTGTAGATAATAGTTTTTGGACCCTAGATAAAAATCAACAATGGAAGTCCCTAGATGTCTGTTCACAAATTAAATACAATGATGATTTAAGATGTCTATTCATCAGTAGTACAAACAATAAAATGTGGTTTTTATCTAACTATTGGCAAACAAGCCAATTATATGCATACGACTATATAAACAATACGTTGCAGACTTACGGACCTACCTACATAAATGAAGATGGTGCTCAAATAACTCCAAACTATTTTTATAAGATAAAAGAAGATAGAGAAGGAAATATATGGATGTGTACTAGCAGTGGTCCTCTTTATTTATCTGCAGCCAACATACGTTTGGGGGCACAAGAAGTAACCCAGCATAAGGTGCCAAGAAACGATGGTACCAATTATGCAGATTATCTGCTAGACGGAATAAATACAAGAAGTATAGCCATAGATGGAGGAAACAGAAAATGGCTTGGAACTAATTCAAATGGTGTATATCTCATCAGTTCTGATTGCAATACGCAGATACAGCACTTTACATCTGATAATTCTCCGCTGCTGTCCAATACTATACTTGATATTCTGATAGAGCCTTCCGGAAAAGTATATTTTGCAACTCCAAAAGGACTTTGCTCATATATGAGTGATGTTACTCTACCAAGCAATGAAATGAACAAAAATGATGTTTATGCCTATCCAAATCCTGTAAAACCGGATTATACTGGACTCGTGAAAATCGTAGGATTAACATTTGACGCTGATGTAAAGATTGTAACAAGCAATGGAGTTCTGGTAAACCAAGGTAGAAGCATCGGAGGTACTTACACATGGAACCTGTGCGACTTAAAAGGCAGAAAAGTATCTAGTGGCATATATATGGTAGAAACTGCTACTTCCGAAGGAGAAAGAGGAGTGGTTTGTAAAATAGCCATTATCAAATAACAAGAAAATGAAACAGAAACAACTTTATAAGTCAGTCCTATTCCTCATAGGGCTGACTCTTCTTTCAGGAGTATTATACACCATGGGTGACTTCTACAATATGCCTTTCAGAGGCATGAAAGATTTATTTATCCTTATCGCACAATTTCTGGTAATAGAAATAGCAATATTCCTATTTATGTGGTGTATAGCTAGCAATAAATACGTCTTTGCCATACTTTATCCTATATATACCCTAGCTTGCTCTGTAGCTACATACTTTAGATATACTGCTCAAATCTCACTTACAGCAGCAACTATAGATTTATCTATAACCAACGATTTCAGAACAACCATGGACGTTGTTACCATTCCGTTGATACTGTTTGTTATTGTGACAGAATTGATATGTATAGGTATCATTTATATTCGTATTAAATACATCAGATTTTCCCATTCTTGGCTCCAGTTTATACTAGCCTTCATTGGGCTTACGCTATACATCAGTATTCCAAGAATATCCTTACCTATCAAGAGCCGCATTCCTTTCGTTATCTATTTCTCCATCAATGATTATTTAGATAATAGAAATATCATAGAAGAAAACAGACCGGCTTTCAAGCAGAAAGGAATCTGTAAAAGTGACTCTATAGATGTTGTCTTCATCATAGGTGAAACCCTACGCTCTAAAAACATGCAAATCAACGGCTATCACAGAGCAACAACTCCTTTTCTGATGACAGACAGCAACATTGTATCCATGCCTCATATTTATTCAGAATATGGATTTACGCATACCAGTGTACCATATTTGCTTACCAGAGCATGCCCGAAAAATCCGGATGCAGCCTATAAAGAAAGATCTTTTATCGATATTTTCAAAAAAGCAGGCTTCCATACTACATGGATTGCCAACCAAGAAAGTATTGATACATACGTTTATTTCATGAAAGAAACAGATTCGCTTATTTACGTAAATAACGGAAAATCGGTTTATATCTTCGATCAATGGCTGGACGAAGATATCATACCATTACTAGACAAGCAAATTCTGAATAAGAACTTTAGCAGAAGAAACTTGTTTATTTTGCATACAATAGGTTCCCACTGGTGGTATAACATACATTATACACGCCAATACGCCCGTTGGAAACCAGAACTTAAAAGCAGAGTACTATCTGCCAACACCAAAGAAGAATTCTTTAACTCCTATGACAATTCCGTACTCTATTCCGACTTCTTTTGGAATGAAGTGAGAAACAGGTTCAGAAATCGGAATGCCATCATTATCTATCTTTCTGATCATGCAGAAAGTTTGGGAGAAAAAGGAATCTTCGGACACGGAGAAGAAGCAGAAGCATTGCATTATCCTGGCTGTTGGATATGGATGTCAAACAAATACAAAGCTAATTATCCTAAAAAATGGAAAGCTCTGCAAAACAACAAGAATAAAAAGTATAATTCTGCATTCCTATTCCACTCTATTTTGGACGCAGGAAACATCACGTCTCCTTATATTGATAAAAAATATGATATTTTCATTAAATAGACATTAACTATAACAAGAAAATGATTTCAGTGTGTATAGCTACATATAATGGTGAAAAGTACATTGGCGAACAGCTTGCTTCCATATTGAAGCAACTGGAAGCCAACGATGAAGTTATTATCTCTGATGATGGCTCCACCGATGCTACCCTATCCATTATCAACGGATTTCAAGATGTAAGAATAAAGGTTGTATCGGGACCACAAAAGCATTCCCCTACCTTAAATTTTGAGAATGTACTTCATCATGCACAAGGAGACTATATCTTCCTTTCAGATCAAGATGACGTATGGAAGAATAATAAAGTAGCAACTTGTATGAAATGGCTGCAGAAATATGATTGTGTAATCAGTAATGCAGAAGTAACAGACGAACACCTAAATATTCTCTTTCCTTCGCTGTTCAAACTCCTGCATGTAAGTAAAAACAAGATATATAACGCATTGTGGAAAAACGGATATACAGGTTGCTGTATGGCATTTACACGACGTGTAAAAAATGCTGTATTACCCTTTCCAAAAGACATCCCCATGCACGATATTTGGATAGGAAATGTGGCTGCATTTACATATTCAGCGAAATTCATTGACGATATTCTTGTTTCGTTCCGTCGCCATTCTGCCACAAATTCCTGCAATGGAAAAGGTAGTAAATTCAGCAAATGGCAACAGATAAAATTCAGATGGAACATTATTAAAAACCTTTTGAAAATAAAATTGAGAAAATCCCGTTTCTATAAATAAATAGACGATATGAAACTGAGTATAATCATACCTATATACAATGTTGAGACAACCTTGAAAAGATGTCTCGACAGTATCATCTCACAAGATATGACGACTTGTGAAATAATACTCATTAATGATGGTTCAACTGATAATAGTGGAAACATTGCTAAAGATTACGCTTGCCATCATGCCAACATATATTATTACGAAAAAAACAATGGCGGTCTTTCCGATGCACGCAACTGGGGTATAGAACGTGCCAGTGGCGACTATATAACTTTTGTTGATAGTGATGATACCGTGCAAGTAAATACATACAATCGTCTCATCCACATACTGAAACGACACCCAGAATACGGCATACTGGAATATCCCGTATTACAGAATCCTGGCTGCCCAAACGAAACTTATTTCTCACCAGGCAACCATCTTTTCAAAAATCCCTTGGAATGGCTTTCGTATAAAGGATTCGAGCATTGTTGGGCCTGCAATAAAATCTTCAAAAGAAGTCTCTTCAAAAATGTACATTTCTCACTTAAACGGAAATATGAGGATATTTTGATTCTTCCAAGCTTATTCGCCAAAAATCCTATCATTGCAACAACCTCTGTAGGATGCTACCAATACTATTACAATGAAAACGGTATAGCCGCAAAGGACAATTCTGATGGACTAAAGAATTTGCTGAGAGCACAAATGGAAGTTACCCAACAACTGGGAATTGATACTCAACAAGAGAAATATCACAGACTTTATCTCAACATGTACACAGCCCAGCTCTATACTTATCGAAAGACAAGAAAAATAGAACTTTGGTCACAAAAAATAAATATCAAGAAATATGGAACCAAAAGTGATACCCTCAAGGCTATCCTCTTGGATATACTAGGACTCAAATTAAGTTGCATATTGTTTAAGTACTTTTATTGAAAAGAAATATGAACATAGTTTACGTTATAGAAGATTATTCCGAGAATGGAGGCGTAGAAAGAATCGTTTCCATGAAAGCTAACACGCTTTATCGTGAATACCAGCATCAAGTTACACTCATCTCTGTGTATCAAGATAATCGTCCACACCGCTACCAACTGGACTCTAACATTCCATTAGTATTACTTCACGTGCCTTTTGCCCAAAAGAGTACCATCCCAGGATTGACTACCTGCAGCAGACTCAAGACATTGATGACAGCAGCAGTCCGCCTCAATAAAGCTATTAGAAAAATTAATCCTGACGTGATATTCTTTGCAACAACATTGGGTGCCCTACTACTCCCTTTTTGCTATCATAAGGCTAAAAAAATCTATGAGTCGCATTTGGCACGTACATACAATCCATACCATGTATTCTTCAAATGGATGGAAATAAAAGCAGATGCCATCATTTGTCTCACGAAAGATGATGCCAAGGAATATCTCGCTAGAAACAAAGTATGTGTTATCCCCAACTTTATCAACACCCCACAACAAAAAGTAATAGAATATGATAGCAAGAAAGCCATAGCCGTAGGAAGATTGGAAGAACAGAAAGGATTCGACCGCCTTATTCGCTGCTGGCAGAAAATTGCACAGGAATATCCAGACTGGAAGCTTGACATCTATGGAGAAGGATCGCAACATGAAGACCTTCAAAAACAGATAAACGCTCTGAATTTGGACAATCAGATAAAACTATGCGGAAGATGTGAAAATATGATGGAAATATACCCTAAATATAGCCTGCAAGTGATGTCGTCACACTACGAAGGACAACCCATGGTATTGATTGAAGCACAATCTTGCGGTCTGCCATCAGTGGTCTTTAACTTCAAATATGGAGCTAGTGACATTATCCAAAATGAATATAATGGTCTCATTGTAGCACAAGACGACGAAAATGCTTTTACAGAGGCAATCTTCAGACTAATTGGCAACCCTCTTCTTAGAAAGCAATTAGGAACGCATGCACTGGAAATTGGAGACAAATACGCCAAATCAAATATATTCAAAAAATGGGAAAGATTATTAATAGAACTATAATAACATCAGATTCTTTAAAAAGAATAGGCTGGATAGATAATATGCGAGGATTCTGTATGCTAGCAATCTTGCTAGATCATACAGAATCCTACTACTTAGATTATCACATCATTAACCAAAACCTCTATTTGACAGATGCTTTGGTATTTTTTTTCATTTTATCAGGTTACTTGATGTATAAACCACAACAGAAATTCAGCATATCTCGTAAAATGAAATCCATTGGCAGAAGTTTGCTGATGCCTTATTTTATTTTTACTTCATTTATGGCACTACCTAAAGCCATTATCCATGGAGATAATATGGATCTTTTAAATATACTTCAAACCATAATCATGGGACAGGCTTCATGGTTTGTCGCAGCACTGATTGTGGCTGAAGTTCTGCTTTCATTATTACTATGGAAAACTCATGAGAAAGAAATGTATATACTACCCATCTGCACTATAGCATTTATCGTATCAATCCTCTTACCACAAACTCCAAACTGTTACTGTTGGCAATTGGATAACTCTCTACAAGCCACCTTATTTTGCAGCATAGGGTACACTATCCACAAGCATGAAAAGACCATTTATAACAAGATAAATACACCATATACCATCTTCTTATTAATATTGTGGATAATAATCAAGATATATGTGGATAAAACAAATGTCATGATGACCATCTGGCGCATCAACATTACCAATTACCCTCTATTTATCCTAAATATTCTGATAGGTATTCTTACCACAGTATCCATCTTTAAAAAGATGCCATCTTATAAATTGTTAGAATGGACTGGAAGACATTGTATTGTATATTATTTTCTGTGTGGAGGGATTCCTCTTATCATTGGAAAAATTTGCAATTACCTCCACCTCTCATATTCTGGAAACTATCTATCGGTAATAGGCGTTTTCATACTTGTATATTTATGCACCACACTTGTTACATGGTGTATTTATAGATACCTACCATTCATTACAGGACAAAAGAAAACTGCTTAACAAGAAGTTGCGAGAAGCTTAATACAAAGCTTCTCGTAAACTTCAGCCACACGATAAATACTATGATATTTCTTGACAAATTCGACACTTTGAGAAGATAATTTTGCAAGATTCCCTTCGCAAAAGAAAGCCCCCTCAATGATAGCGACATTCTTCGTTTCAGAATATTCGGGACTCACATTGATGATTGGTCGCAATTTTGCTTCGCCTATAAAATTATAATAGTCTTCCTCTCCCCCACCGATAACCACCGTGCCACGGGCCATAGCAGCCAAGGAATTCATAGAAGGAGTATAACTATAAAACTGATCAACCAAGACATCTACCTCATCTATCATCCTACAATACTCTTCATAAGGTACACCTTCAACATATTTAATATCAATTTTTCCTGGATATTTCTTTGCCAATATTTCTACAAAATGAGCTATCTTCAAAGCTCCTTTTATGTATTCTCGCTTGGGTTGTAACCCAACCAATACTTTAATAACATCAGCCTTCCCCTTTACTAATGTTGCGGGATCCATAGAAGGTATCTCCATAGGAAGGGGTATATAATGAAGTTTATCTTGATAGGCAGGAGTATGGTAACAAAGATAATACTCATAAAGACAAGGTATAAGAGCATCGGCATACCTGCTAGTATATCTCCAGCAGTCATAAAACTCGGGTATCATCTGCTCTGCTATTCGCTCCTTGTTTTCTTCTACATTCTGTAAATGTCCATTCCAGTAGGTATCAGAGTAAGCAGGTATGCCATGCGACTGCATGGCAAAAATTTGCGGATCATCTCCAAAACATCCCTTCAAAACCTTCTTATTGGTCATCTTCAGAAACTTAAACATCAATTTATTCCATCTTGGCATTAATGGAATAAATTGATAATTATGCACTTGCACGATATCATTTCCACAAAATGTGGATAAATGACACAGGATTTTAAACAACACCATAATTCCACTCAACTTGCCAAAACGCATGTTTCTACGCAGATTAATGTCCCGAGAAGAATTATGCCAACCATTACCATCAGAAGCCAAAACTACACGATGACCTCTTGCAATAAGTCCCTTCTTGAGGGTATTATGTAAAAAACTAGCCTCACCTAAAAAAAGTATTCTCATAAAAAAATAGATAATTTTATATAAATAAATAACCCAAAAAGAAAGTTTTTATTATCTTTGCAGTCATAAAAATATAAAATTATGAATCAATTAAAGAATAAAGCAAATATAACAGCACCATTGGTAAGTTTTGTCATTACAATAGATTCTTACCCAGTGCAATACATAGAAGAATGTCTCAAAAGCATCCTTCAGCTATCATTGAATGTCAAAGAAAGAGAAATTATCTTGATAGACAACGGAAACGATGAGTGTTGCATTAATGAACTAGCAGGTTATCTCGACGATATCGTATATCTGAGACTCCCTAAACTTGGAAACAGCATAACACGTAACTACGGATTAAAGTTGGCCAAAGGAAAATACATCCAGTTTATAGAAGGAGATGATTATCTTCTTCAGCCAACCTACGAACATTGCCTTGACATCGTGAGATTCCACGAACCGGACATCGTTACCTTCTGTTTCAGTAAGGATGATACAGGAGAACCGTCTTACGAACTCCCTACCCCAATCAGCGGCACAGAATACCTCAACAACAATACCCTTTTAGGCTCAGCCTGTTCCTATATATTCCGCCGCGCCATTGTGGGTAGCCTGCTGTTCTCACCAAACATCAGTTTTGGCGAGGACGAGGAATTCACACCACAACTCTTCTTACGGGCAGAACGAATATTCAAGACTCAGACCTCACCTTATTATAATAGAGTGGATAAATACGCGCCTGGCGAATTAGAAAATAAGGATAAGATAGATATCCACATGGATAATAAACTGGAGGTAATTCTACATCTTCAGAAGTTGCTCGATACGGTTCCTGTAGCAGAGCGCCAGGCACTCAACCGCCGTATAGCCCAGCTCTCGATGGATTATCTGGTTAACAATATCCGTTTGAAGCATTCATTGATATCCTTGAATCATGCCATCAGAGAATTAAGGAAACACGGATTATATCCTCTTCCGAACAAAGAATATACCAAGAAATATATGATGTTCAGAAAGATGATAGGTACATACGTAGGACGAATTGCACTTCTCTTTCTTATCAAGAAATAAATGAATGAAGGCATAAAGATTTCTCATATCCGGATAAGTATGCAGAGAGATAAGAGAAAATCCTATATAAACAAAAATAGAGCATTCAAATCACTTGAACGCTCTATCTTTATAATTAGATTAAATTTTCTAATATTATTTGTATAAGTAAAAGATGATGAAATGACGTTTCACAACGTCCGTTTGTTTTAACTGATGCAAAGATACGACGATTTTTGTCTATAAAGTCGTAAATTATACATTTTATGGTAGCGAAATATGATTTTTTCACCCATAAAAAACAATTTTTACCACCAATCTTATAATTTTCACCACATTATTCTACGATAGTGACAACATCTTTTCTATTGGTTTGACCGCTTTTTTCGCTATTTCAGGAGCCACTTCAACTGTTGGCCAACCAAATTTCAATGCATTGTATATCTTCTTGAGCGTATTCATCTTCATATACTCACACTCGTTGCAGCTGCAACCTACTCCACCCTCGCTTACCTCTGGAGGTACGGGATAGAAAATTACGTTAGGACAATTACGCTCCAGCTCATGCAGGATACCAGCCTCTGTAGCGATAATATACTCCTTGATTTCTGGATGCTCTTGGGCATAATGCAACATGGTGGCTGTAGAGCCCTTTACATCGGCTACAGCAAGTACTGGTGCCTTACACTCCAGGTGAGCCATCACAACAGCCTCAGGATGCTTCTGCTTCAGTTTAACGATAGCCTCTACAGAGAATTTCTCATGTACATGACAACCACCGTTCCAAAGCAACATATTGCGGCCTGTAACGCTGTTTATATAGTTACCGAGATTATAGTCTGGACCAAAGATGATTTTTTCGTCCTGTGGAAAACTGTCAATCACCTTCTTGGCATTACCGCTTGTCACTACACAATCAGTCAGCGCCTTCACTGCAGCCGTGGTGTTTACATAACTCACAACCTTATATCCAGGATGCTCTTCCTTGTACTTTTTCAAATCCTCAGCCTTACAGCTGTCAGCAAGCGAGCAACCAGCATTCAAGTCAGGACAGATCACGGTTTTGTCAGGACTCAAGAGTTTGCATGTCTCAGCCATGAAGTGCACGCCACACATAACCATTACCTGGGCATCGGTTTCTGCAGCTTTACGAGCCAAAGCCAGAGAGTCGCCAACAAAGTCGGCGATGTCCTGAATCTCACCTACCGTATAGTAGTGGGCGAGGATAATAGCATCTTTCTCCTTGCAAAGCTTTCTGATTTCAGCTTTCAAGTCCAAGGCTTCGTCAACGGGTTCGTCAACGTATCCTTTCTCAATCCATTCTTTTTTCACCATAACATTCATATTATATTTCTTATTTTTTATTTTTTAAAAAGAGAATATAGAGATGATGATATGCCGTGGATAAGTGGATAACATTCTGCATAAAAACTTGCGTATTTCGTTATCCAAGTCTTATTCCAGTTTATCCGCAGAGGCCTTTGAAATCTTTTTCTTGTCTCTTAATGCATTAACTGGTTTATCAACATTTCCCCAATTCGGTGCAAAGTTAATAAGTTTATATCTTTTTTCGGTCAAAAACTGCGAAAAAGTTTCTAAAAACTTAATAATATCTATGTGGATATCCTCTTTTCGTTGGTTTGAGATAGGTATGTGTGGATATTTACAAACTTATTAAAAAGTTATTATTGGGGTTTTCCGTACACTTATCCACGCTTTTGTGGAAAACAAAAAAGAGCAGAAATCCATCAGGATATTCTGCTCTCTGGTCTGAGTTATTTATATGGTTGGTTTTGGTTATAGGATTTTCATCTGTTTCTTTCTATTCAATACCTATTTATATATAGGTTTCTGATATATTTATATAGAAGTTCTGATTCCCTATCTTTTGTTCAAAACAGAATCAATTTTTTCTGTTACCAGTTCAGGAGAGATATTCTTCATACATGCGAAGTCTCCCCTAGCGCAAGGCTTGTTACCATAGATACTGCAAGGGCGGCAAGGTAAGTCAAGCTGTACGGCATTGGCAGGATCCTGATGCCAGCCCATGAAACCTGCGTATGGATGTGTAGCTCCCCAAATGCTTACTACAGGAGTGTTAACAAGCGATGCCAAGTGCATATTGGCACTATCCATGCTCACCATAACGTGCAGATGACTCATCAGGATGAGTTCCTGTTTCAATCCGTTAAGATGAGAAGAAGCGTTAATGAGTTGTGGATACTTCTCAGCCCAGTCGTTCATCACTGGTGTTTCGTCTTTGCCTCCACCGAAAAGGAAGATATGAGCGTGTGGATGATTGTGGATAAGTCGCTGGATAACTTTTTCCATCAGTTGTATCGGATATATTTTTCCCTCGTGTGCAGCGAAGGGAGCAATACCGATCCACGGCTCTGTTATGTGCTTGTCTTCTAGTGAGATAGTATTCTCTCCTACTCCGAACACCTCCTGTGGTAAGATACTTAAATCTCCTTGTTTTCCATCCCCATAGATAGATGTGAAATCCATGTGGATAGGATATCCAAGTTGTGCAAAAACATCAGCATAGTTTTGGAACGATGTAGGTTGCTGAACAAGTTTTTTACCATTAGAAGCTACCAGCTTGCGTTTTCCCTTGCGATGTTTGTCAATATGTGCAACCTTGAAGTTATCCAGGTTGAAGCGCATACGCAGATAATCGGAACGCAGCACGCTATGTAAATCGGCTATTGCTGTAAACTGTTTGGCTATCAATCGGCGATAGAGTGCGTTGAGTCCTTTCACCCCTTTGTATTCCTCCTTGATATCAGCTTCCATAAAGCCAACGTTAGGAGCCAAGTCTTCAAAGAAAGGACGGGCAAAGGGACGACTGAGCACAGTAATTCTTACTTTCGGGTATTGTTTGGCCAAAGATTGAATTACAGGTACGGTCATGGCAACATCGCCCATGGCTGAAAATCTAATTACCAGGATATGCTCAGTTTTCATCGTTTTTTTCTTCTATATATAATATAAGGTGAAAAAAGAGAGCCATACCTCTTATTATATAATAAGGTATATGCGCTCTCCTATTCTGTTTTTTTTATTTCTTGTAGAGTACAGGATTGGTTGAAGGATCGTTGTACATCTTCATCTGTCGGTAAACCTTCATGTATTTGCGTCCAGCCTCGATATCTTCCAGGAGTTGGTCGATAGCTGTAGAAAGGTCTACCTGCTGTTCCAGGAGTACATCCAGTTTGGCTTGGCATTTCGCTTTGTGCTCAGCCGAAGCTTCCGGGCGTTCCACCTGCTCCTTCATGTGATAAATCTTGAGGGCAAGAATACTCAAGCGGTCAACAGCCCATGCAGGACTCTCAGTATTGATGCGTGCATCATCCTGAACCTTCACATCTTTGTATGTTTCGCGGAAGTAAGTATCGATTTGCTCAACGAGGTCAGTTCTGTCCTGGTTGCTCTTGTCGATTCTGCGCTTCAATACGAGTGCTTCAGCCGGGTCTATCTGAGGATCACGGATAATATCCTCGAAATGCCACTGTACTGTGTCAATCCAACACTTCAGATAAAGGCAGTTCTCGATGCTACCTTCCTGGTATGGATTATTGATTGGTGTATCAATGTTGTCTTTGATATGATAATCGGCTATCGCCTGATTAAATATCTTATTGGCTTTTTCTGTAAATGTCATAATGGATTTAAATGTTTAATTAATACCGTACAAAAGTAACAAAATAATCTGAAACGACCAACAAAAAAGGAAAAAAATGCCAAAAATATGCACAATTAGGGGGTGTTTGTGCACAATAATGCACTTTTTTCGCCAAAATATTTGTTTATCTCAAAAAAAAAGTGTTCCTTTGCACCCAGATTTTTAATTAGAAATTGATTTATAAACATTTTAAAAGTTACAATTATGTCAGAAATTGAAAGCAAAGTAAAGGCAATTATCGTTGATAAACTCGGTGTTGATGAGGCTGAAGTTAAGCCAGAGGCAAGCTTCACAAATGATCTTGGTGCAGATTCTTTGGATACTGTAGAGTTGATCATGGAGTTCGAGAAGGAGTTCTCTATCTCTATCCCAGACGATAAGGCTGAGAAGATTGCTACTGTAGGTGACGCTATCTCTTACATTGAGGAGAACGCTAAGTAATTTAGCAGCTAAATTATACTAAATGGAATTAAAGAGAGTTGTTGTAACAGGTCTCGGTGCTGTGACTCCAGTTGGTAATACTCCTGAGGAAACTTGGGAGAGCCTCCTTGCTGGAAAGAGCGGTGCTGCGCCTATTACTCATTTTGATACAACCCTTTTCAAGACCAAGTTCGCTTGCGAGGTTAAAGGCCTGAACATCAATGATTGGATTGATCGTAAGGAAGCTCGCAAGCTTGACCGTTATACCCAGTTGGCTATGATTGCTGCCATGCAGGGTGTAAAGGATGCTAATATCGATCTTGAGAAGGAAGACTTGAACAACGTTGGCGTTGTATTCGGTGTAGGTATCGGTGGTATCAAGACTTTCGAGGATGAGGTGAAGTACTATGGTACTCACGAGGAGAATGGTCCTAAGTTTAACCCATTCTTCATCCCTAAGATGATTGCAGATATCGCTTCAGGTCAGATTTCCATCCATTTTGGATTCCACGGACCAAACTACACTACTACATCTGCATGTGCTTCTTCAAGCAATGCATTGGCTGATGCCTTCAACCTGATTCGTTTGGGTAAGGCAAACATCATCGTTAGCGGTGGTGCAGAGGCTGCTATCTGCGCTTGTGGCGTAGGTGGTTTCAATGCTATGCATGCATTGTCAACACGTAATGATGACCCAGAGCATGCTTCACGTCCGTTCAGCGCAAGCCGTGATGGATTTATCATGGGCGAGGGTGCAGGTTGCTTGATTCTCGAGGAACTTGAGCACGCTAAGGCTCGTGGTGCGAAGATTTATGCTGAGATGGTAGGTGAGGGCGAGAGTGCCGATGCTTATCACATCACAGCATCTCATCCTGAGGGTCTTGGTGCTAAGCTCGTTATGGAGCGTGCACTTGCTGATGCCAATCTGAAGCCAGAGGACATTGACTATATCAATGTTCACGGTACATCTACCCACGTAGGTGATATCTCTGAGGCTAAGGCTATCAAGGCTGTCTTCGGTGATGCAGCTTACAAGCTCAACATCAGTTCTACCAAGTCAATGACTGGTCACCTCCTTGGTGCTGCTGGTGCAGTAGAGGCTATGGCTTGTGTTCTTAGTGTGAAGAACGATATCGTTCCTCCTACTATCAACCACGAAGAGGGTGATAATGATCCAGAGCTCGATTACAACTTGAACTTTACCTTCAACAAAGCTCAGAAGCGTGAGGTTCGTGCTGCATTGAGTAATACTTTCGGATTCGGCGGTCACAACTGCTGTGTAGTATTCAAGAAGTATGCTGAATAATTTTATAGATAGGATAAAGCTCTCTTTCCGCAAGGATAAAGAGCTTTATTTGTCTTTATATGAAATCCTCGGTTTTTATCCTCACGACATCAGCTACTACAAGATGGCGCTGTTGCACAAGAGCATCATGCACCGCAATTCTAAGGGAAAACCAGTGAACAACGAGCGGTTGGAGTTCTTGGGTGATGCGGTTTTGGATGCTGTAGTAGGAGATATCGTGTACCAGCATTTCCCTGGCAAGCGTGAGGGATTTCTTACCAATACCCGAAGCAAGCTAGTGCAGCGTGATACGCTGAATAAACTGGCACAGGAAATGGGCATCAACCAGCTGATTCTTTCTAATGGCCACAGTTCTTCTCATAACAGTTATATGGGAGGAAATGCGTTCGAAGCTTTGGTAGGTGCCATTTATCTGGACCGTGGTTACGATGCCTGCATGTATTTTATGCAGAAACGTATTCTGGCACAAATGATAAACATCGATAAGGTGGCTTATAAGGAGGTTAACTTCAAGAGCAAACTCATCGAATGGAGCCAGAAAAACCGCGTGAAGCTGGATTTCGTTATGCTAGACCAGCAAAAAGACAAGAATGGTAGCCCGATTTTCACCTATCAGGTTGTACTCGAAGGTGTTGAAGGTGGAGTAGGAAAGGGCTATTCCAAGAAGGAAAGCCAGCAGGTGGCTTCTAAGACTAGCTTGGAAAAATTGCGCAAAGAACCACAGTATATTGATGCTGTGTTCACAGCTAAGGCTAACCGCACCAAGATGGAAGAGGAACCTGTTGAAAACGTGCCTAACACAGAAGTGAAAGACGATTTCATCATCTCGCAGGATGCTGATGCACAAAACGCACCGGTAGAGGAGAAGCACATCAATGTTTTCAAAGAGGAGGTTTTCACAGAGAAATCTGCCGAAACTGCCCAGGAAACTGAAGTGCAGGTCGAGGTGAAGGATGAAAAGAAGGAAAGTGATGAGTTCGATTTGAGCGACATCACGGCTCAGCCTAAGGAATTATCAAGAGAAGAGATTATTGCCGCTGCCGAAGCGGCTGCTTTCGGTAACGATGAGTAAACTGTATCTCTTTCCGGATAGGAAATACGATTTAGCAGAAGACTCCCATAAGATGGTAAATATCGCCACTTATGGGAGTCTTTTGTGTTGTATATTTCCTTTTTGTATACTTTATCTTACCCTTTTGTATTAAAAAATAGTAAAAACTTTCTCTATATCAAAAGTTTGATTTACTTTTGCATCTACTTAAATGATATATATCTAGATATGAGTTTAACAACGATAGTAAGTAACGTCTTCAAACCTCGGCAGAAGGAGTTGGAGAAGTATGTCTATGATGCAGAACATTTGCAGCATAAAGTGCTTATGCACCTTATAAATAAAGGAAAAAATACTGAATATGGTGTCAAGCATTTATTAAATACCACCAACAGTTATGATAAATTTGCACAGAATATTCCTGTCAATACCTACGAGGAGTTGAAGGGGGATATCGACCGTATGCGTCATGGCGAAAAGGATATTCTATGGCCGGGACTGGTAAAATGGTACGCCAAGTCATCTGGCACCACCAACGATAAGAGTAAGTTTATCCCGGTTTCTCATGATGGCTTGCATGGCATTCATTATGCCGGAGGCTTTGATGCCGTAGCCTATTATCTGCGCAATAATCCGAAGAGCAGACTCTTTGATGGCAAGAGCCTTATCTTAGGTGGAAGCCATTCGCCTAACTATAATGTGTCGGATAGTCTGGTGGGTGACCTGAGCGCTATCCTCATCGAAAATATCAATCCGCTTGCCAATCTGGTGCGTGTTCCTAAGAAGTCAACCGCTCTCCTGAGCGATTTCGAAGTGAAACGCGACCTTATTGCCCGCGAAACGATGAATAAGAACGTAACCAATATCTCGGGTGTTCCTAGCTGGATGCTTAGTGTGCTGGTGCGTGTTATGGAACTTTCCGGCAAGAAGCATCTGGAAGAGGTATGGCCTAATCTGGAGGTATTCTTCCATGGCGGTATTGCCTTTACTCCTTACCGCAAGCAGTATGAACAGCTCATCACTTCGCCGAACATGCATTATATGGAGACTTATAATGCCAGCGAGGGATTCTTCGGACTGCAGGATGATCCGGCAGACCCAGCCATGTCGCTTATGATAGATTATGATGTATTCTACGAGTTTATCCCTATGGACGAATTCGGCAGCGAGAATCCTACCGTTGTGCCTCTCTGGGGTGTTGAGGTAGGCAAGAACTACGCTATGATCATCACCACTTCCTGTGGTTTGTGGCGCTATCTCATCGGCGATACGGTTCAGTTTACCAGCAAGAATCCTTATAAGTTTGTCATTACCGGCCGTACCAAGTACTTTATTAATGCATTTGGCGAGGAACTGATCATGGATAATGCCGAGAAGGGATTGGCTTATGCCTGCGAGAAGACGGGTGCTCAGGTTTCTGATTATACCGCTGCGCCGGTTTATATGGACAGTAATGCCAAGTGCCGTCACCAGTGGCTCATAGAGTTCTCTCAGGAGCCAGCCAGCCTCGATGAATTTGCCAGTCTGTTAGACCAGAAGCTGCAGGAAATCAACAGCGATTACGAGGCCAAGCGCTTTCACGACGTTACCCTCCAGCATCTGGAGATAGTGAAGGCCAAGCCGGGACTCTTCAATGAATGGCTGAAGAGCAAGGGCAAGTTAGGTGGACAGCATAAGATTCCACGCTTGAGCAACAGCCGCAAGAACATTGATGAGATGCTCATGATGAACAAATAAAACAAGCAGCATGCTTCTTCCGTCTGAAGTTGAAGTGATGCTGCGATATTAAGAAGATATAAAGAATGATTCAATTGAACGACATAAAGAGCAAGTTGAAGGCAAATTCACTGTTTCTGCCTTTCTACGTCTTAGCTTTCCTCATGTTGGCATCCTGTGCCAAGATGGGACAGCCGGATGGTGGTTGGTTCGACGAAACTCCTCCTAAGGTGATTGGAGCTTCGCCAGCCGATAAGGGCGTAAATGTGAAGCAGAAGAAGGTGAATATCTATTTCGACGAATATATCAAGGTAGATAATCCTACCGAGAAAGTGGTTGTTTCGCCTCCGCAGCTCGAAGTGCCTGAAATCAAGGCTTCGGGCAAGCATATTCAGATTTCTCTGGTAGATTCGCTTAAGCCGAATACTACCTATACCATCGACTTTTCCGATGCCATCAGCGATAATAACGAGGGCAATCCGATGGGAAACTATACCTACAGTTTCTCTACCGGCGAAGTCATCGATACGATGGAGGTGTCGGGATATGTGCTAGAATCGGAGAATCTGGAGCCTATCAAGGGTATTCTGGTAGGTCTTTACGCTGATCATGCCGATTCAGCCTTCAAGACCAAGCCTATGCTACGTGTAAGCCGTACCGACAGCCGTGGTCGCTTCGTCATAAAAGGTGTTGCTCCGGGCTCTTACCGCATCTATGCCCTGCAGGATATGGATGGCAACTATATGTTCAGCCAGAAGAGCGAAAAACTAGCTTTCTCTCACGATATCATCGTGCCATCAAGCAAGCCGGATGTACGACAGGATACTACATGGATTGATTCCTTGCATATCAAGTCGATAGATCAGGTTAATTATACTCATTTCCTACCGGATAATGTAGTGCTCCGTGCCTTTACCGAACTGGTTTCCGACCGCTTCTTCCTCAAGGCAGAGCGTCAGAAGGCCAACTGTTTCTCGCTCTATTACAGTTATGGTGATTCTATCCTGCCACAGATCAAGGGCTTGAATTTTAATGAGAAAGATGCCTTTATTCTGGAAAAATCGGAGAAGAACGATACGCTTACCTATTGGCTCAAGGATACGGCGCTGGTCAACCAGGATACGCTGAATATAGAGCTTACTTACCGTATGACAGACAGTACGGGCGTGCTCCGCAACCAGACTGATACGCTCGAAATTCTTTCGAAGGAACCTTACGAAAAGCGTATGAAGGCGCAGGCTAAGGAACTGGAGAAATGGACCAAGAAGCAGGAAAAACTGAAGAAGAAGGGTGAACCTTATGATAGCGTGATGGCTGTAAAACCGCTTGATGTTCAGATGAGTGTCTCTTCTCAGCTCGATCCTGACAAGAATGTTATCTTCACCTTCAATACGCCGCTCGCCAAGGCCGATACGGCAGGCATTCATCTCTATGCCAAGCATGATACGCTATGGTATAGGGCGCCGATGGAGTTTAAGCCGCTGGGCAACCGCAAGTATATTCTGAGAGGCGAGTGGCGTCCGGACATAGAATATAGTCTGGAGGTTGATTCTGCCGCGTTCCAGGACATCTACGGACTTGTATCTAAACCTGTGAAACAGGGTTTCAAGGTCAATTCCCTGGATACTTACGGCACGCTGCTCATTAATGTAACTCACGATTTCGACAATCATCCGCTCCTCGTTCAGCTACTCAATGCGCAGGATCAGGTGGTGAAAGAAGTGAAGGCAGTGAACGGTGTAGCCGAATTCTATTATCTCAAGCCGGAGAAGTATTACATGCGTCTGATAGTAGACCGCAACGGCAACGGCAAGTGGGATACAGGCTGCTATGATAAGGATGAACAGGCAGAAGAGGTGTATTACTATCCAGACGTGATAGAATGCAAGGCTAAATGGGATTTAACCGAGAGTTGGGATCCTACGGCCCGTGAACTTTCCCGTCAGAAGCCTGGTGCCATTACCAAGCAGAAGCCTGATAAAGAAAAGAAAGTTAAGAACCAGAATGCGCAACGTGCCAAGAAACTTGGCATCGAGTACATTCCTAAATTATAAAGAGTTATGAAAACGATCAAATCATTCGGGATTGCATTATTGCTACTTCTGGTCAGCACTACGGTGTCTGCCCAGTGTACCTTCCGTAATACAGCCTTCAAGTCGGGTGAGTTCCTTACTTACAATCTGTATTACAATTGGAAGTTTGTTTGGGTTAAAGCTGGTAATGCCAGTATGTCTATCGTCCAAACCACCCGTCATGGTAAGCCTGCTTATCGCGGTTCTCTTGTTACAAGAGGCAATAAGCGTGTAGATGATATCTTTGTGCTTCGCGACACTCTGCTCTGCTACAGCGGCACCGATCTGGCGCCTATGTATTTCCGTAAGGGAGCTCACGAGGGCAAGCGCTATACGGTAGATGAGGTATTCTACAGCTATTCTGGCGGTAGGTGTCATCTCAGACAACACCGTCAGCAGCATGATGGCAAGCATGTATGGAAGAATGCCACCTACGATGATTGTGTTTTTGACATGATGAACATCTTCCTGCGTGCCCGCAGTTTCAATCCTGCCAACTGGAAGAAGGGCTATACCGTAAAATTCCCTATTGCTGATGGAAAGAACCGCACTCCAGCTCAGATAAAGTTTGATGGTAAGGTTACCATCAAGGCAGATAATGGTGTGAAGTACCGTTGCCTGCGCCTTGCCTATATGGAGTATGAGAATCGCAAGTATAAGAGAATCGTAGATTTCTATGTAACCGATGATGAGAATCATATTCCTATCCGTTTGGATATGTTCCTCAAGTTTGGTGCTGCCAAGGCATTCCTCGTAGGAATGAAGGGTGTGAGAAATCCGGTTTCTTCAATCGTGAAATAAGATAAAACAAAGCTCTCGGTGCATGATGCATCGGGAGCTTTGTTATTAATATGGCTGTGCAAGCTGATTATTTCGGCAGCGATATGGTGAACTCCGACCATTTGCCTTTTTCGCTCTTTACGCTTACTTTGCCGCCATGGGCATTGATTACCTGCAGCACGTAGTTCAGGCCGATACCGAAGCCGCCACGGGTCTTCCGGGCGTCTCTTTCGTGCTCAGCAGCACGCTCAAAGCGGTTGAAGATTGTTTTCATCTCACTTCTGGCTATGCCGATACCCTCATCGTATATCTTGATATATACATTTCTGTCATTCTCGGAGGTGGAAATCTGAATGTTGATTTCTTCCTTCGAGTATTTGGTGGCGTTATCTACAATATTGCTGATAGCCTCCTTCAGATATTCCTCATCTGCCAATGCCGAAGTGGCTCCGAATAGGGTGGTGATATGAATCGGTTTCGTCGATTTCGCCTTGTATTTATCCACCACATCCTCTATCATCGCCTCCAGATCTATTTCAGCCTTCTGGATACTCAGTTTACCATGTTCCAGTTTTGAGATGGTAAGTAGGCGGTTAATGAGAGCAAGCAGATGCTGTGCCTCGTCTTCTACGATACAGAAATATTTCTCCTTCATTTCCGGCTTCTTCTCCAGTACGCCGCTGTGCAGATATTTGGTTCCCATGATGATAGAGGTGAGCGGCGACTTCATGTCGTGAACCATTGCATAGGAGAAATCCTCGCGCAGCAGGCGAACCCTTTCCTGCTCATCGATATAGTTGATTTGGTCGATAAGGCTCAGGATGATGACCACCATGGTGAGTAGAGAAGTGAGCAGGGTGATGCGACTCTGGTAGAGTGCCGAGAAAAAGGCATGTGCCCTCACATCGGCTGCCAGATTCCAGGGATTATCGTAGCCCATCTGGTGAACGCTCATCTGGAATGAGTTGTATATCCAGAAAAGTTGCATGCATAGTACGGCTACCAGCGCCATCGTACCGAGCATTTTGGTTCTGTTTGCCTTCATAATCAGGTGGTTTTAGTATTCTTTTTCTTCCTCATCCTCTTGTATCAGCAATGGTTCTATATTCTTTTTGAGAAGATAGAATCCATAGCCCATCATGCCCAGTCCCAGGATGCATACTAGGATGGTAACCCAGTTGCTGCCCAGGTTGAACGGAATCATATTGGATATGAGATAAACCGCGAATATAACGATGGAACTTCGGGTTTTGCAGTAAAGCCAGAAACCGTATAAGGTGCACGGGAGGGCTGCCAGGACGTAAAATATCCAGAGTGCCATTCCCTCGCCCGAACCTGCTGTCAGCGTAGTTGGCATAATCATGAGCAAGTATACAAGCAGAACGACCCATTTCTTCTTTCCGCTTTTCAGAAGTTCTTCCAGAATGGCACCATAGAAAACGTAGGCTGAGATAAATGTGCCTACCAGCATCAGTGGGAGAATCTGGAAAAAGCCGAACTGGCTCATTTCTTTAGGCATAAAATGAATGCCTAAGTAGCTCATCAGGGCATAATAGGCGATGATAAAGCCCAGCATCGGCATAGAGCCGTAGAGCATGAGTTGCCATTTGCTCTCTGGCTTTACCTTGCCAAACGTAAAACTCGAAAACTTGCCTTTATGAAAGGTAAACCAGATGATGAGTGTAGCTATCATGGCGAAAGCTATGATGAAAGGAAACATTTCTGTTGTAGTCATATCTCCCTTGCTGTTGCCTGGCATGTGATCACTACCTATATAGGCATAATACAGGCCAAAGCTGAAACCGCTTATCAGGATAGTGATGAAAAATTCAGCTATCAGGAGAAAGAAGTATAGTATCGCTTTTAACATATATGTTTGTCTTTAATAATCTGTTTTCATTCCGTATAGAGATGATTCGTTTTACTGATTTTCTGAGGCTTGAGATGCGTCTATTCTGCGATGAGTTTGAATCCCACACCTCTGATGGTTTTCAGTTCTACGCCCGGTTCGTCTTCCAGCGCCGTGCGGATTTTCTTGATGAATACATCCAAACTTCTGGAAGCAAAATAGTCTTTGTCTTCCACTCCCCAGAACCGGCTCAATACGGCTTCGCGGCGCACCACCTCGTTTTTGTTTACTGCCAGCAGTTCCAGAATCTTTGCCTCTCGTGCGGTGAGCATTTTCTGTTTACCATTCTGCGTATCTTTCAGAGTAGCATGGTCGGCATCTAGAATGTATTTACCCAGTTTTATCTGGTTGCTGGCGTTTTCGCTGCGGGCTCCGGCTTTCAGTTGGAGCAGGCTATGTATATGAGCATCAAGCTCTTCCGGAATAAACGGCTTCTTCACATAGTTGTTGGCTCCTGCGGCATAACCTGCCTTCAGGTCTTTCGGCGAGGTGAGTCCGGTGGTAAACAGAATTATGGTTTTTCCGTCAACCTCGCGTATTTTCTTCACCATTTCTATTCCGTCCATGATGGGCATGTCGATATCAGATACGATAACATCGGGCTGAAAGTCTTGCCACACCTTCAGTCCTTCCTTGCCGTTTACGGCGGTTTTCACCTCATATCCTCCGATGATATCTTCGAAGCAACTTTTCTCCATATAGGCGAGGTTTTCATCATCCTCTACCAGGAGCAGTTTAGTATTTGCCATAATCTTTTCAGTTTTTGATGATTACAGTTGCAAAGATACATTTTTTTTGTGAAAGAGCCATATAAAGAGATGGAGATTAACTTAAAGATAACATTCATTCCTGAACTTTTGAAGGCACTATGGATTAGGAACGGGGAGTGATTAGGGGCGGGTATAAATTAGGCACGGATTACGCGGATTACACGGATTTATGGCGCAACTGCTAATAAACCATATCATAATCTCTAATAAAGAGTCGTGTAATCTGTGTAATCCGTGCCTAAATAATTATTGCTTGTCCGAGTCGATGAGGGCGAGCAGATGCTCTACTGCCACCTCCTGCGGAATATTCTTTTCTACGCAAACCTGCTTGCGGTAGAGGCTTACTCGGTTAGGACCGGCACCTACGTAGCCGTAATCGGCATCCGCCATTTCGCCTGGACCATTCACGATACAGCCCATGATACCTATCTTCAGACCCTTGAGATGCTTGGTTGCCTCCTTGATCTTGGCGATGGTTTCACGAAGGTCGTAGAGGGTTCTGCCGCATCCCGGACAACTGATATACTCGGTCTTGCTGGTGCGCAGACGGGCTGCCTGGAGAATACCGAAAGCGGTTTCATCTATTGTCTGGGCAGGGATGTCTCCATTGTTCATCAGCCAGATACCATCGGTCAGACCATCAATCATCAAGGCTCCCATATCAGCAGCAGCCTCCAGCTGGAAGTCGCTCTTCTCCTCCTTGCCGTGCTGGTACATCTCGGCGAAAACCACAGGGTTCTTCAAGCCGGCATTCATCATCTCGTGAACCAATGCACGCTGGTCGCCCAGACGGTTCTGATGATTGCTTACGCAGACAACCACTACCTCAGGATGAGCCTTCAGACAGGCGATATATTCCTCAGCAGGTGTACCAAACTGCAGGGTGAGGAACTTCACGTCTGCCTTGATGCTGGCGATGAGCGGCATTGCCATGGCAGGGAAGATAGGGTAGAGCTTGGCACCAGTCGTCTCTGGCTTGCTGTTCAGCGTCTCGTAAACGTTGTAATCTACGATGTAGCTCTGGCCAGCCACAAACTGCTTAGGCATCTTGCCGCCGATGTAGATATAGTCTGGAGTAGCATCCTTGTTCTCACAAGCGGTGCTCTCGCCGTTGATTCGGTTGCTGATAACCACCGGAACGTTGTTGCCGCCGATATTGCCTACAGCCACGGTTTCGCGGCGGGTAGGGCGCAGCCAGTCGAATGAAGGACAAGCTGTGGCAGGAATCATCAGATGCCCCTTCTTCTTGCCGATGTAATCTACCAGATGGCGTGCCACAGGAATCTCTGCAGCCGGTTCCTCGCTCAGGCTTACGCGAACGGTATCGCCGATGCCATCAGCCAGGAGGGCACCGATACCTACGGCACTCTTGATTCTGCCATCTTCGCCTTCGCCGGCTTCGGTTACGCCGAGGTGGAGTGGGTAGTTCATGCCTTCCTTCTCCATTTCTTCTACCAGGAGGCGCATGGAGCGGACCATCACAACGGTATTGGATGACTTGATGCTGATAACCACATCGTGGAAATCCTCCTTCTTGCAGATGCGCAGGAACTCGAGACAGCTCTCTACGATGCCCTCTGGCGTATCGCCGTAGCGGTTACGGATGCGGTCGGAGAGTGAACCATGATTCACACCGATGCGGATGGCAGTATGGTTCTCCTTGCAGATGTTGAGGAAAGGTACGAAACGATCCTCAATCTTCTGAAGTTCGTGGGCATACTCCTCGTCGGTATATTCCTGCTTGATGAACTTGCGGGCAGGATCCACGTAGTTGCCAGGATTGACGCGCACTTTCTCACAATAGAGAGCAGCCACATCGGCAACGTTAGGATTGAAGTGAACATCGGCTACGAGCGGAGTCTGATAGCCGTCGGCACGGATGCCGGCATTGATGTTTTTCATGTTCTCTGCCTCGCGGGAACCCTGAGTGGTGAAGCGCACCAGCTCGCCACCAGCCTTGATAATCTCCTCAGCTTGTCGCACGCAAGCCTCGGTATCATTGGTGTTGGTGGTGGTCATCGACTGGATGCGGATAGGATTATCGCCACCCAGGTCGATGGCTCCGATATGTGCCACAGAAGAGGCACGGCGGGTATAATTGAATAAATCTACCATAATATATAAGATAAGATATGCCCCAAAAGAATGGGGCATATCACATATTAGATTAATTACACTTGAAGTCGTATTTCACCTCAGCCAGGTCCTTGTTGGCCTTCTCGATTTTGGCACCGAGACCCGCCTTCCAAGCCTCTACCTTCTGAGCCACTTCCTCATCGGCAAGGGCAATCATTTCAGCAGCGAGGATGGCAGCGTTCTGAGCCGCATTCACACCAACAGTAGCTACAGGAATGCCAGGAGGCATCTGGATGATGCTGAGCATGGCATCAAGACCATCGAGCATACCCTTGATAGGCACGCCGATTACTGGCAGAGGAGTAGATGCTGCGATAACACCAGGAAGGGCGGCAGCCATACCGGCAGCAGCGATGATAACCTTCACGCCACGCTCCTTGGCTCCCTTGGCGAATGACTCTACTGCATCTGGAGTGCGGTGAGCAGAGAGGGCATTAACCTCGAAAGGAATCTGGTTGTCGTTCAACCACTTACATGCTTTTTCCATAACAGGCAGATCGCTTGTACTGCCCATAATAATGCTTACTAATGGTTTCATTTCTTCTTATATTTTATTATAAACTTTATATTACTAATATAGCACAGGCGGTGCCTATCAGAAATCCTGCAACTACCTGTGACAGCGTATGTTGTCGGAGTATCATGCGGGCACTTCCTACTGCGCCTGCCATCATCAGCACAAGGCAGAGCCACCACAGCGGATTGAAATTGAAGGCTACAGAATAAGACACCAGAGCTCCTGCCACACCTCCGATGGCTGCCGTATGGGTGCTGATCTTCCACCATACATTGATGAAGGCGCAAATCATCTGTATCGCCAGCGCTACCACTACGATGATACTGATGACGCGAGGCGTATTGCGGTATTCCATCCAGAAAAAACAGCCGAAGTAACATACGATAGAGAGGATGTAAGGCACAATACGACGCTCCTTCTTGCCCAGCTCACGCGAGGTCCAGCCTTGAACCATGCGGTAGAGGTGGATGAGTAGCGATGGAGCTACGACGGTCAGGAGATAGACCATGCCCAGCATCACCAGTTTGTATCCTATCGGTAACAGCGACATATAACTGAAGATGAACAGAGCAATCAGTCCTACCATCGGCAGATAGAAGGGCGTGAAGATCATGCTCATGATGCGTGCTGTCAATATGATATTCTTCTCTTTCATAACACTAATAACGTATATATTCTTTTTATCTCTCAAATATTTTGTGGTGGGCCCCGGTTTCTTCCTGACTCATACCACTATCTTATTTCCTGAGTCGTGCCACCGGTATGCCCAGTTGCTCCCTATATTTTGCCACCGTACGTCGTGCGATAGGGAATCCCTTCTCCTTCAGCAGTTTGGCGAGTGCATCATCGCTGATCGGCTTTTTCTTGTCTTCTTTCTCGATGATGTCGTGCAGGGCAATCTTGATTTTGCGGGTAGACATCTCTTCGCCGTCTTCAGTGGTGTAGCTGTCTGTGAAGAAGAACTTCAGCGGGAAGGTGCCCCATTTAGTCTGGGCATACTTCACGTTGCTCACTCTCGAGATGGTACTGATGTCCAGTCCCGTGCGTTCTGCTACATCCTTCAGGATCATCGGTTTCAGGTCAGCCTCGTCTCCATCCAGGAAGAACTGCCGCTGTATGTCGATAATAGCCTTCATGGTGACGATGAGGGTATGTCTTCTCTGCTTGATGGCTTCGATGAATCCCTGTGCCTTGTCCACCTTTTCCTTGGCGTAGAGCAGGGCTTCCTTGTCGCTCCGGCTCATCTTGTCTTTATGCTTCCTGTAGGTGTCAATCATGTCGGTGAATGATGGCGAAACCGTCAGTTGCGGAATGTTGCCACGGTTCAGCGAGAATGTAATCGTTCCGTCGTCATTGGTGTCGATGATGAAGTCGGGGGTAATCTGCTGCATGTTTCTTCCCTCTGTTTCGCCCATCGATGCGCCCGGTTTCGGGTTCAGCTTTCTGATTTCTGCCTGCAGGGTTTCTACCTGTGTATCGTTCAGTTCCAGTCCTGCCTTGATCTTGTCCCAATGTTTCTTGGTAAACTCGTCAAAATAGTCGGTAAACACCTCTTCCATCGTCTTGCGGAGCACACCTCTCGGCAGTCTCTTAACCTGCAGCAGGAGGCATTCCTGCAGACTTCTTCCTCCTACACCGGCTGGGTCGAAGGTCTGTAAAATGTGGAGCACGTGCTCGATGTCTTTTTCCGTAACATCGATGTTGTGATAGATAGCGAGTTCATCGCAGATGCTGTCCAGGTCCTTGCGGAGCAGTCCGTCGTCATCCAGTGAACCTATGAGATATTCCATTACTTCCTTCTCCTTGTCGCTGAGCGGCTGCATGTCCATCTGTTCCTTCAGCTTATCATAGAAAGAGGTGGTGTCTCCGTAAACCATTTCTTCGTAGTCAGCGCTGTCCTGGTTGTTGTATCTGTCTGTATTGTAGTCAGGCATCTGGTCGTCTTTTCCGATGCTTTCCAGTGCCTGGTCCAGTTCGTCTTTTCTTTCTTCTTTTTCAGATTCAGCCTCGTAGGCATCCTCATCGCTGCTGTTGCCGTACTCATCATCTGCGGGCGAATCATCATTGGCGACATTCTCGTTGAGCATGTCGTCTGGGTTCTCGCTTTCCAGAGCGGGATTATCGTCCAGTTCTGCATTGATACTGTCTTCCAGTTCCGTGAGCGGCATTTCCAACAGTTTCACTTGCAGCATTTGCTGGGCTGAAAGTCTTTGAAGTTGCTGTAACTTCTGTGCCTGTGTCTGTATGAGTTTTTGAGCCATAATTACTTAAAGTATTCTTTTAGTTCGTTGGCAAGCTGGTAAAGCTTGTCTGGATTTCCGTTTCCGTATTGGTGCCAGATGTCGCTGCATGCTTCTAGCAGCGGGTGTATCAGCACATCTTCGCGGTTGAGATAGGGGTCGCAGTACATGAATACGCCCATTGCCTCGGCAATGACCTTCGGTGATGTCCTGATGAGTTTTCCCAGGTCGATGATTTCCGGTGTTTCCGGCACCATGGTGATTGGTGTGAGCTGGAAGTAGAGATCGAGGATGATGATGAGTTTCACGGGGGTGAGCGATGGTTCACTTTCCAGTGGTTCCCAGTTTTTCTCGAATGTTTCCTTCACTTCCACTCCCTCGAAGAACTGTATGGCGTTTCCGCAGCCGTTCATCTGCCTGATGCGCTGTATATCGCGCTTCAGTTTCTGTGGCTTATCGGCATACTTCTCCCATAGTCGCTTGATTCTCGGAGTCACCATTCTGAGTTTGAACATCTGTTCGTGAAGAAACTCAGGTGGAATATGCAGTTCCAGGCTCAAGTCGACCATCCCTTTCGAATAGAGAGGTTTCACGCCCATGGGCTTCTTCTGGTACAGCTGCAACAGCAGGAGCCAGTATTCTTCGTTCCAGAGAGGATGTCTTGCCATAATTACTTATCTTTATATATCTTCTGCAAAATTACGACTTTTCGTTGGTAAAACAAAATAATTTGGCGGTTATTTTTTCTCAAACTGAACTTTCTCCAGTCTAGGAGTAAATGAGTTAAGTACTTTAAGGTGTTATGGCTATAGTCTTTGGCAAAGTTTTTATGTAGTAATACACATGTCCTAGCTCCTTTACCTGGGGGATAAAATAAAGAGCGCAACTTCGAATGATTTCGAAATTGCGCTCTTCTAATACGATATTCCCAAATTTCTCATAACTCAAGGGCTTTTTGTTACCCTTTCCATTACGAAGCCCGAAGCAGCAATTCTGCTCAGGCGTCATCTTTGGTTATCCCATACATTTGATCTTTTTATCTTCAACTCACCTGTTGAATTATCCTGTTGTCCTTGAATAAACAATCTTTTCTTTACCTTTAAACTAAAACCTAATAAAAAAACAACTAACAATCTTAAACCTAAAAACCTAATAACCTAAACTTTTTGTCGTCCTTGAATAAACAATCTTTTCTTTACCTTAACTAATACCGTTTCACTGAATAAACAATCTTAAATTTACCTTTAAACTAACTAATAACCTAAAACAACTAACAATCTTAACCTAAAAACCTAATAACCTTTTTGTCTTATTGACGATGCAAAGGTACGACGATTTTCCGAACCCACCAAATGTTTTAAGAGAAAATCACATAAAAAAGCCTCTTTTTTGATATAAATCAACTATGTGTGTGCGCACACACGTGCTATTTAACAGCTATTTGATGTATGTCAACCATTTTAACACATTTCTTATGTCTGAAGCCTGTTTGGGAGCTTATACCTTATTATATATGCATCTTCATTATATATGCATCTTCGCTCATGAACACGGCGATGGTCTTGAGGCGCAGATAGTCTTCCGATAGGTAGATGAGTCCCTTGTTGCCCCAGTTCTTGCCCCATGAATTGCGGCAGACGTAGAATCTCTGCTTGCCTTTCATGAAGGTACCTATGATTTCCATCACATGATCATCGGTGGTGCGAAGCTGTTCAAACTCCTTCTGCCGCGATGCCTGGGTCACGGGGCGTTCCATCGGCTGTATGTCTACACAGTTCTTCCTTGGTTCTTTGAAGCCAGGTTTGCTGATGTCACCTTCCCAGCATACCGGGTGTCCTTTTTCTACCGCCTTCCTGATGTGGAGCATCAGCTCGTCGAGCGGAAGGTTCAGATAGGCATCGTGCATCCGGTTATCGGGAATCTCGAGCGCAAAGTATTCTCTGTAAGGATGATGCGAGAAACTGGTGAGCGATACATACTCCTCGGGATAGCATACGCTGTGGGCAAACTCTTGAGGGGTATATTCGGCACCCAGCATGTGTACGGCCTTGGCAGGCATGTAGCCTATTTCTGCGTCAAACAGGTCGTTCAGTTCCTCCTTGAGCTGGCTGATGCCCGCTTTCTGCGAGATGGCGCCATCGCACAGTTTCTGCACCTTGCGGCAGAGCACCTTGTAGTTCACGTGCTTCGGATCTTCATAGCTGTCGTAAGGTTGTGCACCATACTTATCTATATAATGTATCAGCATCGGGGCAGTACCGCGCAGGCTGATGTTCTTCTTTCCCTGTGCAAAGTAATATTCCAGTGCCTGTTCTTCCAGCATCATGCGGGCTATGTAGGCGATAGAGAGATTCACGGAATCCCCCTTCATGATGTGCTCGCTTTCGATGGTGGCAAGCATGCCGTATGCCCAGCAGAGTTCGCTGTTGCCCTGGTCCTTGACGGGCGTAGTACTGATCAGGTGGATATGCTCCGGAAGATAATCCTCGCCTCCACCTGTCTCTGGGATACCGGCTCGCTGCTGTCTGTATCCGCAACCGGCGAATACAAGCAGCGCGAGTCCTATGGTTATAATGTTCTTTCTTTCCATGCCGCAAAAATACAAAAAAGATTTTAATCTGTGGCATTAATCTTTCTTAAAACGCCATGGGTTATTAAAATTTCTTGTCATAGCCTGATGCTGGAATCTCCGGCTGGTTGACTGTGAACGACATATTGGCAGGGTAGGTAAAAATCGGACCGGTATAGGTAGTCTTCTTTCCGATAACCAGGTGTACGTTGTCAAAGCTGATGGTCTTGATAACTTTTTCTTCCTTGTCTTTTGCCGTAGCTGTTATATGGATGTCGGTTACATCTTTGTCGGTCAGAAGGGTGTAGAGTGTATAGTGAAAGCCCGTTTTCTGGTGTTCTTTGGCTTCAAAAGAAAAGTTTCGGGTGATGGTAGCCTTTTCTTTGCAGAATCCGGTAGAAGGATTGAACACCGTGCCGCAGCTTCCGCTTATCGTGATTTCCTGAGTCTTGGTAGTCAGGGGCATGATGTCGGTAGCACGAAGTTCAAAACAGCTGGCGGCACGTTTCAGCGAAACATTCTGTGTTACGGCTTTGCTGCCCGATTCCACCTTGATATCCTGCAGGGTATACGCCATATCGCGTACGATATTGTTGGCAAAGGTCATTTCATACCTTGATTTTATTTCGATTCGTTCTTCCTGCTGCAAATCAGTTTTTGCTGCTACGGCAACGAGTGTGTATTCTCCTGCCGGCACCTGCAGGCTGACGTTTCCGAATTTGTCATCCCAGTTTTCCTGTCTTACGGTATAGCCGGCAGTAGTTTCATCTCCTTTCGGAATGAGACATACTTGCAGATCTGTGTAGAGGTTTGCATCCTTGAGCGATTGCTTGCTCCCGTCGGCTCTCGTTCTGGCAAGATTGCTCTCTTCATCCTGACCGATAGGCACAATGGATTTTTCGAAGAAGCAGAATCTTACTTCTTGGTTCTTGACTTGTGGTGTTGTTTCAAGCATCACGTTTTCTTGTGTGCAACTAACCGTTGTGGTCATTGCCAGGAACAGAATCATTCCTGATATAAAAGCTTTCTTCATACGCTTTTATTTTAATTAATAATACCAGCCGTAAGACTGGATTGTATTCATAAAAAAGAAGAATATCCTAGGGATATATTCTTATTTATTGGCAAATATAGACAAATAATCATGATTGATTTGTCAATATAATCGAATTTATGTCATTTTTTCTCCATTTTTCTGTGTTTTGTCTTCATTTTGGTGTAACTTTGTACCCGAAAAAAGATAATTGCATTCATGAATACAAAGATAAACGAATTTGAAGTGATGGCACCAGTGGGCTCACGCGAGTCACTGGCTGCTGCCATACAGGCTGGTGCCGACTCCGTATACTTTGGTATCGGCAAGTTGAACATGCGTTCCCATTCAGCCAACCATTTTACCATCGATGATTTGCGTGAGATTGCTGCCACCTGCAACGAGCATGGTATCAAGACCTATCTCACCGTCAATACAGTCATCTACGACAACGACATCCCAACGATGAAGGAAATCATCGATGCTGCCAAGGAGGCAGGCATCTCTGCCGTCATCGCCAGCGATGTGGCTGTAATGAGCTATTGCAATGAAGTGGGCGAGGAGGTTCATTTATCCACACAGTTAAATATCTCAAACACAGAGGCTTTGAAGTTTTATGCACGCTTTGCTGATGTTTCCGTACTGGCACGTGAATTGAACATGGACCAGGTGAAGCACATCCATGAGCAGATAGAGCAGCAGAATATCTGCGGACCTATGGGCAAGCAGATCCGTATCGAAATGTTCTGTCATGGTGCTCTGTGCATGGCTGTATCGGGCAAGTGCTACATGAGTCTCGCTAATGCCAACCGCTCTGCCAACCGTGGCGAGTGTGTGCAGATTTGCCGCCGCAGCTATACTGTTACCGACAATGAGACCGGCAACCAGCTCGAAATTGACAACAAGTATGTGATGAGTCCGAAGGACCTGAAGACCATCCGCTTCATCGACCGCATGATGGATGCCGGTGTGCGCGTCTTCAAGATTGAAGGCCGTGCCCGCGGTCCTGAATACGTATATACCGTCGTAAAATGCTATAAAGAGGCGATAGCTGCCGTGCTCGACGGCACCTTTACCGAAGAGAAGAAGGATGAGTGGGATGAGAAACTCGCTACCGTCTTCAACCGTGGTTTCTGGGATGGTTATTACCAGGGGCAGACTCTCGGTGAATGGAACAAGCATTACGGTTCCGTAGCTACCGAGAAGAAGGTACTCGTGGGCAAGGTGATGAAATATTTCTCTAAGTTGGGTGTGGCAGAAGTAGCCGTAGAGGCATCTACCTTCGACAAGGGCGAGAAACTGCTGATTACGGGTAACACCACCGGTGTGATGTATCTCCATGCCGATGAAATCCGCTACGACCTGAAACCGGTAGAAACAGCGCAGCAGGGCTGGAGAGTTTCCATCCCTGTACCAGATAAGGTACGCCCTAACGACAAGCTCTATAAGTTGATTACAGTAAACGAAATTAAAGAAATAAAATAATGGCAACAATTAATGAATTGCAGGATGAAGTAGTAGAGGAGTTTCAGGATTTCACCGACTGGATGGACAAGTATCAGATGCTCATTGACTTGGGCAACGAGTTGGCTCCTCTCGATGAGAAATACAAGAACGAGCAGAACCTTATCGACGGCTGTCAGAGCCGCGTATGGTTGCAGTGCGATTATGTAGATGGCAAGCTCGTATTCACTGCCGATAGCGATGCGCTCATCGTAAAGGGTATCATCGCCCTCCTCATCCGTGTGTTGAGCGGTCATACCCCAACCGAGATTATGGATGCCGACCTCTATTTCGTAGAGAAAATTGGTCTGAAAGACCATTTGAGTCCAACCCGCAGCAATGGTCTTCTGGCGATGATCAAGCAGATTCGCATGTACGCCCTTGCCTACAAGACCAAAGAGGCAGAGGCTTAACCGCCTCTGATTATATTATATATAATAAGGTATATTATAATGCGCAAATTAAGAACGATAGAGATGAACCGCCTCACCCTGGAGGAATTCAAGGAAGCCGAGAAGCTGCCCCTGATAGTGGTCCTGGATGATGTGCGTTCATTATATAATGTAGGAAGTGTTTTCCGTTCCTGCGATGCCTTCCGTGTAGAGGCGGTGTATCTCTGCGGAATCACCGCCACCCCTCCCAATGTCGAGATTCATAAGACGGCATTGGGTGGCGAAGACAGCGTGGATTGGGAATACTTCAAGACTACCGAAGAGGCGGTAGAGAAGCTGAAGCAGAAGGGCTACTTTGTATATAGCATCGAGCAGGTAGAAGGCTCCACCAAGCTCCAGAACCTGCCTGAGGCTCACCCTTCCCACTCCAAAGGCTACGCCGTGATTTTCGGTAACGAGGTGAAGGGAGTCAAGCAGAACATCGTGGATATGAGCGATGGCTGTCTGGAGATTCCCCAGTTCGGCACCAAGCATTCCCTGAATGTCAGTGTCACCGCCGGTATTGTAGTCTGGGAGTTTGCCAAACTCCTGAAACTATAAGTTGAGTTCGTGCCAAACTTGCGTTTTTTGCCAAGTTTGGCACGAACTCATTTGGTAATACAATGTGTAAAAATCCCCCAATGAGGGATAAAAATGATTAAATTCATCCCTCAATGAGGGAACTTTTCGAAAGAATTCATCCCTCATTGAGGGATTATTTGTATCTTTGCTGCAGTTTTAAACGATATTCATCTAAAAGAGCAAGATATGATAGACAATAAACTTTATGAATACATGGCGGAGTTATTGAAACGTACTCCGCTTGATTTCATCAGATATAAATATGATGAAATCAACTGGAATGGACGATTAGTAGGTATCGTTGGTCCGCGAGGTGTTGGAAAATCCACCATGATACTTCAGCGCATCAAGCTGTCTAAGGAAGGCCATCACCTGTATGTGTCTGCCGACAATATCTATTTTTCAAATCATTCCCTGGTTGACTTTGCTGACGAGTTTATCAAGGAGGGTGGTACACATCTTTATATAGATGAAATTCACAAGTATGCCGGATGGAGCAGAGAACTGAAGCAAATTTACGACATGCACCCATCCCTGAACCTTATCTTTACCGGTTCATCGGTCTTGGATATCAAGAAGGGCGAAGCTGATCTGAGTCGTCGGGCGCTGATGTATATGATGCAAGGCTTGTCGTTCAGGGAATACCTGCAACTTTTTGAAGGCATCAAGACCAGAGTTTTCAGTCTCGACGAAATACTCAATCACCAGGTAGAGATTCCGGGGTTGGATCATCCATTGCCTGTTTTCAGAGCGTACCTCGACCATGGCTATTACCCATTTGCCATAGAGGGAGATTTTACGCAAAGAATGCTGCAGGTGATAGACCAGACGGTAGAAGTTGACATTCCGCAATATGCTGATATGAAAGCTTCAACAGCACGCAAACTGAAGCGTATGCTCGTCATTCTTTCCGGGTTGGCTCCCTACAAGCCAAGCGTAGAGAAACTCGCCACAGAAATCGGGGTAAGCAAGAACAACGTGCCTGATTATCTCGTCTATCTGGAGCGTGCAGGAATGATAGGTCTGCTCAGAGATGATACTTCGGGTATGCGCAATCTGGGAAAGGTGGAAAAAGTTTATGTAGATAACCCAAGTCTGATGTCAGTACTCACCTCTAATCCCAACATAGGAAACATAAGGGAAACTTTCTTCTACAATCAGATGAGAGAAAAACAAGACGTTACTTCCTCCAGGGTTTCCGACTTTACCATTGGTGATTATACCTTTGAGATTGGCGGAAGGAAGAAAGGTAAAAAGCAGATAGAGGATGTAAAAAACGGACGTATCGTAAAAGACGATATAGAGACGGGGCATGGAATCATCATCCCTCTCTGGTACTTCGGAATGAATTATTAGAGTCGTGAACTTTCGCATGTGGTTTAAGTACGGGCTGAAGGTCCAAAAGCTCCAGAAGTAGCACGCCCTGAAAGGGCGTATGGGGCTTACATGCGAAACTTCAGTAACGAATTAATCTATATAATATAAATATTAAACAAATGGTATCAAAAATCCCAGAATCGCTCTTCCATGCGGTTCTGGGATTTATTATGGTGATATTTGTCATCAATATCTCCGCTATTATATTTTTTATGTATTGCTCAGATTCTTAATGATTTCCAAAGGTAGCTGGGTAGCTTTGGCAACCTGTTCGGCAGAAAGTCCCATTGCCAGCAATCGTTGTGCTATTTCTGTGTTGGCCTCATGCTTGCCTTCAGCTCTACCTTTCTCCATACCTTTCGCCATACATATTTTCCTCCCTAGTTCTATACCCTCCGCAAGACCTTCTTGCTTCGCCGTTACAATGCAGTTCTTGATATCCCGATATGCCATCTTGCTGGCTTCATACTCCCTCATTTCCTGAGGTGTGAACTTGGCAATCTCGGCTTCCTCAAAGAGACGGTCGAAAACCTTGTCGCACAACTCCTTTGGGCGTTGGGTAAGTTTATAGAGGTTCTTCAGCGCATAAAGCCACTTCTCGTAGAGCGTTTCCAATTCTCCTAGTGTCTTATTGAATTTAGCTAGTACTACATAGATAAACTCCTGCTTGTCGTAGGAAATCTTGTGGGTAGCGGTATTGCACAACTGTACATGATGGCGGGTTTTCTCCTTGTCGAAGGCATCCTCATACATGTTGAAATTGAGCAGGGCAATGGTATAGACATGATTAAGCTTGAAATCCCAGTCGTTCCCCTTTGGTGCCTGTTCTCGGATAGGGAAGGTGGAGTAGAAGAGGGAGCGGTCCTTGAAATACGCCTGATAAGCATTCTGCATTTCAACGATGAACTTCTCGCCGTTTTCGCCCTCACAATATACATCGAAGATGTCTTTGCGGTCGGTATATACATCTCCCACATGCTCCGGGTTCAGATACTTCACGTCCTTCACAACCTGTTTGCCATTAAACAAGCTGTTGAGGAAGCAAATGAGCAAATCCTTGTTCATTGCTGTTCCAAAAATTCGCTTGAAACCGAAGTCGGTCAGCAAGCTGATATATCTTTCTTCTACCTGCTTCATAATCTCTGTTTTAAATATCCATGTCGCAAAGTTACGACTTTATTTTCAAACCCGCAAGAGATTTCAGTGAAAAGTTTATGAAAAAGTAAGAGATTGCGTTTCTTATGTGACAGGACAAGGGTCTATATGCCACGATGACAAGTGGTGTATAGACCCTTGGTTATATGGTGATATTTGTCATCAATATCTCCGCTATTATATTTTTTATGTTGTTTTCTTCACGAATAATTTGGTAGTTACAAATAAACAGTGTATCTTTGCAGCAGAAATGCTGCACTCGGTAATTTGAAAACAAATTTTCATTGTGCCTGTTTGCATTATCAATAAATCAAATAACAAAAATTCTGCTTATGGGAAAGATAGTAGATAAAACAGAGACTAAGATAGTTACGCTTGATGGAGTTGAGATTATCAAGCAGGTAACGAAGGTACTTATGCCTAATGGTAAGTACCGATATCCTACAGTGTATTTTACTGTTAACGATGATGTCAAGGCTCTGACAACAGAACAATTAGACAAAATCCGCATCCCTGTCTACAAACAGTTAATTTGAAATTAATATGGAAGAAAGTGAAGGTTATCCCTTCGTCTTTCAAATGATAGACAGGGATAGTGCAGATGAATGGCTGATTGAAACTTTGCAGTATAGATTCAAGTCAGCTAAATCTCATCATTCTTATATTGTAAGAGTTGAGCGTTATCAGGAACATGCTTATTGCGTGAAGTTCTTTGATAAGGCCAATATGAATAGTAAATTGAAATTTAGTCTTCGTACTAACACTTTTGAGCCAAGAATCATTTTCTATACATTGTTCCATATTATGCTTGATGTATTGAAAAGAGATAGCAAAGCCTCATTCTTCTTTGTTGGTGCAGAAGATGAAAATGATGAATTAGGAATGGCGACAAGACGATTTCGTGTATATAAGAAATTCACTACGTCTGTGGTATCTGAAAGATTATTCAAGCATTATGCAATAGAAAATGAGTCTTTGTATATTCTGATTAATAAGAACAGTTGTTCTGATTGTGATGATTTAGCCAAAAGAATTACTGTTGCAGTAAAAAAACTATTCTCTCGTCATTAAAACATAATTAGGTTAACAGTATATATCTGATTACGGGAAACAGCAAGGGTCTATATGTCACGATGAAAAGGTGGCGTATAGACCCTTGGTTATATGGTGACTAAAGTTTCGCAAGTTACTTGAATATACTGACAAGGAAAAGACTTTACAACCGAAGCTTTCTGAAAGACTCCGGAAAGAGAAGTGAAAGAAGCTGGAAGACTGGTGCGCCGGCGGGGGATACCATATTGAATCATGGTTATCCTGTCGCGCTCGCTGGATATTTCCAAGAACGAGTTGGCACGCTACTTCACTTCATTTCTAAACTCCACCTTCCGCCTCTGGCTTGCCGAGGTACGTTTTGCAGCTTCTCTGCCCGCACCTATCTGTACCGCATTTTCATGTTAAAGGAAGGCTGTACTCCTGCCGAATGGCGGGAGAAAATGGCTGAAAATGTAGCCACAGAGGATAAAATGCAGGATTAACCATTTTTCGATAAATACCATGAAAACGCATCGCGAAATGAAAAAATACGTTAAAGAGGGTGTCGCATTCGTAGGAATGCGACACCTTTTTGATAGGAATGCGACACCTTTTTGATAGGAATGCGACACCTATACAGAGGAATGCGACACCTTTTTTGAAAAAAAAACACTATATTTGCACCATGAAATAAATATTAGAAACCATACCAAGGATAGAACTCGCCCTGATCATCATCGGGGTGTTTGCACTCATGTTAGGTATCATCTTCGTATATGCCATGATACATGAGTACAGGATGTATCTTGAGGAACATCGGAAGGCTCGCATCAGCTTTCGTGTTTTCTTCAAACAGGAACAGTTTTATATCTTTCTATTTCTGGCATCGATATACATCATGTCATTAAACCTCTTGTATTTTCTGGAGTGAACTTAACAATAAGCAAATAAATTTAAATAGTAAATATAGTATTGGATTATGAAAAAGTTTAACAATCAATCCTGTGGGTCGCAAGTCGGCCGTATGAACAATGGGGGGGCGAAGTTCTGTAGATTCGCTCTGTTCCCATTGATGTTGTTGATGTTGTTGCTTCTGCCTACACGTATGGTGGCGCAGACGGCAGCTTCCAGTTCTAAGTATATAGCAACGTATGAATCCTCTACCCAAACCTTGACTTTCAAGGAATATGCGGGAGAAAACCTTCCTGAAAATAGTGCTTGGGTGAAAGATAATGTGAGGGTGGAGTCTCTTATAGAAAATGTTACTATCAAGTACATTGTTTTCGATAAGAGTTTCAGCACATACACTCCTACATCGTTAAACGGTTTTTTTTATAGACTCAAAAATCTGGAAAAAATTACAGGCCTGGAATATCTGAATACAGAGAAGGTGACGGATATGCAAAAAATGTTCTCTAATTGTAAAAACCTCTCATCGCTCGACCTCTCTAATTTCAATACAGAGAAGGTGACGGATATGAACAAAATGTTCTATAAATGTAACAAACTCTCTTCGCTCGACCTCTCTAATTTCAATACAGAGAAGGTGACGAATATGTCAGGGATGTTCTATTATTGTAACAACCTCTCATCGCTCGACCTCTCTAATTTCAATACAGAGAAGGTGACGAATATGTCAGGGATGTTCTTTGGCTGTTCAGCTCTCACAACCATCTACGCTAGCGATAATTTTAAAACGGACAAGGTTACTGTTGGTTCTAATATGTTCGGTGGCTGCACAAACCTCAAAGGCTATGATAGTAGCAAGACCGACCACACCTATGCCAACTGCAGCGCGACTGGTTACTTTACTCCTGGATGTGCTTATGCCGAGTTTGATAATGCCACTAAAACTCTTACTTTCCGCTACAAGAGAGTCAAGCCCGAAGGAGCTTATGATCTTAATGTGGGGGATAACGATCCGGGCTGGTATGCCCAAAGAGAAAATATCGAGAAGGTGGTCTTCGATGCTTCGTTTGCAAATGCAAGACCAACGAGCTGTTATAGGTGGTTCTATAAGTGTACCTCTCTGACCGAAATTGAAGGTATTGAGAATCTGAATACTCAGAACGTGGAAAATATGCGCTATATGTTTACTTCCTGTATAAAACTTAAATCGCTCGACGTCTCTAAGTTCAATACAGCGAATGTGACGCATATGTCAAACATGTTTGAGGACTGTGAAGAACTCTCTTCGCTCGACCTCTCTAATTTCGATACTCAGAACGTGAAATATATGGACAAAATGTTCCATAATTGCAATAGTCTTACCTCGCTCGACCTCTCTAATCTCGCTCGACCTCTCTAATTTCGATACTCAGAACTTGAATTTTATGAGCCAAATGTTCCATAATTGCAATAGTCTTACCTCGCTCGACGTCTCTAACTTCAATACTCAGAAAGTGATAGAAATGAGCCTAATGTTCTATAATTGCAATAGTCTTACCTCGCTCGACGTCTCTAACTTCGATACTCAGACCGTGGTTAATATGTCAGAGATGTTCTATGGCTGTCAAAACCTCTCTTCGCTCGATCTCTCTAAGTTCGATACTCAGAACACGACATATATGTACAAAATGTTCTATGGTTGCTCTGGTCTTAAAACCATCTATGTCAGCGACAAGTTTGTTATAACAAAAGAAAAAGATGGTTCTAATATGTTCTCTGGCTGCACAAACCTTAAAGGTTTTATAGATTATATCAGTAACTCAGACAAGGACAATAACGAATACGCCAACTACAAGACTGGCTACTTCACCAAGCTGGTAGGCAAGAATGGTGATGAGAAGATAGGAGCTGTGGGAGAAACTCTTGCTACGGATAATCTCGTTCTTGACGATGGCAAGGATTTCGTGGCTTACGAGCCATTCGCAGCCAAGAATGCATTTTACATCCGAGTTATCCCTGAAGGTTCCACATGGGGAACGCTCTGCTTGCCTTTCGCCATTGACCAGAGCCAGGAAACAGGATGTAAGTTCTATAGTCTTACAGGTATTGACAACGATAATGATTGCATCACTCTTGAGAGTTATGAAGAAGGAGCAAAGATTCCTGCCGGCACTCCTGTGCTCTTCAAGATGAATGAGGGTGTGCAGACACTCAGCATTTTTGCACAAGATGCAGGCATCGTTATTGAGCCAGTAGTTGGAACAAACACAGATGTCAACCTCGTAGGTTCATTCACCAAGATTGGCGGCAATGGCAATCAGGGTCTTGACAAAAACGACTACATCATTGGTAAGGATAAGTTCTGGCTTGTCTCTAAGTTGAATGATGGCAATGGCGTGGGCATCAAACCGATGCGTGCATACATCCATCCTGCCAATGAATATCTGGCAAGAGCAGCCATGCTGAGCATCGGAAAGGGTGATGGCACTACTGCCATTGACAACCTCAACGCTATCAGCAACGATGCCAATGCAGAATACTATGATGCGAATGGTCGTCGTACCAATGGTCTGCAGAAGGGTCTGAACATCGTGAAGCGTGGCAGCAAGACTTATAAAATCATGGTTAAGTAAAGAATTTTAAAATCAAAAGGATATGAAAAAGAAAGAATATACAAAGCCAGAGATGCAGGTGGTAAATATCACCTCTTGCACCCTCCTCGCAGCATCTACTATGGATCAAGGAAGTGCTGGTAGCGGTAGTAGTCCAGCAAAAGATGATGAAGGCTGGTATTGGGGTGAGTAACAGTCATTATAACGCCTAACGGCAAAATACAGGAAGCCCCCGGTGCACCAAGCACCGGGGGCTTTAAATAAACTATGGCTTTTTATCTTTAAAAAGAGCAACCTTGCTGGCTTAACATCCCGCTAGGCTTTTTTTACCTTTTTACTTTTTTACTTTTTTACCTTTAAAGAGTACAGCTGGTAACTCCGAGCGTAGTAGCGATGGCTGTAAGGACGGAGATTGCAATCTGCAAAATCGTTTTCCAAGTATTTGCTTTCATAATCTTTATTTTAATGTTGAATGTTGAGTGTTGAATGTTGACTTTTTTAATGTTGAATGTTGAGTGTTGAATGTTGACTTGGTGGGGGGATGCGCTGGCTTCTAGCCAGGGCGGCCCTCAGACGAGGGCTTTATTCAAGCCCATCGCCGCTATCCTGAGAGCCGCCTCCGCCGCCTTCTTGGGTTCCACTACCAGTAGTACCTGAGCCGCCCTGGCTGGTGTCAGAGCCGCCGCCCTGTTCAGTACCGCCACCGGTAGTACCACCGCCTGTGGTGCCCTCCTCGTCGGTGCCGATATAGCCGCCGTACTCCTGAATCTTGCACTTCTTGCGCAGCTCGGCATTGCTCCAGCTCTTCGTGTTTCTCACAATCAGGTGCACGCCTTCTACGCTGGCAGCCGTCACCTTCTCCTTGGTATCCTCCGCCTTGGAGCTCATACCGATGGAGAACAATCCGAGGTCAGAGAGACGCACGCTCTTGCCGTCGAGAATCAGCTCCTGCAGATGGTCGAGTGCATCCATCAGCACACCGTGGATGGTACCTCGTGAGTAAGGCGAGCCGTGGTCGGAGATATGCGATACGAATCCCTCGAAGTCCACTTCGCGGTCGGTTACCGAAGTAGCATACCACTTCTTCTTACCTGCGTTTTCACCAGTCTGAGGTGTGCGCTGTACTTTACGATATTTCAATGTTCCTTTTACTTCCATGATCTTAAATTTTTAAAGGGTTAATAAAATATTGATTGTTAACTTTGTGGGATGCGCTTTGTCAAGTGCAGCCTTTCTTGAATCACAGTGCAAAGATACTGCAATTTCCCGATACCACCAAATTTCAGCGTGTGATAAGGCGCGATTTTCAGCACGCTTTCAATCTGAAACCAGTTAAACAATCTAACTCGCTCTAAAAAGGACTTCTATTGAATATCAAGAAGTTGCAAATTTACCTATTGAATATAGGTAACGATATGGAAAAGAGCCACGGTGAAAATCATGGAAATTAGAACTTTTTACGTTAATATTCATACTTGACATACAAATTCCGAGATGATATTTGTATAATAATTTATAAAATATAGTGTACGGGCATGGCTTTATGAGATAAAAGCCTTACCTTTGCAGTCAGAAATATTTGCAATGATTCCGACCAAAAGTAAAGATAGAAAGCTATGCAAGAAGCTGTAGTAAATAAGATTAAGAGCAAAATAGCACATTGTAAGTTCGGGGAGGTGTTCTTCGTGTCATCCTTTCCGCAGTATGATGTGGAATACGTCACCAAGCTACTGGCGATATTCGAGAAGGAGGGGATTATCTCCCGAATATCAAAAGGTGTGTATGTCAAGGCACGCAAGACTCGCTTTGGCATACTGTATCCTTCTGCCTCTGAATTAGCAGCGGAAATTGCCAAGAGAGACAAGGCGGTGATTATTCCTACTGGAGAGACAGCAGCCAACCTGTTGGGCTTCTCTACGCAAGTGCCTATGACAACGAGTTTCCTCACGACAGGCTCCAGCAGAAAACTCTCCATGGGAAAACGCATGGTCATATTGAAGCATGGCGCTCCGAGAAATTTTGCTTTCAAGGGTATCTTAATGCGTGATCTTGTGCAGGCACTTCGCAGTATTGGCGAAAACAACATAACAGCTGAGGATGAGAAGCAAATATCTAAACTGTTGGCAGAAAATCCTGAAACGGAGACAATAGATCACGACCTACTGTTAGCTCCTGTATGGATGAGAAATATTATCAGACGAAACATAAAAGACAAGGCATTATGAGCAAATGGATAGATTTTACGATAGATGAACGTAAGGCGATGATACAGGCTGTCAGCGAGGAAAAGCAGATAGACGAGGCATCTGCCGAAAAAGACTGGTGGGTAACGGCTGTGCTCTATGCCATATTCCATACCAGTATTGGCGAGTATCTCTTATTCAAAGGTGGTACAAGTCTTAGCAAGGGATGGAATATAATCAATCGTTTTAGTGAGGACATTGACCTTGCACTTTCAAGAGACTTCTTCTTGAATGTCAAGAACCTTGCCTGTGCTAACTGTACTTCGAATACACAAATCCACCATTTACGAGAAAAGGCACAGGACTATATTCTTGGCGACTTCAAGTCTGAGTTGAATGAGAAGTTAAAAAGAATGGGACTTCCCGTAACGGTTATTGGCGACAATGACGTATTGGATGAGAATGGAGAGCCACTCAAAGTGCCTCACGACAAAGACCCATCTGTGATTTTCGTCAAATATCCTTCGCTCTACCAAAGCAATGCTGCATACGCCACCCCAACGGTAAAAATTGAGATTAGTGTCTTGTCTATGGCAGAGCCTTTTGAAATGAGACGCATATCGTCATTGGTAGAACAAGCATTTGATGGCGAGGATGTGGACTCTGATTTAGTCCAAACCATCCGCACGGTTACGCCTGCACGTACTTTCCTCGAAAAGGCATTTCTTCTCTGCGAGGAATATCAGAAAGACGAGCCACGAACTCTTAGGATGACACGTCATTTCTACGATTTGGAAAAGCTGATGCAAACTCCATACGCAGAAATGGCTTTTAACGATGTGGCATTATACGAGGACATTGTCAACCACAGACGCAAATTCTATCATGTAGGGTATGTGGATTATGACAAAGAATTGCCACAAAACATCCAGATTGTTCCAAGCGACGCATTCTTGTCAAATTATGAGGCAGACTACAATGAGATGAGAGGCAGTTTTATCTATGGCGATTCCTTGGACTTTCCTGCCCTCATGAAAAGAATGGCGGAACTTCAAGAACGTTTCCGCAAGATTTCAATATTACTTTAATTTTTGACGGAGTCCATTCAGAAAAAAGACCTCCATATGGAGGCTTTGTACCTTTTTGTATAGGTTTATATTCTGTTAATTTTGATAGACAAGTGACAAACTCTATCTAAAATGGGTGTATTATTTAAACTGTGTCAAGGTTTGTTCTTCACTTTCTGTCTTCTTTCCTGCTAGGGCGCCCTAGCAGGAAGGAAGTTTTCGGTTGCTTTAGAGCTTTATGTTAAAAAAACTAAGTCATAGTTTTGCGCCCCGCAACTCATACTTTTTCAGAAGAGAAAACATAGAGTTGAGCACTAAAATACTTTATCCACAACAAAATAATAAGATACAAAAAGCCATAAGAAATCTTCCTCAGTTCCTCAGTTCCTCAGTTCCTCAGTTTTTCTCTGACCCTTCACTTTTATCTTTATTTAGAAGTTTATTATATATATAATATATTATATATATAATAAAAT
>JAJWJX010000068.1:0-18616 GCA_021623045.1 Segatella copri | reverse complement strand
GCGATGCCCTGGGCTAGGAGCTTCTGCCCTTTCAGGGCGTGTGGGGCAAAACTTGAGTACCTTATTTCTCTGCTGCAGCCTCCTCATCAGTTTCCTCTTCATCATCGTTGAAACTCTTGAGGTCCTGCATAGAAAGCTGACGGTTGATAGATGCATTGAAAGAGATGATGGTCTCGCTGCGAGACAATCCCAGTGGCTGCAACTTATCATGGATGATTTCCAGAAGATGGTGGTTGTTCAGCGCGTAAATCTTGATAAACATATCAAAACCACCTGTAGTATAGTGACACTCTACAACCTCAGGAATCTTCTTCAACTCCTCTACAACATGGTCAAACTTCTCAGGCTCCTTCAGATAGAGTCCCATATAAGCACAAGTTTCGTAACCTATCTTTTCTGGGTCAATGATGAATTGTGAACCCTTGATGATACCAAGATTTGTAAGTTTAGCAACACGCTGATGAATGGCAGCACCGCTCACGTTGCAAGCGCGTGCCACTTCCAAAAATGGAATACGGGCATCCTGAGAAATCAGCTTCAGAATCTGCCTATCTAATGAATCTAAAATTTGTTTTGACATAATACTAATAATTTGGTTGCAAAGATAATACAAAAAATTAATAAAAGCAATTTTTTAAGAGAAAAACATGATAAATTAATATTATTTTCCATTTTCTGTGGCAGAATAACTGATTTTTAGTGCTTTTGCCTGGCGCAAAGCCTGCTTTACATCGGTTATCACACCCATCTTGGTTTCCTGATCTGCTTTGATTGATACGGTCATCAGCTTCTGGTCTTCCGGCGACATACGCTTCTTTTCTGCCGAAATGTAATCCATCACTTCGGGAGCCGAAGCAAACTTATCATTCAACTGAATCTGGGTACCGGTACCATACTTTGCCTGCATCTCTTTGGTTGGCTTACCTATATAAATATGGCTCACCGCCGATTTCTTGGTCAGGCGGGTGAGTTCTTTGCCTTGTGGCAAACGGCAGTCTACCTTTAAGGTAACCTGGCGCATGTGGGTAACAATCATAAAGAAGAACAGTACGGAGAAAATGAGGTCTGGCAGAGAAGATGTATTCAACCCTGGCACTTCATGCGATTTCTTATGAAAATTCATCATTGTTTACCTCCTTTCTGCTGTTCAGTAGCTGTTTCTATAGAATTTTCTTCCCCTTGCTTTTCTTCAGCATTGGCATCAACACGCTGGTCGGCATGAGTCATTGCGTTGGCATACGACTCTGTGATACGCTGCGGACAGATGTTGCGCACCTGTTCTTTCTGGTCATTGTTCAAGAGGGCATAATCCCTGTGATATTTCTTCTGGGCTGTTTCGTTGCGAAGCTGGCTATATGCTTCCATCAGCTGATTCTGCATCTGGAAATAGAGATTATAGTCGGCATCGCGGTCACTCTCGATAGAGATGAGATGTTTCTTGCCCAGGCGGTGTACAAAGCGGATAGTTTCTTCCTTGAGCAGGCTCACCTTCATCGGCTTACCGTTGACCAAAAGCGTATCGCCAGCCGTCAGGCGCAGCTCCATGAGGTTAGCCTTGTCTACCACCGTCTGCTGCTGCTCCTTCTTCTGCGGTTCAGGTGAAGGGAGTTGGCGCAACAGTCCCTTATCCACATCCATTGATGTGGTGACAAGGAAGAATATCAACAGCATGAACGAGATGTCGGCTGTAGATGTGGTATTCAGTCCCGGGGTTTCGTGTTGCTTCCTTCTAATCAGCATATTTAATCCTTATTAATAGAATAGAGAGCCCAGAGAGCTCTCTTAGTTTTTCTTCCGAGTATAACGTGTGGCACCGAAACAGACGGCACCGATTCCTGCCACCAGCATCAGGAGCGATGTGATGACAAACATATCTGAAAGCTTGAGCCAGAGCCAGTCGGCATAATTCTCGCCATTGATGAGCATCGGAGCAGAACCGCCCAAAAAGAAGGTAAGCAGCAAAACTGCCAAAGTTCCGATCCATGTGATGCGGAAGATGCGGCGCACGGGAATGCCATTCACTACAGCCTCCGACTTGCTGCTGCGATAATCTCTGATCATCGAAAAGACTGCCAGACCTGTACCTCCTATCAGAAAGAGCCACATCAGCAGGATGAGCACATCGGTAAAGAGAGGCGCATTGAAGTCAGGGTTCTCTTCGAATGGTAAATCGTAGCCTACCAAAAAGAACAGACCGAAAACCAGCACCGCCAGTCCTATCATGATATAGAACACCTGCTGCGATATCTTTTCGGCCGACTTCGTCTTCTGCTTTGAAAATTGAAATTTAACCATTTCTCTCTTCGTTTATTTATTCTTGGCAATAATATCCATTAAAGTAACCGCCGACTCCTCCATCTGACTTGTCAGGTGCTCCACCTTAGAAAGGATGTAGTTATAGAAAACCTGAAGAATGAGGGCTACGATGATACCGAAGATGGTAGTGATGAGCGCCACTTTCATACCTGAAGCAACGATAGTAGGACTGATATCGCCCGCCTGCTGAATCTGGTCGAACGACATGACCATACCGATCACGGTTCCGAGGAATCCGAGCGATGGCGCCATAGCGATAAAGAGTTTGATCCAGGAGCAGCCTTTCTCCAGATTAGCCGCCTGAACGGTACCATATCCGCTCACCGAGCGCTCGATGTCATCAAGACTCTCGCTGATATGCATCAAACCCTGGTAGCAGATAGAAGCCACCGGTCCGCGGGTATTCCGGCAGAGCGTCTTAGCCCCTTCCACATCTCCCGCCGCCACCTTCTGGTCGATATCCTGCATCAACTTCTTGGCGTTGATTTCAGAGAGACTCAGATAGATGATGCGCTCGATACAGAAAGCCATACCCACGATGAGGGCGATGGCAACGAGAGACATAAATCCCGCATTACCCTCTATAAACTTTGTCTTAAGAGCTTGATGAAATCCCATGTTCTCTTCTTGAGCCATCAAAGGCAGAGAACACATCCATGTGAAAACCAATATTGCAAAACGTGCAATAGCTGTATTTTTCTTCATATACCTTATTATATATATAAAAGCGGAAAGAGGGGGATTCGAACCCCCGAACCGGTTTTGCCGGTTACACGCTTTCCAGGCGTGCCTCTTCAGCCACTCGAGCACCTTTCCATATTCCGAAGAACTCTTCTTAATCGCCGCAACATGCTGCTGCAACAATTTCGAAGTGCAAAATTATTGCTTTTCCTCCGAAATACCATAACTTTCATTGTTTTTTTATGTTTATTTAAGGAGTTTAGAACACTTGCGTCCTATACTTGCGATACGGATAGCGGGAAAACCCGCTCTGCATTGAGGCTGGTCTGTCGGGCAAACTCCTCTTCGCTTACGCCATAAGCCTTAGCCAGCGTCTTCAATACTTCTACCACAAAAGCGCTCTCGTTACGCTTGCCGCGATAAGGAACAGGCGCCATATACGGACTGTCAGTCTCCAGAACGATGCGATCCAGAGGAACCACAGCCGGCAGGTCTTCTCTGAGATGACTGCTCTTGAAGGTAGATACACCACCGACGCCCAAGACAAACTTATCGAAGGAGAGCAGTTCTTCGGCCTCCTTCTGATTGCCCGTAAAGCAATGGAAGACGCCACCCGGCAGTTCTTTCTCATACTTTCTGAGCAGATGCACCATCTCGTTCTGCGCCTTGCGGCAATGAATCATCAGCGGGAGCTGGGTTTCTACCGACCATTTTACCTGTTCCTCGAAAGCCTCGAGCTGCTCGTTTTCGAACTCACGGCTCCAGTAATAATCAAGTCCTACCTCTCCGATGGCGATAAAATCAGAAAACTGAGGAGAATCGCCCGCAGGATTGGCATTGCCTGATTCACCCGCAGGATTAGCATTACCCGATTCACCCGCTGGATTGGCATTACCTATCATGCGATGTTCCTCCAGAATCTTCCGGAGTTCAGCCAGCTGTTCCTTCCAGTCTTCCTTCACCTCTTCAGGATGCAGACCAATCATCGGATAAGCATAGCCTGGATATTCCTTTGCCAATGCCAGTACCGCGTGTGTGGTCTTCACATCGATGGCAGGCAAGAACACCTTGCCTACCCCCGCTTCCTTGGCACGGGCGAAAGCCTCCGCCCTATCCTCATCAAACTCCTCCGCATCAAAATGCGTATGTGTATCTATGACTTTGAACATTGAACTGTCAACTATTAACTATAAACTATCAATTAGTACTGTCGCTTCATCATTTTCTGAGCATACTTCGCCAATTCCTCCTTACGCTCAGCAGGCACATTGACGGCATCGAGATACTTCTTGCTCTGCTCGAAATAATAAGCAATCTTATCCTGCGCCATTTTGTCGATACCTATCTCGTTGTAAAGACGGGTAACGGCAGCCACCTTCTCCTTGCGGTCGAAATCCTTGGCATCCACCCATTTCTGGAGTTCTGCACGCTGAGCGTCGTTGGCATGGTTGAAGGCATTGATGAGCATATACGTCTTCTTATTAGATGTGATATCGCCCCCAATCTCCTTACCGAACACCTTGGTATCGCCGTAAACATCGAGGTAATCATCCTGCAACTGGAACGCCAATCCTATCTGCTCGCCAAACTTATACAGGTTCTCAGCATCCTCATCAGAAGCATCGGCAAGGATAGCTCCCATCTTCAGGGCACAAGCCAGGAGAACGCTGGTCTTGAGGCGGATCATCTCAATATATTCCTCCTCCTTCACATCGTTGCGGTTTTCAAACTCCATATCAAACTGCTGACCTTCACCTATCTCAAGGGCAGTGGTCGTAAAGAGTTTCAACACCTTGGCGAGATGCTTTTCATCACATTGAGCCATACGCTCATAAGCCAGTACGAGCATGCTGTCGCCCGAAAGGATTGCCGTATTGGCATCCCACTTCTTATGAACCGTTTCATGACCGCGACGCAAATCAGCATTGTCCATCAGGTCATCATGCAGCAAAGTATAGTTATGATAAGTTTCCAGGGCAACAGCATTCATCAGAATCTTCTCCGGATTGTCCTTGAAAAGATTGTAGCCCAGAAGCATGAGCGTAGGACGAATACGCTTGCCACCCATAGAAAGTACGTATCTGATAGGCTCATAAAGAGACTTTGGCTTTCTTTCGTAAGGCAAATTTGCCAAAAACTCATTTACCATGCTTAAAATTTCATCTGCTGTCTTCATAATAATGTATAATTTATAATGTATAATTTACAATGAATAATTCTTAATTTATAACTGGAACACTACCGGGATGGCAATCATCGTACGACAGACCTTGCCTTTATCGATGCCCGGTTTCCACTTCGGCATCATCTTCATCACCCTCAAAGCCTCGTTGTCGAGCAACGGGTCTACCGAAGTGCTTACCTTGATATTGGCAACACTTCCATCCTTGTTTACGATAAAGGATACCACTACGGTTCCCTGAATCCTACTTTTCTGGGCAGCTACAGGGTACTTCAGGTTCTTGGTAAGCCACTGCATGAAGGCAGACCAGCCACCAGGAAACTGCGGTATCTTCTGCACGACGGTCAGTTTGATAGGAGCCTCAGCTCCCGGATTCTCAATGGGAGTTTCAGGAACCGCTTCCTTCACCTCTGCTCCATCCACTACACCCGAGCCGTCGCCGATAACCAGTTCGCTGGTTGTAGAACTGATTTTCTGCGGTGCCTTCTGAGTCTGTTGCTCGGCAGCCTTCACTTCCTGGGTAATTGACTTAGAAGCAGGAGCCGAAACAGCCTCTGCACTCACCATATCTTTCTGGTCGGGACGAGCCGACATTTCCAGATCCTGTGAAAGATCTTCCATCGATTCCGACAAGTCGTCATCTCCCTGCGGACCTCTCTGATATTGGAGTCCTACGAAGATGAAAGTAAAAGCCAGCAGCAAACCCAGCAGGAAAAATGTAACCCGCTTATCTTCCAGTTGTGCGCTATTTGATTTCTTAATTTCCACAATAAAAACCGTTTAAAATCGTTATTTCCTACGAAAACATTGCAAAATTACTTCTTATTATTGAAAAAAGCAGTATCTTTGCCAAAGAATTAGAAAATTTAAATGAAAAAATATGTAATTTCCGCTATATTGACGCTTTTTGCGACAATTATTGATGCTCAAGAGAGCCAAACGGGGTATAATTTCCTTCGCTTGCCGGTGAGTGCTCATGCAGCTGCTCTGGGTGGCGACAACATCACCTTGATAGAAGATGATGAGGCACTCATATTCCATAATCCGGCTCTCCTGTCATCAGTAAACGACAAGACGGTCAATCTCAATTATATGAACTATATGTCGGGGGTGAACACTGCCTCGGCTAGTTTCAACCGTATCATCAACGATAAGGCGACATGGGCTGTTTCGGCTCAGTTTATTGACTACGGAAAGATGAAGGAGACGGATGAGAACAACATCCAGATGGGTGAATTCTCGGCAAAGGATATTGCCGTTGCGGGTTACTTCTCTTATATGCTCGGTGAAAAATTCGCAGGCGGTATTGCCGCCAAATTTATCACCTCGTATATCGGCGATTACAATTCTATCGCTGTGGGAGTGGATTTGGGTATCAACTATTACGACCCGGAAACGGAATGGTCGGCTTCTTGCGTGGCAAAGAACCTGGGTGGACAGCTGAAAGCCTACGATAATGAATACGAGAAGATGCCTATCGACCTGCAGTTGGGTGTTACGAAACGCTTCGCCAACGCACCGTTCAGGATATCAGCCACACTGGTCAACCTGAACCATTGGGACAGCAGTCTTCGCGATCATGCCGTGGTAGGTGCCGACATTCTGCTTTCTGAAAGTCTGTGGATAGGTGCTGGCTACAACTTCCGGAGAGCCAACGAGATGAATATCAGCACCTCAGAAGATGAGGAAAGCAGTCATGGAGCCGGTTTCTCTGTGGGTGGCGGTATCAACCTGGAGCGCTTCCATCTGAACGTTGCCTACGGCAAATATCACGTCAGTAGCAGCAGTCTCATGCTGAACGTAAGTTACAGATTATAAATTGTACATTATTATACATTAAAGTTAGTTCGAAATTATGAAGAAAATAACAATAGCAATAGACGGATACTCTTCTTGCGGTAAGAGTACGATGGCAAAGGATCTTGCCAAGGAAATAGGTTATGTTTATGTAGATACGGGCGCCATGTACCGCTCGGTAACTCTCTATGCGCTGCGTCATCAGCTCTTCGAAGCAGATGGAGCCGTAAAGACTGAAGAACTGCAGAAGGAGATGAAGAACATCAGCATCTCATTCAAGTTTAATGAAACAACCGGTCGCCCGGACTGCTATCTGAACGGCGAACTGGTAGAAAAGGAAATCCGTTCGTTAGAGGTTTCCAACCACGTTAGTCCGATTGCCGCCGTTCCTTTCGTCAGAGAGGCGCTGGTAGAACAGCAGCAGAAGATGGGCGAAGACAAGGGCATCGTGATGGATGGTCGCGATATAGGTACCACCGTGTTCCCAAATGCCGAACTGAAGATTTTCGTTACAGCCAGCTCACAGGTGAGAGCACAGCGTCGTTTCGATGAACTGAAGGAGAAGGGAATGCCAGCCGACTTCGATGCAATTCTGAAGAATGTAGAGGAGCGCGACTATATCGATACCCACCGCGAGACTTCCCCACTCAGAAAGGCTGATGATGCCATTACGCTCGACAACAGCAACATGACCATTCCTGAACAGAAGGCATGGCTGATGGAACAATATCAAAAGGCAATAGCAGAATAAGCTACAGAAAAGAGACTGCCGGGTTATTTATGCAAAAATACGTTAAATATACTATTTTTGCCGATAAATTTATTTTATTCGATGAAAAAGATTTGGAAAAAAAACTTCAATTTAGTATCTTTGCAACCATATTAACAAGGTAGTAATGATATAGATTATAAATTTTGAGTTAATTACTGTTTTTTGAAGGTGATAGGTCTTCGGGAGAAGATTTATCACCTGTTTTATTTTCAGACAGTTTATAAAAGATAAAGCCCCCTTGCTACCGCAAAACGCGGTAGCAAGGGGGTTAACTAATTAATAACCAGCATGTTAAGTTTTTCAATCAACGATAAAACTACCCTCTACCCTTGATACGGTGAAACACCGTATCAAGTATACCAAGTAACTGATAATCAATATTTTAGATCTTACTACAAAAGAGCAGAACTTTCCTTGATAATCTTATCCTTGCACTCTTCCATCAGCCACTTCGGCGTACTGGTAGCACCACAGATACCTACCGTTTCCACATCCTTGAACCAGTTCATATCTATTTCGTCGGCACTTTCTATCTGGTAGCTGTTGGCATTCACACTCTTGCATTCCTTGAAAAGCACCTTACCGTTCGAGCTCTTTCTGCCACTCACAAAGAGGATGACATCATGCTTGCTCGCAAAGGCTGCGATGTTAGGCATGCGGTTAGCCACCTGACGGCAGATGGTATCGAAACTCTTGAAAGTAGCGCCCTCTACGATATGCTCCTGGCAGTATTCGATGATGCGATGGAACTCGTCGAGACTCTTGGTAGTCTGGGAGTAAAGATAGATATCTTTAGAGAAATCCAGCTGACCGGTTTCCTTCAGCTGCTTCACATCCTCAAACTTCTCTACCACAATGGCATGACTCTCCGTCTGTCCCACCAGTCCGAGCACCTCAGCATGACCGTTCTTACCGAAAATCACGATCTGCGCCTCCGGATTGTTAACATACTGCTTCTTGATGCGGCGCTGCAACTGGAGCACCACAGGACAGGTAGCATCGATGATTTCGATGTTGTTTCGCTCGGCAAGGGCATAAGTCTCAGGCGGTTCACCATGAGCACGGAGCAAGACCTTCACGCCCTGCAGTTCCTCCATCTGCTCGTGGTCAATGGTGATGAGTCCCGCTTCATGCAGGCGCTCCACCTCCATACCGTTATGCACAATATCGCCCAGGCAGTAAAGTTTACCGCCCTTAGCCAACTCCTCTTCTGCTTTCTTGATAGCAGTGGTTACGCCAAAGCAGAAACCACTGCCGTTATCTATTTCTATCTGCACCTTTTTAAAAATTTATTGTACATTAATCTTCACCACCACCTTAGCATGGTCAGGATCATTCGTAATCATGAGGATACGAGGGTGTCTGACACGCGATTTCTTCAAGTCGGCAGCCACAGCCGTCACCTTCATCTTAACGGTCTCTCCAGGCAGAATTTTGCTCTTCTTCAGGTTCACCTGCAAGCCCATCGTAAACATCTGCATACTGCGGATATCCAGTTCAGACTTGCCCTTGTTGGTTATCAGAATCTCGCCCTTCAGTTTCTTCTTTCCATTGAAGCTACCCAGATTGAGATCGGTGGTAGACATCTCCATCTTCGGAGCCAGTGCCTTCTTGGCTGGAGTCATGTTATCGAAACCAGGAAGAAGAACGGCTGATACCACGATTTCCTTCTCTGGCGCTATCTTATCACCAGGACGCTCACCGAGATAAACTGAGGTCTGGTTCAAGCCCAGGTCACGCAATTTCTTGGAATCGAGCACAAAACTGATTTCGGCAGAATGATGCGGAGCCACCTTGGAAGGCGATACGAAAGCATGAAGATAGTCAGGAAGATGCATCACTACCGGTTCCATCACTTCGTCGGTAGGATTGAAGATATGGATACGCTGAACCGGACGGTCGCCACGGTTCACGTCATCAAACTCCACCTCCTGGGCATCACTCTTGATAGCACCCAGCATTTCATCGTAGGAACCAGCGAAATCTACTACGCTGCCCACTACACGTCCCCTCATAGAGAGGATGAACGGCTCTTCACCGGCATTGGTGTAGAGGCAGACCTGCTTGGTGAAAGACCCCATCTGCTTGGCATCGTATACTGCCTTGATGACGAAACTTTCGCCGGCAGCAACGCTCGTCTTCGGATATTCTACCTCCGTACAGCCACAGCTTTTCAACACATTGTTGATAACCAAAGGCTTGCGACCATCATTCTTCAGCACGAATTCAGCAGTTACAGGCTTGCGGAACACCACCTGTCCGCAGTCTACCACCTCGTGCTGGGTTGTAATCTTCTGTGCTGATGCAGGCAGCGCCAACAGCGCTGAGAGCATCCATATATTCATCCGTTTCATACTATTCTATTTTAAATTATCAATCTATTATCTGTAAACTATTAACTATCAATTGTTAACTTTCAATTCATACGCTTCTGTACGACCGCCAAACTCAGGACTGTAGGTACACTCAGCGGTGCAAGTTCCGCTCTGGTAGTCGCCCTTTCTATCAACGTAGTATTCCATTTCTACGATGTGCTTACCTTTAGATAAACGATCGAAATAGAAATTTGTTGCATGATCTCTTGGAGAAACATAGCAGCCTATGCCCCACTGATAACCGCTCTTCTGGTTAACCGGTTCCAGACATGCCGCACGCTTATCCGTAATCTGCACAAAGTCGTAGTCGCGGTCGGCGGTGATGATGAGCGTTACCTTCACTTTCTCGCCTACCTTCGCCTGCGCCTTGCCCTTGCCCTCAGATTCGGCAGGAACGATGACACGGCGCACCTTGATGCCCGACTCCATAGAACCTATTTCGCTGATAGGCTGCTTAAACTCTGCATAGACAGCACCCCAACTGGTATAATCGCTCTTCTTGTCGATGCTCAGCTTAGATGCCTTGCCCGTCTTTTCGGTCTTCACATAGCCCAAGGTAGTGGAATCCTGCGGCATCGGCAACTGCTTGCCATCCAGTTTCAGCACGGCATTCTCAGCCTTCCGGTTCCAGTTGCTCTCATTGCCCTTCATGAAGGCGTAGACAGCATCAACCGTATTCACCGGCGTATCCCAAACCTGGGTGCGTTTCGACATCAGGAGCCAGCGCTGCAGTTCCTCGATGGTCTGCTTATCGTTCGGCTTCAGCATCTGCAGTGCCTCTATCACAGATACCTGGGTAGGAATCTTATAATTTCGCCAACTGTAGAGAGCCTTGCGGGTATCGTAGTAGCGGCCCATCTCCTCGCGGTAAACGGCATATTCGTTCACGCTCTGCAGATATTCGCCTGCCTTCTCGCGGTAAGCAGCATTCTGCTGACTGTTTCTGGCGAGTACCACGGCAGCACGCGCCTTGCCATAGATGGAGAAATCACCCGTCATCTTCGACATCTTTTCCAGGAGATAAGCCTTGTCCTGCTCCAGATTCTGCTTCATCTTTCTGCCATCCATCGAAAGGATGTAGAGATAATGCAGCGCCTGTTCGCTAGGACTCACCTTCTGCTTTTTCTCCTCCTGTTTCTTCATCTCTCTTACTTCCTGAGCTGTCTGCCAGGAGAGATAATCGATGGCGGAAGTCAGCATCTTGGCGGTGGATTTCTGAACACCTGCGATGGCATTCAATCGAACCATCATTTCGGCTACCGATGTAGTCATATACCGGCTGCCCTTCATTCCATTCCACCAGGAGAAGGAACCGTTAGGGTTCTGCAACTTCTTCAGTTTCTCCACCTGATTCTGCAGACGGTTGCTCTCCTGAGAGAGATTCTTCTGAGAATGATTATCCAAAGAGAGAGTCTTCTGGATATGGGTGGTGATGGTATTGGCATAGATGGCAGACATCAGCGAGATGGCGTTCTCCTCATCCGGATTACCGATAGCTGGCAGCGCCTTCACCATCAGCCAACTAGGATTGTTGGTGTACTCGATGGTTACCTTTGCCTCTTCAGCGCCCTTCGCCTGCTTGCCCTCCTTGTTCAGGAAGAGTTTGCTCAGGTCGAAGTTCTGCTCACCCTTCTGACGCAGGGTGATAGGCAGGGTGTTCACCACGAGTTCACGGTTGCTCAAAACCGGCAGGTAATGCTGTTCACCATCGCTGTAGCCATTACCGGCAGCCACCACCTTATTAATATATACGCCTTCTTTCAGTCCCTGGACATCAAAGGAGATGGTAGCAGAGCCCTCGGCATCGATGCTGTAGTTCTGCGTCTTCTGCCAAACCACCTTGTTGGTCTCCGGGTCAAGAATCTGCATACGGGTGTTGCCGCTCACCTTCTTGTCGGAAGTATTGAAGAGTTTTACCACGATGGTGCTCTTATCGCCCTCACGCAGGAAGCGAGGCATGTTAGGCTGCACCATCACGGTTTTCTGAGCCACAGCCTCATCCACCAGCAATCCGTTGCGCATTTCCTTGTCATGAGCCAATCCCATGAACTTCCAGGTAGTCACGCTCTCCGGCAGGGTAAATCTGATGGCTACGTTGCCATTGTTGTCGCTCTCCAAGGCAGGATAGAAGAAGGCGGTCTCGTTCAGGTTCTCGCGCACCTGCACCTGGTCGAGGAACAGTTCTGCATCTGAGCCAGAACCGCCGGCAAACTGCGGCATCTCCTCTACTACATCAAAAACCTTGTTGGCAGATGGAGCAGGCGCTGCAACACGGGTCATATTACTCCCACGAGTTTTCATGACTCTCTCTTCTTCCTTAACCAGCTCGTCTTTCTTTATACGAACAGCCTCAACGGTTCTACCGGAAGAACGTTCCAACTTGCTTAGCTCCACCGCTTGCATATAAGCATAATAACTAAAGTATTTGCCATCAAACTTATCCACATCCAGTCCCCTCTCGTCATAATATTTGGTAGGATAAACGCCATTCAAGTATAATGAACGGAAAGTGAGGTTGTCCTCCCAGTAGCAGTCTGGCAAACTCTGATAGAAGCCCAGGGAGAAATTCCAGGAATGCGGGGCTATCTGGTCGAGCGACTTGTCATAGAGTACGCTCATCAGATGCGCCTTGGCTGGCTTGCCGTCAGGGGTGGTAATCTTCAGCGTCCACTCCTCCTTCTGTCCAGGGGTCAGACGGTTGCGGAAGGTTTTCCAGGCGATATTCAGTTTCTTCTCAGGCAAAGGACGGGCGATGCTCATCATTCGGGTATAGCACTTGCCTTGCTTCACGAAACTATAGTTCAGTACGATGCCCGACGCATATTCCTCCTTGTAGGTGAAAGGCAGAGTCACGATACTGTCGCCCAACTCCCAGGCGCCCTTCTCCAGCAGTTTGTTGCCGGCGATGATGGAATATACGATGTGCGCTCCGTTCTCCGAAGAGCCCACCTGGATATAGACCGGCTTACCATCACGAGGGAAGGTCTTCGCCGTCTGATAATACCATTCGGTAGTTGGCTCCACCGGATGGGTATCCTTCATGCTGAAGAGCGTGAACTTCTGCTGCAGGGTATCTGTTCCGCAGATTGCCTCCAACTGATGAACGCCAGATTTCCAAACGAGGGAAGAAGAGGCAGAAGATGCATATTCCTTGATAGAAACCGGTACATTCGCCTCGGCATCCTTCCATTCGCCCTTATCAATTCGATATTTTAACCTACTAGAAATCGGCATACCACTGGCATTGCGGTAAGCGAAGGTCACCGTCTTCAGACTGTCTGTTTCGATACGCTTAGGAACATTCACCGTGAGGATGGTTGGCTTGGTGCCCAGAGGCAGACTCATCACGCCCTCATGGCTCTCACCACTGATGTCGGTAACGATGGCTGAGACCTCGAAGTTGAAGAAACGGGCTTGGCGCATGAAATCGCTCATATCAGCCTCGTCTTTTCCTGACAAGGAAGCCTCCAGCGGAATCTCGACGTCGAAGGTTCCGTCCTCACGAGTCACGCAACTGTCAGTTTTCACCAACTGTCCGGCAGATCCTGCGCCCCACCACCAGAGTTGGTTTCTGCGGGTCACCTGATACTCCACCTTGGCACCCTGCACAGGCACACCAGCATAGGTCTTGGCTGAAGCTTTCACCACCACGGTGTCGCCCCAGTTATATTTCTCATTCACCTTCGGGAAGGTAATCTCGAAGGTTGGACGCTTGTACTCCTCAACTCTGAAATATTCGCTTGCTGTACCATTCACGGAGATGGAATACTGTCCTGTCTTTCCCTCCTTCGGGAGTTCGAAATCTACCGAAGCCGTACCATATTCATCGGTCGTAACCTTCTGTTCTGCCACCTGCTTCCAGTTGGCATCACTCAGGACAAACTTCAGTTCCATACTCTTTCCTGGCACGCTGGCATCCAACCCCTTCTTGACAGTATAGGAAATGGCTGAGGCATGCACCTTCTGTCCTGGGCGATAGAGAGCACGGTCGGTATAAACCTGATATTTAGTCTCATTATCCTTCTTCTCATAATAGCGGGTACGGCTGAGATAGATGTACTTGGCTGGCGTAAATTTGTCATTGTTGGTAGAAATCAATACCTCTCCATCCACATTCTTGAAGTAAGCCTCGCCATTCTCATCGGTCGTCAACCGGGCATGAACCAGCCGCTTGTCCTTCTTCGTCTTGAAATCATACCGCTGGTCATAGAGTTCTATCTTCGCCCCAGCGATAGGCTGTCCATCGGTAGCATTCACCACTACATAGCGATGCTTATCATCCGGCAACTGCTGGATCATCACCGCCAAATTGCTGACATAGAAGAGTTCTCGCTGCGGAGCGATGCCGGTATTATCCGAAGTCACCTCCATCAGATAGGCACCCAGCGGCAGATTGCCACCGATTTCGATGGAATCCTTCACCGTTTCATAATCCGGCCGACCGTAGTAGTTGCGGCTGAAATCCTTCTGATGCAGCTTCGTAGTCTTCTTCAGGAGCATCTTATAGATAGCCTCATCCTGCGCATTATAATCGTTATCTGCCGTAATATTGAGGCGGGAGATGCTGATTTTCAGATTCTGCAGATTGCGCACGTCCAGATGCACCCACGCCTTCTCCCCAGGTCGCAATACCTGCGGCATGTCCTGCACCTGGAACATCGGTTCGGTGAGTCGCTTCTGCGCATTTCTCAGTTCGTTCATTCTCGACCATCCCCCCCAGCGGCTCAGCGCATAGTTGATATAGTTGAGCTTATCCTGCGGTTTGGCATCGGTAGCACCTTCCATGAAGCGGAAATGCTCCACGGCAAGTTCGCCTGCCTCCGGAATATCCTGATAAACCTGGATGAGCGAGTCGATAGTCTGCAGATACTTCGATTTCTTCACCTCTCTCACGTCGTCCTGGCGGTATTTCTCGATGAGCTTATAGGCACAGAGACAAGCCGCACCCCGATTGCCCACCTTATTATAATAGGTGTACAGCTGCAGATACGCCTCCTTGCTGTCTGCCTCGAATCCGATGAGATGCAGCAGATCGTTGTTAAAGGAACTGCCATCCACGCCCTTCAGCGTCAATGGAACATACTCTGCAGATGTATGTCGGGCAAGAAGTTCAGGCTGTTCCAAGGCCTTTTTGAAGAACTCCTGGCTTTTCTTTTCGTTCATATCACAATACACCTTGCCCAGCACGGCATATCTCACCGCCTTCAATGCCGGGTCGTTCACCTTCAGCACCTCTGCTTCCATCCGCTTCACGTTAGGCGTCAGCGAGTCAGCCGAAATCTCATTCCAGAGTGTCATCTGTCTTGTCTCAGCCGCCAGCAGCTGCCCGTAATCTTTGGCAGCCGAAGCCTTGGCGATGATTTTCTTCATCACCGCGATTTCGCTCTTAGGCTGGTCCTTCTGAGCATTGATTTCAGCTTGCTTCCACAAGTTGTCGTATGTCTGAGCCGCTACCTGCATCATAGCAAAGAGGGCTATCAGAAGTGATAAAATGTTTCTTTTCATAAGCCAACTGTATAAAATGTTTATAGAATGATGATAATCATCAAACTTTTCATTGCAAAAATACAAAAAAAAACTGTTTTCTAACCCCGAAACTTAAACTTTTTACTATCTTTGCACCAAAATAGTATATTTTACCAAGAAATAACATTAAAAAAACAATGGCAGAAAAAAAGTATGGTCATTTTGATGACGCCAATCGCGAATACGTGATTACTGATCCAAAGACTCCATGGCCTTGGATCAATTATTTGGGTAACGAGGATTTCTTCTCGCTCATCTCAAACACAGCAGGTGGTTATTCCTTCTACAAGGATGCCAAGTTCCGTCGCATCACCCGTTACCGCTACAACGGTGTGCCGATGGATAACGGCGGTCGCTATTTCTATATCAAAGATGGCGATACCGTATGGAACCCGGGATGGAAACCTTGCAAGACACCGCTCGACAGCTACGAGTGCCGCCACGGCATGAACTATACCCGCATCACGGGCAGCAAGAACGGCGTGGAGGCGAGTGTGCTCTTCTTCGTTCCGCTCCATACATGGGCTGAGGTGCAGAAGATGACACTGAAGAACCAGACTAAGGAGGTAAAGACCCTCAAGGTGTTCTCCTTTGCCGAATGGTGCCTCTGGAATGCTGCTACCGATATGGAGAACTTCCAGCGCAACTTCTCTACGGGCGAGGTGGAGGTAGAGGGTTCTACCATCTATCACAAGACCGAATACCGCGAGCGCCGCAACCACTATGCTTTCTACACCGTGAATACAGAGATTCAGGGCTACGATACCGACCGCGAGAGCTTTATCGGACTCTACAACGAGTTTGCCGAGCCTGAGGCTGTGATGGAAGGCAAGCCACGCAACAGTTTTGCCCACGGCTGGAGCCCTATCGCATCTCATTACATCGAGGTTACCCTGCAGCCAGGCGAGAGCCGCGACCTCATCTTCCTTTTGGGCTATGTGGAGAACGAGCAGGACAAGAAGTTCAGCGCCAAGAAGGTAATCAACAAGGAGAAAGCTCATCAGCTTATCGCCAAGTTTGATACCACCGAAAAGGTGGATGCTGCCTTCGCAGAACTCAACCAGTACTGGGATAACCTGCTGAACATCTTCACCGTGAAGAGCGGCAACGACAAGTTAGACCGCATGGTGAACATCTGGAACCAGTATCAGTGCATGATTACCTTCTGCATGTCGCGTTCGGCAAGTTTCTTCGAGAGCGGCATCGGTCGAGGCATGGGCTTCCGCGATTCCAACCAGGACCTCGTAGGTTTCGTTCATCAGATTCCTACCCGTGCCCGCCAGCGTATCATCGACATCGCCAGCACCCAGTTCCCTGACGGTGGCTGCTACCACCAGTATCAGCCGCTCACCAAGCGCGGCAACAACGATATCGGTGGCGGTTTCAACGACGACCCATGCTGGCTCATCTTCGGTACCGTAGCCTATATCAAGGAGACGGGCGACTTCTCTATCCTCGCTGAGCAGGTGCCTTTCGACAACCAGCCGGGCACAGAAGTAAGCCTCTTCGAGCACCTCAAGATTTCGATGAACCATGTTATCAACAACCTGGGTCCACACAAGTTGCCACTCATCGGAAGAGCCGACTGGAACGACTGTCTGAACCTGAACTGCTTCTCCTGGGACCCTAACGAGAGTTTCCAGACCACCGAAAACAAGGGCGAAGGAAGCAAGGCAGAGAGTCTGATGATAGCCGGGCTGTTCGTCGTTACCGGCAAGGATTATGTGGCTCTGTGCAAGCAGCTTGCCAAGGAAGCTATGGAAAGCAAGGAGGGCGAAATAGCCGGTCTTGCAGAGGAAGATTATTTGACAGAAGCCGAGCGCATGCAGCAGGCTGTAGATGAGATGAACGAGGCTGTGAAGCAGCATGGATGGGACGGTGAATGGTTCCTCCGCGCTTACGATTTCTTCGGCAACAAGATTGGCAGTGATGAGAACGAGGAAGGCAAAATCTTCATCGAGAGCCAGGGCTGGTGTACGATGGCTGGTATCGGTCTGGAAGAAGGACTCTGCGATAAAGCACTGGATAGCAGCAAAAAACGACTGGAATGCGAGCACGGAATGGTGCTGAACAACCCAGCTTACACCACCTATCATGTAGAAATGGGTGAGATTTCTTCTTATCCTGAAGGCTACAAGGAGAACGCCGGTATCTTCTGCCACAACAATCCTTGGGTCATCATCGGAGAGACTGTAGCCGGCCGAGGCAACGATGCCTGGAGCCATTACACCAAGATTCTGCCTAGCTATGTAGAGGAAAAATATCAGACACTTCACAAGGTAGAACCTTACGTAAACTGCCAGATGGTAGCCGGTAAGGATGCAGCTAAACCGGGCGAAGGAAAGAACTCCTGGCTCACCGGTACAGCGGCATGGATGTGGTATACAGTATCAGAATTCATCCTCGGCATCAAGCCAGATTATGAAGGTTTGCTCATCGATCCTTGTCTCCCAAGCACCGCTAAGGAGTATGAGGTAACCCGCAAGTTCCGTGGTGGCGAATACCATATCACAGTAAAGAATCCTAGCGGAAACCAGAAGGGCGTGAAGCAGATTACAGTGGATGGCACTCCTATCTCAGGCACCATCATTCCTTGCTCTGAAGGCAAGCATGAAGTAGTGGTTGAGATGTAAAATCAGCCAGATCTCATCAAGTTACGATTTGAAAGTTCAATGTAACGAAATTCTTTTTCATACCCATACGTTGTGTTTCACGACGTATGGGTATCACAATAAACACTTGACCCCTTATTTCAGGGGGTCAAGTGCTTTATTTATCTGATAATCTGATACTTAACTTTTAACATAAGCACATATTCAACAGTATCAAGAGTAAGATTCTAAGTCTCTATCATTGACTCAGTTCCTCAATAACTCAGTTCCTCAGTTTTTTCCTAGGGGGTATATAGCCCTTATAGTTCAAAGTTGTTTTAAATTGTTATATATTATATATTATTATATATATATA
>JAJWJX010000067.1:0-19008 GCA_021623045.1 Segatella copri | reverse complement strand
TGCAGTCATATTCGTAACCCGATGCAGTCATATTCGTAACCCGATGCAGTCATATCCGTAACCCAGCGCAGCCATATTCGTAACCCAGCGCAGCCTTCATATGAACAAATTTTATGTAATCATCTATCATCCATCACGATTTGCATGTATCATACATCTTTATATACTAATATACAGACACTTGAATAGCGTGATAGATACTTCAAAAACGGAAATATCCCTCACGCTATCCATCACGATTTGGGGTTATCCCTCACGATTTTCTCACTACACTCTACCAGATACTGTTTCTTTGCAGCCGTGTTGCTAAAATAAAATTAATCTGCATTTTATTAGGATAAAGATGCTTTAGTTTCAAAAATAATCCGTATCTTTGCAGTCGTATTCTTCCGGATAGTAGTTCTTGAAAGCTTAATCTGGTAGAATGAAATTTAGAAAGAGCGGACATTTGGGATGCTCATAATTTAATAATGGAGGATTGGATATGAATAAATTAACAAGAGAAGAGGCGCTTAGACGTTGGAAATCTGCCAAGGCCACAAAAAAAGTCATGGTTGACAAGATGCAGAAGATGCTTTATGAAGACTACAAATTACGTACAGGCGAGGAGCCTGTGAGATTTAATGTCTTGTAATGAAAGAATTTGCGGCATCTTTATAATCCATTTCATGTTGTTTTTATATTACCATCAACAATTGCAGCAAAGCCTTAAAGCCGCCCTTGTTCTTTTCTTCTTTGAAAACATAGAGAACTTTCTTCTCTATGATATACTTCTTAAATTTATTCCGATAAGTAGGATGGGAGAGTAATATCCAAAGTTCCTGATCAATGTAGGCGTACTGGGTATTTCTGTCTAGCCATGCTCTTGAAGGAGACTCTGTTTATCAATGAGTCCGCAATTGCATTCTACCGCAGAAAGCCAATGGCAAGAGGCTGAGGAACAAATCAAGCGATATGCCGCAGCTCCAAGGGTCGAGGCGCTGCGCCAGGGTACAATGCTCCATAAAATCATCATGCAGTTTGTCGCTGGCAAGTTGGTGAGGATGGAGGAAGTGGTATGTTGAGAGATGTAGAATAAATTTAGACGTTGGAACAAAAATAAGCATAGTAATAAAAAACTTTTTGTAGAAATTGTCGCAGAAATAAAAATCCCTTGTCCAAGTATCTATGTTTGGACAAGGGATATCTTAATTTTCAACTAGTTTAGACGGCTATTCCAGACCATCACCAGGATTTGTGGTAGTACTACCACCTGAAGTTGAATCACCACCCGAAGTTGAATCACCACCTGAAGTTGAATCACCACCCGAAGTTGAATCACCACCTGATGGGATTGTTGTTCCACCCACCACGCTGCTAGCTTTTCTCACGCTAGCTACACTGTTGAGGTTGGCATTGCTCAAGATACCAGTGGCACGAGCACGGAGTTTTACGCTGCCAATGTTGTTGGCCACGCTGAAGTCAGCCTCAGTCTTTGCACCTTCCTTGTTACGGATACCGACCGAGAAGATGGCGAGATTATCAATCTTCACATTCTTGCCAGCCAAGAGCTGCTCCTTGATACACTTTACCATCGCTGTCATCATGCCCAGGCACATTGCCTCAGAGAAACCCGTGTTATGCTCCTCCATGTGCTTGGCAAGGGCTGCGAGATCCATCGTTTCCTCCACTACAGGGTAAGCGTACCACTTGCCGTAAGCAGGACTTTTCTTGTTCTTGTTTTCTTTTACTACATACTTAATCATAATGATAAAAATTTTGAGTTAACTACTGCCGACTCCGCTCTCCTCTTTACCCACAGCCTCATACTCTTCGCCCATAGGCGTATGAGAAAAGCTTCATCGCATAACCCCTTTGGATTACAATGCAAATATACCACTTTTCTCTTCGCCGACTATACGATGCCATACGTTGCGTGAGATAGCAAACGTTAGAGGGACATTCTTAGTAGGAAAGCCTTGGCTATCCCCCTAGAATATCCCTCTTTACCTTATGGTTCACCCAGGTATTCAGCGATTACCGCCACCTGCTTGGGTGTGAAAAACTTGTCCGACTTGCGGTAGCCCATCTTCATCAGTCCCTCGCTCAACTCAGGATTGCGATGAATCCACGACATGAGATGATTGACTGCTGTATGGGCAGAACCTGCATCTGGAAAATACAACATGGCAAGCTCTGACTTACCGTATGCCTTTACCTTGAATTCCATCATACTTTTATCTGTTTTTACATTGATATACGATATAATGATTACAACCTTGCCTTGCAGGGCGTAAGTATCATACTTAGGAGCCTTAAGTAGCATAGTTAGCACTCACAAAGATAATACTTACACCCCAAAAGCAAGATACTTATTCCTCCTCAACTTTAGCCTTACAATAAACGCCACGACGAAGAGGAGTGATGATGCGATACACATTGCACATCTGGCTAAGCATCCTTTGGGCGGTTCGCTTGCTGATGTTCTTCGTCTCAGCACAGGCTAAGAAGTCGGCAGTGTGAAACTCGCCATCAGGAAGCGACTTGTAGACGCTAAGTTCATCTGCCTTTAAATTCACGCCCGAATTGGCAAAAGGATTTTCATTCTCCTTGGCTAGCACAGCATACACACGAGCCGTATGGTTGATGAGGCAACCCATGATGCTCATTGCTGTATGGAAATCACGGTCATCACACACCAAGGCTCGCTCATCAGCAGAAAAAATATCATCCTTCTTGTTCCATTCCGACAAACGACGCAGGGCAGTCAACACCATTGCATAACGGAAGTTGGCAAGAGCCATACGAAACACAAAGGCATTGAAACCTGCTCCCAACATCTGAAACTGCTCGCAAAGTGTCTCTTCGTAGGTGGAGAGAAATTCCTGCTGCTGTGCCTTGCTCATGACAAACTGGATAGGATTGCCCTTTCTCTCCAACAGAGCGTGATAGAGAGGCAATAAGTCCTCGCCCATCTGCTTATAGGTGTCTTCCAAAGGGGAGTCGCTACGGGCGAATACATCGTGAAACTCCACCGTGTCGTCAGGCAGGTTGTAGAACTGGAATCTACTGCCCAAGCCATTCTCAAACGATGGGAAAAGACGAGGGATCTGGCCAGGGGTGCAGGTGATGAACGCTGAGAGACGTGGATTTTCGATATCGATATGAATTTTATCACTCACACGAGTCATAGAAACCGTCTCGTGATGATACACCTTACGCAATAAATCAGAATAGTGACCATAGTCGGAATCTAGCATGTTCGACACGGTATCGGCCTCTGTCTCAAACATCATGCCCCATCCACCGTTGGCATCGAGGGCACGATATACAGCAGAAGAAGTGCTATTACCTGGCATAAATGGGTCGCGAAAGACAGGCTCCTTAGGAGCAGGTCCACGCTCTCTCTTGTTCTTACCCTTGCCCTGAGCCTCATAAGCAGCCATATCCTCATCATACTGAGCCTTCGAAGCCTCAAATTGTTGACGCATCTCCCGTTTCACTGGTCGAGCCAACAGCTTGCAGAAAATCAAATCTCCCTTTTTTGTTGCGGCAGTGCCATCCATGAGGGTAAAAAGCGGTGCAAATACACGACGACCATCATAGATGCCGTAGATACCACTCTGTACTTCGGTCGAACCATTGGCACCACTCATCAAACCCGATGTCACATTCAGAATGCCCAAGAGCATCTTGTCTCTGCTCACAGTATCCGGGTGGATTTTATAGACGTTACGGAGGCAAAAAGGCAAATCTTTCTCATTCACCTTATCGGAGAAAGTGTAACCTGTAGAAATAGTTTGCGCCACTGGTGCCATAGTGCCATGTGCCATTTCCTTATCCAAAATACCAGAATTCTTATATTTTTCTATATTTTCTATATTTTTGGCATTTGGCACATTGGCGCAAGTGGCACGAACTGTCCCTTCTCTTGCGATAGTTTTCAGGTCTACGCCAAAATTCTTAGCCATATTGAAGAAGGTATTGATGGTGACGCCTTTTCCTTTACCCTTCATGCAACTCGTATATTTCTTGTCGCACTCCTCATAATTGTATTCGGCGTTCATGCTGCTCAACTGGTGAAAGAGTTCTCTTCCAGCCTCACCCAACCCATTGGCTAGGGCTAAACCTAATTTGATCCACTCTTCGTAAGGGGTCGTAATGTCAATATGACGATTTACGAGTGTGAAAACAATGAACTTCACCTCGTCATAAAGATAGGCATCCCCACTTGGAGCATCCTTTTTTCGGTGTCCTCCAACGCTTTTTGGGTGCAAAGTTTCTTGCTTTGTCTTGTCTTTCCCTGGTAGGGAGGTTCCATTAACAGTACATGCATAAACATCCAGGTCGAACTGACTCAGGTTGTCCTCCTTATTATCTATCTGTTTTTTTTCTTTCATATTGTTATCCTTTTTAATAATCATAGAAATTTAAAATAATAGAAAGCTAGGGTTGATTACCATATTTGCATCCCAGCAGAGGAAACATGCCGAGGCTACATTCGCTGGCGCCGAGTCAGCCTCCAAACCATAAGTCTGGAGGAGATAGTTGCGCACGGCTCGATACCATTTTTCGTGGGAACCACGAGAGAGGTCGATATGCGTAACCCACTTCACTCCATCGCCACGCGGACTGGTAAACATCAGCATGGTTTCGAAGAATCGGTCTTGTTCCAGCAGATGTCTAGCCTTCCAAAGGTTCTCATTTCCACCGAGGTGGTCGAAGTCGAAACATAGTAGTCCCGAATGCTGTAAGAGTCCATTTTGGTTACGGTAGGCGAATGTTCCACTGAAGGTAGCGAATGGCAAAAAGCTAGCCTTGAAGAGCTTTTGCTCCTTCTCGTCCTTAATGCCCCTAAGTTGCTCGGTGAGTTGCATCATCTTCATCGAGTTCATCCAACAATATACATCCCCCAGGGTACCTTGCTTATAAGGTCTCTGGCTAGATGGCTTGTTGATGCCTGCAGCAAAGAGGCTGAAACGAGCTGGTGTTACATCTTTCATGTCATTTCGTCTTTAGGAAGTTCGACACTAGCGCTAGCTTCTGCATGAGCATTAGCCTCGCTTACTCTTTCAGCCGCCATTCGTTTGCGATAGGCGACAGCCAATGGTGTGTTGGCATGGAGAAGTATATCAGCGATTGCTTCTCCGAGTGATAATACCTTGTTCATTTTTTAGGGTATTACTTCTTTCCGTAATGAAGCGTTTTGCAGTCAGATAGTCATGTTCTCAAGCTTCTTTGTCAGAATGCTTTTCTGTCTGCAAGGTTATATGGGTACAACGGAGGATACTTGATAACCTTCGAAAATCAGCCTCTTGGCAAATTCGTGTTTACTAATGGGATAAAACGAAAAAGCCAGCAAAAGCTATTAACTTTCGCTGGCAAAATTACAAAAGTTCTTTGTTAGATTCCAAACAATCTAACAAAGACCTAACAAATATTTTAATATCTTTTAAGACTATCTCTTGCTTGTCTCTCTTGGTTTTAGATTCTTAAGATATTCTTCTGCTATAGCTTGCATATCATAAAATGTCTGAAGAAAAGTATCCTCATGGTTATGAGCCGCTCGATTTAAATGGGATGAGTACTTAGATGACACCTGATCTGCGTGTAATGCTTCGCCTATAGTTTCCATTACACTTTTGATAGAAGCCTTCTTTCCATTTTCCTCAAAATAGCCTAATTTACACATTGCATAAACCACTTCTATTACATGAGCGAGATGTTTGTCTGCAATACGAATGTCATGCTTTCCGATAGCTTTTTCTGCCTGCTCAACAGATTCAACCGGGGAATCATGCTCATTGCAACTCTCTACATGAAGAGAGCTATCATATAGTCTATCATCTATCTCATCTAGAACATCTTTACCTTCCTCTGTAATAACCCAATGACGATTACAACCATAAAGGACTTGTTTCAAATAGCCTTTTTTATGCAAAGAATGAATCGAATAATGAATGTCAGAAGTATCCCTTAAACTCTCAGTTCTTGCAATATTCAATACCCGAAGCTCCTCGTGATTTAAATTAAACTCTTGTAAAGCTTTTCTTATTATTTTTTTTTCTTTCCTTCTAAAGATTTCCAACGCAGCACTTCCGTTCTTCGTTATCTGCGAAGAAATCACTTCACCCACCTCGTCAACATTTACTTTGACCATATCACAGGCTTTGAGTTCGCTAAGTGCCACACTATACTGGGCATCCGTCAATCCTGCCGGTGCCTCCTCATGCTGTTCTCCATCTGCGAGATGTTTCAGCACTCTTACTTTAAGTTTAGAAAAAATATATTCCATAATTCTATATTTTTGCCTCAAAATTACAAAAATATTCCAATAAAAAAGAAGAAAAATCAAAAAAACTACAATTATCTCCATAATTTTTATTACTTTTGCACCTAGGTTATCCTTATTACTAAGGAAAAGCCAAAGACATTGTGGGTAAAAACAAAAGCATTCGCTATTATTTCGCGTTTAGCCAAGAGCCTCGGAAACTCAATTTGGAATAAAAAGCACGAAAATAATATGTGACAGGTGGCTCGTATAGTAGCCTCTGGAAAATTCGATAAGCGATGCACACGCTTTAGGCGTGGTGCATTCTTAGAATTTTCCGGGGCTCCATTCCGAGGCCGCCCCGTGCTAAACGCGATAAGAGGCATCACGCCTTTTTTATACCCTATTGCGTTTTGCGGATTGATAGTTGGGTGCGTAACAACTATCAATAATTATGGCAAATAGTACATTATCAAATGCTAAGGCTGCCAAGAAAGACGAGTTCTATACCATGTTTTATGATATAGAAACCGAAATGGAAGCCTATCTCGATTACAATCCAGATGTATTTCGTGGCAAGACGGTTCTTCTGCCTTGCGATGACCCGGAGTGGAGTATGCATCAAGTATATGGAGGATACCGCCAGGGAAATATACATTAATGGGAACAACAACCAAGAGTCTTACCATAGTTGCAATAGGCAATCTTTACCGTGCTTGGAGAGTAAGAAACGAATAACAATAACTTTACAATATTAGAATTATGACTGACGAAGAAAAGAAAGAGTTCGAGGAATTCCTTCAGTGGAAAGCCGAGAAGAAGAAAAAGGAGGAAGAAGAGAAACGAGAGCAAGAAAAGCTTGAAAAACTAGCAGAACAGGCTAAGCAAGAACGCTTGGATGCAGAACAAGCAAAAGCTAAACAACAAGCTACTAATCCTTCTACTCCCAACAAATGGACAAATGAGAAAAGTGAATCTGATAAGTTTATGCAGAAAGTTATAGTTTTTGTATGTATTGTCATGATTGCTGGTTTTGTGATAATTCTAGCCAGAATAGACCATGATCCAAACAATTCTCCTGCAACAGTAGCAAAAGAGAACATCCAGAAGAAAGATTCAATAGATGCGATTATAGTCGCGCAAGAAGAGAAGGAAGAGAAAGCTGCTTATAAAGAAAGGGTTCGTCTTGATAGTATCAGAAAGGCTAACAGAATAGATCAGGTAAAACATTCTGTTAAGATTATAAAGGCTTATTTATCTTCTCCTAATAGTGCCGGTGGTGTAGATGCTCATTTGGTATGGAAGAATGTTTCTAAGAAAACAATTAAATACTTAAATTGGAGTGGTTATCCAATTAACGCTGTAGGTGATGCTGTAGAGTGCGAAATACGTGGAGTATCAGAAAGGGGTGGTAAAGTCACCGGACCTATTAAACCAGGAACCACGTATGGGTATAATTATTACTGGGAATGTTTATGGCACAATTATTCCGCTAAGAAGTTAGTTCTTACAGGAATTAACATCGAATACATGGATGGAAGTACTATGCGGATAAACAAGAATGAGTTGAAATACATTCGTTAATAAACTATTCCAGATATTTATATGCAGTTAAAATAAAAATAGATCTCTAAGAGCAAAAAGTCTGCAGTACTCGAAGAGGTTAAAAATATCAATGTGCGGACATAATAAAGTTTTATGAAAAAACATCTTTGGGTTCTATTGTTTTTGTTCTCTTGCCTGTCTATATCAGCACAAACAAGAGGACTTGTTAAGGGAGAGACAATTATGTTCTATCCTGTCTGTGATGATTTGAAAAATCAATATACGGGATACGATTGTTTTTATGATACAAATAAAGCGTATCATAATCACAAATTTAATGAGAAGGAGAAAAATAGATTTGCTACTGATGAGAATAAACTAACACCTTTTAAAGAGATAGAAGATCATTATTTTTATGTAGATAATACGCAAAAGTATAGTAAAAATGGCAAGTTGAAAAATGAAGCATACATTGCGTTCTTAACAAGAGATGATGGTGCAAAGATGATCCTTCGTGTTCTCTTTCAACCAGATAAGAATACAAATGCGATAACTCAAGGTATGTTAGTTAAATTTTATTCAGGTGGCAAGATGACGACAGGTGTCAATTTGCCATATATTACAAAAAGTGCTTGGGAAAATTCTCATGCACTAAAGGGGACAAAACTTGTAAGAACCAGTAATGATAATTATTATCTTGGCAAAGATATTAAGTATCTTAGAAATGGTAAAACTACAAAAGGCTACATTTTAGATTTGGTTGCTGAAAACGCAAACAGATTAAAGGGTAATAATGTTGATCCAAATAGAATTTTTCTAAATGGCTCAGTTGTTGGTGTGAATAATATTCTATTTAAAAATGTAGCTAATTATGCATTTCAGCAACCTTTTGCATGTGTGGATTTTTACGATAGCACAGTTTTCTTGCCTTTAAGCGATTTCTATGGTAATGGCCCTTCAACATTACAGATGGGCTATAATATTCTAAATTATTTCTGTGATTACAATCAGAAATATAACGAACTCGTAGCAGACTTACCACCAGTTCATTCTGAATTTTATAAAGGCTTAGAAGTCTATTATGGAAGAAAAACTATGTTTATAGAAGGTGACGATGCTGCACATTTTACAGGAATTGGCAATAGTAATATTCCTTATATTCTAAAACCAGGATATTATACATTTGAGAAATTTGATTTCGACTTTGATAAAAAGAAACTGAAATTATCTGTTTATCTAAAAGATTCAGTTGGTACTGAGTTTGCTGTCACTGCCAAAAATTATGATAAGCTCACATATGAGGGGTATGCTCGTTCCTTTTTTGAAGCTTTCTATAGAAAATCTGATATAATTACTAAAGATTCTTTAGCAGCTGTTAAACGAGATGCTGAAGAAAATTTAAGAAAGCTTTTAAAAGAAGTAGAAGAGCAAGACATTGCATCAGTCTCTAAAAAATATGGCTCTAAAATAGCACATTATTATCGCAACCTTTCAGCAGATGATAGAGAAAAATTCAATAAAGCTGCCTCTAGATGGGGTGCTTCGACAGCAAGAGACATTGTTGATGGTTACGTTAGAATTGGGTGGAATAAAGAAAAATGCCGCATGTCCTGGGGGGAGCCAAGAGACATTAATACCACTATCGGAGCATGGGGAAGAGAAGAACAATGGTGCTATTACGATAGTTATCTTTATTTTGAAAACGGAAAATTAACTAGCATTCAGAAATGATGAAGAAAACAATTGTAACATGGATTCTAATGTTATTAGTAATCCCAATGTATTCTCAGCAAGGAGAATACTACATAAAAGAAGGTCGTTCCAAATCTCTACATTATGGTAGATATATTGAAGATTTTGGAGGGTCAGTTTACATAGGTAGTATGAACTTACCTAGTATAGGTTCAGAAATGATTGGTGGCTTTGAATGCACGATTTGGAACTTCTATTTTGATTATATGGGAGCTGCATTAGGTCATTCTCAATCTGTAAATGTAGGAAAATGGGAGAATCAAAAGACTGGTTCAACTTTCCACTTTGGCTACAGATTAAGTATCTATCGGAATTTTGCAATAACTCCTATCATTGGAAGGGCGACCATGGAAATCGGTACTGTAGATGGTTACGACTATTCTGTAGATAATGAGGGGAATATAATCAACTCTTTTAATGTTGAAGGCAGAGAAAGCAAACAAGATTATGGAGCGATTATTTCTTATGATTTCGGCAGGGTAAGAGATAATCACACAGACTGCTGCTTAAAATTAAGCTTTGGCCTTACTAAATATTGTATTTGGGGCGGCATTGGTTTCTCTCTGAAATAAAAAATGGGACAATGATATCAGAATATTTACTCTACTATCATTTTAGTTCCCTCAAGAAGTGTATAAAAAATATTTGAAAGTATGAAAAAAATATCATTTGTATTATTTTCCATTATTCTGTTGTCATGTAATGGAAATAATTCTGTTAGAAATCAAGAAACAATAGATGCAGATTCTATTGCAACTGTTGACACTACAGTAACTCCTCCTATGGAAGAAAAGACCACTCCTAAGGAAGAGAGTAAAACAATTAATAAAGTAAGTAAAAAACGCAAGAGTGAAAATCAGATTGCTGGAATCTATTATTGTCGTAAGAGTGGTGATAGATATATTTTGAATCATGATTATAGCGGTTTGTTCTTACCAAAAGCTGGTGAAACTTGTACTATAGAATGGTATAAAACAGGAAATACAGTCTCTGTTACCTTTACAGGAGAAATGGCGTTCCTAGGAACACAAATTCTTAACTATGCTGAAGAGGGACATTTTCTGATTGAAAAATCTGAAATTTATGGCTATCTCAAGTATACTAAGCAATAAGGATTAAAGAACTTAAGTATGCTAGTCTGTTCTGTTTAGTGATATGAGTTATGAGAGTGTAAACTACAACACTAACAATGATATAATTATATACCGCCAAAGTAGTCCTGATATCATTTACTTTGGCGGTATGTTATAATTTTAGCCTGTCAGTATCTATGTCGAATATTACAGGCTCATTTACAGGCTCATTTATCGGCTCATTTACAGGCTCATTTATCGGCTCATTTTGTATTTGCAACGTTAATAGCTGTATCGTTACCAAGCGTAGCGGTGTAATCGTTACCATGCTATCGTCACATTTTAAACAGAAACAAATTTCCCCAACCCGCTTGAGTAAGTAGGTTGGGGGAATTCTTTCTTCTGCCACAGTCTTCGTTCCTATCCTGATTTATTCAGGTTTCCCTGATTTCTTCAGTAAAGGGGCGAGGAACTTGTAGGTATATCCCTTCTGCTGCTTCACCATTTCTTCTGGTGTACCGGCAAAGAGGAGCTGACCGCCGCCTCGTCCACCTTCCGGACCCATGTCGATGAGCCAGTCGGCGAGTTTGATGACATCGAGATTGTGCTCGATGATGATGACCGTATTGCCACGGTCTACCAGTTTCTGGAGTACATCCATCAGAATGCGGATGTCTTCGAAATGCAGACCGGTTGTCGGTTCATCGAGAATATAGAGCGTCTTGCCCGTATCACGCTTCGAGAGTTCGGTAGCCAGTTTTACGCGCTGACTTTCACCGCCAGAGAGGGTAGTGGAACTCTGTCCTAACCTGATGTATCCGAGTCCTACATTCTGTAAAGCCTTGATCTTCTGCAGTATCTGAGGAACATTCTCGAAGAAATCTACCGCCTGGTTGATGGTCATGTCGAGAACATCGGCGATGCTCTTTCCCTTGTATCTTACCTCCAGCGTCTCGCGGTTGTAGCGTTTGCCGTGGCATACCTCACAAGGTACGTAGACATCTGGCAGGAAGTTCATCTCGATGGTCTTATATCCGTTACCCTTACATTCTTCGCATCTTCCACCTTTCACGTTAAAGGAGAATCTGCCCGGCTTGTAACCGCGAATCTTTGCTTCGGGAAGTCCTACGAAGAGCGAGCGGATATCGCTGAACACGCCTGTGTAGGTAGCTGGATTGCTGCGAGGCGTTCTGCCAATAGGACTCTGGTCTACATTCACTACCTTGTCGATATTCTCGATACCCTCGATGCTCTCGTATGGCATCGGTTTCTTGAGCGAACGGTAGAAATGCTGCGAGAGGATAGGCTGGAGGGTCTCGTTGATGAGAGTAGATTTGCCTGAGCCGCTGACACCCGTTACGACAATGAGTTTGCCGAGTGGAAAATCAACATCCACCCCCTTGAGGTTGTTGCCCGTAGCTCCGTGAATGGTAATATGCTTGCCGTTGCCTTCTCTGCGGAGAGCAGGCACCTCAATAGCCATCTTGCCGTTGAGATACTGGGCGGTGATGGTATCGGTCTTGAGCATCTCCTGGGGTGTGCCCTGGAAGACAACTTCACCTCCCTTGCGTCCCGCCTTCGGACCGATATCTACTATCCAGTCGGCAGCCCGCATCATATCTTCATCGTGCTCCACCACAATAACGGTATTGCCCAGGTCGCGAAGTTCCTTCAGACTGTTGAGCAGACGTTCGTTGTCGCGCTGGTGCAGACCGATGCTCGGCTCATCGAGGATATAGAGCACATTGACCAGCTGGCTACCAATCTGAGTAGCCAGACGGATGCGCTGACTCTCGCCACCCGAGAGAGAAGCCGACTGGCGGTTGAGCGAGAGATAATTGAGTCCCACATCGAGGAGGAAGGTAACGCGTGAGCGCAACTCCTTGATGATTTCGTGGGCCACCTTCGCTTTCATCGAAGGCAGATGCTGTTCCACTTCTTCGAGCCAATCGCGCAGTTCATCGATGTCAAGACTGGCTACTTCGGATATATTCTTATCCCAGATTTTGAAAGAGAGCGATTCCTTTTTGAGTCGCAAACCATGGCATTCAGGACATTCGATGGTAGAGATAAACTGGTCGGCCCATTTCTTGCCCGCCGCACTCTCGTCATCCTCCATCACCTTCTGCAGGTAGTCGATGATGCCATCGTATGCGCAGAAGTAGTCGGTAGAGGTATGCACCTTTTCCTTTTCTATCTTCACGTTTTCGAGCGAGCCATAGAGAATTTCCTGCATGGCATCGCCCGGAATCTCGCAGATAGGTGTTTTCAGGTTGAGGTCATACTTGCTGAGCAATGATTCTATCTGCCAGAAAATCATCTGGTTCTTGTATTTGCCGAGCGGAGCGATGCCGCCTTCATGGATGCTGAGTTTATCGTCGGGAATTACCTTCTTGATATCAATCTGGTTCACCTTTCCCAGACCCTTGCAATGCGGACAGGCACCTTCGGGAGAGTTGAAGGAGAACATGTTAGGAGCTGGATCCTGGTAGGCGATACCCGTTACAGGGTCCATGAGACGCTTGGAGTAAGTCTTGGCCTCCTTGGCACCTTTCTCAAGAACCATTACCATGCCGTCGCCCTGTTTCATAGCCGTCGCCACACTCTTGCGGATACGTTCCTCATCTTCTTCCTTCACCACCAGTTTATCGACCACAGCTTCTATATTGTGGTTCTTGTAGCGGTCGGTTTTCATATTGGGAACGATTTCGAGGATGTTGCCGTCGAGTCGCACGTAGAGATACCCCTTTCTGCGCATGCTTTCGAAGAGTTCGCGATAATGACCCTTGCGCTGGCGTACGAGGGGAGCGAGCAGGAAGATAGCCTTGCCCTTATAATCGCTGAGAATCATGTCGATGACCTGTTCCTCGGTATATTTCATCATCTCCTCGCCACTCTGATAGCTGTAGGCAGTACCGGCGCGGGCATAGAGCAGACGGAGATAGTCGTAAATCTCGGTGGTAGTGCCCACGGTAGAGCGAGGATTCTTGTTGGTGGTTTTCTGTTCTATGCTGATGACCGGACTCAATCCCGTAATCTTATCAACATCCGGGCGTTCCATATTACCCAGGAAGTTGCGGGCATAGGCAGAGAATGTTTCGATATATCTGCGCTGACCTTCGGCAAAGATGGTGTCGAAAGCCAGTGAACTCTTGCCCGAACCCGAGAGTCCGGTAATCACGGTGAGGGAATCACGCGGAATCTCTACATCTATGTTCTTGAGGTTGTGGACCCGTGCGCCCCATACATTTATCTTTTCTTCTGAATTCATATTCCAATTCTGCTAATTGCTGTTTGCCTAATAGTTACTGTTCTGCTCTTCGGTATAACCTCTGAGCAGGTTGACATCACGTTTGATGTTATACACAACGCCATCTGCCCCCTTCGCCTTGACGAGACAGAAGTAGACACCCTCCTTGACCGGTTTTCCGCGGTAGGTGCCATCCCATCCCGTGGCAGGGTCGGTCCATTCATAGAGTTTCTGTCCCCACCTATTATATATATAGGCGTGGAACTCTTCGATATTCCGGTAACCATCCTTGGGCTTGTAGATGTCGTTGATGCCATCGCCATTTGGAGAGAAGGCATTCGGCATGAGAAGAGAACTGACCTTGGTCGTCTCTTCTGTGTCGTCCTCCTCGTCGTCGTTGACTTCCTGAGCGTGTAATTGACACGTCAAAAGTGGCAACATGATGCAAAGTAATGCTATTTTTCGTCTCATTTCTAAAATAATTTGTGCAAAGATAATAAAAAGATGAGAGATATTGCGTCAGATGCAAGATTTTTTGTATTTTTGCAGATGAAAACATGAAATATTTGAAGATATCGTTAAAAAAATCTTGTGATATGAGACAAAAAATGAGATATTTCCTGCTGCTCGTTGGGCTTCTGCTCAGTGTCAGCATTGGCGCGCAGACTATAAAATGGCGCGACATTTACACGGTTAAGAAGAAAGATACTATCTTTGGTATCGCCAATAAATATGGATTGAGCCTTCCTGAACTGATGGATGCCAATCCGGAGATGAAGCGTGAGGGATACATGCTGCAGAAGGGAGCTACGCTCTTTATTCCATACACCAAAGACCAGAAGAATCCTAATCAGGTGAACGGTCAGAAGTCGGGGAATGGGGCGACGGTTCAGAAAACAGCTACAGCTCCGGCAACCTCAAAGGCTGCTGTTGCCAGAAATGCGGTAAAGGTAGGCGTGATGTTACCTTTGCATAATGTTGATGGCGACGGCAAGCGAATGGTGGAGTATTACCGCGGTTTGCTGCTGGCTTGCGAAACCCTGAAGCAGCAGGGCGCCGATATAGATGTGCATGCCTGGAACGTTCCTATTGATGCTGATATCCGGAATACACTCTTGCAGGAGGGCGCTAACCAATGTGACATCATCTTTGGTCCACTTTATACCAAGCAGGTGGCTCCGCTGACCAACTTCTGCAAGAACTACGGCATCAAAATGGTGATTCCGTTCTCTATCAGCGGAGATGATGTAGAAAGAAACAAAGAGATTTTCCAGGTTTATCAGAGCGATGATGCGCTGAATGATGCGACCATCAAGGCATTCCTGAGCCGATTTACCAATGTGCATCCTATCTTTGTAGACTGCAATGATTCTACTTCGAGAAAGGGCAACTTTACGTTCGGTCTGCGCAAGGAACTGGAACGCAGGAAAATCAATTATAGCATCACCAATGTGAATTCAAGTATCGATCAGTTTGCCAAGGCTTTCATGCCTTCCAAGCAGAATGTGATAATCCTGAATACGGGACGTTCGCCACAGTTGACTCAGGTATTGAACAAGCTCGACGAATTTGATGCGAAGTATCCGGGGGCAGCCATCTCGCTCTTCGGCTATACCGAATGGCTGATGTATGCCAAGTATAATCTGGAAAGATTCTATAAGTATGATACTTATATCCCTTCCACCTTCTATTATAACCCGAACTCAGCACAGACCAAGGCGCTTGAGGGCCGTTATGAGCGATGGTTCCATCAGCCTATGATGGTGGCACAGCCAAGATTCGCCATCACCGGTTTCGATCACGGAATGTATCTGATTCAGGGCGTCAAGAGATATGGCAAGAACTTTACAGGTGAGCGCCAGCAGATGACTTACCAGCCTGTGCAGACTCCACTCCGTTTCGAGAAGACCAGTAGAGGAGGATACAAGAACAAGAGTTTCCAGTTGATTCACTATACCTTTAATCATCAGATAGAGGCGGTGAAGTACTAGTTTATAGTTTACAATTTATAGTTTACAATTTATTGTTGATAATGAATAGAAATATTGGGCTGCTGATTCTGATGCTAATCTTCGGAATTCCAGTTTCGGCACAGATAGGAGAGCATCGTAATGATTTCGCCATCGGTTTTAATGGGGGCTATATGATGAGTAGCGTAGGATTCACACCCGAGGTACAGCAGAAGCAGCACGGCGGACTGACGGGCGGTTTCTCGATGAGATATACCTGTGAGAAATATTTCAAGACCATCTGTTCTATCTATGCCGAAGTAAACTATGCGCAGGCAGGATGGAAAGAGGATATCCTGGATATGGAGAATAATCCGGTGATTATCACCGAAACCAAAGAGGCGATGGCTTACAAGCGTACCATCAACTACATTCAGGTGCCAATCTTTGCGCATCTGGCATGGGGTAGGGAGACAAGAGGACTGAATATCTTCGTGAATGCCGGTCCGCAATTTGGACTTTATCTGAGTGATTCGCAGAAGACCAACTTCTCGGTAGAGCACATGCCGGCAACCGACAATAACCGTGTAAGTCCGGTGGTGGCTCAGGATACAATGGCAGTCAAGAACAAGCTCGATTATGGTATCGCCCTGGGTCTGGGTGCTGAATACAGTATTCCGAAGGTGGGGCATTTCCTTGCCGAAGCCCGATACTACTATGGTCTGGGAAATATCTACGGTGCTTCTAAGCGTGATTATTTCGGAAAGAGTAACTACGGACAGATTGTTCTGAAACTCTCTTATCTCTTTGATATCACCAGAACGAAGAACGTGAAACGGAAATAGATGATAATTAATAATTGATAATTAATAATGATAACGGGTTTATCATTTATGTTTTGAAAAAAAATGAGTACAACAGAAAAAATGCAGATGAAATTGAGCGACTCTAAGTCAGCTCGCTGGACCGCCCTCCTCATCGTGAGTATCACGATGATGTTCGGTTACTTTTTTACAGATGTGATGTCTCCACTGGAGCCTCTCTTGACAGCAGCCAAGGGAGCAGAGAATGGTCTTGGACTTGGATGGAATTCGGATGAGTACGGCTTCTTCTCTGGAGCTTACGGATACTTCAATGTGTTCCTCCTGCTCCTCTTCTTCGGTGGTCTTATCCTCGATAAGTTTGGCATCCGTTTCACTGGTATCCTTTCTACCGTCCTGATGTTTGGTGGAGCCTTGTTGAAGTGGTATGCTTTAGGTCATGAGTTTGACGGAATGGTTGCTGTACCATTCTTCGGTACTTATAGTACGCAGGTAGTGATAGCTGCTCTTGGCTTTGCCATCTATGGTGTAGGATGCGAGATATGCGGTATCACAGTGAGCAAGGTTATCGTCAAGTGGTTTACGGGCCATGAGTTAGCTCTGGCAATGGGTGTACAGGTTGCTACGGCTCGTTTGGGAACTGCTGCAGCCCTGAGTGCTTCTCTTCCTTTTGCCAAGGCAATGGGTGGAGTATCTGCTTCTGTTGCTTTGGGCGCTGTATTGCTTTGCGCTGGTGTACTGGTTTATCTGGTTTATTGCGTGATGGACAAGAAGGAGGATGCTTCTGTGGCAGCTGTGGCTACTGAGCCGGAAGAAGGTTTCAAGTTCTCTGACTTGGGAGGTCTTTTCAAGACAACAGGTTTCTGGTATGTGGCATTCCTTTGCCTGATGTTCTATGCCGGTGTATTCCCATTCCTGAAGTTTGCTACCAAACTGATGATTTTCAAGTATGGTGTGGATGCTAATCTGGCAGGTCTGATTCCTGCGATGTTGCCATTCGGTACCATCTTCCTCACACCGCTCTTCGGTAGTATATACGATAAGTATGGCAAGGGTGCTACGCTGATGATTATCGGCAGTTGCCTCCTGACCTTTGTGCACGTCATGTTTGCCCTGCCAATCAACTCATGGGTGCTTGCCATCGTGCTGATGCTCATCCTGGGCATCGCATTTGGACTGGTACCATCAGCCATGTGGCCATCTGTGCCAAAGATTATCCCAATGAAACTCTTAGGAACTGCATACGCCCTTATCTTCTATATCCAGAACATCGGACTGGCTCTCATTCCGGTATGGATTGGAAAGGTGAACCAGGCTAACACGGGTGCTGATGGTGTTATCGACTATACCCAGACGATGACTATCTTTGCAGCCTTTGGTGTGATTGCCATCATCATCTCTTTCCTCCTTTTGTGGGAAGACAAGAGAAAGGGATATGGTTTGCAGAAACCTAATGTGAAATAAGTGAAGAGCGAAGAACAAAGAGCAAATTAAATGAAGAGTGATGAATTCGTTTGCTCTTTGTTCTTCGAAATCTTTGAAAGTGTAATTTTTAAAAGAAAGGAAATAGCCATGAATGCGACACCTGAATCATTGATTAAGGACTATGCTGACCCGATAGAGCAGCAGGAGATTGACAAGTTTGTATGTTCAGAGATGGGCAGACAGATACACCGGTATATCAAGGGTATGTCGGGTACCAAGCAAGCTATGTTGAAATTTGAGGAAAGGCTAGCCAGCCTCTCTGTACCAGAGAAGGAGAAGGCGATAGCCAAGTATATTGATCTGAACAGAAAAGCATTGGATGGTCTTGACTTGAAGATGATTCTGGTCCGTTCGGTAGCCAACTATTGTGATACCTTCCAGTATATGCTGGATTTTGTGAACGATAAGCGCAAGATGGTTTTCTATTACCAGCGCATCAAGGCGAAATACATTCAATATCATGAAGTATTTGAGCAGGATGGAAAGTTCGGTATGAAAGATCATCAAGGCAACATCTTACTCTCGCCAACTTATGATTTCTTGCGCACCTGCTACATTTATAATGATGACTTGAGCATCATGCCGGTAATAGCTGAGAAGAATGGCAAGATGGGACTGGTAATGCCGGATGGTAACGATACGGTAGTGGCGGATTTCCTTTACGACGAAATTTGCTTGCGTGATGAATATCCTTACTTCGAAGCATCCCGTGAAGGTATCAGTGGCTTTATTGATAAGTTTGGAAACTTTGTTAATAGTTAACAGTTTATAGTTAATAGAGAAAGGGCAATCAGATTGGGATGAACCAACTGATTGCCCCTTTTTACTTTCGTTGCTATGAGCAACTTGGTTTTATCTATTTTTCTCTCGTCTTCAAAACCTA
>JAJWJX010000066.1:0-19344 GCA_021623045.1 Segatella copri | reverse complement strand
AGAGCAAAGGACTGAAAATCCTTGTGTCCCCGGTTCGATTCCTGGTGGTACCACTTCTTTATGAGGCTGAATCTTCGTAACAGGATTCAGTCTTTTTTTATGCCCTTTTTAAAAGGTTCCATTTTTACACTTATGCAAACGTTTGCGTAAAGAAAATGCGCCGGAATGTTTTATAATAGATTTTTTTTCACTACTTTTGCATTGTAGAAATTCAACAACAAACCAAAAAATTAATCTAACAAACATTCATTAAAATGAAAAAAGCTTATTTATTATTGTTGGCTGGAATGTTGTCTACGGCAGTATTTGCCGGCAACAAACAGACTGTAACGATTGAAGGCCAGGTCATAGAAAAGACCATCTCAGAGATTACCTTCGATGGTGACAATGTCGTTCTTCATTATGCAGATAACACATCTGCTACAGAGGACATGTCGCTCGTAACCCTTTCATTCTCCTACAGTACCACTACCGGTATCAGTCAGGTAGACGGCATCAAGAAGGCATTGCAGGGTAAGGTTTATAACCTTCAGGGCCAGTATGTAGGTTCTTCCCTCCAGGGCTTGTCTAAGGGCGTGTATATTATTAATGGTAAGAAAGTAATCATCAAGTAAAACAGGAGGAACGCAAAATGAAGAAAATCGTATTTACTTTGGCACTCCTCTTGCTGAGTTTGAGTGCAGCTTTGGCACAGACATGGGATTTTGCTGGTCGTGATCCGTTTATCGGTGATGCAGATGTAGCTTTGATTGATGCAGATGCTACCAATTGGTATAATGATGCAACAAAGGGTCGTTACAATTTCCTTCCTGCTTTGGATAATGCAGCTTTAACAGCTAATGGTACAGAAATGAACTTTGCCAAAGGTTTGCTCTTTAAGTGTGGTGCTGCTGTTGCATCAAGTGATGGTAAGACTCCTGCTAATCAGAGTGGTAAAATCCGCTTGAACTATACTGGTGAATATTTGGAATTAAATGGTAAAAACCTTGTTCTAACTATTCCTAATGTTCAGAAAGACTGGGTCGTAACTGTTGTTTGCAAGACGGCAAGTAGCAAAACATCCCGTGGACTTTATGCAAGTGCCAATGTTGGTGGAACTACCGGTTTCGGTACAAAGTCTACGAGTCAGACTACTTGTACAGGTACTGTTACAGAGGCAGGTAATGTAACTTTGACTACTACTGATGGTGGCATGTTGATTTACAGTATTTCAGTAAAGGATCCTAATGCTGTAATTCCTGAACCGGTAGACCCAGATGCATCTAATAAGGTAAGCAATGCTGTTAGCCGTGATACTTATAAGAATCAGATGTTTGTAACTACAAACAGTGGTTCTGTAAACTATTATAATACAGAAGATTTGAGCAAGGTAACTTTCGAGGGAGATAAGACCATCGTTGTTCCTGTTAAGTCGGGCGCAGAGAATGATGAGTTCGATGCTACAGTAAAGGAATTGAGCTTTGCCAAGGCTGCTGAGCGTGGCGAGAGTGGTGAGGTAACCGAGAAGGGTATCACTATTACTGAGAGCAAGGGCTGGCAGGAAAGTGCTTACGCTAAGTGGACTCTGCTTTCTGATGCAAAAAGCTACAATGTTTATGTAAAGGGTGGTCAGTATGCTGACTATACCAAGGTAGACCAGCAGCTTGTTCGCAACTACGGTTCTTATGGTCGTGTGGATATTGTTGGTTTGAAGGCTGGTAACTATTCTTTAAAGGTTGTTGCTGTTGATGCTAGTGGCGCAGAAACTTCAGCTTACGGTGTTGCCGACAACTTGAAGGTTGTCAACTACGACCGTCAGGGCTTTGCTCATAAGGGTATCAGCGATGGTGTAGGTGCTTACAACAATGATGGTACTTTGAAGGCAGGTGCTAAGGTTCTTTATGTTACAAAGAATACTTTCAAGACTATCAAGGCTTCTTTGAGCGATGGTAAAAAACCTGTTGAATATACAGGTATTGGCGATATCCTTCTTGCAAAGCAGAAAGGTCAGGATAAAACTCCTCTTGCTGTTCGCGTTATTGGCGAAATTAAGACTGCTGATGCTGGCGACCAACTTAAGACTGACCAGAAGGGTCTTTTGTTGAAAGGCAATAGCGAAACTACAGTCATGAATGTTACCATCGAGGGTATCGGTGATGATGCTTGTTTCAATGGCTTCGGCTTGGGAATCATCAATGGTACAAATGTTGAGGTTCGTAATATGGCCTTCTTCAACCAGGGTTCAAGCAACGACAACATGGAGATTAAGGGAACTCAGCACATCTGGGTTCACAACAATGACTATTTCTATGGTGAGAAGGGTAGCGGTGACCACGGTAAGGGTGATGGCTCTTTGGACTCTAAGGATGGTGCTTCTTTCTGCACATTCTCTTACAACCACTATCACGACACAGGTAAGTCAAACCTCTGTGGTATGAAGAAGGAAACTGTTGATAACCTGATTTGCTACCACCACAACTGGTTCGACCACTCAGACTCTCGTCACCCACGTGTACGTACATCTTCTGTTCACGTATGGAACAACTACTATGATGGCGTAGCTAAGTATGGTGTAGGTGTGACAATGGGCGCAAGCGTATTTGTTGAGTCAAACTACTTCCGTAACACCAAGTATCCTATGATGATTTCTCTTCAGGGTACAGATGCCAAGGGTGATGGAACATTCTCTGGTGAGGCTGGTGGTGTATTGAAGGCTTATGGCAATATCTTTGCTGAGAAGAGCAAATACTTCAGCTATATTACTTGGAAGGACTCCAATACCAGCTTCGACGCGTATGAGGTAGCTTCTCCTTCTGAGACAGTTCCTTCTTCAGTTGTAGCTAAGACTGGTGGCACTTCTTACAACAACTTCGATACAGATGCTTCTAAGATGTATGCTTACACTCCAGATGCAGCTGTTGATGTACCTGCTAAGGTTACTGGTTTCTATGGCGCTGGTCGTTTGAATCAGGGTGATATTCACTATACATTCAATAATGCTACAGATGACGCAGACTATGGTCGTTGCGCAGGTCTCGATAATATTCTTTCTTCTTACAAGACAGGTCTTGTAAATATCTTCGGTGATGAGAGCGCTTCAAGCGGCGAGTCTGGTTCTACTGGTGGCTCAACAGAAGGTGGTGAGACAGGTGGCTCTGGTACAGGTTCTGGTACAGGTTCTGGTGAAGGTGGTAGCACTGGCGGCTCAACTGGTGGTACAGAAGGTGGCAGCACTGTAACTCCTATTGAGGGTACAGTAACTTGCAGCTTTGCTACTGACGGTACTCTTTCTAACACCTCCTTCGTTTTAACAGGTACAAAGAAAGGTATAAGAAAGGAGAGTACCACAATAGAAGGTGTTACTTATTCTGCAAGTCTTAAGATGGAAGAAGGTACAGAAGTTTCTTTCACCACAACTCAGAAGATGACTCTGTATGTATATTATGGGGTTTCTGGTGCAAAAACTAATGTTAAGGTAGATGGTGTAAAACTGTCTGGTACTCCAACAACAGTTGTACTTGAGGCTGGTTCCCATAAGATTACAAAGGGTGACTCTACTACAGTAGCTCTCATCAAACTTGTCCCAGTAACAGAATAATGAATGTGTTTTACCCGATGAGGGAAAGATGTATACAATAATTTTAAGGGCTGTCTTTTTTTGAAGAGGACGGCCCTTTTTTAAGAAACAAAACTAATCTTATCTAAAATGAAACAAACAAACTCTACTTTTTCTGCACAGCTTAAGGCTGCTTGCCGTAAAACCATATTGGCTTCAGCTTTCTTCTGTGGCTTCTCAATGATGGCAAATGCACAGACCCAGGATGGTCGTGACTTCTCTATAGATGGCTTCGCTGCCTACGAAGGTGTTCCAGGTACTAACTGGTATCGTGCTGGAGGAACTACCGGTGGTGCCGGTGGCAAGGTGGTGAAGGCTGATAACTTCTCCCAGTTGCAGGCTTATCTCCAGGCAACAGATCCATATATCGTTATCGTTGACCATGATATTACTACAGGTATCAAGTGTTATGTGGATGATTTGAGTACCGGTCGTTTGCTTGACGACCAGAGTGGAAAGTCTGGTGTGGAGTCAGTCTATGGCGAGCGTATTATGATAGCTTCTAACAAGACATTGATAGGTGTCGTGAATCCTACAACAGGCGAGGCTCCTCTCTTCTCACATATCACCTTCGTGATGCAGTCGGTTGATAACATCATCATTCGTAACTGCCGTTTCACCATGAAGGGCGTTCCTGTGCTCAGAACGGGTGAGAATAAGATTGTGGCTTGGCGTGATGGTGCACAAGTAGAAGTGGGCGACCCAGACTGTATCGGAATCCAGGCTGATAAGGTAAGTGCCAAGACCAATTGGGGTGGACATATCTGGATAGATCATTGTGAGTTTTTCAATGGTGGTGCTGCCAATAAAGACCGCTATGATGGTTTGCTCGACTGCAAGAATAATGTACAGTGGATGACATTCAGCTATAATTATTTCCACGATCATGACAAGAGCTGTTTGTGGGGTAAGGGTGATTCAGATGTTTATGAAAACTGCCGTACCATCTCTTTCCATCATAATTTCTTTGATCAGATCGAAGGCTCCCGTTTACCTCTCCAGCGTGGTGGTCATGTACATTATTATAATAATTATATGCGTGGCTGCGAGGATGGCTGGGATATCCGTACAGGAGCTGTGGCATATGTAGAAGGTTGCTATTTCGAAGACACGAAGTCGCCTATCCGCTCAGATAGAGGTGGTAGCTTGAATATCTCTAAGGCAGAAGGCTATGATTGTATCTACAAGGGCTGTAACAACTTGATGGAAGGTTACACAAATATTGATGGCGCTAAGATTAGTAAGTCACTTCCTGTTACCAAGATAGATTGGGTTCCTACTCAAACCACATCTTCTTACACCCAGCATTATCTCGACAAGACGGTGGATGTTCCTGCTATCTGCGAGAAGTATTCTGGTGCAGGTAAGGTAGAAATCTGGAAGGCTTATACTTCTTCACTTCCTACGGTAGATATGTCTGAACTCGATCATGCCATCAAGAACTACAGCACAGCTAAGACCTACGATGCAGAAGGAAAGGTATTGACAAGTGCTACTACAGGCATCTCTTTTGCAGAAAAGGCATCAGAAACCGGCTCCTCTCGCATAGAGTATTATGATTTGGCAGGTTCCCGTCTTTCTGCACCTCAGAAAGGTATCAATATCGTCAAGAAGGTGAACCATGATGGACATGTAAGCGTGAAGAAGGTAATTTTCTAACAGGAAAGTTTTTACCGGCGAGATATCAGGTATGAATCTGATAAAGATTCCTGCCTTTTAAATTACAAAACGGACAAAAGCTAGATAAAGATTTGCTTTTGTCCGTTTTTTCTTTATTTTTGTCTGAAATCTGTCTGCTGTTTTTTCCTCTTTTCCCTACTTTTGCAACCGAAAACAATTTTAAACGCAAACGCATTTAAACGTAAAACGCAACCTAAAAGTAAAACAATGAAAGCAATCCAGAATTTAGCAAAGAGAAGTTTGCTTCTCGTGGCATTGTTGGTCATCGGAAGTCTGCAACTCATGGCGCAGGCAAGAACCATCAAAGGTGAGGTGACTGATGCGCAGAATGGTGAGGCTCTGATTGGCGCCACTGTCATGGTGGAAGGCGAAAAGGGCGGTACAGTTACTGATTTTGACGGTAACTTCAGTCTTCAGGTATCTTCTTCAGCCAAGAAGATCAAGGTATCTTATATCGGTTATATTGATAAGGTACTTTCTATCTCAGACAATATGAAGGTGAAACTCGAATCTGACAGCAAGGCGCTGGCTGATGTCGTGGTCATCGGATATGGTACGGCAAGAAAGAGTGACCTGACTGGTTCCGTAGCTACCGTGAAATCGAAGGACTTTAATAAAGGTCTCGTTTCTTCTCCAGAGCAGTTGATTAACGGTAAGGTTTCGGGTGTACAGATTATGTCCAACAGTGGTTCTGCCTCTGCCGGTAGTACCATCCGTGTGCGTGGTGGTGCATCTCTTAATGCCAGCAACGACCCTCTTATCGTGCTCGATGGTGTGCCATTGGAGCAGGGTGGTATCTCTGGTAACAGCAGCAACTTCCTCAGCATGATCAACCCATCTGATATCGAGAGCATGACTGTGTTGAAGGATGCTTCTTCTACTGCCATCTATGGTTCCCGTGCTTCTAACGGTGTCATCATCATTACCACCAAGAAGGGACAGCAGGGTGCTGTAAAGGTGAACTTCAATACCACCAACAGTCTCCAGACCCGTGCGCAGATGGTGGATATGCTCAGCCGTGATGAATTTGTGAATGTCATCAACCAGTATGGTAGTGCTAACCAGAAGTCATTGCTCGGTACAGCCAATACCGACTGGAACGATGAGGTTTACCGCACAGCCTTCGGTACCGATAATAACCTCAGCGTGAGCGGTAGCATCGACAAGTGGTTGCCATTCCGTGTGTCTGTAGGCTATTATAACCAGAGCGGTCTGGTTCGCAAGGACAATGTAGAGCGCTGGACAGGTAACGTAGTGTTGACTCCTAGTTTCTTCCAGGATCACCTGAAGTTGACCATCAACGCCAAGGGAACTCTCAATAACAACTCATTCAATAATGGTGGTGCCGTATGGGCTGCCGCAACATTCAACCCAACCATCCCGGTTTATTCCGGCAACGATAAATATGGTGGTTACAACGAGGCACTCGATGCTGACGGCGTTCCTGTGAATGCAGGTGTAAGAAACCCTCGCGGTCTGGTTGATCTGTATGATTCAAAGAGTAAGGTGAGCCGCTTCATCGGTTCGATGGATGTAGATTACAAGGTTCACTTCCTGCCAGATCTCAAGCTCCACGCTACAGTGGGTGCTGACTATGCCAAGGGCGATGGAACCGTTTATGTTCCTGCCTACGCAGCACAGAGCTACAACAAGGATGAGTCTTTGGGCGGTAGCGATTACAAGTATGGTCCTCAGAAGAACGAGAACCGCTTGCTTACCCTCTATGCCAACTATGCAAAGTATTTCGAAGATATCAAGAGTAATGTAGACCTGACAGCCGGTTACGACTACCAGTACTGGAAGAGTACTACACCTCTTTATTATACCAAAAGTGCGGCAGGCACAATCCTGTCAACCGTAAAGGCATCAGATTACCGTCATGTAATGTTGTCATATTACGGACGTATCAACTATTCATTCGATGGAAAGTATCTCCTGACGGCTACCGTTCGTCGAGACGCATCTTCCCGTTTCTCTAAGGATACCCGTTGGGGTACTTTCCCATCTGTTGCTTTGGGCTGGACTTTGACAGAAGAGCCTTGGTTGAAGAACCAGAAGGTACTTTCTAACTTGAAGCTCCGTGCCAGCTATGGTGTTACCGGTCAGCAGGAAGGTATCGGCAACTACAATTATCTGCCGGTTTATACATACAGTGTAGCAGGTGCCGAAGCATTCATCAACGGACAGTATATCAATACCTACCGTCCTGAGGCATACGTATCAGACTTGAAGTGGGAGACAACAACCTCTTGGAACTTCGGTCTTGACTTCGGATTCCTGGATGGCCGTATCGGTGGTGCCATCGATTTCTATACCCGTAAAACCAAGGACCTGTTGGCTTCTGTACCAACAGCAGCAGGTACCAACTTCTCAAAGACCATCCTTACCAACGTAGGTAATGTAGACAGCAAGGGTATCGAAGTTTCTCTGAACGCAACCCCTATCCAGACCAAGGATTGGGAGTGGAACCTGAGCTACAACTTCACCTGGCAGAATATGAAGGTGAAGAACCTCTCACTCACAAAGGGTGGAAGCCAGACCAACGTGAAGGTAGGACCCTCTATCGATGCTTACCAGTTCCAGGTACTCTCAGAGGGATATGAGCCATACATGTTCTATGTATATCACCAGCTCTACGACTCTAAGACAGGCAAGCCAATCGAGGGTGCTTATGCTGATCTCAACAACGATGGCGAAATCAATGAGTCAGATCTCTACCGCTATCATTCTCCAGCCCCTAAATACATCATGGGCTTGAGTACATCTTTGAGATACAAGCAGCTGACACTCGGTATGAGTTTCCGTGCCAACATCGACAACTATGTATACAACGGAATGGGTATGAGTACAGGTGCTTTCGAGACTGTAAGCTACAACAACTCGCAGCTCAACAATCTCAACACCAGTTTCCTGAAGACAGGTTTCAAGACCCGTCAGTATCTCTCTGATTACTACGTAGAGAATGCTTCCTTCCTGAAACTCGACAACCTGAGTTTGAGCTACAATGTAGGCAAGATCAACAAGTGGGCTTCGCTCACCGTATCTGCGATGGTACAGAATGTATTCACCATCACCGGTTACTCAGGTACAGATCCTGAGGTGCCAAACGGAATGGACAACTCATTCTATCCACGTCCTCGCACTTACTCAGTAAGCCTCGGACTTCAGTTCTAACAATCAAAACAGATAACAATGAAACTTAAGAATATATTATATAGTATGATGTTGGGAACAGCGGTGCTGACAGGCACAACCAGCTGTGTTTCCGATCTCGACCAATATCCTCATACGGAGACAACCTCCAAGAATGTTTATACCTCGCTTGCCAATTACGAGGCTGTGCTGGGTAAGATTTATGCAGCCATGGTGACCAGCGGTCAGGGCAAGGGCGGCGACAACAAGGATATGGCTTCCGTATTGAACAGCGGAAGTGGTTTCGATTACATGCGTATGTTTATCAATATGCAGGAGTGTGGTACCGATGAATTTGCCTCTACCTGGCTGACAGGTGAGCAGACTACGGGTCTTACTTATCTCTCTTGGGATGCCAACGATGCTTGGATCTCAGATATGTATTATCGCATCTACAACAACATCGCCCTCTGCAATGAGTTCCTCCGCAATGCCAACAGTTCCAGTTTCTCAGGTGCTGATGCAGAGAAGCTGAAGGAGTATAAGGCAGAAGTCCGTTTTATGCGCGCTCTGTTCTATTACCATGCCCTCGATTTCTTCCGCTATATTCCGATGGTGACAGAAAATGATCCTGTGGGTAGCTTTATCCCTCCACGTTATACTCCTCAGCAGACATTCGATTATATCGAGAGCGAGTTGAAGGATTGTGTAGGCGATATGCTTCCTGCTTCTACCTGTCCTTACGGTCAGGCTTCTCAGGGCGCTGCCTATACCTTGCTTGCCAAGCTTTATCTGAACAGCGAGGTTTATACCGGTGTGGCTAAGTATACTGAGTGCAAGGAGGCTTGTGAGAAGGTGATGGGCATGGGTTACTCCCTGGAATCAGATTACAGCAAGCTCTTTAATGCCGATAACGACAAGCGTACCAACGAGATTATCTTTGCTTTGCCGGTAAGCGCTGAACATACTGTAAGCTGGGGTTCTTCTACCTATCTGGTCTGTGGACAGTTGAGCATGTCGAATGCCAACCAGAGTGTAGCTGATTTCGGTGTAACCAAAGGTTGGAGCGAGTTCCGTCTCCGTCCTGAGTTTGTAGATAAGTTCACCCAGACCGATATCGATGGCAATGGTGACAAGCGTTGCAAGTTCTTTACCAATGGTCAGAGCAAGGATATTTCCAGCATGACCGAAGAAACCGCCGGTTATCTCTCAGAGAAGTGGAGCAACCTGAAGGATGATGGTACTACCGCATCCAATACAGCCAATGATGGTGTTGAAACCGATTTCCCTCTCTTCCGTTTGGCTGATGTCTATCTGATGTATGCCGAGTGCGTGGTTCGTCTGCATAACGACTGGGATAACTGGGCTGGCGGCAGCGATGCTGCAGATCCTAACGTGATTGCTTCTCGTAAGCAAGGCGCTATCTATTGGATCAACCAGCTTCGTGAGCGTGCAGGTGCTTCTGATGTTTGGTCAAGCAATTTTGCTGATGACGATGCCTTCCTCCAGTTCATCCTCGATGAGCGTGCCCGTGAGCTCTATCATGAAGGTTATCGCCGTACTGACCTGATTCGCTATGGTCAGTTCACAACCAATAAGTACATCTGGCAGTGGAAGGGTGGTGTCCACGACGGACAGGCAGTGGATAGCAAGTACAACATCTATCCAATCCCTAACACCGAGCTTACCGCAAATCCAAATCTTCATAACGACAATTATTAATGATAATGTTAAGTGTTAAGTGTTAAATGTTAAATTATAAAGCTTACAACAACATGAAAAAGATATTTAGAAACCTGATGATGCTTCTCTGCGCACTCACCGCTCTGGTGAGTTGCGACGAGAGTGGCGACAAGATATATCTGGATGGCTTCGAAGCATCCAGTCTGATGGCATCGGCATCTGATGTGGTGCTGTCTGTTGACAAGAGTAAGGACGTAGTCCTCTCGTTAGCTTGGCAGAATTCTACCTTGCTTTCGAGTGATGAAACCAAACCTGCGGGCAGCGGAGTGCTGCAAACTTATCTGCAGGCATCAGCCTCTGAGAACTTCGCTTCAGTAAAGGAATACAGCGTAACTGACCTTTCCAAGGCTTTTACCGGTGCTGACCTCAATGCTGCTGCCAAGGATCTCGGTTTGACTCCTGATGTGAGTTCACCTCTCTATTTCCGTATCAAGAGTCAGATGGGTAGCAATCTCGATGCTGCTTACAGCAATGTGTGCCAGGTAAAGGTTACTCCATACCTCATTGATATGAGCTACATCAATATCTTGGATAAGGGTAAGGATCAGGTGCTTACCTATCTCTATTCTCCTAATTCTGATGGAGTTTATTCCGGCTATATGAATGTCTCTTCTTGGCTCAACTGCTGGGGTAAGGAGAATGATGGAACTTTTTGGGGAAATATCCAGACTGGCGACAAACCTTATGCTGTGTTGGATAATGCGCAGTCTGCATGTAATATCTGGTTCCCAGAACCAGCGGGTATTTATTATACGGTACTTGATACAAAGTCAGAAGAGAAACTGTTCCATGCTACTCTCATTAAATCAATGAAGGTAAATGGTGAGGAGATGAAATATGACGGTCCTAACTATGCTTGGGTAGGGGTTGTCACCACTACAGCTGACAATACACCTATCAGCATTGTTGCCGATGGAGCAGAGTATAATAAGAGCACGGGTGATAAGGGAACTCCTATCGCCAAGACCTTGAACTATACTTTGGCTGATGGAAAGATGACTGACTCAGAGAACGCTGGCAGCGTGAATATATCCACGGCTGGTACTTATACAGTAACCGTTAAGGTTGGTGAGCACAGCCAGTTGGAATACACCATCGTATCGGGCGATCAGACAACTCCGGAGCCAGAGGTCAGCAATACTCTCTGCATGTTCAGTAAGGATAGCAACACTCTTCTTGCTGTGATGGATAAGGTAAGCGATGGCGTTTATACCTGCAAGTACAAGCCAACAGCTTGGGAAGGATTTATGTTTATCTATGTAGGAAACAACAAGGATGACAAGCAAACATGGTATGGTTGCGAGCCAAGTGACGATAAGATGTTTAATCTTTCTACGGCAGACGGCAAGTGGAGTCCTTGGTTCAAGGATGATGTAACTGGTGGTGAAGTAACCGTTACCGCCGACCTCAACACCATGACATGGAAATATGAATAATTAATAAGAAAAATAGCAATGAAAAATATATTTGGAAAAGCCATGTTGCTGGCTACAGCGCTCTTGTTCTCTATTACGGGAACAAGTTGCAGCAGCGACGATTCTCCTGTTCATGAGCAGGAGAAAACATACGATATGAGCGGTTTTGCCAAGGGCGCCGATGTTTCCTGGCTCTCAGAGATGGAGAAGGACGATGTGAAATTCTATAATCAGAATGGTAAGGCTACAGATTGCCTGAAACTCCTCCGCGAAGAGGGAACCAATTCCATCCGTCTGCGTGTCTGGGTAAATCCGGAAGGCGGCTGGTGTGGCAAGGATGATGTCATCGCCAAGGCTTGGCGCGCTCAGCAGCTCGGCTTCCGTCTGATGATCGACTTCCACTATTCTGATACCTGGGCTGACCCGGGCAACCAGAAAGTTCCTGCTGCATGGCAGGGCTATACTGCCGAACAGATGAAACAGGCTGTGGCTGATTATACCAAGGATGTGTTGAAAGCCTTGAAGGATAGAGGTGTAACCAACGTAGAGTGGGTGCAGGTGGGCAATGAAACCCGCGTCGGAATGCTCTTCAACAGCGATGAGGCTGTAACCGGTGAGGTATCTAAGAATGCAGCCAACTTTGCAGCTTATGTCAACGCCGGATATGATGCCGTAAAGGAAGTTTATCCTGAGGCAAAGGTCATCGTGCATGTAGATAAGGGTCAGGACCTCGGTGGACTTACCTGGCTCTACGATAAGTTGAGAGAAAATGGTGGAAAGTGGGATGTCATCGGACTTTCTCTTTATCCAGAGGATGATAACTGGCAGAGTTATGCAGAGAACTGTCTCGCTAACATCCAGACTCTTTCTTCCAGGTATGGCAAGGACGTCATCATTTCAGAAATCGGTATGTGGTGGGGCTCTGACCAGGCTGCGCCAATGATGAAGAAGATGGTGGATGGCTGCAAGAATATTTCTACCTGCGAAGGTATCTTCTATTGGGAACCAGAAGTTTACAACAACTGGAAACCAGCCAACTATACCACTTTGGGTTGGTCTGCATATACCAAGGGTGCCTTCGACAACAGCGGCAAACCAACTGCCGTATTCGATGCATATAAATAAGATTATTAAATAGCAATATGATCAAGAGAAGTATTACTTTTATGACTCTTGCCCTGGCACTCACTACACTGTGCCAGGCGCAGAGCAGAAAGGTTATCAACCTGCCATCGTGGGATTTCTCCCGCGATGGTAAGTCGTGGCAGCAGGTAGCTGTTCCGCACGATTGGGCTATCTCGGGACCTTTTGATAAGAAATGGGACCTGCAGATGGTGGCCATCGAGCAGAATGGCGAAACCGAAAAGACCGAGAAGTCGGGCCGTTCGGGTGCGCTGCCTTGGATAGGTGAGGGCATGTATAAGATGAACTGGACGGCTCCTAAGGGCTATAAGCGTGCCATTCTGGTTTTCGATGGTGCCATGAGTCAGCCTGTTGTCACCGTCAACGGCAAGGAGGCAGGCAAGTGGGCTTACGGCTACAATGCCTTCCGCATCGACATCACACCATTCATCCAGTTTGGCAAGAAGAATCTCATCGAGGTACATCTTAATAATGTAGAGGAGAGCAGCCGTTGGTATCCGGGAGGCGGTCTTTACCGTCCGGTTTCCGTAGAACTCTATGGCAATGAAAACTTCTCTACCTGGGATACCTTCGTGCGCACGCTGAAGGCTGATAAGCAGGAAGCTGAGGTGGAAGTAAATGCGCTCCTCGAAGGCAAGACCGGCAAGTCGGGCAGAACCGTCATCGCCTTGTTGGATGAGGCTGGCAAGAAGGTTGCCGAGCAGACCATCCCAGGTGCAACTCCTGCCGTCAAGACTACCCTGAAGGTGGCGAATCCACAGCTCTGGTCGCCGGAATCTCCTTATCTCTATCAGGTAAAGCTTACCCGATATGAAGGAAAGAAGGTGGCTGATGTCCAGACTCTGACGACTGGTATCCGCACTATCTCGGTATCCAAGGATTATGGTTTCCAACTCAATGGCGTTACCCGTAAACTGAAGGGCGTCTGTCTGCACCACGACCTCGGTCCTCTGGGTGCAGCAGAGAACAAGGCTGCCCTCATCCGCCAGATCAAGATGATGAAGCAGATGGGTTGCGACGCTATCCGTACTGCCCACAACATGCCTTCTACCCTGCAGATGGAAATCTGCGATTCTCTCGGCATGATGGTGATGGCAGAGAGTTTCGATATGTGGATTTATCCTAAATGCAAGAACGGCTATGCCAAGTTCTTCAAGGAGTGGAGCGATAAGGATATCACCAATCTGGTGAAGCACCACCGCAACCATCCTAGCATCGTGATGTGGAGCATCGGTAACGAGATTCCTGAGCAGTGGAGCCAGGAGGGGGTACAGATTGCCAAGCATCTGCAGGATATCTGTCATCAGTACGACCCTTCCCGTCCTGTAACCCAGGGTATGGATAGGGCAGAAGATGCCCTGAAGAGCGGTTTTGCACAGACCATGGATGTGCCGGGCTTCAACTATCGCGTACATAAATATTATAAGAATATCGAGCAGTTGCCTCAGGGCTTCCTTCTCGGTTCAGAGACCGCCTCTACGGTCAGTTCCCGTGGCGTATATAAGTTCCCGGTTGTTGTAAGCGATAAGGCTACCTATCCTGATGGTCAGTGCTCAAGCTATGATACGGAATACTGTTCATGGAGCAATCTTCCGGATGATGATTGGAAGATGCAGGATGACTACAGTTGGGTAATCGGAGAGTTCGTGTGGACGGGCTATGACTATCTGGGCGAGCCTACTCCTTACGATACCTACTGGCCAAGCCGTAGCAGCTACTTCGGCATCTGCGACCTTGCCGGACTTCCTAAGGACCGTTATTATATGTATCGTGCCCGCTGGAATGAGCAGCAGCATACCACCCATCTTCTTCCTCACTGGAACTGGAAGGGTAGAGAGGGCGAAGTGACCCCTGTATATTGCTATACCGATGGCGTGGAAGGTGAACTCTTCGTCAACGGTAAGAGTCAGGGTAGGGTTCGCAAGGACAAGTCAAGCCGATTGGACCGCTACCGTCTGCGCTGGAACAATGTGAAGTATGAACCGGGTGAGATTCGCGTGGTTACCTACAACCAGTATGGTGATAAGGTAGGTGAGGACGTGAAGCGTACTGCCGGCGAGCCTGCACAGATGAAGTTCAGCGTAGAAACTCCAGACCATGAGCCTATTGCCTGCATGGTAGAAGGCTGTACCGATGAGCACAATGTGCTTCTCAATGCCGATGGCAACGACCTTGCCTTCATCACCGTGAGTCTGCAGGATAAGGACGGCAATGAATGTCCGCTTGCCGATGACGAACTGACCTTCGAGGTGAGTGGTGCCGGCACTTTCAAGGCAGCCTGCAACGGCGATGCCACATCGCTCGAACCATTCACCCAGCCACAGATGAAACTCTTCTCCGGCAAACTCGTAGTCATCGTACAGAGCGGCAAGCAGAAGGGTGACATCATCCTGAAGGTAAAAGACAGCAAGCGCAATATCGAAAAGTCGATTACGCTCCAGGCAATATAAAATGTTCAGGTTTTGCAAGTTCAGAAGTTAAAGAAGTTAAAGGAGTTATCGCTCCCTACGGTCGCTGAGGAGTTAAGACAATAGTCTTTTTGACATAGTTTTTAAGCAGCAAAACATACGTCTTAACTCCTTAACTTCCTTAACTCCTTTAACTTCATGATTTTTTTATGATTTTCCTCCGATTTTTTTGGCGTTATCATGAATATTGTGTAAATTTGCACGCATGAAAAAGTCAACAAAACCTATATACCGCATCAGCATGGCAATTGCTATGCTCTTTATTTCGCTCGCCATCCATGCGCAGCGTTTCGTTAACACCTCCCTTGAAGGTGCTCAGTCCGTTTGTGCCATTACCCAGGACAGTGATGGAATGATATGGCTCGGAACCGACAATGGTCTTTACAGCTATGATGGTTATCATGGCTACCGCCATTTTCAGGAACATGCATTCAGCAATACGCGTGTCAATGCGCTCGGTTTCGAGGGCAGAATGCTCTATCTGGCTACCGGAAACGGCATCCTGAAATTCGATACGCAATCTTATCAATATGCCGAAACACCAGCCATGAAGGCTTTTGCTGATGAGGCGAAGCGCAAGCAGCTGAAGGAACTCCGTGTGCTCGATATCAAGGGCGGTAAGACTGACTTCGGTGGCGATGTCTATGCCTTGCTCTCTACTCCGCGAGGCTTGCTCGTAGGTTCGCTTGCTGGTCTGCGTCTCGGCAGCAGACTGATTCCGCTCCGTGCCGGAGAACAGCCGCTGGTTAATGCGCTCGCTTATGATGCCAAGCGCCGATGCTACTGGATTGGTACCGAGGGCGCTCTCTATTGTGCCGACCTGCAGCTCAGGAACTTCTCACAGATTCCAGCTCTGAACGGCAATTCCATCAAATGTCTTTCTACAGATGCTGCCGGCAATCTCTATATCGGAACCGATAACGGACTCTATCAGATGGCACTCTCCAATGCCATCACCCATTATATCCACGATTCCCGCGATGATGCTTCTATTCCTAACAACATCGTCTGGGCTTGCTTTGTAGATAAATGGCAGAATGTATGGGTGGGTACTGACAATGGACTCTCCCGTCTCACTACCCATACCTATTACCGCTATGTATCGCTCGATAAGATTACGATGTCGGGTGAGGGCAACTGTCTCCATGCCATGCTCCAGACCCGTAACGGCGAATGGTGGATGGGCGGTACTAACGGTCTGATTCGTTTCACCCGCAATGCTGAAGGTTATCAGAATGTGGCTTGGTACAAGCAGAACAGCTCTGCCTTCCCGCTGAGTCATAACCGTGTACGCAAGATTTATGAAGACCATGACGGCGATGTATGGATCTGTACCGACCATGGCATCAACTTCTATGACCGCAGTTCCCGTCAGATGCGCAACTTCATCGTCTACGATAAGAGTGGCAAGTATTCTACTGCCTGGGCTTACGATATTCTCCAGGACAAGAAGGGCAGGATATGGATGGGTTCTTATCAGGGTGGTGTCTTCGTGATGGATAAGGCGGCTCTTCTGAGTGGCAAGACCATAGCTGACTGGCATTACTCGGACAAGGGAAAGAATGCGCTCTCTGGTCTGCATGTAGGTCAGATGGTGATGGATGGAAAGGGTAGGATTTGGGTTTCTACCTATACCCGTCTCAACTGCATCAATCCGAACAATATGAAGGTGGTACAGGTGGCTAACTCAGATGTCGTCAACTATCTGATGGCAGACAGCAAGGGCAATATCTGGATGGGTGATAACAGTTCGGTAACCTGTTATTATGCAGCCGGTTCTGTGCTGGGTAACAGTTTTTCTTCTAAGACATGGCAGATTGGCGGTAAGGTTAGTACCATGTGCGATGTAGAAGGCAAGATATGGGTAGTATCGGGCAATGAATGCTGCGTAATCGACCCTCAGGGCGGGAGCCAGCGCTTCGTGATTCCTTCTATCGTGCCGCTCACCATCTGTTACAGCAGGCAGACTCATCAGGTAATGATGGGTGGCAATGACGGCTATGTGGCAATCAGTTCTGATGTTGCGCAGAAGCCTAAGCAGTTTACCCGTCTGATGCTGGCAGGAATCATCGTAAACGGAGAGGCTCGTGAGGAGCGTGGAGAAATCCTGAAACTGAAGAGTGATGAGAACAACTTCACCCTGCAGCTCACCGACCTTCCTTTTGCCGACCATCCTTCAGCTGTTTATGCTTATCAGCTCGAAGGCAGCGACCACGACTGGCATTATCTGAACTCCGGCAATATCGATATCACCTATAACGGCTTGTCTTATGGCGATTATCATCTTACGGTTCATGCCGTGGATGGTGAAGGCAAGATAGCCGCCGAGGTTTATTCGCTCGACATCTCCGTCCTGCCGCCTTGGTATCTCTCCTGGTGGTGCAAGCTATTCTATATCACGGCACTCATCGTGTTTGTGGCATGGCTGGTAAGCTGGTATTTCCTGCGTAAGGAACTGGCTGATGCCCAGAAGCAGAAGGCTGAGGTGTTGGAGCAGGTACAGATGCGTATGGACTTCTTCAACCGTCTGACGGAAGATTTGAAGGCTGCCGTAGCTCATCATTCATTTGATGAGGTGACTGCTCTGATGGTCCGTTATCTGGATGTGAAGATACCGAAGGAGCCATCATCTGTTGCCACTGAGTTATCCGCTTCGCCTGTATCTGAGCCTGAATCATCATCTTCTGAACCTGCTCCTGCACTCTCTGAGTCTTCTGAAGAGGAAAAGAAGGGAGTAGATGTCAGCGAGTTGGATGTGTCAGACAAGCGTCTGCTCGAAGAGATCAATGAGGCGATAGAGAAGCACATGATCGATTCTGACTTCAATGTTTCGATGTTGCAGGATGTGATAGGCATAGGTAGCAAACAGCTGTATCGCAAGACGAAGGCGATAACGGGTCGTACGCCTGTAGAGTATATCCGTGAGATGCGTATGAAGCGTGCAGCCGAGCTCCTGAGCCAGGGTAAGTTCAGTGTTTCCGAGGTGATGTATACCGTTGGTTTCTCCAACAGCAGCTATTTCTCCAAATGCTTCTCCAAGGAGTATGGTATGACTCCTACGGAATACATGAAGGTTAAAAGGTAAATAAATGATGTGCTTCCGTTTGCCTACAGATATGGCTGCGTGGGGTTAAGAATATGACAGCATTGGGTTAAGGATATAACTCCGTCGGGTTACGGATACGACTCCGTAGGCTAACGGAGACGTATCCTTCGGCTTGTCGAGATATCTGCGTCAGCTGACTGAGCTACTTGAGTCAGCTGATTGAGCCACTTGCGTCAGCTTATAGAGCTATCTGCATCAGCTTATAGAGCTATCTGCATCTGCTGATAGAGCCACTTGAGTTATCTGATAGAGCCACTTGAGTTATCTGATAGAGCTACTTGAGTTATCTGATAGAGCCACTTGAGTTATCTGATTGAGCTACTTGAGTTAGCTGATTGAGCCACTTGAGTTATCTGATTGAGCCACTTGAGTCAGCTGATTGAGCCACTTGAGTCTGCTGACTGAACTACTTGCGTCAGCTGACTGAACTATATCGACCTGTATGGTTGAAATTACGCAATACGCCCTGAAAGGGCAGAAGCTCCTAGCCCAGGGCATCGCCCTGGGTAATTATAAACGCAACCCCGTCGCCCTGTAAGGGCAAAAGCTTTTAAAAACCAGGTAATAAACAAAGCTTTTGCCCTTACAGGGCGTCTTGTTGATTGCTATTATACCCAGGGCGATGCCCTGGGCTAGGAGCTTCTGCCCTTTCAGGGCGTGCTGCTTCTGGGAACTTTTGGGCTTCAGGGCGTGTTGCTTCTAGGAACTTTTGGGCTTCAGGGCGTACTGCTTCTAGGAACTTTTAGGCTTTCAGCCCGTTTCAACCATACAGTTCTAACTATATCAATATTCTGTAGCATTACATGTGTATTTTTTCTAATTTAATGTCACATTTGCCACGCTCGTCTTAACCCTTTGACTATAAGCGAATAACGGGTGGTAATAAGGGGTGTTTTTATTGTCACTTTATTGCCACATATTACCACTTTTGGCATAAAATCAGCAAAATATCGGTGTTTTTGAGGGATTTTTGGGCGAAAACTAAGTAAGCGTCTCCGCGTTTATACGTAAGCGTCTCCGCGTTTATACCTTGCATAATTCAAAAAAAGCAGTAACAGCTGA
>JAJWJX010000065.1:0-19526 GCA_021623045.1 Segatella copri | reverse complement strand
GTTTGCAGATATAAAGATTTTTACCTCTTTATTTTTCCAAGTGCAAATATAATAGTAAGGGCAAAAGCTTTAAATACTTAGTAATAATAAAGCTTTTGCCCTTTCAGGGCGTGTGGGGCAAACTTGGGGAAGTTCTGTTTTTATTTCTCCTTCAGCTTACTTTGCTCAATCAAATAATCCAGTCGCAGGATTTCGGTATCCTTCTTTTCAAGTAAGGAGATAAACTCATCTTCGATATTCATCTGGTATTGCATATCTGGGTCAGATGCCATTGAAAGAAGCATTTTAATCATATACTCCATATCTGTATCTCCATCATAGGGGGTATAATCTACTTTCAAGAGGTGTTTGTCTTCTCTGCAAGTTCTTGCTTGGTCAAAAATGCTTAATACCTTCTTTTGACTCGAGTTTTGAGTCTTGCTGATTATTGGCAGTTGGACAATAATATTGCCGGGGGCAGGGCATGCAACAGGCGTTTCGAAATCTCCTATACGGTGGGCTAGGAGAAAAACCGTAATCGTTGGGAGAGATTCATCTCCAATACCATCCGAGTTTTTCTCTTCTATATAGCGCTGCCATGCCAGATGCTGGCGAGGTTCCAAGACGTCCGTGTCAACCCAAGTTTTATACAGCCTTATGTTTGTAAGTTCGTTGCTGTTCTCGTTATTCTTTATGCTGGCAACAAATCCCATCTTAAATATCGAAATGCTATTGCTCTTGATATTGCGGAATCCATCTTGGCATATCTTGATGCTGACGACTTCTCTTTGCAAAATCGCAGACAAGAACGTCTTGGTGATGCGCTCTTCTTCCATGATGCGCTTGAACACAGCATCATATAATGGATTGGCTATATAAACTATCATATTATTTTTAATTATCTTTAATCCTTATAATCTACCTTGATTACGATAACGCGGATGGTCTGGTCTTCACCATCTGTTGCTATCTTGGCGATGTGCCAATCTCTCGGAAAGAAGATGAAGAACTCGCCGGGGGTACTGTCGAAGAAACGGGCCTTGCGGCGGTCGTAATCATAATGAATCACGTCGGGACGATACTGGCAGTTGGGGGCGCTGGAGTAGTGGTCGATCACGCCAAAACGCTCTGTGCCCTTTACTACATACTGAAAATCGATGTGCTTGTTATGACTCTCGCTGCGGCGCTTTTCCAGCGGCTCGTTCTTGCTGTCCTCTACACTTACCACGAGGTCGGAACCGGGAATCTTGTGCTTTCCCTTCGGAATGCTCAGCAAATCGGTCTTTGCCAGATAATCGAAGAGCGCCTGCCATTGCTGCGGATTCTTCTGATACTGCAGATAGAAATCTGCGAGGTTTACGCTGGAATGAGGCTTCGCCTTGTCGAAACCGTTGCGCCAAACGCCGCTCTCTGCCCAAGCTATCGCCTCTTTTATGAGTTCGGGCTTGTCGCCGTAATACTGTGTGTAATAACCTCTCTTGCAGCTGCATTTCTGCGCTGAATGATGGCAGCAGGTATGCGCACCGGCAGCCAGCGATGTACAGCATAATAGGGCTATGCCCCAGATAATCTTCTTCATTTTGACTTATTAAATTGTAGCGTTAGTTAAATTTGAGGGCAAAAGTACAAAGAATATTCGAGAAAACAAACGGAAAATGGAGATTTCTTCGTATCTTTGCACACATATTTTGTAAGATTATGAAAAAACTGTATATTCTTTTGTGTGGGGCAACGGCGGCCCTGCTGATGGCGGCATGCCAGGGAGGAAAGACGGCTGCTGCTGATGCGGAGGCTGGCGATACCCTGGAGATGAAGTACGCCAAGTTGCTCACCATCGTGAAACATGGTGATGGGGAAGAGGCTTCCGATGCAGCAGAAGGCATTGATTATCAGTATGCTGAGGCTATCATCGCCAACCCCTGGAAGGCGGGGACGATGCTGCATCGCTATATCCTGATTCCGAAGGGAGAGGAGGGGGATAAGACGGTGGCGATGCTTGCCAGAAGGCGCAGCACGGGGGCGAGATGCACTACCGATACCGTGCGCACACCGGTGGAGAGAAGTGCTGTTTTCATCGCTCCCCATTGCCAGCTGATGTACGAACTGGGCTGCCAGCAGGCCATCCGTGGTGTCTGCGACCTCGATTATATCAATATTCCGGATGTAAGGAAGAGGGCTGCTGCTGCAGGAAAAGCTTCTGCAGGAAATGCTGCTGCCCGAAATTCCATCGTGGATTGCGGTTCGAGCATGGCACCCGATATCGAGCGTATCATCGCCCTGAAACCCGAAGCCATCCTACTTTCGCCTTTCGAGAACAGCGGTGGATATGGCAAGCTCGACAAACTGCATATCCCCATCATCGAAGCTGCCGATTATATGGAGTCTTCGCCACTAGGCAGGGCGGAATGGATGAAATTCTACGGCATGCTCTTTGGAAATGAAGAGGGAAAAAGCAACGGAATATCGGGGTCTTGCGAACCAAAGGCAGATTCGCTCTTTGCGAAGATAGAAAAGGAATATCTGAAGCTGAAAGCTGAGGCTGCCGGGTATCCGAAGGGCCTCTCTATCCTGACCGAAAGAAAAACGGGCAACGTATGGTATGTGCCTGGTGGTCAGAGTACTATCGGTATTCTGCTGAAGGATGCCAACGCCCGTTATATCTTCGAGGACGATCAGCACAGCGGAAGTCTGGCGATGAGTCCGGAGCAAATCCTGGCGAAGGGAAAGCAGGTGGACGTATGGGCGTTCAAGTATTTCGGTGGTGCCCCTTTGTCGCAGGCTCAACTGCTTCAGGAATATGACGGCTACAAGGCTCTTTCTGCCTTCAGCCGGGGTAATATCTATCAGGTAGATACCTCTACGGTACCTTATTTCGAGCTTACGAGTTTCCATCCCGAACTGCTGCTCAGAGAGTTCATCATCCTGGCTCATGGAGAACGGTTCGGCAAATTGAGATTCTATAAGAAATAGGGCTTTAATCAGAGATTTTACAAGAAATAGTTTTAGTGAATGAAAACCATCGTTTTAGGGGCAATCGCCATTATCATACTGTTTTTCGCCAACCTGGCATGGGGGAGTGTAAACATCCCATGGCAGGACGTGGGGGCGATACTTTCGGGCTCTCAGACTGACGAAACCTACCGCTATATTCTGTTGGAATCGCGACTGCCGGCGGCGATTGCCGCTTTGCTTTCGGGCGCAGCCCTCGCCACGAGCGGCTTGCTCCTGCAGACAGCCTTCCGCAACCCCCTGGCGGGTCCTGACGTATTCGGTATCAGCAGCGGAGCCGGACTGGCGGTAGCCATCGTGATGCTTGCCTTTGGCGGCAATATTGCCCTGGATGATTTAGGGGTAGGGTTTCTGGGCGATGCCGGCAACTATGCCATCGGCGGTTTCCTGGCTATCCTCATCGCTGCTTTCATAGGGGCTATGGTGGTGATGGGCATCATCACCTTCTTTTCTGCCATTGTGCGCAGCCATACGGTACTGCTCATCATCGGACTGATGGTGGGCTATTTGGCGAGCAGCGCCATCTCGCTCCTCAACTTCTTCGCCACCGAGGAGGGTGTGAAATCGTATATGGTTTGGGGCATGGGCAGCTTTGGCAATGTTTCGAGCCAGCAGATGATGTTCTTCATCCCGTTGGCCCTCATTGCCCTGGCTGCGTCTCTGCTTCTTGTAAAACCGCTGAACGCCATGCTGTTAGGCGAACAGTATGCCGAGAATCTGGGTTTCAACATCAGGCGTCTGCGCATCGTTCTGCTCATCATTACCGGTCTTCTTACGGCTGTGGTTACCGCTTTCTGCGGTCCCATCGCCTTCATCGGTCTGGCAACGCCGCATATCGCCCGCCTCATCATCGGCACGGAGAATCATCGCCGTCTGTTGCCCGTTACGATGCTGATGGGGGCAGCCATTGCCCTTCTCTGCAATCTTTTCTGCACCCTTCCGTCGGACGGTGGCATCATCCCCCTGAATGCCGTCACCCCGCTGTTCGGCGCCCCTGTCATCATCTATGTTCTGATGAAGAGGAGATAGGGAAAAAGCCAGAGTTTTGCTTAGTTTTTTGCTGGGCTCAACTGTATAGATAGTGTATGAAACAGGAAAAGAATATAGAACGAATGTTTCGTCAGCATTATGAGAAGATGTATAATCTGGCCAGGTGCATCCTAAGCGCGTGAAGGAGAGGGGCAAAGCTGTATGATGAGTTAAGAATGCTAAAAAATAATCATGGGTAATGTGTTTACTCATCTATTCTTTGTATCTTTGCAAAGTAGAATTGAGTAATTCGTGACGAAGAATTGAGTAATTCGTGACGAAGAATTGAGTTGTTTAATATTACAAATTAAAGAATATGGGTGAGTATAGAAGACCACATTACAACTTGATGTTGAGTAGGTTGAGCGAAAGACGTAAGTGTATATTTGTTTTGGCAGGACCAAGACAGGTTGGCAAATCAACAGTTATGGCGCAAATAGCAGAGACTATTGATAAGGTAGTATTTCAATTTAATGCTGATTCTGTAAATGAAGAAGATTCGGATTGGATTCGACGTTCTTGGGAGTCTGTTCGAAGCCGAATGGATATTCAGCATTTGCAAGAAGCTGTTCTTGTAATAGACGAGATACAGAAAATACGCAGATGGAGTGAATATGTGAAGAGAGAGTGGGATGCCGATACCCTAAATCATGTAAACCTGAAAGTCGTATTGCTTGGTTCGTCTCGCTTGCTTTTGCGCAAAGGGCTAACCGAGTCTTTAGCTGGTAGATTCGAGTTGATTCGTATGGGGCATTGGACTTTTCCGGAAATGAAAGCTGCCTTCGGGTTATCACTCCAACAATGGATTTATTTTGGAGGTTATCCAGGCTCGGTGGATTATATAGGGGATTTTAGGCGTTGGAGAAAATATGTCAAGGATTCTCTTGTGGCACCTGCCATTGAAAAGGATGTTCTCTTGACTTCGAATATTTACAAGCCTTCACTCATGTCACAGCTTTTTGAGGTAGGTTGTTCTTATTCTGGTGAGTTGTTGTCACTCACCAAAATGCTTGGACAATTGCAAGATGCAGGCAATGTCACGACTTTGTCTTCTTATCTCGAAATATTGAAGCAAGCCAACTTGCTTTGTGGACTTCAAAAGTTTGCATGCGATGAGGCTCGTAAGAGACAGTCTATCCCAAAGTTTACAGTGTTTAACAATGCTTTGTTCACGGCATATCGCGGTAAGGGGTTTGACAAAGATTATGTTGACCCAATGATTTGGGGCAGATGGGTGGAATCGGCAGTGGGTACTTGTCTTCTCGATTTTGTGGAGGACAATGACTGTCATCTCTATTATTGGCGAGATCATAATAATGAGGTGGATTATATCCTGGAGTCACAAGGAGATTTCGTTGCCATAGAGGTTAAGAGTGGAAAGAGAGGCATGAATAGTGGTATTCCTATGTTTCAAGAGAAATTCCATCCTCTGAAATCAATCGTTGTTGGCACCGATGGTATTCCATTTGAAGAATTCTTCTGTATGGATATCATGCAATTGTTTGAATAAAAATTGGAAAATCATCTATTGATATGATGCGGAATACGATAGAATTATTCTTGTTGACTTATGGAATATGAGACGAAATCCCAAGTACCTGATTAGGCAGTTCAGAAGAAAACTATAAGAAAAAGTAAACAGCCAACTTTCAATTGGGATATTGAAGGTTGGCTGTCTTCATTTAAGAAATGCAGATTTTTAAAGTAGCATTCTTACTTATTCACGACATTAATCGGATTGCCCTCGAGAAATGCCTTTACGTTGGCGGCTACCTGCTTGTTCAGGCGCTCGCGAGCCTCGTAGGTGGCCCAGGCAATATGAGGGGTGAGGTAGGCATTAGGCTCGCCAAAAAGCGGATTCTCCTTTGATGGTGGCTCCTGAGCCATCACATCGGCACAGTAGGCACCCAGACTGCCTTCGTGAAGCGCAGCAGCTACTGCCTCCTCATCTACCAGCGGACCGCGACCCGTATTTACCAGAATGGCGGTATCTTTCATCTTCTCCAGACTCTCCTTATTGATGAAATGATAGGTGTCATCAGAAAGCGGACAATGGAGCGAGAGAATATCGCTCGTGGCAAGTAAACCCTCCTTGCTCACCTTCTGGATCCACTCAGGCAGATTGCTCGAATTCTTGCTGGTGCAGGCACAGATGTTCATGCCAAACTGGCGGGCGATGTTGGCAACCTTCATGCCGATATTTCCCAATCCCATGATACCCAGGGTCTTGCCGGCAAGTTCCATCAGTGGGGTATCCCAATAACAGAAATCCTTATTGTAAGCCCAGCGCTCGTTGCGGTTCTCCTGGGTATAATGCTCTACGCGGTTGGTTACGGCAAGGATGAGGGCAAAGGTCATCTGAGCCACGCTGTCGGTGCTGTAGGCTGGAATATTGGTTACGATGATACCCTGTTTCTTGGCAGCCTCGATGTCTACCACGTTGAAACCGGTAGCCTGGATACCGATGTATTTCAGTTTAGGAAGCTGCGCCAGCGTCTCTGCATCTATCTGCACCTTGTTCAGAAGGATGATGTCGGCATCCTTGGCACGTTCCACTTTCTCTGCATCTGAGGTGCGAGGATAAACTACCACCTCGCCCAGTTTCTCCAGAAGATGATAATCCAAATCTCCCGGGTTTGCGGCATAGCCGTCTAAAATAACAATCTTCATAAATTTTTCCCGTTTTCTGTTGTTATAAAATAAAAGTTTCGCAAGTTTTGTCCCATACGCCCTGAAAGGGCAGAAGCCCCTAGCCCAGGGCATCGCCCTGGGTAATTACGGACGCAAACCTGTCGCCCTGTAAGGGCAAAAGCTTTAAAACTCCAGGCAAAACATAAGGCTTTTGCCCTTACAGGGCGCCTTGCTGATTGCCATCATACCCAGGGCGATGCCCTGGGCTAGGAGCTTTTGGGCCTTCAGCCCGTACTTGAACCACATGCGAAAGTTCAGTATAAAATGAAAAGCCTTCCCCTGAGAAAGAGAAAGGCTTTTCCGTATTTATGGTTTATTCGTTCATCAAGTAGTTCTTGAATGATGCGAAATCCTTGGTCATCTGGATGCTCTTCTTCTCACCCTTCATGAATTCTGCAAGGCGGGCAGGAATCTCAATGTCGCTGTCAAGGATGCTGTCTACCTTCTCCTTGAACTTGGCTGGGTGAGCGGTCTCGAGGAACACGCCAACCTCACCTGGCTTCAACTGCTCCTTCAGGGCGCGATAGCCGCAAGCTCCGTGAGGGTCAAGCACATACTTGGTTTCATTGTAGCACTGCTTCATGGTTTCTGCAATCTGCTCGTCCTTGTATGTAGCACCACCGATGTAGGCTGCGATGGCATCATGATCGCCCTTGTAGAGGTCGTAGATGCGGGCAAAGTTTGATGGGTCGCCTACGTCCATGGCATTGGCGATGGTCTGCTTGCTAGGTTGTGGATTGTACTTGCCTGTCTGCAGATACTCGTAGAAGATATCGTTGGCGTTGTTGGCTGCGATGAAGCGGTGGATAGGCAATCCCATCTCATGACCGAAGAGTCCGGCTGTGATGTTGCCGAAGTTGCCGCTAGGTACGCAGATAACCAGCTTGTCGGCGAGACCCTTCTCCTTCATGCGGGCATAGGCATTGAAATAATAGAATGCCTGAGGCAGGAAGCGGGCTACGTTGATAGAGTTGGCTGAGGTGAGCTTCATGTGCTTGTTGAGCTCCTCGTCCATGAACGCAGATTTCACCAGTGCCTGGCAGTCGTCGAATACGCCATCTACCTCGAGGGCTGTGATGTTCTGGCCGAGGGTAGTGAACTGGCTCTCCTGAATCTTGCTCACCTTGCCCTTAGGATAGAGCACGTAAACATGGATGCCGTCAACGCCGAGGAAACCGTTGGCAACAGCCGAACCGGTATCGCCCGATGTAGCTACGAGCACATTCACCTCTTCCTTGCCCTCCTGACGTACGAAGTACTGCAGGAGACGGGCCATGAAGCGCGCACCCACATCCTTGAAGGCGAGGGTAGGACCATGGAACAGCTCGAGAGAGTAGATGTTTGGCTCTACCTCGACTACAGGGCAGTCGAATGCCAGGGTATCGTATACAATCTTCTTCAATGACTCGGCATCAACGTCCTCGCCAAAGAAGGCATCAGCTACCTTGTAGGCAATCTCCTGGAAGGAGAGTTTCTCGATGTTGTCGAAGAAATCCTGTGGCAACTTCTTGATGATTTCTGGCATATAGAGACCACGGTCTTCTGCCAGACCTTTAACTACCGCCTTGTGAAGGTCGGCGATGGGTGCTTTCTTATTTGTTGAATAATATTTCATTTTTTACTTTTAACTTTGAGATTTGAACATTAAACTTTATGATTAGCTTTGGGGACTATCATGAAGCCGTTGATTTTAATTGATCGCCATGAAGGCATTCATGAATTCCTGCAGCTGCAGCATGCCGTAACCGCCACTCACGCAGCTTACCTCGTCATACTTCTCTACGCTATCCGGCTCCATGCCAGGGTAATAGATGATGAAAGGCACAGGCTCCTTTACGTGGGTACGGATCTCTACCGGAGTAGGATGGTCTGGGAGGACTGCGATGCATACCGGCTCATCCCAGGTGCTTACCTCATCGAAGATAGGCTTGATGAGTCGCTGGTCGAGGTTCTCGATGGTCTTCAGCTTCAGCTCCAGATCGCCATCATGACCTGCCTCGTCGCTCGCCTCTACGTGAACATAAACGAAGTCGTCGCCATCCTTCAATGCCTGGATAGCTGCGGCTGCCTTGCCCTCGTAGTTGGTATTGGCAAGACCGGTAGCGCCCTCAACGATGATGTTGCGCAGACCGGCGTAATGGCCGATGCCTCGGATCAGGTCTACGGCAGAAATCACAGAACCCTTCTTGATCTGTGGATACATCTGAGAGAGGGTGAGCATGTGCGGACGGTAACCGCCGCCCCAAGGCCAGATAAGATTGGCCATTCGTTCGCCACGCTCCTTGCGCGCCACATTGAAAGGATGGTTCTCCAGGAGTTCCTGACTCTCGAGAATCAGCTGGTTCAGAAGGTCGGCTGTATCACGACGGCTGATGTGACCCTCATCGCCTCCAATCTCCGGCAAGATAGGTTTCACCATCAGCTTATGCCATTCCTCGTTGGGATGATCATGAGGTGGGGCACAGTCGATATGCTTGTTTCCGTGCTTCACCACCAGAAGATGGCGATACTGGATGCCGGTAACAAACTTGACATCAGGATATTTCTTGCCGAGGGTATCGTTGAGATACTTGATGAGCACATCCGCATCTTCCGTTTCCAGATTACCACCGTTGTGGGTGATAATCTTGCCGTCCTGCACATTGATGATGTTGCAGCGCAGGGCAAGGTCGGTAGGCTCCAGTTCATAGCCTATGCTGGCAGCCTCGAGCGGTCCGCGTCCTTCGTAAACCTCGTTCTGGTCATAGCCCATGATAGAGCTGTTGGCAACCTCAGAACCCGGATGGAATCCATCTGGCACGGTAACGAGTCTTCCTGTCTTGCCCTTCTTGGCAAGCATATCCATATAGGGTTTGTTGGCGTATTGCAGGAGAGTCTTTCCACCCAGTCTTTCTACCGGGTGGTCAGCCATTCCGTCGCCAAGAATGATAATATGTTTCATCTCTTTTTAATGTTAAGTGTTAAATGTTAGCGATACTCATGATGTTGGCGAATACACCGGCAGCCGTTACGCTGGCTCCGGCACCATAGCCCTGAATCATCATAGGGTATTCCTTATAGCGCTCGGTGGTGAGCAGCACGATGTTGTTGGAACCTTCCAGATTGTAGAACGGATGCTCAGGACCGACAGCCTGCAAACCTACGCTTGTCTTGCCGCCATCCAGGGTAGCAACGAAGCGCCAGCGTTTGTGCTCTACATCGAGCGCCTTGCGCTTAGCCTCGAAATCGGCATCGAGCTCAGGAAGTTTCTTCCAGAAGTTGTCGAGCGATCCCTTGAAGTATTTGTCTGGCACGAAGAGGTTTTTCTCTACATCTTCCTGCTCTACGCGGTAACCTGCCTCGCGGGAGAGAATCACCAGCTTGCGAATCACGTCCATACCGCTCAGGTCGATACGTGGATCAGGCTCGCTGTAGCCCTTCTCCTTAGCCAGTCTCACGGTCTCAGAGAATGGAACGACGCTGGAGATGGCGTTGAAGATAAAGTTGAGCGTACCTGAGAGAACTGCCTCAATCTTAAGGATTTTATCTCCGGAGTTGCGGAGGTCGTTGATGGTTCCGATGATAGGAAGACCGGCACCTACGTTGGTCTCAAAACGGAATACTACGCCACGCTGGATGGCAGTCTTCTTCAGTTTCTCGTAGTTCTCATATTCGCTTGATGCAGCTATCTTGTTGGCTGCGATAATGCTTACGTTGTGCTCCAGCAGACTCTGGTAGAGAGCGGCCACATCCTTGCTGGCTGTACAGTCTACAAACACGCTGTTGAAGATGTTCATCGCCAGGATGGTATCGCGCAGAACCTCTGGAGTGCTTGGGTCTGAATTCTTCAGTTCCTCGCTGTAGTTCTCGAGATCAATACCATCGCGGTTGAAGATGGCGTTCTTGGAAGAAGCGATACCCACCACGTTGAGCTTCAGTTTGCTGCGCTCCATGAGGTCGGCATACTGGTTCTTGATCTGCTCGATGAGCTTTCCGCCTACGGTACCCACACCGCAGATGAAGAGGTTCAGCACCTTGTATTCTGAAAGGAAGAAACTGTCGTGGAGTACGTTGAGTGACTTTCTCAGATAATCGCTCTTCACTACGAACGAGATGTTGGTCTCAGAAGCACCCTGTGCACAGGCGATGACCGAAATACCGCTACGGCCAAGGGTTCCGAAGAGCTTACCGGCGATACCGGCAGCATGCTTCATGTTTTCACCCACGATGGCGATAGTAGCGAGACCCTTCTCTGCGTGCATTGGGAACATGGCACCATCGGCAATCTCGTTGTGGAACTCATTGTTCAATACCTTTACAGCCTCTTCTACATCCTGCTCGCGCACACCGATAGAGGTTGAGTTCTCAGATGATGCCTGTGACACCATGAACACAGAGATACCCTCGTTGGCAAGAGCGGTGAAGATACGGCGGTTTACACCAATCACACCGACCATGGAAAGACCGGTTACGGTGATGAGCGCTGTACCGTTGATAGAAGAGATACCCTTGATAGGCTTCTGGTCGCCATCTATCTTGTTCTTGATGATGGTGCCCGGAGCATCAGGGTTGAAGGTGTTCTTAACCTTGATAGGAATATTCTTGACACAAACCGGGTAGATGGTTGGAGGGTAGATGACCTTTGCACCAAAGTTGCAAAGCTCCATCGCCTCAACGTAACTCAGTTCGTTGATGGTATAAGCTGATTTGATGACACGTGGGTCGGCGGTCATGAAACCGTCTACATCAGTCCAGATTTCGAGCACTTCTGCATCAAGGGCAGCTGCTATGATGGCTGCTGTGTAGTCGCTACCGCCACGGCCAAGGTTGGTGGTGCGGTCTGTGTTCTTGTCACGACTGATAAAACCCGGAACGAGAGATATGCGTGGAATTTCTGCAAAGGCTTCTTTTACCAGTTTGTTGGTCAGCTCGCTGTCGAGTACATGCTTGTCTTTGCCGTTCTTGCGCTCAGTCTTGATGAAGTTGCGTGAGTCGAACCATTTGGCTCCACGAATCAATGTGGCAACAATCTTGGAACTGAGTCTTTCACCATAACTCACGATGGCATCCTGTGTTTTCTCGCTGAGGTCGTGGATGAGGTATACACCAAAATAGATGCTCTTCAACTGCTCGAAGAGGGCATCAACCGATTTGAATAAGTTTTCTCTGTCTGTAGTGTCGGTGATGATGGTGTCTATCATCTTGTGGTGGCGATCAACCATGGCTTCGAATTCTACTTTCCACTGTTCATCACCCTGGAGGGCAAGTTGAGAGGTTTGCAAGAGTTTGTCCGTGATACCGCCAAGCGCGCTCACGACAACCACTACACTCTGTTTCTTAGCCTCGTTTTCAACGATACGTTTCAAGCTGAGGATGCTTTTTACGGAACCAACCGATGTTCCGCCGAATTTTAATACTTTCATATGTTCTTGAATTTTACGTTGGTAATGTAATGCCTCCCCCGAAACGACCGGGGCCGAAGCAGAACTTGAGGGCAAAAGTACGAATAATATATCAAACTGCCAAGGATTTTAACAAAAAAAGTAGCATATTGTAGATAAAAAAGCTATTTCAGTAGATAATTATAGGCTCTTCCTTTCCCTTATACCTTATTATATATATAAAAAACGTTGAAATGTTTGGGTGTTTCGGATTATTTGCTTAATTTTGCCGATATTTATTAAAAGTAGAATTAAAAAAGAAATAATTATGGAAATGTTGACAATACTTTTTGCAATAGCAGCAATCATTGGTGTCGGTTTGGTTATTTGGATGAAATATACTGAATCAGGTAAAAAATGGGTTGAGGGTGAGTATTAATACTTTTTGAATCAAGTAATGAAATATCTTTTATTCTCAGATATCCACGGCTGTTTGCCAGCCCTGGAAAAGGTCCTCGATTTCTTCGAGGCTGAACATTGTGACATGATGTGCATCATGGGTGATATCATCAACTACGGTCCCCGCAACCGCATTCCAGAAGGAATCGATCCTAAGGGTATCGTAGAAAGACTGAATGCGCTGGCAGATAAGATTATCGCTGTGCGTGGCAACTGCGATGCGGAAGTAGACCAGATGCTCCTCGATTTCCCTATCATGGAGACCTATGCCTTGCTGGTAGACGGAGGCAAGCGCTATCTTCTGACTCATGGACATGTATACAATAAGGAAAACATGCCGAAGGGACCTTACGAGGCTATGATCTATGGACACTCCCATCTCTGGGAACTCTCTCATAACGAGAAGGGGCAGGCCATCGTAAATACCGGCAGCATCACCTTCCCGAAGGGTGGCAATCCGCCAACCTTTGCAACATTGGAAGATGGTAAGTTCACCATGTATCAGCTGGATACGCTCGAAGTGCTGGCTACAATGGAAGTATGAAAAAGTGAAAGTGAAAAGTGAATTGTGAATGTAACGCGAAATCCATAATATGGAATCGGTCACTTGTCACTCGTCACTTTTATAAAACTAATCATAAAGCTCAAAGCTCAAAGTATAAAGTATAATGATTCAAGAATATCAGATAAGAATTCTGCCCGAACAGGCAGCAAGCGAGGAAGGCATCAAGCGTTATCTCGCCAAAGAAAAGGGATTGGATGTAAGAACGCTCAACCAGGTGAGGGTTTTGAAGAGAAGCATCGATGCCCGTCAGCGCACCATCTTCGTCAATCTGAAGGTGCGTGCTTATATCAACGAATTTCCGCAGGACGACCAGTATGTCCATACCGAATATCCGGATGTGAGCAGCAGACCTCGTGTTATCGTTGTGGGTGAGGGACCTGGCGGCCTCTTTGCTTCCCTGCGCCTGATAGAACTGGGATACCGTCCTATCGTGCTGGAGCGAGGCAAGGATGTGCGCGAACGCAAGAAGGACCTCTCTAACATTACCAAGACTCAGAAGGTAGATGGTGAGAGCAACTACTGTTTCGGTGAAGGTGGAGCCGGTGCTTATAGTGACGGCAAACTCTATACACGAAGCAAGAAAAGGGGAAGTGTAGACAAGATTCTGAACGTATTCTGCCAGCATGGTGCCAATACCAATATCCTGGCAGATGCCCATCCGCATATCGGTACCGACAAGTTGCCACGCGTTATTGAAAACATGCGCAACACCATCATCAAGTGTGGCGGCGAAGTGCATTTCCAGACCAAGATGATTCGTCTGATCCTTGAGAGTGAAGGTAAACTGACGGCACCTGATGCTGCAGCTGGCGATAGGGTGATAGGCGTAGAAGCCGTGAATCTGGCTACGGGTGTTGAGGAAACTTATCGCGGACCGGTTATTCTGGCAACAGGCCATAGTGCCCGCGATGTATACCGTTATCTCGCTTCGGCAAAGATAGATATCGAGGCAAAAGGCATCGCCGTAGGTGTGCGTCTGGAACATCCTTCCCAGCTCATCGACCAGATTCAGTATCACAATAAGAGTGGTAGAGGAAAATATCTGCCTGCTGCCGAATATAGCTTCGTTACTCAGGTAGATGGCAGAGGTGTCTATAGCTTCTGTATGTGTCCGGGCGGTTTTGTGATTCCGGCTGCTACAGGACCGGAACAGCTCGTGGTGAACGGTATGAGTCCGAGCAACCGCGGTACTGCCTGGAGCAACTCGGGCATGGTGGTGGAAACTCATCCCGAGGATGTGGCGCAGTTTGTGAAGGAGCATCAGTCTGTCATCGAACAGCAGGAAATGAAGGCGCAGGAGAATGCTTCACTCTTCACTCCTCACTCTTCACTCCAAATGATGTACTTCCAGGAAATCGTGGAAAAGCAATGCTGGCAGCAGGGCAACATGAAGCAGACTGCACCGGCACAGCGCATGGCTGACTTCGTGAACAATCGTTTGAGTTATGATCTGCCAAAGAGCAGCTATGCTCCAGGCTTGATTTCGAGTCCGTTGCATTTCTGGATGCCGGCTTTCGTGAGCAAGCGACTGCAGGAAGGCTTCAAGACCTTCGGCAAGAATGCCCATGGTTTCCTGACCAACGAGGCTACGCTGATAGCGATGGAGACGAGAACCTCATCGCCTGTCCGCATCGTCCGTGACCGCGAAACCCTGCAGCATGTCCGCATCCAGGGACTCTTCCCATGTGGCGAAGGTGCTGGTTATGCAGGCGGAATCGTATCGGCTGGTGTAGACGGAGAAAGATGTGCAGAGATGTGTGCTGAGTATTTGAAACAACAATAAACGAATGCCTGGAATGATGAAATACAGAAAAACGGGAAAGTTTAAGCTGGGCTTCTTGACTTTACTCCTGAGTGTGCTCTTCGTGGCATGTGGCTCGGGAGCGTCAGATGCTGACAGGCAAATCAAGAGCAAGACTGATTTGAAGGGGGCTGTGATTGGTGTGCAGCTCGGTACTACTAGCGACGGACTAGCGACGGAGCTGGAAAAGGAAGGTGGCGGTACCAAGGTAGAACGGTATAACAAGGGAGCCGATGCCATCCAGGCACTCCTGCAGGGTAAGATAGACTGCATGGTGACCGATGAGGCTCCAGCCAAGGCATTCCAACGGGTGAACCCATCGCTCCGTATCCTGCCCGAAACCTTCGATGCGTCCTCTTTCGCCATCTGTGTGGCTAAGGATCATGCTGAGTTGCAGCAGTCCATCAATCATGCCATCCGCATTCTGAAAGAGAATGGCGTCATCGATTCCATCGTCAACCGCCATCTGGAACGGGGTATAGCCGTAGCTTATACGCCAAAGACTTCTGATGTGAAGAAGGTGGGATCGGAAGCACTGCAGAAACTCGGCTTGAAGACGAGTCTCCGTTTTGCCACCAACGCTACCTTCGAGCCTTTCGAATATTACCAGAATGGCAAGATTGTGGGTATCGACGTGGATGTGGCGAATGCCATCGGCGATGTGATGGGCGTGGATGTCGAGATTCTTGATATGGAGTTTGATGCCATCATCACCTCTGTACAGGCTGGTAAGGCGGATGCGGGTATTGCCGGCATCACGGTTACTCCTGAACGGAAGAAGAATATCGGATTTACAGATTCCTATGCCGATGTGCGACAGGTTATCATGGTGAATTCCAATGAAGTGAAAACAGCTGGTAACCAGCCGGGAGTGATAGATAAGTTTAAATCCTGCTTCATAGATGACAACCGTTATCAGTATCTGTTGCAGGGTTTGGGCAATACGCTCATCATCACCTTCTTCGCCATCATCCTTTCCGTGATACTCGGAACGCTGATAGCTATTGTCAGAGCACGTCATGAACGTAAGGGCGACTGGAAGATTCCGAACATGCTCTGCCAGCTGTACCTTACCATCATGCGAGGCACGCCAACCATGGTGCAGTTGCTCATCATCTATTATGTGGTGTTTGCATCAGCAGATGTCAATAAGATACTGGTGGCTGTCATCGCCTTCGGCTTGAACTCGGCAGCTTATATTGCCGAGGTAATCCGCTCGGGCATCATGTCGGTGGATAATGGTCAGATGGAGGCGGGTAGAAGTCTTGGTCTTTCGTATGGCAAGACGATGCGTCTCATCATCCTTCCGCAAGCCTTCAAGAATGTGCTTCCGGCTATGGGTAACGAGCTTATCACTCTGCTCAAGGAAACCTCTATCAGCGGTTATATCGGACTGGTAGACTTGACCAAGGGCTCCGACATCATCCGAAGCATTACTTACGAAGCGATGATGCCGTTGGGCGTAGTAGCCTGCCTCTATCTCGTTCTTGTTCTCGGACTGAACGCAGGAGTGAGAAGGCTGGAGAAGAGACTGAGAAAGAGCGAAAGGAAATGAGGAATCCTGAAAGGGCAAAAGCTTTAAAACAATGGATAAAATGAACGAAATAATCAAGATAGAAGGACTTCGTAAACGCTTCGGCGACAACGAGGTGCTGAAAGGCATTACAACCTCGGTGAGGAAAGGTGAGGTGGTTGCCATCATCGGTCCGTCGGGTTGTGGCAAGAGTACCTTCCTGCGTTCCGTCAACCTTCTGGAAGAACCTACCGAGGGTAAAATCTTTATCGATGATATGGATATCACATCAAGCGATGTTGATATCAACCGAATGCGCCAGAGGGTGGGGATGGTATTCCAGCAGTTCAATCTCTTCCCTAATATGACCATACGCCGCAACATCATGCTGGCTCCGGTAGAATTGGGTAAGATGACAAAGGAAGAAGCTGATGAGAAGGCAACGGAACTCCTGACCCGTATCGGATTGCTGGATAAGGCCGACAGTTATCCCGACAGTCTGTCGGGCGGACAGAAACAGCGCGTAGCTATCGCCCGTGCCTTAGCGATGAATCCTGAGGTAATCCTCTTTGATGAGCCGACTTCGGCTCTCGATCCGGAAATGGTAGGCGAGGTGCTGCAGCTGATGAAGGATGTTGCTGCCGAGGGAATGACGATGGTGGTGGTGACCCACGAGATGGGATTTGCAAGAGAAGTGGCCAACCGTGTTCTCTTCTTCAGTGACGGCTATATCACGGAAGACGGAACTCCTGAGCAAATATTCAACCATCCAAAATCGCCAAGACTACAGGAGTTTCTGGGAAAAGTTCTGTAATAGTTGATAGTTAACAGTTGATAGTTAACAGTTACTTGATGACAATAAAAAAAAGATGCATTACTGGTATATTCAGCAATGCATCTTTTTTATTTGATGGTCTACAATCAGTAAACTGTTAACTGTTAACAGTTTTCTTCTCAATAATCTCTTCAGCACGTTTCAGAGCCTTGCTGATGTGATCTGTGATATTATCCTTGCCAAGAATATTGTAGAAACCAGCCTTTTCCAACTGGGCGTTTACCTTTTCGCAAACACCGGAGAGTACAACCTGAATGTCCTCCTTCTGGCTCATCTCGCAGAGGTTGGTAAGGTTGTGGATACCGGTTGAATCAACAAATGGAACCTTGCGCATACGGATGACACGTACCAGTGGACGGTCACCGAAAGCTGCCATCACTTCCTCAAACTTGTTACCAGCTCCGAAGAAGAAAGGACCATTGATTTCGTATACCTCTACGCCCTTCGGAATCGTATAGTGCTCCAGGTTGGTTGAGAGGAAGTCAAACTCCTTGTTCAAGTCAATCTCATCATCGGTAATAGCTTTCACGTCGGTGGTTTCGCTCATTCGCTTCATGAAGAGCAGACAGGCGATAATCAGACCCACCTCGATGGCTACTGTCAAATCGAAGATGATGGTGAGGAAGAAGGTAATCAGAAGTACGGTTACATCGCTCTTCGGATTCTTCATCAATGCCAGGAAACTTCTCCATCCGCTCATTCCGTAAGATACAACTACCAATACACCGGCAAGACAAGCCATTGGTATGTACTGGGCAAGAGGCATCAGAAAGAGGAAGATGAGCAGCAGAACTATGGCGTGGATGATGCCTGCAATAGGAGTCTTACCGCCATTATTGATATTGGTCATTGTGCGGGCAATGGCACCTGTTGCAGGAATACCGCCAAAGAGGGGAGAGGCGATATTGGCCAAACCCTGAGCTACCAACTCGGTGTTACTGTCGTGATGATCGCTGATTACACCATCGGCAACAGTTGCTGAAAGCAAACTCTCAATGGCTCCCAGGATGGCGATGGTAATAGCTGGTGATACAAGACTCTTGATGGTCTCCCAATTCATGACTGGTACCTGAGCTGCAGGCAGTTCGTTGCTGATAGAAAAGCGGTCGCCGATGGTCTCGATACTCTCAACGCCGGCAAACTGCTTGAGCAGTAAGGCTACAACGGTCATCAGGATGATGGCAATAAGAGAGCCCGGAATCTTCTTGCTGAACTTAGGGGTGATGGCGATAACCACTACGCTTACTACTCCGATAAGGGCACACCAAGGATCTATGGTGTCAAAGCTTTGGAAGTAGACGCCCCATTTCTCCAGAAAATCAGAAGGATTTGAAGTCAACGTCAATCCAAAGAGATCCTTGATCTGGGTCGTGAAGATGGTTACGGCGATACCACTGGTAAATCCCACAACGATAGGGTAAGGGATGTACTTGATGATGGTTCCAAGACGGAGAAGTCCGAAGAGAACCAGGAACAGACCAGCCATCAGTGTCGCTATCGTCAAACCTTCCATGCCATATTTCTGGATAATGCCATAGATGATAACGATGAATGCTCCCGTAGGACCACCAATCTGCACTTTGCTTCCACCGAAGATGGAGATGATGAGACCTGCTACAATGGCGGTGATGATACCCTTTTCAGGGGTCACGCCAGAAGCGATACCGAATGCGATGGCCAGAGGCAGGGCTACGATACCAACGATGATACCTGCCATGAGGTCAGACATGAATGTTTTCTTGTTGTATGTCTTTAAACAGGAAAACAAACTCGACTTAATTGCTAATGCCTTCATTTGAAAGTTTTAAAATATATGTAATTAATCTTGTTATCCGTTAAAACGTGTGCAAAGGTACTATATTTTTTTTAATTGGCAAAATGTTTTTCTGAGTTTCTCCCTTTTCTTCGATAATATTCTTCTTCGTATAGTAATATTCTTCTTTGATAGATATATTCTCCGGATAATACTTTTCTAGTTGAATCCTGATTTCTTTTCGGTCTTGGAATATGAGTACAATATTATTAATGCGCTTGCGGGTGTGCGCCCGCACATGCAGGCAGGCGTATGCATGTATAAAATAAAGTGTAGTGGTAAGAAAAACTTCAGAAAGTCTTTATAAGTGTTAAAAACACGCTAAAATCTCAACTTTTTTGCGAAAAGATTTGGTGGAATGAAAAATAGTCAGTACTTTTGCACTCGCTTTTGAGAAATACGGTTTCTCTTAGCGATTAAAGAAAGAGTTCTTTGAAAGATTTTACATAAACAGACAAGTAGTACAAGAAGC
>JAJWJX010000106.1:0-3785 GCA_021623045.1 Segatella copri | reverse complement strand
CATCACCGATTTCACGCTCCGGAATGGTACAGAAATTGATACGGCTTATCGGACCATCTGTCAAAACTTTTGAGAAGTAACGCTGTCCTTTCTGGATAGTGGTAGATGCGTTCCAGTTGAATCGGATGGTTACACGTTCCGTAACACTCTGAGTTCCCACGCGAGTCTGGCCGTACTGGTTGTCGCTATCTGAGGCAAGACACATGATACGGAAATGCTGGTTTCCGGTACCCTTCAGAGCATCAAACTGATCCAGCTCATTGAGCGAAGTGTAAAGAAATCGTCCCTGCGCCTCAGCGGTTCGCATCACGAATGCCGGATTGGTCATATCGGCATCAATCTCCTGTATAACGAGGTTGTCCGGTCGCTTACGCTTGTCCTTGTTGGCGCCCTTGCGCGTCATCTCCTCCTTCCATTCCTTCTCACGTTTCAGATTCTCCGCATCCCGCTTGCGGATATCCTCCATGATATAGCTAATCGGCTTGTTTACAGAAGATTTACCAGCACCCGTACCAGCCAGCAAGCACGTAGACAATGTAGCCTCATGCACTACATTATCAATATATCGGAAGCTCGTCTGCCAGAGATACGTAGCCAACGGTGGGAAGATAGCGTGCGCCACAGCCGGCTTATAAATCTCCGGTGTCCGAGATATCAGCAGTTCCACCAGTTTCGGCAGTTTCTCCGGCATCGCTGGCGGTTCCGGATAATCCTCCTCGGAACTTTGAGCTTGGAACATTGAACCTTGAACTGCATGATTTGCGTTAGGGCTATTAACTGTTAACTGTAAACTATTAACTTGTTGGCTGGCCTGTTTTTCCGCCAGCGCATTCACCCTTATTACATCCCTCGACATCGGTTTACAGCTGTCAGCATATTTCGCATAGAAATCATGTATCAGCTGATGGCAGTCATCCTCCTGATAGTAGCTTGGCATTTTCGTCCTCACCACCTTCATCAGTTCCTCCTCGCTCATCACCCTCGAAGCGCCTGCGCTCATGATAGCGAGCAGCGAAGAGTGCCGAGACCCGACGGTATCAATCGCCATTCCCTTCAGTCCCGCTGATTCCTGAAACAGATCAAAGGCTATCAGATTCTTCTCACTGGCCTCTCCCAGTTCACCAGTGCCATAATTGCCTCCAGGATTCCCGAAATGAGAATCATCAGCATGATTGCTATTACCAGATTGGGCAGGCTGAACAGCAGTGCCAGCAGGAGCAGCATAATCGCCACGATTGCCCGAAAGTCTATTGTTTTTAACTTTGTCATTACTATTAACTGTAAACTATTAACTTTTGCATCCCCCCTTCCGTCAACCGTCAGTCCACGGTCCAGAAAAGCCTTTCTTCGAGCCTGTATCTCGCTCTCCGGCAGCACTGCGCACCACATTTTAGACCGGTAGATTTCCGAGTCCTTATCCGTCAGGAAAATCATCCTTTCGGGTGTGATGCAGCTTTCATCATAAGGCACGCCCAGCGCCTCACAATACGCCTTCTGCGTCTCCTCGATAGTCATCCCAATCGGCATTCTAATCCCGATATGCAGCTTTTTGCGAGCGCTATAACAGAGATGCAGCAACGAGCCATTCCAGATACCCGAAGAGCAGTTCAGCTCGCGCGCCTTCTCAATCGCCTTCTCCACATACTCCTTATCATCCACATCGATAATCGTCTGGAAGAGAAAGCTTTCCGGCAAGGCATTCTCCTGTCTGCGCACATTATTCTTGAACATACCGTAGTGCGGACAGAAGAAAGGCAGCTCACTCTTGAGCCTCTCCTGCGCCTTCTTCACCGCCTGCGCATCGTTCAAATCCACTCCGTCAATCGGCAATTCACCCCGAATCTGCTGAATCATCTTCTTGATTTCCTCCGACCCGATGACCTTATCATAAGTATCGATATTGTAAGAAAAAACTTTCCCCTTATTTCCCTTACGATAAGGATTAATTGCCACTACATGTACTATCTCCATTTTACCTCCATATTTTATTAATCGAACATTTCGCTGTTAATCATGATATACCCTGATCCATAGCTTACATTGATAGGAAGAATCAGCGAGTTATCCGAAATCTCCTGGACCCCGTTCGCCTCGAAAAGCGAAGCATTCTCGGCATCATTCAGTCTGTTCTTGACGAACCCTAGCACCCATTTTGCCGCAATCTTCTCGGCGGCAACATCCTTGTCAACAAGGTCCTTCACCAGCTGTTCATCGCAGAAGTTGATATCCGCATTCACGTTCTCAGCCTCCGCTTCTTCCTTCCCCATTTCCTGGTTCTCGAAGAAGAGGTTATACTTGATTTTCATATTCTTCATCATCACGATGTTCAGATTTTTCAGTTCCCCCTCCGAGTCAGCAATCGTCTCGTAGAGTTTCTGTGCCGACTTCTTGAAGATGTTCTTCACGTCCATCAGGCAGTAATAGATTTTGTCTCCAATCACCACCCTCAGTTTTCCATACTGCGGATGAGCAAAATAAAAAGGTTTCATTGCTTTCATCTTATAAATTCCTTTTTAAACAGTTGGGCGCTCCCACAACGGTTGATGTGCCTATACACAAAAGCCCCCGAAACCCAGACCATATCGGTTCTGAATTCCGGGGGCAAAGGTACAACAAGATGCTGAAACCTACCTGGTACGTACCTGGTACGCGTACCAGGTACGAATTAATTTATGAAACGTCATTCACGTTATATAACAGACTAGCTAACAGATATTTATCGATTTTGCAGTTTCTCCGATAAATCCAGACATCTGTTGCTGGTCCATCCCTTTATTATAGGCAGAGCGAAGATTCTCCTTGTCAATATTCCAAAAGGTACCGAACACTACCCATACATTCTGTATGCCGAGTTTGGTAGAAATCTGGAATGCGAGAACTGCAGTTTTAGCTACAGAGAGTCCCTTAGGCTGGAAATGCTCATCAAGAAAGCCATGTATCGCCAAACTGGAGAGCACCATTAACCCCTGAGGATTAGCAAGAGATTCCGGCAACGGACGGAATTTCTCTTCTGCCTTTGCCTTTTCTTCCTTCTTCTTAGGTCCATCACCATAATTTTCAATATACGTTGCATTATCGTGCAATTCAATTGTTCTATTATCACTCATAATTACTATGTTTTTAGATTCTATATAATTTACAATAAACTCACTGTCCAGACTTAAATAGACATCTGTTATAAAAATATATAGTGCCTTTATCCTCGACAGACTACGCTTGATTCGCGTACTTAAGTTTTTTTTCATATTGTATTATTATTGTTGTTGTTTTAAGTTTCTTGCCTCATTATAGCAGAGTATGAGTGTTTGCGCTAACAATTTATGAGGGCGTAAGCAGCCTGGAGTGCTGGTGATCGCCTCTTATCGTGAGGTGTGGGACCAATTCTACGTCATCTTTCCTTTTGTTGAATATTTAAGTTAATAAAATGACCGAAAGATGCGTTTTTCAGTATCTAAGGCCGGTTTATTCTATTCTCCTCCAATTTTCGAGATGCAAATATATAAAAAATATTAATACATACGCAAGCCAAGCTTAATATTAACACGAATTTAACATAATTAGTAATAGAAAGCAAGTTTAAATATAATTTCAGTTTAAGTTATACGCAGATTCAAACGATAGAAGTCGCTATCACCCTCCCCCAACAACCAGCATGATAAAATCATTATCAGTAAATCAGCTCAGTCCCTCAGTTCCTCAGTTCCTCAGTTCCTCAGTTTTGTTCTAGGGGGTATACTTGATACTTACAAATTGTAAGTAATTATATTTTATTATATATATAATAT
>JAJWJX010000012.1:0-73259 GCA_021623045.1 Segatella copri | reverse complement strand
TTCCCGTCTTCGTCTGTCCTCGCCACTTTTAACCAAAATGAGGAAAGTAACTGATTACCAGTAAACTTTCCTCATTCTTCTCTCAAACACTTTTTATATGCACTTTCTATTGTTGAAACAATTGGTGTCTTGATGTTTTTGGGATGTTCTTCCACAAAAAACAAAAAAACTTCTGATGCCCCAATGGATACTGCGATGATTTATGAAGATATGCCGCAGGAGACTTCTGTTTCAAAAGTCGGCATAGATTCTTCTCAATCCACACTTGTCTCTCCGCAAAAAACTGATGCCACTTCTGCTCTTAATCTTAGCATCAATCCATACTATGATGCAGGATATGATCAGGGTCAGGAGGATGGGTATTATGATGGAATCGAGAATACACGAGGCGATTCTTACGACGATGTTTGCCGATATAAGGGAAAGAAAAGGAAGGAATATGAGCTGGGGTATGAAGAAGGATATGATGCCGGCTTTGATGATGGCTTCGCTGATAGTGACTGTGATTCAGAGGAGGAAGAATAGCGGCTTTATATAATCCTTCTTGCCAGATTCTGTAAGAAATGCTATTGAACAAAATGGATTCCGAAAGTTTTTTCGCAATTATGTGTTATGCCAAGGTATGGTTAACTTCAACATGATAGATACGATAGGGCGAGGAATCCGCAAGGTATTCACAGAGCAACAAAAAAGTAAAGTTATAATTTCCTCTCTATGTTTAAGAAATAAGGTATATTCGTTCTTTGGTATTGTGTAGTAGCTACTAGGGCTTTGTTGGGAAAAACTGTATTCAGAATGAATATTTTTGTGACTTCTGATGTCATTTTTTGCAAATTTAGTAGGTCATTTGAAAAAAAAATAGTAAGTTTGCAGGTGAAATGGTGTTAATGTAAATACATGGCAATGAAGAATAGTCTGTGATATGTGTAACAACAGAATCTTAATTATAAAAATTGAAATAATGAAACAGCTAAAAATTTTCTTTTTGTCACTATTTGCTATAGTTAGCTTAGTGGCATGTGACAGTGCTAAGACATCAGATGAGATTCTTACAGAATGTGGTTCTGGTGTTGTGATGGTTGCTAACCAGTTTTATTATAAAGTGACTTTACCAACAGGGAAAGTCTGGTATTTTACGGGCTTTGACAAAGACGGAGACTTTGAAAATTGGACAATGGATTTGGAAGAAATCCAAAAGAATAAGAAAATGCTTACGGGTACAGGCTTCTTGATTTCCAAAGATGGTAAGATTTTGACTAACAGACATGTGGCAGCTCCTACCATTGATTTATCTGATACCAAAAAGTCAGTTAGAGCTTTATTGGATGGTATGGCAGAGATGGTAAGAGCGGAAATGCAATCAATGTCTGAGAAATATGACGAGTTGGAAAATGCCAAAAGAGCATGTTATTCATATAATGAATATGATGGTAATATTTATGTAGATGATGAAAAAATGCAGCAAATTGAGCAGGAACAGGCAGAGTTGAAAGAGGCATATGATGGAGATTCTGAAATCAAAAATAGTCTTAAAACTATTGATTTGAGTGAATTGAAAGTGGAAACTGTTTGTGAATTGGGTATTGCCTATAATAATACTTTTGTTACTAAAATTACTGATTTCATTCCTTGTGTTATGACTTCAGTTTCTGATAAAGAAAATGTGGATTTAGCAATGTTGCAATTGAAGAGTAAGCAAACGCCAGATGGCAAATATGTATTTGCGGTTTCTGATAAAGATGAAGAGCAAGGCTTTGTAGACAAGGTTAAGAGTTTGTTTGCTCCTACTGATAAGGATGAATTGCAAACTGAACAGAAGCTTTATATGATTGGTTTTAATGCAGGATTTACACTGTCTAATACATCGCAAGGAATCAAGGCTCAGATTACAAGTGGTACCATATCGCAAAAGCCTGATAATGATAAGATTATGTACACGATTCCTAGCTTGCCTGGTTCCAGTGGTAGTCCTGTGGTGAACGAATATGGAAAGTTAGTAGCTGTGAATTTTGCAGGCATGACAGGTACGCAGAGTTTTAACTATGGTATTCAAAGCAAGAGAGTTCTACAGTTTGTTAATAATGATTGAGTAGAGTAAGTTTCTAAACTATTATTACTCAAAAAGCGTAGAATCCAGCTGGCAGTGATGCCAGCTGGATTCTACGCTTTCCCTATTATTTTTTTTTATATGTCGTCTGCAAAATGAACTCTATTGAACTCTTGTGAATTCTTGTTCAGCATTTGTCTGCTGCTCTGTCTCTGTAGTCTCCTGCTGCAGAGTTGTCTCCTCCTGAGTATTCTCTTGTGGAGTTTCCTGAACGGTAGCTGGTTGCTCTGCCTGGGTGTTCTCTTCTGTTGCTACATGGGTGTCTTCTTCTCTACGCTTAAGAAAAAAGGTATCATAAAAATAATAGATGGAAAGAGGTGAATCTTAGTCGTAGTTTAGTCAAACTTAGTCGAATTTTTTGTTAAACTTAGTCGAACTTAAGCTAGTTGCTTTGTGGTAATGCTTTGATAGTCAGTTGTTTGTTGTGTGATTAAACTTGGTTGCGCTTTTAAACGTTTAGTCGAACTCAAAATATAGAATATAATATTGAGTCCACCTATGACCCGATAAGATGACGATAGTATTGTATCGGTGTGTTCGATACAGTGTCCTTTCCATTAGACTTTTGGGGAATCATGGAGAAGAGGGTAACGAGTATTGTCGCTTTGGAAGATTTTCCTTGTTTTTCAATTAGTAATAGATAAATTTGCTTGATTTTGCGAGTAAAATAAAAGTTTTGAATAAATTATTTGGTAAATACGCTTAAAAAGTGTATCTTTGCTTTTATATTTGAATGAAATTATAATATGGACTCGATAAGAATATTTGGATATAAGTCTTTTAAAAAGTTATCAGTTCAACTGCATCCTATCAATCTCTTGATTGGTGCCAATGGAGCTGGTAAGAGTAACTTTTTGTCTCTTTTCGAGATGTTAGGCAACATCTATGAAAAGAGATTAGGGGCGTATGTCGCTCAAGTTGGTGGAGTAGATAAATTACTTTATCAAGGCAGAAAAGTTACCGATCGTATAGCTGTAAACTTGCTAATAGCTAAGAGTGAATATGACTTGGCTTTATTGGAATCTGATGGTAAACTCATCGTAGAAAAAGAAGTTGTTGGTTGTTATGATGATGTTTGTCCTTTAGATTTAGTGAGGAAAAATGTTATAACGGAGTTTCAGAGCGAATCGAGTTTAAAAGACCATAAAGAGGAAGATTTATCTAATTATATCTCCCAAATCCGCAAGTTTCACTTCCACGATACAGGTCGCCGTTCTCCATTTACGGCTGATAGCCATATCGTGAACGATGCTTATCGTATGTATGAGCATGGTGAAAATCTGGCGGCTATCCTCTATCGTATTCAGCGAGAGAAGCCGATGGCTTATCGTCGCATTATCCGTGTCATTCAGAGTGTGGCTCCCTATTTCTCGGATTTCTATTTCCAACCAACCGAAGCCGATATGGTGCGCTTGCAATGGCAGGATAAGTATAGCTCTATGATTTACGGACCGACCGACTTGTCGGATGGAACCATTCGCTTTATTGCCTTGACCGTGCTCTTTATGCAGCCATGGTTACCACGAGTTATCATCATTGATGAGCCGGAGCTTGGTTTGCATCCTGTGGCTATCGAAAAACTTTCGGGGTTGATAAAGATGGCGGCACAAAAGAGCACGCAAGTTATCGTTGCAACTCAGAGTGCTGAACTAATCAGTAACTTTGAGCCAGAGGATGTCTTGACTGTTAATCAGAACGAAGATGGTACAACCATCAATCGGCTGAATAGCGAAGAGTTAGGACATTGGCTTGAGGATTATACACTTGGTGATTTGTGGAAACAAAATATTATGAAAGGAGGTCAGCCACGATGAAACGACTAATCATTGTATGTGAGGGTCCTACGGAACAAGAGTTTTGTACTGAAGTGCTTGGAGTGGAGTTTGCTAAGCATAATATTTATGTGGAAGCTCCTGTCATCAAGCACTCGCATGGTGGTATCGTGCCTTGGGCTACCATCAAAAAGCAAATATTGAATCATCTTCAAGAAGGTGATGTCTATGTCAGCATGTTGGTGGATTACTATGGCATCAAAGATCAGTTCGGGTTTCCTGGATGGGAAGAATCTAAGGAGATAGTGGATAAGGCGGAGCGCATTCATTTCTTGATAGATAGAATGGCAAAGGATATTCCTGAGCAATATCGCTTTCGCTTCATTCCATACATACAACTTCATGAGTTTGAAGGGTTGCTGTTTAGTGATGTGAGTGCATTCTTGAATAGTTTTGAGGAGAGTGAGTTTGATTATGCAGGGTTGCAGGCTACGGCAGAGGCTTTCCAATCGCCAGAGCTTATCAACAATAGTCCTGAGACAGCTCCGTCCAAACGATTGATAGCTGCTATTCCTGATTATAATAAGGTAGTTGTTGGCATTTGTGTTGCTATGGACATTGGTTTGGAGAAGATTCGTGAGAAATGCCCTTTGTTCAATGAATGGATAGAGCGATTGATGAAGTGATCAGAGTTTAACTATTCGATAAATACATAAGATAGCTCTGATATGTACAATACTGTAATCAACCATATAACAAGTGATAAGCAATGACCGGAAAGATTGGAAGAAAAAAGGTATTGAAGTTTCGCGACTTCCCAACACGCCTACATGGCGAGGTGTTCTTTGTAGAGAATGGGTATGATGAAAAGTTGAACCTTTCCATCATCAACCATCTCGTGGATATCAACAACTTGTTTATCAGCAAGTCTAATCATTTTAATTATTTCCCATTTCTTGGTCCTCATATCAGGAAGACAGCTCTCTACAGCTATCCTGCGATGAATAAAGAGGATTTGAACATCTCTGTTCCTTCCGATTTGCTGTTGTCGCAATTGGTAGAAGAAAAGAATAAGGAGAAATTACATCCTAGCATCTTACAGCTAGACCATGAGGAGGATGGCATATATTATGTCAATTCCTATTCCTTGTCTATAGAGGAAGATGAGGATTTTATGCCATTGATGCAGGCTGTGTATGATAAGTTGCCGGATTGCAAAGTGATGTTCAGCTCTGTAGATGAATTTCCATACAGTATATTTGATCCGACACCGATTCCGGCAGATGAAACATTCAGCTATGATATCAGGCAGAAGATGAAGGAGGTGTACCGACAGGTGCAGGACTTGCGTCTTGGTGGGGTAAGCGATTGGGTGCTGAAGCAGTATCTCTTTCCACCTAAAAAACTGAGTAGAATGGTAATCACGGAGAATTACGATATCATACTGCCCGACTATCATGATATGACTATTAAGATGGAGCCATTGGTAAAGGCGGTGTATATTCTCTTTTTGCGTCATGAGGAGGGAATCCTTTTCAAATGTCTGTCGGATTATAGGGAAGAACTATATGATATCTATGTGGATATTCGCAAGAAATCGAACAACAACGGGGCGCATCTTTCAGAAGAGAAGATTCGCCAGAGCATCGAAGCCCTGACGAATCCATTGTCTAATTCTATCAATGAGAAATGTGCCCGTATTCGCCAAGCCTTCACGCTCCAGTTTGATGAAAGTCTAGCCGAGAGTTATTTCATTGATGGTAATCGTGGCGAACCCAAAAAGATTCCATTGGATAGAAAGTTGGTAGAGTGGAAATAAACGAGAAATCCTCCTTGTAGCACATCGCAACAAGGAGGATTGTTTTTATTCATCTACACCAAAGCAGGATACAGGAATCTTGCCGTCTACTCTGTTTGGGTTGCTAATCATGATACAGTATTCACCAGGTTTTTCGATGTCGGCATCTATTAGGAGAGAGGAGGTGCCGTATTTCTTTGCCTCGAAGAACAACTCTTGCTTGTTCTTGCCGCCATACGTTACTTTACCTGAAAGTTCATTCTGTCGAGCAAGGGAAATTTTGCGAGTTGAGCCTGCGACAAACTTAGAAATTTTGATGAATGAATAAGGATCATCGTTGATGTTGGGCACTCTGATGACAAACTGGATATGTCCTTTTTTCACTCTCACGGAAGATTTGCTAGGTTTTACGTAAAGCTTTCTCTCTGGTCCCCAGAATTGGTCTTTGGTCTTCATCTGTCCGATAGCCTTTTCTGCTTTCACGTAGGTGTTGGCAGATAAATTGCAGATAAAAGCGTCACCATTAAACTCTGGCTCAGGAATCGCCACGTTACTAACACTTGCCTGTCCGAAGGCACTGATGCATAACATCATAATCATGCAGATACATAATAACTTCTTCATTTCAATGAAATTTTAAAGGTTTGAAATTTTCGGCAAAAGTACTGAATAGTTTGGAATGCATCAAATCTTTTTGCTCCGCAAGGCTTGTGGAGGTATGATTTTTCTCCATAATGAATCTATTATGCAAGAAAAACGCTAACTTTGTGACCTCATAAAGTATTACAGGATGGTACAAAATAGCGTGCTATATTAAATTAGGTGAAAAAATAGCTAATGGTTTGGCTGTATCGCAAGTCTTTTGTACCTTTGAGGGCAAAACAATTAACAGAAAAAGTCAATGCAATATCCTTTGATATCAGAATATGTTAGAGCCATACAAGATGCAAGTAGTAATCTTGATAAATTGGCTCATTTGGTACCAGTGCTAGATGCTCATGGTGAACCATATCGTAGCAGTGGTGCCTTTGCCGTCGTGTTCAAAATGAAAGATGAACAGACAGGGAAGTGTTATGCCTTGAAGTGCTTTACTGAAGAGCAAGAAGGTAGAGCTGAGGCTTATCGCCAGATTGCTGATGAGTTGGAGTTCGTTGATTCCTCTTATATTACTTCTGTAAAGTACTTAGATAAAGAAATCTTCGTGGATAGCAGTTGTGAGGAAGACGAGTTTCCTGTTCTTCTGATGGATTGGATTGATGGTGAAACAATGGAGACTTACATTGCTGAGAACTATCAAGACAATTATACTATGGCTATGCTTTGCTATCGCTTTTGTAAAATGGCTGCGTGGCTTCGTTCTCAACCATTTGCTCATGGTGATATTAAGCCAGACAATATCATGGTTCGTCCTGATGGAAATCTGACTTTGGTAGATTATGATGGTATGTTTGTTCCTGCTATGAAGGGACAGAAGTCTCCAACAATTGGTACAAAGGACTTTTCTCATCCTTTGAGAACCGTCGATGATTTTGATGAAACCATTGATGACTTTGCTTTGGCAAGTATCGCCTTGTCGTTAAAGGCTATATCTCTAAAGCCGTCTTTACTTGATGAATATGGTGCAGCAGACAGATTACTCTTTTCTGCTGAGGACTATCGTGACTTGAGCAAAAGTAAGGTGCTGGCTGCTTTGCAAGAATTGATGAATAACGAAGAGGTGAATACGATTTTTTCTATGTTCTTATTGGCTTGTGCCAAGAAAAATCTTGAGATGTGTTCTTTCAGATTATTTAATCTATGTAAGCCAAATAATGATTTCGAGGAACTTCTAAAAATGGCGGATGAATATTATGAAGGTGAGGAAAAGGATTATAATAAAGCTTTTTCTTTATATTCGGACGCTGCATCCAAGGGAAATTTATATGCATTGGCTTGCTTAGGAATTTGCTATTGTGAAGGGAAAGGTGTGAAGCAAAATTTTGAAAAAGGATTATCTTTGATTAGACTGTCTGCTAATAAAAATAATCCCAAAGGGCAAAATGCTATGGGGGTATGTTATGTTAAGGGCTATGGCGTGGCTAAGAATGATATTGAAGCTGCAAAATGGTATCGTAAGGCAGCAATAAAAGGTTATGCTCGTGCTCAATGTAATTTAGGAAGTTGTTATAAAAAAGGTTATGGTGTTGTTCAAAGTAACGAAGAGGCTATAGCCTGGTTTAGAAAGTCCGCAAGTCAGGGGTATGCTCCAGCACAATGCTGTTTGGGATTTTGTTATGGAAAAGGTAATGGGGGTGGTCAAAACAATAAAGAGGCTGTAAAATGGTATCGTAAATCTGCTGAGCAAGGTAATGCAACTGCACTATATTGTTTAGGTGTTTGCTACGAAAATGGCAAAGGTGTAGAGCAGAATGTCGAGGTAGCAGTGGAGTTGTATCGCAAATCAGCAGAGCAAGGTAAGGCTTCTGCTCAATGTGCTTTAGGTGTTTGCTATGCAAACGGAAAAGGGATAGAGCAAAGTTATGTGGTTGCTGTAGAATGGTTTAGAAAATCTGCCAAACAGGGTGTTGCTTGTGCTCAATATAATTTGGGAGTTTGTTATGCAAAAGGATATGGCGTAAATCAAAGTTTTGAACAGGCAGTGGAGTGGTATACTAAATCTGCTAGCCAAGGTTATGCTGATGCCCAAAACAATTTAGGAAATTGTTATAAAAATGGAAAAGGATGCGAACAATCATTTAAAATGGCGGTTGAATTATTTCAAAAATCTGCAGGACAAGGAAACTCTATAGCACTATATAATTTAGCTACCTGTTTTGAAGAGGGTACAGGTGTAGAACAAAATTTAGAAAAAGCTATTGCATTTTATAAAGAAGCTGCTAATAAAGGACATAAAACAGCTAAAGAAAAATTGGTAAAGTTAGAACAATAATCAGTAATTTAGAAACATATGGATAATTATACTATAGAATATTATCGATTAAAAGCAGAAAGTCTTTTGTCACAAATAAATGACGGCAGGGATCTCCTTTCTCATCATAAGCCATCGCTTGGCTTTTGGGGAGAGCATTTGCTTCGTGGTTTTTTACGTGAAAATCTGCCGTATGATATAAAAGTAACACAAGGCTTTGTTACTTTGGATGAAGACTTTGATACTATAAGGCAAAAACTCTATTATTTGATTCATAAGAAAGAAGATGGTGTTGAATTTATTTTTTCAGATTCAATATCATCTCAGTGTGATATTATCCTTTATAAAAATAAAGTAGTAAAGTCTTTTGGTGAAATGGATATAGTGAATGCTAAAGATGTTGTATGTGTTATTGAAGTGAAATGCTCTATTAATCGTAAAGGTTTTAAAGATGTGCTGTCAAAATTTAAAAGATTGAGTGCAATGGGCGTTCAGAATAAGTATATATTTATTTATAATGCGCCAAAATTAAGCACATTGAAGTCGTATTTTTATCCAAAACAAGATAAAAAGAATGATGAAGTTATAGTAATCGATGATGGAACAAAAGCATTGTATGAACATGGGGATGAAGCATATTTGCCTTCTGCAATAATAGGTGTGAATCGGGATTATTTATTGTGCCAAGATTATGTAATAGATAAGCGAGACCTGTTTGGTTATATTGCTTATCGATTAACAAAAGAAAAAACGAGTTTGTCTTGTTTGCAACTATTCCTATCCTCTTTATACAAGAATATTGAAGGAAAAAATGCTGAATCAGAAAATCCTTTAGAAATGGATTTTGATGGTATGAATTGTGATTATTCTTTTGGGTTATATGTCTTGTAAATTTAAGAAATTATGCAATATCCTTTAATATCAGAATATGTTAGAGCCATACAAGATTCAAGTAGCAATCTTGATAAGTTGGCTCATTTAGTACTAGTGCTAGATGATCATGGTGAACCATATCGTAGCAGTGGTGCCTTTGCAGTCGTGTTCAAAATGAAAGATGAACAGACAGGGAAATGCTATGCCTTAAAGTGCTTTACTGAAGAACAAGAAGGTAGAGCTGAGGCTTATCTCCAGATTGCAGATGAGTTGGAGTTCGTAGATTCCTCTTATATTACTTCCGTGAAGTATTTAGAAAAAGAAATCTTCGTAGATAGCAGTTGTGAGGAAGACGAATTTCCTGTTCTTCTGATGGATTGGATTGATGGTGAAACAATGGAGAATTACATTGTAGAGAACTATCAAGACAATTATGCTATGGCTATGCTTTGCTATCGCTTCTGTAAAATGGCAGCGTGGCTTCGTTCTCAGCCATTTGCTCATGGTGACATTAAGCCAGACAACATCATGGTTCGTCCTGATGGAAATCTGACATTGGTAGATTATGATGGTATGTTTGTTCCTGCCATGAAGGGGCAGAAGTCTCCAACGATTGGTACAAAGGACTTTTCTCATCCTTTGAGAACAGTCGATGATTTTGACGAAACCATTGATGACTTTGCTTTGGCAAGTATCGCTTTATCGTTAAAGGCAATTTCTTTGAATCCTTATTTGTTAGATGAATATGGTGCAGCAGATAGATTACTTTTTTCTGCTGAAGATTATCGTGATTTAAGTAAGAGTAATGTGGTTGTATCCTTGAGTGAATTACTGGGTGATACGGATTTGCGATTATTGTATTCTTTGTTTAATATTGCATTTGTAAAGAAAAATCTATCTTTCGTATCTTTTCGTATGTTTAATATTGCTCTACCTGATAATTGTTGGCAAGAGAAAAATCGTTTTGATGATTTAAAACAGGTTCTTATTGATGAATTTGGTGTTAAGTATGGTAGAAATGGGCTAATTTTGATACGTGCTCCGAAAGATATTTCTGGTACATACAGAATAAGAAAAGAATGCAGATTCATTAATACTAAAGCATTTAAGGGGTGCTCTAATTTAGAAAAATTGATTTTGCCTCATTCCTTAAAAACGATAGGGGTAATGGCTTTTGTTAGATGTGAAAAATTGAAAGAATTAAAATTGCCAAAGTTTGTGCAAAAAGTTGATGGAGCTTTTATGTATTGGGATGGTAAATTGGTTAATGAATCTGATTATTTTATATACAAAGATGAGATTTTGTATAATTCTAGTATGACGAGATTAATAGCTTATAGGAAAATGGAAAAGCAGTATAATAAATTTGTGGCATTTAATAGATATACTTCACAGATGACAGAAGCTATTGGATGGACAGGAGAACATTCTTATGATGTTCCTGTTGGAATTGTTGAAATTGCGTGTGGTGCATTTGCAGGCAAGCATTCTTTGTTTTCTGTTTCTTTGCCAACTTCAGTCTGTCGCATTGAAAATGCCGCTTTTGTATGTTGTGAAAATCTCGGTTTTATCAATATTCCATCAACAGTTTCTTATATAGGAAAGTTTGCCTTTTGTAAAACTATTTTAAAGGATCAAATAAAACTAGAAATAATAAAACGTTTTGGAAAGGAGGTATTTGAATGATTGTAATTGATTCTAAACGAAAGAAGCGGGAGAATATCTTGAAGAAATATCCCGATGCAATAATTGCGGATGTAACGAGTCATGCTGAAGATGACTTGATAAAGTTGAGCCCATTTTATCCTCATGGTGGAATACCTGTGCCATTTAGCGAGGGTGTTACTGCTACATGTGTTGAGGCTGTGTGGCAAGGGCTAAAGGTATTTGAATCGGCTGATGTAGATATGAAAATGTTTAAGAATGAGTCGATGAAGAATATCAAGAGAACTGTTCGCAAGTTCGGTAAGCCTCTTGGACATCGCAAAGGAGTAAACGGAACTGAATTGCTCGGATATATTGATGCTCGAAAGCTGATTTATATTCCTACTTACAAGTGGGTTCTTGAACATAAGGTTCAAAGTATTATCGAAAGATTACGAGAGGCTAGCCAGACTAAGACCATCGTACTTTTGGATTATAATACAAATTGTGATGTGGATGACTCGAAGAAGCCTCTTTCGCATGCCTTTCTAATCAAGGCATACGTGGAAGGTCTATATCCTTTTAGTGATAAAAAGTGGAAATCGCAGACAATAGAACCAAAGCAACTAACGTTATTCTAACATACATATATTATTGGAGGACAAAAACAATGAACAGAAGAACTAGCTGGGAGGATTTTAAGAATATCCTCGAACAAAATCATATCACCAAGCTCTATCACTTCACAGACCGTGATAACTTGGAGAATATTATCAAGAATGGAGGACTCTATTCTTGGAAGGATTGTGAGGAACGTGGCATCAATATTCCTAAACCAGGAGGTGGAGGACCAGGTTCTCCATCCTGGGCGTTGGATAAGCGTGATAATCTGGAACATTATGTTCGTGTCAGCTTTACCATGAACCATCCAATGATGTATGTGGCAATGAATGAGGATAGAATTTCTAATCCTGTCATTCTGGAGATAGACCCTGAGGTAATTTATGATGAGAATACCAAATATGCAGACAGGAATGCTGTGCGAAATGGTGCTCATGTGGGTGGAAGTTTGGAGGATTTCAAGAAGATTCACTTCCAAACTGTCAAGGCTCGTAATCACTTCGATTTCGATGTGGATGAGCAGCCGTTCTATCAGGCGGAGATATTGGTAAAGAATACTATTCCTCTGAAGTATATCAAGAACATCGGCAACTTTGGTATTCCAATTCCAAGCCAACCACAGATGTTGCAGAGCAAGAATGCATATACGGCTCGTGTTGACCGTGAGCATCCTACAGCATTCATCTTCCTGGTAGACCAAAGTGTTTCTATGCGCAGAATTACCACCTTTAATGGTGAGGATATGACTTTATCTGAGGCCGTAGCCCGTATTGTAAATGCCCAAATTAACGAGTTGGCGGAGCGATGTGTGAAGAATAATGAGACTCGCCATTACTTTGATATTGCCATGATAGGTTATGGCACAGAGGCTTATAGTGCCTGGAATGGCAATCTGGAAGGACGAGACTTCGTTACTCCAGAAGAGATTCGTGATAATCCTTACCAAAAGAAAATGGTGAAGGAAGAGGTGCGTACCCGTAAGGGTATAACCATCAAAGAAGTAGAGAAGAAACAATGGATGGTAGCTCGCCATGATGGCAGTTGGACTCACATGGATAAGGCTTTCAAACGTGCAGAAGGTTTGCTTGAAAATTGGATGAAAGAGCATCATAACAAGGATTGTTATCCTCCTACAATTATCAATATCACAGATGGTGAGTATAATGGCACCTCACATGATGAAATGCAACAACTTGCTAATCAATTAAAATCGATGTTTACCAATGATGGTAATGTTTTGCTCTTCAATATTCACGTTGTGCCTGGACATGCAGAATCGGTCGTTTTCCCTGCAACAGTAGATGAACTGAACGGAAATGGATATGGTGAGAAACTTTATAATATGTCGAGTCTCTTGCCACTAAATTATAATGAGCAGATTCGTGCCATCTTTGGTGATAAGCAAACGGATATCCGTTATCATGCCATGGGTGTGAACACCGGTATGGAACGATTGGTTAAAATGATGAAGATTGGTACGTTGTCGAGTATGCTCGTTAATCAAAACTTATAATGTATATGAATAGAGGTGTAAGCATAGCAAAATGGAATGACCATGTAGCAAACGAAGATTCCTTCTTCTCATCTGATACCTGCATAGCGGTATCGGATGGGGCAGGAGGCTGTGGCTTGTTTGCTGATGAATGGTCGCAATATCTCATAGAGCAGTTACCAAAGAATAAACCTATCACGTCTTTTACAGAACTTGACGAATGGGTGGATGGCATTTGGGAGACCTTTTATAATGAACATGAGGAAAAGGCAAAACAAGGGGATGGCATTCTTCTGAATAAGTTCTATAATGAAGGTTCGTGCGCTACTATTGCTGCTGCATGGAAGATTCATGAAAAGGTGGCAAAATGGATGGCTTATGGTGATAGTGTTGTTTTCCATTATAGTTTTCAAACAGGTATCTTGGAACATAGTTTTACGAAATTGGCAGATTTCAGTAATCCGCCAAGATTGGTTAGTTGCAAAGACCCGTTGGAAGAAGAAGGCTTTAAACATGGTGAATTTGTGTTAGATGATTCGTCTGTAGTCTTTGCTGCCAGTGATGCTTTATCTCATTATATTTTAATGATGTATGAGTTAGCTCATTGTAAGGAATTTGGCGAAGAACTTGCAGAGGAATATCTAAAGCAGTCTGGTAATTCTCAATTACTAAAAACGGCAGAAACATTGAGGTTTAATTTCAAAAACGACGTTATTGATAAATTAATTCAAGCATCTGATAATCAATTAACTTTTGAGGAATATCTCATAGGATTATATCACCAAGGAGTGATTGATATGGATGACTTTACGATTTGTTGGTTGTATGAATAGCAAAAATATGGAAAATGAAATTATAAATGAACGATTCCTCGGCACAATCTTCGGGCAAGCTGTAGGAGATGCCTTGGGACTGAGCACGGAGTTTATGTCCAAGCAAGAGGTGATCGTTTTTATCCTAATGGGATAGATGACTATTCACAAATCGTGCAGGATGCACATCTTCTGTAGAATGGAGGAATGGTCTTCTCCATGCTTCTATGCTCCATAATAAGGTGCAGGAATTCTACGCAATGTATCGATAAAAACGTATCATTGTCTGTTGTTTGTAAATCGCCCGCCAATGGCGGACGATTTACAAGGATAGCCCTCAAATCTTTTGAGAATTATAGTCCCAACTCTTTTAGCATTTTCTTTATGACATCAGTCTTGATGGTTGAGAATTCTGATTTGTCATAGATTTCTATCAACCATACTTCACCGGTATTCTCATCTACTAATGTGGTATATGTGATAACTCTAGCTCCTCCCGCTTTACCTTTTCTTTTGGAATCAATAGCCATACGGATTTTTCTTAACCCACCACCTAAGTCAACTCCTTGAAAAGGATCATCTTTTAGGGAATCTTTGAATTTGCCAAAATCTTGTTTCATGGACTTATAGCGTTTAGCCAAGTCCTTTAACTCCTTTTCAAAATGGGGAGTTGTTTCTATATTATAGCTCATCGAAAAGTTCGTCTGCGGATTTTGCTTTCAATTTACCCTCTTTTATCATTTTAACCTCACGGAGTCCTTGACAAATTCCTTCGGTTCTGTCAATTGACTTCTGAGGAATTATTTCAAACAGAATCGTCTCTAAATAATTACTGAGGCTTCTGTTGTCTCTTTTAGCATTGCTCTTTAAAATATTGAGCAAATCCGTATCTATTCTTATAGAGGCGGAAGATTTTGTTTTTATTGTTGTACTCATATTGCTTACATTTTAATTATATGTGTGCAAATATAGTATAAAATATTATAACTTCCAAAGTTTTTGGGATTTTTTAATTGAATTAAACTTTTGAGTTTTTTCTTGTAACTACTCAGCACCCCCCAGGGCATGAGATAGTCAACAGGACTCGTTAATAATTTATAAGGCAAGTTCTCAATAGAAGTGCAAAAATCTGAGGGGGTCAGGCTTAATAATCTATACCTGAAAACACCGAGGGGTTTGGGTCGAGTAGCCCCCATGTATTGAGCTATGTCAAGAAATTCAATGAGCAATGCAAAAAACAAACGGGGAGACCGCTGTCTCCCCAGAAATAATTATATTTGCATTGCTATGTACAAACAAATTATTTCGGAGCAAAGGTACACAATAAATGTGTTACTCCAAAAGAAAATGAGCAAAAAAATATTGCCAAGGCAATAAATGTAGATTTATCCACCATTTATCGCGAATTAAAGCGAAATAGTGGTAGTCGTAACCATTACAACAGGGAAACAGCAGAAGCCAATGCCCGCCGCAAAAAACGCAGAACTCCAGGCAATCGTCGCATCTCCCAGGAAGTAAGGGAAGAGGCTCTGCGCCTTCTAAAAGAGAAGCAATGGTCCCCAGAACAGATATTTGGCTACCTTGTCAAAGAAGGCAAGCGCATCTCTACGGAGAGCATCTGTCGCCTCATCAGAAAAGACAAAAAAGAGGGAGGTTCTTTGTATAGGAATTGCCGTCACAGATTGAAGCATCGTGCAAGACCTGTAGGAGGCAAACGCATTGTCATACCTAATCGTGTGAGTATCAGCGAAAGACCCAAGGAGGTTGATGGAGTGCGATTTGGTGATTTTGAGATGGATACAATCGTTGGAAAGGGGAATTGTGGAGCAATTGTTACATTGGTTGAAAAGCAAACAAATATGCTGTTTATGAGAATGTTGAAGCACGGAAAGAATGCAAAGAAATTGGCTGAGACTGTAAAGCAGCTACTTATGCCATTCAAGGGAAAAATAAAGTCCATAACAACAGACAATGGGATGGAATTTCTTGCACATGAGATAGTCAGCAAATCTCTGGGTGTACCAGTGTATTTTACTGATCCGTATTCCTCCTGGCAAAAGGGTGCTATTGAGAATGCAAACGGACTCGTTAGGCAGTACATTCCTAAGTCTGCTGCGTTTTCAAACTTCAGTCAGCAGAAAATAACAAAGTTTATGGCAAAAATTAATGAGAGGCCAAGAAAGAAATTGAATTTCTCAACACCAAAGGAGTGCTTTTATAAAAACATTTCGTAATTTTGCACTTGCTTGTTGAATTCGCGAAGAACTATTTTATTGCTTAAAGCGTTAAATGTCAGAGCGTTATTCTAACAAATTGGAGGGTGCTTCCAGACCATGTTTTTGGAACACAAAACAGGACACCCTAACAAACAATATAACTTACGTTGCTGGCGAGGTCATTAGTGACGGATTCTTCATGGCAAAAGATGCCTTTGGAGTTAAGCGCATGACACTTCATAAAGATTGTACTATCAATGGTCGCCGAATAGCTGATATGACTAAAGAAGAACTGGATGCATGGATAGCTGAGAAAGCGAAACAAGATAAGATTATCACAATCCTTTGATGATATTACTTTTGTCTTAAATATTGGTAGTAGGACTCATTTCTACTGCCTTTTTTGTTCCCTATTGTACAAAATTTGGAAAAAATCTATCTGTTTTTGCAGATAGTTACAGATAGTTTCTTTTATGTCAGCAAAAATTAGTAATTTTGCATTCAACGTTAATTATTTAAATATGGACAATACAAAAAATATTAATCGATTGAAGGCAGTGCTTGCTGATGCGAACCAGACAAACAAGTGGCTGGCAGAACAATTAGGCAAAGATACTGTTACCGTAATCAAGTGGTGTACAAATACCACACAGCCAGATTTCAGACGTTGTCAAAGATTACAGAACTCTTGAATGTTGATATTCGCGGGCAGCTTATCAGCAAGATAAATAACCTAAATGGCAGAATAGAAGGCTATCTTCGCATTCTGCTGCCATCTCTAATTCCATCAAAGAATGTCAAATACTTCTAAAAATATCACATTAGGTGAGGTTTCTGAGATAAAGAAAGGAACAGTCGAAAGCATTCAAACTTATCTTGCAGGAAAAGGTGTTGCTATTCCTGCTGACTCTAACTATGTGCTTTCCGTAGCAGAGTTAAAAGCCATTGATCCTATACTTGCATTCAACCTAAAATATAGGACTCCAAAGCCAAAATCAAATATAATTCCTACAGAACCAAAAGCAGAGGACTCGGTAAAGCTGTCCATTGAGACAAGCGAACAAAGGGTTGAACCAATGACTGATCTGGCTCAACTATCTAAACTTGTGGAATCTGATGTAAAGGAAGAAAATAATCCTCCCAAAAACGAGCAAAAGAAAAAGCAGGAGCAAAGATTAATTGGCATCATCAAGTTCTATGATAATGACAAAGGATTTGGCTATCTGGTAACAAACAACAAAGGAATAAACAATGCACGTGGTATCGAATCGGAAATAAAAGAGGTATTTGTTCATTCCTCAGGTGTAGCATGTGGATATACGCCATACGATGGACATTGGGTTACCTTTACAAAGGGAAAAGATCGACGTGGCGGACTTGCTGCTAAGAACTTGTCAAAACTGGAATTTGGCAAAGAGTCAATCATGCAAGCACTCAAATATCGTGGTTCATATGCTAAAATATTAGGTTGGGATAGTAAGCGAGAACATAATTATCAAGAGAATGTCATTTCGCATGTTTACAATGCATCAAAACGTGCCACTGGTAGTTCTGATGTATTCAAGGATGCCTTATTCGAATTTGTAGAGAATACAAAAGCTGAATATCGGGAATCTATTGTAAAGCAGTTATATCTTGACGAAGCAACAGGGAAGATTATTGACTCTATCATACGAGAGCCTAATGAAGAAGCGTCTATTGCATATACTTGCCTCAAAGCTTTTTCAACCAAGATGCTATTTACCCAAGATAATACAGATTGGGATAAAATAGCAGAATTGTTTAATGCTGACACAGATATATCTGAATACTATTTCAATATAAAAGAAAATATCGAGAGGAACTCGAACTATAGGAATATTGATATTCACCAGTTTTATGCAGCAATTGGAATCAATGGAATACAGAAGTTGTATTCTATTGACGAATTATCTACGCTAAGTGGCGATATTGTTATTCTGTTATACAATGCTTTGGGAATCGAATTCTGCGATCTCTATGATGGGGCAGACAATATTTCAAGTATAATTAAGGCTCTGCTATTCCTTTGCAATGCGAACGAAGAATATCTAGATAATATCGACGATTGGACAGAAGTAATTCAATTCCTTAAAGACAAGGAGCTTATTGATGATTTTATTGTTCGATATGCAAACTCTTCTTTAATGGTAGATGATTCTATACTGATACTTATTGGTATGGAAACTATTGCTAATGCAATATTACTTCAAGAAGAAGGCGAACAGACACAATTAATAGAATACATTGACGATGTGGCTACGGATTTCTGTATGGAACTTGTTGAAACGCACCTCAAAGATACAGAGCTCCATGAAATTTATATCGGTCAGAAATGGAAAAGATGCCAAGCCGAAGTACCATACGTAGTATTTGATATAGAATCCGATGGAAATAACATTTCGGAATTTGCTTACTTAAAAGAAGGCAATGTTAGGGAGTTTAGTTCTAATGATCAGCTTCCTAGCTTAGGTCGTGCCATTTCTAAGACAGCTATAGTTGTTGGACACAACATAAAACAGTGGGATTTACCGATATTAAATAAAAAAGGTATATCTACCTCATCTTTTATATGGGACACTTTAGAGATTGAAATTCTTCTGAACCCATGCCGCTACGCCTACTCTCTTAGGACAGAACATAACGCAAAAGCTGATACAGAATTAGAAAATGAACTTTTCTGGAACCAGCTATATAGGCTGTCTCTAGATAAAGAATCTTGTCAGGAATTGCAAGATTTCCTTCCGAAAGAAATTAATACTATATTGGCAACATTGCAGAAACCTGTGTTTAGAGAATACTTTAAGAACTCCAGCAATGTAGAAAAGCATTTCTTCCAAGAGCTAAGACCTCTGTCTAATAGAGTTCATTCTCAGATTTCAAACATAGTTGCGGAAACCGAAAATAGCAATGTCTTGGTTATCGCTCCAAAGGATTTGTGGCCACGAATCGCTCAAATTATACCTCTTCGTTTCCCTTCTGTTGGGGATGACATAGAATATCAGGCTATATATGAGGATAAACTTAACGAATATCCAATGCCTTCACATTTGTGGAATACTGTTTTGCGCAGATTCTGCAAGGTGTCTGCAACTCCTATTGTAGCAAACTTAGCACAGTATTTAAGAATCGAAAATGAAGGTAGTGATAAAATTACCTTTACAAATAGCATACTCTCACGATTTGCGGAAAAATCTAACAGCAGAATTGACTGTATTGATATAGACGCATTCCAGTCAAAGGAAATATGCTCTAAGGACTATCAACACATCTACTTTATTGGTTCTGAACGACAAGATAGAGTACATAAATGTAAAGAACAGCGTGAATGGAAGTTTTCCGATTTGTTGGAAGTCGGTAGCAAACTACCTATGCAAATGGCAGCAACCAACATTGCCGTTATATCTGATGCTGACCAAACAAAACTTGGCATAAAGAAACACCCATTGACTGCAAATGTATGGTGCGAAAGACAACCTAATGGAACTTTTGTCATCTACCAGAACTATCAGTATCAGAAATATAGAGATCATTTCCTGTCTCATTTTACTGGTATAAAGCATAATCCAATATACTGGGAAACAGAGGGGGAAAAGTCAGATTCACAGAATATTATACAGGTAAGAACACAATTAAGGGATACATACGATGCTTCTGTACTACGTGTAAATTCTGTAACTACCAGAAGAAGCAACTACTGGGCATATCAATTTGCTCTTGTTGATAAGATTCATGAGCAGAACAGAAGTCTTCCAATAGTTTATGTCGTAAATACCTTGGACGAATACGACGAACTATTCAAATATGCTACTTCTAAAGGATATTTCATTCCAGAAGAAGGTAATAGTTTCCGCAAACTTGAACATATCGGTAGCCATCCTGATGGAATGATTATTATTTCTAAGGAACAATTCATGACAGGTCTCGGTAGTTACAGAACAGATAAGCCTTTTTGTTATATATGGGACAACATGGATATAGACCGATATATGGTCATGTGGGACACGTTACCTTTTGAAGGCGATTACGAGGATTCATCTGATTCTGATGCAGATGAACAATACAAGCGCACTACTGCCAGACAGTGTATTCTTGCATCATGGCCAATATTTGAGCACTACTGTTCTTTGGCAATGGCAAATAGTCCTGAAACTAAGTTCTATATCACTGATTCTCATTTTGAAGACTATTCTGGTTTAGCGAAGGCTTGTAAAGGAAAAGCTGTAGAGTTCCAATTATGGAAAGATGATGATGAGTTCCGTCGAATCTTAGAACGTGCTTCTATATATTTTAAGGATAATGTTGCTGAAACTGATCAGTTAGGAACTGACCAGATGAAGCAGATGATACTCTCTAACTGGGGGTATAGTGGCTGGAGAAACGGTCAGGAAGAAATAGTCGATTACATGCTATCTAAGACTGGCAACTGTTTGGTTTCAATACCTACAGGTGGTGGTAAGTCCGTGCTATTCCAAGGTCCGGCTTTGTGTAGAGCAATTACGTCTCACAAATTGACATTGGTTGTCACTCCATTGCGTGCCCTGATGCAAGATCAAGTAGAGGAGTTGCAGTCAAAAGGATTCGTAAGCAATGTTGATTACCTTAGTGGCGACAGAATGATTGTTGAAACCCAACAGATTTACAGACGTATTCAATCTGGTGAGATTGCACTTCTATATATTACTCCAGAACGATTTAGAGTTAGATCTTTCATGGATGTGCTATACCAACGTCTTCGTATGGACGGTGGATTAGAGTATGTTGTATTTGATGAAGCACACTGCGTATCACAATGGGGACAGGATTTCAGACCTGACTACAGAAATGCAATAGTACGTTGTGTTGAATTGCAACAAACTTTTGACATAATGATAGCGATGTTCTCTGCAACTGTAACAACTCAGGTAGAGGCAGACTTCAAGAAGTTCATTCCAGATATTACAAGATTAGGACAATCTGCAGAAGAATATAATCCGATACGTAACCATATCGGAATTTCCTTTGCTGTAGCCAACTCAGGAAAGAGAAAACAAGGTCATAATGATGATGCACGAGTTCAGGCGATTGCTCAATACATTACAGAAAACAAGATTGATTTCAAAGAAAGCTGTATGCTTATATTCTGTAGGACGCATAATCAATGTTCCGAAACAGCCGAAGCTTTGAATGCTTTATGCGAAAAGGCTTCTGAAGATTCCGTTTTGCATAAATGTTTTGACCATATAGACTATTTCCATGCAGGTCTTGATGCAGAAGAGCGTAACGAAAAATATTGTAGATTCAAGAAAACTCGTAAAGAGAATGGTGTAGACGTACCTGTTGCAGAGTCAGAACACATTTATATTTTGTGTGCGACAAAAGCATTTGGTATGGGTATGGACATTCCAAATATTCACTATCTTGTACATTTTACACCACCTTCAGTACTTGAAGATTACTTACAGGAAGTTGGACGTGCAGGTCGAGACTATCAAGAAGATCCTTCTGAAAGACCTGAGTTCTATTTATCTCATAATGAACTACCTGCAGTGTGTATTACATCGGACGAGGACTTCCATAAGCTGAAAGATCTGCTTGTCCGTAGTCAGATGAGTTGGTCTGACCTAACAGACTGCAAGGATAAGATTGTGGCATTTATAAAACGATTTAGGACTATAGAAGAAGTCAAGACAAAACCATTGGTTGTACCATATGGTGTGTGGTCAAAGAATGATGATTCTGATCATTTTACAGATACAACAGCTTCACGACTTGCGTTCCATTGGCTTGAAACAATGGGATTCATAAAACTGAAATATCTGAGTTCTGCATATTATGACATGACTATTATGTCTAATGCTTCTGGTGTTAATTATAGGGATGAACGTCATCGAAACGTTTACGATTACCTAAAAAGGAACGCTGAACGTCTTGATGAACCATCACTGTTTTCTATCGCGGATATGAGAGCGGCATTTAAAATGTACAAAATGTCGTTCCCACAGATAATGAATGCCATTCTATACTGTCAATCACTGAATTTACTCTCATTGAATGAAATGATGCGTTGTGAGATAAAGACCAGAAGATTTTGTGAAGCAAGATACATGGTTAATCATGATGATAACACCTTTGCGCTTCATATAGCCATGGAAGGCGTTCGCAATCTGTTATATGATTGTAAGATAGGTGTTACACAAATATTTGATGTAGAGAGTCGGGAAGAAATATACAGGCATCTTCTCGATGATGTTTATTATGAAACAATTAAAGAAGAAAAGAAACGTAGGAAGAAGGTTGAGACTACAATATACATGCCTTGGAAGAATGAAATTCTGAATCCTCCAAAGGGTGCCGTTACTGTTGCGGAAACATTCAAACGTAATATCATAACGAGAGTCGGTCCACAAATATTCTCGATTCTACGCTATATACCAGGAGTAGAGTTCCATATACAGCAAGTTGAAGAGAAATTTGATTTCCATGTGAAAGTAAAGAATGAACAATGGAAGGATTTCCTTAAATTCTTTGAGGAAGACTGCTTTAAATGGATAAAGTTTGTGTGTGAGCAGGCTGGTTCTTTTTACTGGGCAGAAAAATTGCAAGAACTTGATTTCCATCACAATGGCAATATGTATGGCTATTTCGAGAAGGTTTTGACTGTTCTCAGATTGTTGGCATACATTGAACATACGCCATTGATAAGCTCGGGTATTGAGGTTCTTGCCAATGACAAGACAGTATCTGATATAGATGAGGGAACTGATAAGGAATCTGAAATGTATGATTTCAGACAAGACTTTGACGAACAGGAAAGAGTAAAGAAAGTGCGTCTTACTGCAATGCACATTTTCTCGTTGATAGGAAGGGAACAACAAGGCGAGTTCATACGTAGATACTTCATGTGTCGTAACTATCGGGATTATCTCGCTTTGGCAGGTGAGTATGCCCCTGAAAGTTCTGATATTATGTCCGAATTGACAGATGAAGCTCTTCGAGAAGAGGAAAAGAAGTTCTATGGTGACAAAGAAAAAGGATATTTGAAAAATGAAGAGCAGATAAAAATATACGAGCAGCCTAGAAATGAGACCATAAATGTATTGGCAGGTCCAGGTTCGGGTAAGACTCACATGTTGACTATGAGATGTGCAAAGCTAATCTATAAAGAACATGTTGAGCCGAGCCACCTTTTGATACTTGCATACAACAGAGCTGTTGTTGTCGAACTTAAAAACAGACTTGACAACCTCTTTACAAAGTTGGGTATGAGTCGTATCGGACATCATTTGCATATTCATACTTTCCATGCGCTTGCAAAGATCTGCATGGGAAGCCGTTTAGATAATGTTCCTACTGAGCTTTGGGAAAAGATGTTCTTACTGTTCCTTCAGAATAACACTGTAGAGTTCAGAGGAATATTCCCTCAAATTGAATACGTTCTTGTGGATGAGTTCCAGGATATAACCAGGGACAGACTACTTTCGTTACTTGAAATAAAGAAGATTTATCCTGATGTAAAGTTCTTCACTATTGGTGATAAGAATCAGAGCATCTACGGATTTGACAGATTGCCAAAGGATAGTAATGGTCGTGCACTACAGGTGAATAACCCTATAACATATGCTGCATGGTTAAATCCTGATGCATATTATAAGAAGTTGGATGAAGAGCTTCATCCTACTCAGCTGACAATGTTCACAAACTATCGCTCATATCAAAAGATTTTGGATAGTTCTGCTAAGTTTGTCCCTACTGATAGTAATATGCCTATCTCAGCAGCAACGCTAATGGCGCATGAGCCGCATGAACCATACACTATATTCAACGATACATCTACATCATGGACTGGTGATCTGTTAGTATATATAAATAATGTAAAGGAACAAAATGAAATAGCAAAATCTAATGGTAATGAGTACGCTATTATAAAAAATGTCGCTGTGTTCTTCAGAACCAACAATGAAGTCTATCGAGGATATGCTGATATAAGATCACGAGTGCCTGAAGATGTAAGAATACGTATTCAAGGTGCAAGTACGTGCGAGTTATGGCGCGAGAGAGAAGTGTATGATTTGATACATTTCCTGAATCAACATCCAGATACAGAACTGTTGCTTGATGATGATAGAACAGCTCATGGCATGAAGGATTTCTTAATGAAAAAAATTGAAGACAACCCATCTTGGGATGCCTATAACATAGATTTGGCATACACAATTGTTCTTAATTATCTGGAATCCATTCGTTCTGACGAATCTATTCATAGCTATTCTGACTTGGCTAATTATATATTGGAAGTTGCAGGAAAGGATGATGGTGGTCAAGTATATAAGATATACGACCGTTACAAAGAGCAACGCATTCTACAAGATGATACTCTTACCGTCATTCTGACAACTATGCATAAAGTTAAAGGTCTGGAGTTTGATGCTGTATTTATCACACCATCTTCCATTTCGTTGCCGATGAAACCTCACCATACCTATGCCAAAGGTCAAGAACTTCAATTAGACGATAAAGCAGATATAGAAGAGGAACGCCGTCTGATGTTTGTTGCTTATACTCGTGCAAAGAAGTATCTGCATGTTTACAAAGGACAACGTGAGGCAGCCATTGAAGAAGCTAATCAAGTTTATTTGCCAGTGGACGATGGAACCATTGTATATGCAGAACGTGAACCAGGCATGAATAAATACTATCTATCGCAAAATGTCTTTGCTAATACATTCTTTATGAATGACAAAATAGCGCAGAATGTTAAAAAAGACGATGACGTTATGGTTGTTCGAGAGTCTGATGGCAATTACTATGTTCAACATGGTAATGACTTAGTCGCTAGGTTATCAGGAGCAAGCACAATTGCAAGAAATGCGCGAAATAATGATATCCTTCGATTGCGTGGATTCTTTGTGAGTGATGTAAGTATATGGTCATGGGAAGATACCTTAAAGGCAGATGAAAGTGCTAGAGCTAAGGCAATAGCCCAACATCGCGAATATAGACCTTTCGCTAACGATTGGTGTCAAGCGGCTCGTGAACGTGGATATATCTATGTAGTACAAATTGCAGGATTTGGTACTCCTGCTTAAAATGATAACAAATGGAATCGATAAAGAATAGTTTCAAGCACGACTACAACTTAGCTGTCGATTGTTTCAACAAGAAGGATTATACATCTTTCTTTAGAAACGTTCGACCTGCTATTGAGTTATTGTGCAAACTCGTTATTTACGACATTATAAATAATGATGCCACTTCTACAGACATCGTGGAAGGTCGAAAATCAATACAAAAGAGTAAGGATAATCTCTTTTACCTTGATACAAGACCTACCTCAAGAAAGCCAACAGGTAGTATCTTTACTGCAATATTCCCTCGTGCTTACTTTATGTATCATCCAGATGTGTATAGTGCAAGAGAGGATGTACAAAAGAAAAGATTGAAACTGAGCATTGAAAGTTATAGCTCCGAATTGTGCCGTTGGTATAGCTTTGCAAGCGAGTTCGGAAGCCATACAGGTGGCTCATCAATGCAGGAAGAAGAGCAAGCAAGAGGTTGCGCAACTTGTATTCCTGTTTTTTTTGACTTTCTAAAAGGAAATTCCATACTTTCTGCAGATACAATAGTATTTCTGAATGGTTTGCAGTCATTCTCCTTTAACTCTGTAAGAGGAAAAGAGTTAAACCAAGCGAAGAATCAAATAGAGCTCGCCAATAAAACTATTGATGAGAAGGAAGCAGCTTTGATACTTGTAAAGAAACAGTTAGCAGAAGTAGAGCAACAAAACTTGGCATCACAAGAAAGAACTTCAGAAGTAGAATCCCTGTTAGCAGAAAAGCAAAAGGAAATAGAAGAACTAAAGAATTTACTATCTGCTACACAAGTACTTGAATCTCAAGCAACAGAGGAAGAGTTAGTTCCTGAAACTCCTATTGTTTATAGACCACAAAGAGAATGTCAGCTTCGGGAACGTATGCGACTTGCAGTAGATGACTGGGATTTAGACGAAGACTCTCTGGATGATGACCAACTTGATTTGATAGATATAACTATTGATCAGTCTATGTTGGTAACAGGCTGTGCAGGTAGTGGTAAGTCTGTTATTGCTATGCATAAAGCTGAACAGATTGCAAATGAGGGTAATTCTGTGATACTTATATCCCTTACACGTTCTCTTAATAGTTTTATGAAGACAGGCAGAAGCTGCAGTTCTTACCAGTTCTATCATTATCATTACTGGAAATATCTTGGTATGCCTTCCGCTGACTATATCATTGTTGATGAAATTCAAGATTTTGAACGTGAAGAAATTCAGGAGTTCATAGAGGCTGCTGCTAAGCATTATTTCTTCTTTGGTGATTCTGCTCAGTCAATCTATAACCATTTTGGCAAAAAGACTCTGTCCATTGATGAAATTGCTGATATGACAGGTCTTGTTCCTCTTAGGTTATACAATAATTACCGACTTCCACGTAACGTTGCAAAGATTACACAAGACTATGTCGGCGTAAATGTTATGAAATACGAGGAAAAGGTTTATAAAAACAAGGAGAAAGAGTTACCCCATTTCGTTCATTTCGAGACTGTAGATGAACAAATAAAAAAGATCATTGAAATCTCGAACTCCAACCCAGAAATGAGTATAGGGGTATTACTCCCAAGTAATCAGAAAGTAATTGAAGTTTGCGAAAAGCTTAAATTACAAGACTTTGATTATGAGTTCAAATTCAAAACTGAGGCTCAGGACAAAAGGGCTCAGGGCGAACTTCACTTCACAAACAACCTTCCAAAAGTAATGACCTATCATAGTGCAAAAGGTCTTCAGTTTGATATAGTTATCATACCTATGTTTGATGGAGCAAATAATGAAGAAACAAGGAAAGCGTTATATGTTGCCATGACACGTACAATGCACCAGTTGTATTTGATGTATAATACTCCTAATCTGGCTTCACCTTTAGATAAAGTGCCACCAAGATTGTACAAAAAGAATTAAGATGTAAGCCATCGGCTAACCCTGTCTTGCAATATTTTCTGAAAATCTTGTAGGAATCTTCAAAATTCTACAAGATTTTCGGAGATATTTAAAGAAATTTAGAAGAAGTTACAAGAATTTCAGAGGGAGATTACAGAATTCCCTTCTCTCTTAGCCTCAATGGCAGGAAGTTTGCCAAATCTCTCGAATAATCATTATCATACTCATGTATATGAGTCAAGAAGTAGGTTGTCCATTTTCGGAAGTCATCACCAGCCAGCTTGCAGCTTCCTATCATAGTGTACATGATGGCAGCTTCCTCAGCCGCATCATGGTTTCCACAGAACATATAATTGTATCTGAAGGAGCATGAAAGGGAATAAGTGTTGTCGTTTAAAAAGTGGAGCTGTGTAATCGGTACAGCACTATTGTCAGATAGGGATGACTTTACGATTGGTTGGTTGTATGAATAGAAAAAATATGGAAAATGAAACTATAAAAGAAAGATTCCTCGGTACCATCTTTGGACAAGCTGTAGGAGATGCTTTGGGACTGAGCACGGAGTTTATGTCCAAGCAAGAGGTGGATCAATTTTATCCTAATGGGATAGAGGATTATTCTCAAATCGTGCAGGATGATCATCGTCGTCGTTGGCAAAGAGGCGACTGGACTGATGATACCGACATGATGCTGTGCATCTTAGATTCTTTTGTGGCTTGTCAAAAGGTAGATATTCTTGATATTGCCAGAAGGTTTAAGGAATGGATGATGAATGGAGGCATGGGAATTGGCCGGCATACTTATAATGTAATGGCTCTTGGCGACTATACTTCGAATCCACAGAAGGCTGCAGAGATTATCTGGAAGATGGGAAAGAAAAAAGCTGCAGCTAATGGAGCCGTCATGAGAACTTCGGTGGTAGGACTTTTGAAGGACAATGTGGCTAATAATGCAGAGAATATCTGTAAGCTAACTCATTATGATCCTCGCTGTGTTGGCTCTTGCGTTATCGTTTCTTCTATCATACATACTCTTGTCTTTGAAGACAGAATATTGGATTATGAAGATGTGATTGGCATTGCCAAACAATATGATGAACGAATCGTTCCATTTATAGACTTGGCATATCATGAAGGTCTGGATTCTTTGTGTCTGGATGAAGAAAAGAGTATGGGATATACGCTCAGAACTTTAGGGGCTGTCCTATGGGCTTATTGGCATGCAACCTCGTATAAGGAGGGTATTTTGAAGATTGTTTTATCAGGAGGTGATGCGGATACAAATGCTGCAGTAGCAGGTGCAATCCTGGGTGCTAAATTTGGAATAAACCAAATTCCTGAAGAATGGAAAGATGGTCTTCTCTATGCTTCTATGCTCCATAACAAGGTGCAGGAATTCTACGCAATGCTCCGATGAGAATTTCATCTCTGCTGTTCATAAAATATGATAGCGCTGTATCGGTGTGTGCGGTACAGCGCTTTAAATCCATTTTAAATTCGTGCTAAACGTTTGTCTATATCATTTTTTGAAACTAAACGTTTGAAAAACAAATAGACAGATCCTCTATTGACCATGTTTTTGAGAGAGAATGCTGGGGTTAGTTTTTTGCCAATACGAGCCTCGACAAGTGCATCTAGCTCTTCCGCACTCATCTGCAATATCTCATCGTAAGTTTTTCCTAACTTCCGACTTAATGTTTCTCGTGTCTGTTCATTCAGTATATGCATAAAACTCATTCTTACATTAATTAATACAAAGGTAATCATTTCTCTGTTATCTTCCAAGTATTTTTTACGAATTTAACACAAAAAATTATCAATGGGTGATAATAACGCAGAATCCTGCCGGCATCACTGCCAGCAGGATTCACTTTCAAAAACCGAACCTAAAATTCTACCTTGTAATTTCTATCTATGCAATATCTAATGTAACCTGAATAAGTCTAATTACCTTTTTAAAAAACTAAATCCTATTATATGAATAACGCTGCAAAATGAACTGTTCTTTATTTTTTACTCAGCAGTTGTCTGCTGCTCTGTAGCCTGCTGCTCAGTTGCCTCCTGCTGGGTTGTTTCTTCCTGTGGAGTTTCCTGAACCTTTGCTGGCTCTTCTGTTGTCTGAGTATTCTCTTCTGTCTTTGTAGAATACTCAATACTTGCCTGTGGCTGGATAGGAGTACCTGTTGCCAATGTATCTGCTGGTGTTTCTGGCGCTACGGTATCAACTGGTGCTACCTCTGAGTTACTTACCATTTTGCTTGATGCAAAAACGTTGCTTACTGAAACCATTACCATAGCTGCGATAGCTGCAAACATAAACTTCTTCATAATCTTATCTTTTTATAATTGTTACTATTTATTGTTATTTACTTTCTTTGTGGATTCATTTTCGAACCCGCTATTCATAGTCACAATCGGCGTGCCAAAAAGATAAGAAAAATGGCTCTGTGCTGATAGTCAGTAGTTTATGTAAAATGTGCCAAAAACAGATGGTGTGGAAAATGAGGAAAGTATGTGGAAACATTCCCCAAAAAGTTGGGGAATGCATTCCTTTATGTAACAATCACAATTTAATAATTCATTCCGAATGTCCAGAGAGGAATGATATTGCCGAAACCGGTTTCTATATCATCTTTTACGATATATCCCTCTTCTGCCTCGGTTATCTGCTTCTGACCTTTCTTCTTGCCACCTATCTCAAAGGTTTTGCCGGCTATCAGAAAATCTGAGATGGGAGAATTGTAAACGGTATGGTTCACTCTCATCTGATTAAAGAAAAAGGTCTCACGTTGATTTCCTATATCGGGAGTTTCTGATGTGAGAGCGAAAGAGAGGTTAGTATTGTCGAGATATACTTTTTCGACCTTCCCCAGACCTCTAACTCCCTTTGTTGAATCGTGGAGTTGGGCGATGAGACCAGCCTTTTCCATAAGTTCAAAGTAGTCGGGAAGCAAGCCGCGGTCTGCCTTGATGGTTGTAGCGATGGTGCTCATGTTGGGCTTGAATGGCACACTGTCTGCTATCACCTGCATCAGTTCCTTCAATTTCCTCGATATGGTTACTGTGTAGTTGGCATATTGGGGAATGTCGGTTTCCAGCGTCATGCTTACTACCTGGTTCAATCGCATCTTATAGCCTTCGTCTTCATAAAATGGATAGTAACCCTGGCGCAGATATTCGTTGAAGAGGGATAGGGGATGGTCTATCTCTATTGGCAATTCTACCTCATGATTGACGATTTGTTCCAATGTGTAGGCTGGTAGGTCGATTCCGAGTTTCATGCCAATATATTCTCTAAACGACAGACCTTGCATTTTATAGACGAGGACACGACGGCTTAAGTCGGCGGTTCCCTGATAGATGTCAAGTACTGATGAGCCTGTAAACACTACTTGCAGGTCGGGTAGATTATCGTATATCATCTTCAGCTCCGTTGCCCATCCTTTATATTTATGTATTTCGTCGATAAAGAAATGCTTGCCGCCAAGTTGATTGAACTTCATGGCAGTATCAAAGAGTGTATGATTGGCGAAATAGATGGATTCGGCACTCACATATAGGGTGTCCTTCAACTTGAGATTCTGCTTGATGTACTGCAAGAGGAGTGTGGTCTTGCCCACGCCACGAGGTCCCACAAGGGCTGTCATCCGATTCTTCCATGGAATCTGATGATACATATATCTCACGTATCGGGTGTCGGTACGTTTGATGAGATTGTCGGATAATTGCTTCAATAATTCCATATTTCTTCTGTTATTAATTCATTTATTTGAATGCTTTTTAGCATTTTTGGTGCAAATATACGAAATTTGTGGTAAATTTCCTACAAAAATAAGAGAAATTTGTGGTATTTTTACCGCAAATTTCTCTATTTGGCTTGGCTTGACATATACAAAGGCTTATAATAACTCTCCTGCTACCCTAATTATAATAACTTTCTTGCAGTCCAGGTACATCAGCAAAAAGCTATTCGTCTTCCGTGATGATGTCTAAATCTTTGGCTAATTTCTTCAGTCTGTCTCTTATCCTCTTCGACAAGGTTGGTGGCTCTTGCTGGACGATAGGCTCTTGGGGCTCTTCTTCTATGACTGGAGGTTCTTCTGGCGGAGCTTCGGGGGTGAGTGGGGCTGGCTCCTCATCAGGGATGTCTGCAGATTCTGTGTTTGATGGCTCTGCTGGAATATCCTCTTTTGGGGGATTTTCCTTCTTTTGAGATTGGAAGTTGTCACGTATCGGATGATAAAGCTTATCGATAATTCTCTGGTAATCATCTTCATCCTTGGTGGTTGTGACAGGATTGTCCTGAATTTCATCTGCCAGTTCGTTATTGAGACCTGTTGCCAGAATGGTGACTTTGGCATCCTCATCCAGACTGTCATCATCTGAAAGACCCCAGATAACCTTGATGTCAGGATTCAATTCATCGAAGAAGGCATCTATCTCTCGCATTTCCCTAACGAAGATAGGGTGCTTGCTCGAGGTATAGATGTTGAAGAGGATGCGCTGGGCATTGCTGATGTCGCTGCCGTAGAGCAATGGGGAATCTAGGGCGTTGAGGATGGCATTCTGAACTCTGCCTTCTCCGCTCGCCCTGCCCATCGCCATGATGGCACCGCCGCCGCTCTTGATGGTGGTCTCAATGTCACGGAAGTCGAGATTGATGGTTCCTTCTACGGTAATCAGTTCCGAGATGCTCTTGGTGGCATCGCTCAGCACCTTGTCTGCCAGCTTGAAGGCATCCTTTACGGTAATTTCAGAATCGGCATATACATCGCAAAGTCGCTCGTTGTTGACAATGAGCAGGGCATCTACGTTCTTGCGCATCTCTTCTACACCCTGCAGGGCCTTCACGATTTTCTTTCGCTTTTCAAAATAAAATGGGATGGTGATGATGCCCACCGTCAGGATGCCCATGCTTTTGGCGATGCCAGCGATGACAGGGGCTGCTCCTGTACCAGTACCGCCACCCATGCCGGCTGTAACGAATGCCATCTTGGTTCCGTCATCCAGCAGCCGCTTGATGTCTTCCTGGGTGTTCTGCGCTTCGCTTCTTCCAACTTCAGGGTTAGCGCCTGCTCCCAAACCGCTCTTTCCGAGCATGATTTTTACAGGCACAGGTGATTTGGATAGCGACTGGCTATCCGTATTGCAAACGGCAAAGCTCACATTTACAATACCTTCTGAGTACATGTTCTTAACGGCATTACATCCGCCACCACCCACACCTATCACCTTGATGATATTCTTGGTGGTGTCTTCAGTCTGTCCGAAATCTATAGGGGTCCATTCTTCTGTCATCTTATCTATATTTCTATTTTGGGCACAAAGATAATAAAAAAGGAGTAATTATACAATAATAAAAGAAACGCAAGGCTTGCGAAAGAAGATTTTTTGATGAAGAGAAACGTTTTTTCCTATTCTTTTTGTATTTTTGCATCCGGTATGCAGACAGAACAGGAAAATAGGAGTGTCGAGGAGAAAGCTGCTTTGATAAAAACGCTTTCCTCCCAACTTTTGGCAGAAGGAAGAACTGACCTTTTGCTGAAAGCTATCGGTGTGCCCGTATTGGAACAGCTTCGTATTGAGGCAGCAAGAGCTACTCTCAGCCCATTGGTCATTACTGAGGATTATCGCTTCCTGTTGCCTGAGTTCGGTAATAAAGAGGTACAGCTCAGTCCTATCCACAAGGCGCTCTATCTGCTCTTCCTGAACCATCCGGAAGGTATTGAATTCAAGAATCTGGTAGATTATCGGGAAGAACTTCTTCAACTTTATCAGAAGATAGGGAATAGAATAGATATGGATAAGATTACCGAGACCGTGAACCGTCTGGTGAATCCGCTTGATAATGCGATAAACGAGAAGTGTTCTCGTATCAAGGCTGCCTTTTCTGATTTAATGGATGAGTATCAGGCAGACTATTATATCATCAACAGTCATGTGAAGCGGCATCAGGGGAGTTCGATGAAACTGTGGTTTGAGAGGTTGAAAATCATCAACCTCCCAAGAGAATTGGTTGTTTATCAATGTTCTTGATGTTTGCTCTCACCTTATTTAAAGCCTATCGCTGCAAAATCTTTCATCGAATCATATCTTTTTAAATATTGTGCCTTATATATTAATGGTGTTACTGAGAAAATATAGGCTATCCTATTTCTCCCATCAGCCACCTTAGGGCATTGATTCTCTTGATACCGTTGTAATCGGCAGTAGGATCTTCATCAAGTGTAAGGATATACTTAGGATATTGGTCATTGATTTGCTGCAGAGATGCCAATTCACGTTTTAAGGTAGCCTCATCTCTAACGGTGGCAGCTACCTGATAATACGTGATATTGTTTTCATCAATCGCTACAAAATCTACTTCCAGATTATCCATCTTTCCTATATATACTTTCTGCTGGCGATGGAGTAGTTCCAGATAAACGATGTTCTCCAGGATGCGGCCGGCATTGAATGAGCGGGAACCTAGGAGCATTCTTCTCAAACCGATATCTACTAGATAATATTTACCCAATGTCTTGAGCAGTTGCTTACCCTTGATGTTGTATCTTTTGGTTTCATATACGAAGAAGGTTTCGCAGAGTGCTGTCAGATATCGTTCCACGGTTTTCTGGTCTATTTTTCTTCCATCGGCAGTCATGATATCAGCTATGCGCTTGGTGGATAGAATGTTGCCGATATTGTCTGCAGTGAAACGGATAACGCTTTCCAGCATCATGACATCGGGTAATTTCTTCCTGCTCATGATGTCCTTTACTACAATGGTGTTATATACACCATTCAGGTAGTCGCTGATTTCAGCGGGACTATCCAGTTCAAGGGTATATGGAAAACTGCTCCTTGTGATGTAGTCTGTATAGGCTTTGGGAAGATTGTCGGTTCCGCCGATGCCTTCTACATACTCTCTGAATGAAAGGGGAAGCATGGCGATTTCCACATATCTTCCGGAGAGTAATGTGGCGATTTCGCTTGACAGCATATAGGCATTCGAGCCCGTAATATAGAGATCTACTGTTGGCTTCAGGTTGAGGCTGTTGATGATGTCTGGGAAATCTTCCACATGTTGTATCTCATCAAAGAAGATATAAGTCATCTTGTCTTGATGAACCAATGGCTTGATATAAGCATATAAGTTATGTGGATTGCGAAGCTCATAGAAGTCGTAATCCTCGAAATTGAGATAGATGATTTGGTCGTCATGAACACCTTGCTTCTTAAGCCAGTCACGATAAATCTCCATAATGGTGGATTTTCCGCAACGGCGAATGCCGGTTATCACTTTGATAAGAGACTTGTCTTTGAAAGCAATCAGCTTATTGAGATATTCCGTTCTTTCTATTCGTTTCATATCATTTCATTGTTCTTTGATTATATATTTGCTGCGAAGATACTATTTTTTTAGGATAAATCATCCTAAAAGTATAATATTTAAGAAAGTTTTAGGATAAATCATCCTAAAACTTCCGAAATTTGAAAAGTTTTAGGATAAACCATCCTAAAACTTTTCTTCTATCCCCATATTTAGGTATTTCTGCGAAACCATCATTTTTAGGTATTGCAGATGATGGAAAAAGGATGTATCTTTGCACCCGAAAATAAATGTAACTAAAAGTAAGATAGACAAATGAAAACAACAATCGTAATTTATGGCTCTTCTACTGGCTCATGCCAGTCGATTGCCGAAACCATCGCCTCTAAATTGGGCGTGGAAGCTGTAGATGTAGCTAACATCGATGATGCTACTATCACAAGTCATGAGAATCTTCTTCTCGGTACTTCTACATGGGGTGCTGGCGAGATGCAGGATGACTGGTATGATGGCGTGAAGACGCTGAAAAGTGCCGGCTTGGCTGGCAAGACTGTTGCCCTGTTTGGTTGTGGCGACAGTGAGTCTTACCCTGATACATTCTGTGGCGGTATGAAGGAACTCTATGATGCTGCCGTTGAGGCTGGCGCTACCGTATTGCCTGGCGTATCTACAGACGGATACACCTATGATGACAGTGAGGCAATTGATGGCGACAAGTTCCTGGGACTCGCACTCGACGAGGTGAACGAGGACGACAAGACAGAGGAGCGCATCGATGCATGGCTTGAGGCAATCAAGCCAGCGTTATAATTTTAAAAAAATATTTTTCAAGAATTGGAGAATGATGGAATTCTCTGATTCTTGATTTAAAAACAGATAAATTCGGATAGTATGCAGCAGGAAATCGCAACACCAGTAGATTTGAAGGTTCTGATGAATCATATATATGAATATAAGAAGGGCGTGCGCCGCCTGGTGCTCTACACCTTCAACAAGAAATATGAGTCTTTTGCCATAACTAGATTAGAGCGTCAGAACATTGATTATATCATCCAGCCGGTTGGCAACGACCGTCTGAATCTCTTCTTTGGTAAGAAAGAATGTCTGGATGCTATCCGCATGATAATCACCAAACCGTTGTGCCAGCTTACGCCTGAGGAGGATTTCATCTTGGGTGCCATGCTGGGATATGACATCTGTGCCCAATGCGAACGCTATTGTGAGCGGAAGAAGAAGGTTTGCTAAGCTTTTCTTTCATCATCGTAATGTTTTATGTTTATAAGTAGAAAGAGCGTGATTGCCGAATTGGGTGATCACGCTCTTGCTGTATATTTCGGAATAATTCCTCTTTTTGCCCCTTGTTTTGACGGAATAATTCCTGTTTTTGCCCATTATTTTAACGGAATAATTCCTCTTTTTGAGGGCTAAAATGAAAGAAAAAGTCCTGAAAATTTGTGTAATTAACTGAAAATGAGTATATTTGCATCGGATTTAAATGAGAAGCTTATGTTAGAACGTAAATTTGCAGATAATTTGGAGAATTTCCTCCTTCATGAACCTCGGAAGATTCTGCTTGTCAATGGTGCAAGGCAAATAGGAAAGTCGTATCTGATAAGATATGTGGGAAAGAAACTTTTCAAGCATTTTGTAGAAATAAATCTCAAGGCAGACCAAGAGGGAGATGGCATCTTTAAAACAGTAAAGAGCAAGGAAGACTTTTACTTGCAGTTGGGTGCCATGGCAGGTAACAATCTCGGAAGTAAGGATGATACCTTGGTGTTTCTTGATGAAATACAGAGTTATCCTCACCTGATGACTATGCTTAAGTTTCTCAACGAGGATAGTAAATACCGATATGTGGCAAGTGGCTCCCAGCTGGGTGTCGCCTTGTCGCAAACCCCTTCTGTACCTATTGGCAGTATCGCTATCCAACAGATGTATCCTCTTGATTTCGAGGAATTCTTGTGGGCGATGGGTTGTGGAAAGAAGGCGATAGAGAGCATGCGACAGAGTTTTCTGGATAAGAAAGCCTTGAATGAGTCGATGCATAACTATATGCTCCAGCAGTTTAAAATTTATCTGCTCGTGGGAGGAATGCCTGATGCCGTCAATAAGTTTCTTGAAAATAGAAATATGGCTCAAGTGCGCAGTATTCAGCGGGATATTCATGCGCTTTATAAGATAGATGCATCGCAGTATGATGATGAGCGCAAGCTTGTTATAAGAAAGATATATGATATGATTCCATCGAACATGGAAAATAAGAAAAAGCGTATCATCGTAAAGAATATCGAAGGCTTGAAGGCGCATAAGCAGTTTAGCGACTATGCTGAGGAATTTGAGTATCTTACGAATTCTGGAGTAGCTTTGTCGGTGCAGGCTATCAGCAATCCGAGTTTTCCGCTGATAGAGTCGGAGAGCAAGAATTTGCTGAAGCTCTATATGAATGATGTGGGGTTACTGACCAGTATTCTTTATGGTACGAATATCAATGCTGTTTTGCGGGATGAGCGGAGTGTGAATCTGGGGGCTGTATATGAGTCGGTCATAGCTCAGGAATTTCATGCCCATGGTTATGTGCTTCATTATTATGATAACAAGCAGAAAGGTGAGGTGGATTATCTGATAGATGATTACAGAAACCTGACAGTCTTGCCTGTGGAAATCAAGTCGGGTAAGGATTATATGGTGCATAGTGCACTTGATAAGTTCCTGGATACCCCGGAATATCATATTCATGAGGCTGTGGTGCTGAGCAATGAGCAGAAGGTTTATACAGAAAACGGAATCACTTATATGCCTATATATTATTGTATGTTCTTTAGCAACAAGATAGAAGATGAGGCTGATCTGGTGATTCCTGAGATTCAGGTGCCAAGCCTGTAAAAATATGAGGGTGTGTCATTGGTTTATGGCACACCCTCTTCTTTCCGGTATATTGAACGTTTCCATCTCCTTCAACCTGAAAACACTACTTATTTATTAGTACTGACTATATCAATGCGTTTAACCTGATACCAACTTCTAAGTATAAAAAATGTGAAAATCACAATTTCTCGGTATTGTACAATTTCTAAATAAGCCTTACCTTTGCAGCCCGAAAAAAGGAATAGATATGAAAAAAGGATTAGGAAAAATCAGAAAGATTAAAAAGAAACACATCTTCCTGGCCTTATTGGCTGTGATTGTTCTGGGAGGTTTGGCGAAGGCTTACTCTGCCTGGGTGGGTACTACCCGCATCGCTTTCCTCAACTATCAGGCTATTGCGCTGGGACAGATTTCGCATGCCAACGACAATGCGATGATTAAACTGAGTGAGATCACAACCGATGATTTCGATCATCTGGATGATTACGATATGATTATCGTGAATGGTATGGGACTCCGAATCGACGAGAACCAGCGCAAGCAGTTGGAAGAGGCTTCCTACAAGGTGCCGACCCTGACTCATGCTGCTACCAACCCTGCCAACAATATCGTATCGGTAGATAACTTCGATGCAGATTATCTGATGCAGTACATCGAGAACGGCAGCAAGAAGAATTATCACAGTATGCTCGCTTATATCCGTAAGTTTATCGACGGAAAGAAGTTCATGGCTCCAGAACCGGAACGTGTGGATGAGCGACCAAACTATCTCCTGACTCATTTTGACCCGAAAGATGAAAAGGGCGATGAGCTGGGTTTCAACAGCGTCCGTGAGTACAATGCCTTCCTGGCGAAGAACGGATTATATAAGAAAGGTGCTCCTACCATCTTGCTCACCGGTTTTATGGGTGCGGCTCCTGATATGGAAAAAGCTTTCGAGAAGAAGGGATTCATGGTGTATCGCATCAACCAGCTGCAGAGCTTTATCGCCGGTCATCATGCCGACAGTATCCAGGCGAATGCCGTTGTGAATATGGCGCACGGCAGACTGGGCGATTACTTCGTTGAGTTCCTGAAGCAGAAGAATATTCCATTGTTCTCACCTCTTAATATCAACCGCTTGACCACCGATTGGGAGAACGACAAGCAGGGAATGAACGGCGGCTTCATGTCGCAGAGCATCGTGACTCCGGAGATTGATGGTGCTATCCGTCCATACGTAGTTTTCGGACAGCGCATCAACAAGGAGGGCTTGCAGGAGGTTTACGGCATCCCAGACAGAATGGAGAGTTTCGTAGAGAGCGTGCAGGGCTATGTGAATCTGAAGAACAAGAAGAATAGCAACAAGCGCATCGCCATCTTCTACTTCAAGGGTCCCGGTCAGAATGCACTCACCGCTTCGGGAATGGAAGTGGTTCCATCGCTCTACAATCTCCTGGTTCGCTTGAAGAATGAGGGATACAATGTAGGCAAGTTGCCTGCCAATCCTCAGGAACTGGCAAAGATGATCCAGGCTCAGGGTGCCGTCTTCGGAACCTATGCCGAGGGTGCTTATACCCAGTTCCTCCAGTCTGGACATCCTGCCCTGGTTACCGCCCAGCAGTTTGCCGGATGGACCCAGAAGGCTTTGTCTAAGAAGATGATCAAGGAGATGAATCAGCTCTATGGTTCCTTCCCTGGCAAATATATGGCTACCGATGACGGTAAGTTGGCGGTGGCAAGACTGCAGTTCGGTAATGTGGCTCTGCTTCCACAGGTGATGGCAGGCGTGGGAGGCGACTCCTTCAAGATTGTGCATGGCACCGACCAGGCACCTCCTTACACCTATGTTGCCTCTTATCTCTGGGCACGTTATGGTTTCAGTGCCGATGCACTTATCCATTTCGGAACCCACGGATCTCTGGAATATACTCCGAGAAAGCAGGTGGCACTCGGCAGCAACGACTGGAGTGACCGATTGATTGGTGTGGTTCCACATCTTTATATATATACCATCGGCAATGTGGGCGAGGCGATGATTGCCAAGCGCCGCACCTATGCCCAGACCCAGAGCTATCTCACCCCTCCTTTCAAGGAGAGCGAGTTGCGACAGACCTATAAGCAGTTGAGCGATGCCATCCAGTCATATGAGAAGAAGGTATCTGCCGAACAGTCGCTCAAGGTGAAGGCGCTGACCGTGAAGATGGGAATCGCCCGAGAACTGGGTCTCGATGCCAAGCAGATGAACAAGCCTTATTCTGCAGATGAAATCGCGAGAGTAGAGAACTTTGCGGAAGAGTTGGCAAACGAGAAGATTACCGGCAAGCTCTATACTCTGGGTGTGCCATACGATAACGATGATGTCCGCACCAGCGTCTATGCGATGGCTACAGATCCTATTGCCTACGGAATGCTGGCAGTAGATAAACTGAAAGGTCGTGCCCAGGAGGGTGTGGAGAAGCACAAGCAGCTTTTCGACCGTCTCTATCTGAGCAAGGCACGCAATACCGTGACCCAGCTTCTGGGTTCAGCCTCGGTTTCTGATGAATACATCTGCCGTTATGTAGGAATCACTCCTGCCGAACTCCAGATGGCACGTAAGGTAGAGGCGATGCAGGCAGCTCCGGATCCTATCCAGATGATGATGCAGATGGCAGACCAAATGGGTGGAGCGAAGGAGGCGAAGCCGAAGAGGGTGGACCACCGTACGGTAAGCGAGCTCCGTGCTGCCAGGGTTTCTCATAAGAAGAAGATTCCGCAGATGAGTCGTGAGGCTTTTGAGAAGATGGAGCAGACCGGTCACTTCCCTGACAAGATGATGGAAGCCATCAAGAAGGGACAGAAATGGTATCTGGAGGATTTGAAGAAGGCGAAGATGGCGAAAGCGGGCAAGGCTTCTCAGACCGGAAAATCTTCTAAAGATAAGGGTATGATGATGTCGAAGGCACCTAAATATACCCGTCAGCAGATTCATCTGGCTCAGGCAATTACTACCGTAGAGCATGCCTTGCAGAATGTGGGCAAGTATTCGGAGGCGCTCCGTCAGAGTCCGCTCAACGAGATGTCTTCTCTGATGAATGCCCTGAATGGCGGCTTTACTGCTCCATCTCCTGGTGGTGATCTGATTGTGAATCCGAACACTCTGCCTACCGGTAGAAACCTCTTCTCCATCAATGTGGAGAATACGCCATCGGAGGATGCCTGGGAGAAGGCGAAGGAACTTTGCGACAATACCATCAAGATGTATTGCGAGCGACATAAGGGTGAATATCCTCGTAAAGTGAGCTACACACTCTGGAGCAGCGAGTTTATCGAAACAGAGGGTGCTACCATCGCTCAGATTCTCTATATGCTCGGTGTAGAACCGGTAAGAGATGCCTTCGGTCGTGTTACCGATCTGCGTCTCATCCCATCCAAGCAGTTGGGCCGTCCTCGCATCGATGTCGTGGTTCAGACTTCCGGTCAGCTCCGCGACCTGGCTGCATCCCGTCTCTTCCTCATCAACAAGGCGATAGAGATGGCGGCAAATGCCAAGGGTGACAAGTACGACAACCTGGTGAAAGCCGGTGTTACCGAATCCGAAAGAGTGCTCGTAGAGAAGGGTATGTCACCAAAGGAGGCCCGCGAGGTGAGTATGTATCGAGTGTTTGGTGGCGTAAACGGCAACTATGGTACCGGTATCCAGGAGATGGTAACCGCAGGCGACCGCTGGGATAAGGAGAGTCAGATTGCCGAGGTTTATATGAACAATATGGGTGCCTTCTATGGTGATGAGAAGAACTGGGAGACCGTTCGCAAGGCAGCTTTCGAGGCAGCGCTGACCCGTACTGATGTGGTAGTTCAGCCACGACAGAGCAACACTTGGGGCGCTTTGAGTCTCGATCACGTATATGAATTCATGGGAGGTATGAACCTCGCAGTCCGCAACGTAACCGGTAAAGATCCGGATGCTTATCTCGCCGACTATCGAAACCATAGCAATATGAGAATGCAGGAGGTGAAGGAGGCTATCGGTATCGAGGGCAGAACCACCATCTTCAACCCTGCCTATATCAAGGAGAAGATGAAGGGTGGAGCCAGCAGTGCCAGCACATTCGCCGAAATCGTAACCAATACCTACGGCTGGAATGTGATGAAGCCAAAGGCAATCGACAAGGAGATGTGGGACGAGATCTATAATGTATATGTCAAGGACAAGTACAATCTCGGCACCAAGGAGTTCTTCGACAAGCAGAATCCGGCTGCGCTGATGGAGATGACCGCCGTGATGATGGAGAGTGCCCGCAAGGGAATGTGGAAGGCAACTCCTCAGCAGCTCAAGGACATTGCCAAGCTCCATACCGAGACGGTGAACAAGTATAAGCCTTCATGCTCCGGTTTTGTCTGCGACAATGCCAAGCTGCGCAACTATATCGCCAGCAAGACCGATGCAGCTTCTGCCAAGGAATATCAGCAGAATGTAGAGCAGATCCGCGATGCTGAGGCTGCGAAGAACAGCAGCGACAAGGGTATGGTGATGAAGAAGGAGACGCTGAATGAGGAAGCTCAGAAGACCACCACTGTGGTGAGCGGCATCGTTGTAGGTGTCATCGTCATCGTAGCATTCGTTGTGCTCGCCGTATATTTGCGACGTCGTCGCAAAATGATGAGTGAAGAATAATTCAACACTTAACAGTGAAGAATAATTCAACATTTAACATTCAACATTTTAAAAAAAGTGGAGATATTAGTTTTAGTAATGATGATATTGGTTTGCTTCAGTTTTGTGCTGAAGCAGACCTTCCACGGAGTGAAGGAGATTATGATCATCTCGGTGCTCGTAGCCTTTTTCGTGGGAATGACCTGGCCATTCGCCATCGAGCAGTCGAAGACGCAGATTGCGGCCTGGATAGCCGACCAGAAGCTGATGCTCGATATGGCGGTGCTGCTGAGTATCGACGTGGCACTCACGATGCTTTTCTGTGTGCACCACGTAGATCTGAAGACTTCAGAACATGTGAGCCGCCGCAAATGGATGTTCTTCATCTTCCTGAAGTATTTCCCGGGTTTGCTGGTTTTCCCAGTGCTGTTCAGCGTTTTGGTGATGACCATCTTCCTGCTTCCCGGCGTATCGTTCCAGGTAGTGGCATGGGTGCTTGCCGTAGTGCTGCTGGTCTTGACGCCGGTATTCACCTACGGTTTGAGATGGCTCTTGCCGGAGCGCCCAATCCGCTTGGAACTGCTTTTCCTGGTAGAGGTGCTACTCGGATTGATGGGCATCATCGGTACGGTGAATGGCAGGACAGCGGTGGCAGGCTTCAACAGTTTCGATGCCCTCTCGCTTCTCGGCGTCATCGCCATCGTCATCGTAGGAATGGCGATAGGATGGGCAATTTACAATTATCAAATTAAAAAATATAGAGTATAATGAATTACATATCAGACGTATTGTTTTGGATTTCCACAGGCATGCTGGTTCCTGTGATTATTTTGTTGATTTTCTTCTTCCTCAGAGCCTTGCTGCTCCTCGGAGGTTTCTTCGGACAGTATCTTGTAAAGCGCAAGTCGGGTGCGGAAATCCGTGAACAGATGAACACCCTGACGCTCGATAACATCGATACCCTGAGCGAACGCTTGCCGAAGAATAAGCAGGCTGTCATCGTTTCCTATATGAAGAAACTCGTGGACAACCGTCAAAGCAAGGCGCAGGTGAACCGCATCCTCGACCAGTATGCCCAGTTTGTTGAGAAGGATCTTTCTCTCCCTTCTACACTTCTGAAAATGGGTCCGATGCTCGGTTTGATGGGTACCTTGATCCCGATGGGTCCAGCTCTGGTTGGTCTTTCTACCGGTGATATTGCTTCGATGGCTTACAATATGCAGGTGGCTTTCGCTACCACCGTTGTGGGATTGTTCTCTGCAGCCATCGGTTTCGTAACCAAGCAGACCAAGAACCGCTGGTACACCGAGGATATGAGTAACCTCGAGTTTATGGCAGACCTTTTGGAGGAAAAGTAAAAAGGCTTTTAAAGGTAAAAAAGTAAAAAGGTAAAAAAGGCTTTTAAAGGTAAAAACTAAAGATAAATAATTTATGAGACAGAGACGCAGAAATAGGCTTGCGCATGATGGCGAGGATGATGATCCGATGAGCGTAGTGAGCAACCTCTTCGATGTGGCGATGGTGTTTGCCCTTGCCCTGATGGTGGCACTCGTTTCGCGCTATAATATGACGGAAATGTTCAGCAAGGATAACTTCACGATGGTGAAGAACCCTGGCAAGGAGAATATGGAAATCATTACCAAGGATGGACAGAAGATCAATCGCTATACTCCTTCTGAAGACCAAAGTAATAAGTCGGGCAACAAGGGAAAGAAGGTAGGCATTGCTTACCAGCTGGAGAATGGCGAAATCATCTATGTTCCGGAAGATAAATAATCGGGGATTGCAAATCCCCTCAAACAGAAAATATTATTGTAACTAAAAGAAAAATAAAGAAAAATGAAAAAGTTTAAGACAATGATGGCCATGATGTTGGCTTTGGTTTCTATGTGTGTAGCATTCAGCTCTTGCAGCAGTGATGATGATGACAATAATGGTGCTGGCTCTTCAGCAACAGCAGAACAGGTTGTTGGTACTTACGTTGGTGAAACAATGTCTATTGCTTTGGCAGGCCAGGGTGATATGGACCCATTGGAAAATGCAACTTTTAAGTTGGAAAAAGTTGATGATAGTCATGTAAATATCATCCTTCCTGCATTTGGATCTGCACCTATGGCTTTGCCTTCAATTACAGTGAAGAATCTTGCTGTTACAGAGTCAAATGGTACTTATTCTATTCCTGAAACCAGTTTTGATCAAACATTGGAAAATGGCAAAGGTATTTCTAAAACTGCTATAAAAGCAACTATAAAAGATGGTAAAATGCAGATTACTTTTGTTTTAAAGTATGGTAAAATGCCTTTTGTCATGAACTGTTCTTCGAATGCAACAAAGAAGTAATTGTCGATGAAACAAAAGATATTCGCACTATTCCTGATCCTTTGCGGATTGTGCCTGAATCTGAAAGCCGAAACCCAGGGCGATGTCGTGGGTAGGGTGCTCGATGATTCGGGCGCACCTCTGGCGGGTGCTACCGTCCAGATTTTGCATGCAAAGGGTGGGGTAACAACTGATGAAGACGGATATTTCCGCATTCCTTACAGCAAGGATGGAGCGGTGAGAGTGAAGGTGAGTTTTGTGGGCTATCAGACTCAGACTTTCGTACTGAAAGCGGATGAGAGAAAAGGTGAGCAGCATGTGCTTCGCCTTCAACCGGATGCTACAGCCCTCGATCAGGTGGTAGTTACCGCAACCCGAACTCCGAAGGCTTTGAAGGATGCTCCTGTGGTAACCCGTCTGATTACCGCCAATGATATCAAGATTGCAGATGCTACCAATATCCAGGACCTCCTCACCGAGCAGATGCCGGGTCTGGAATTCGGCTATGCCATGAATCAGGAGACTTCTCTCAACATGAATGGTTTCGGTGGAAATGCCGTGCTCTTCCTCGTAGATGGCGAGCGATTGGCTGGTGAAACCATGGATAATGTAGATTACAGCAGACTGAATCTGGACAATGTGGGGCGTATCGAGATAGTAAAGGGTGCTGCTTCGGCACTCTATGGCGCCAATGCCGTAGCCGGAGTCATCAATATCATTTCCCGTGAAAACAGCGAACCTTGGACTGCCAGTGTCAACACCCGCTACAACGACTTCAACAAGGAGTGGCGCCACGGTGGAAGCTTCAGCTTCAATGCCGGAAAATGGAATTCGCAGACCAGCATCCAGCGCACCACATCAGATGAGGTTCAGCTCACCAGTCCTTTTGATACAGAATCCAACATCCTCCATATCTATGGTGGAGAGACCTTCAATGTGAAGGAGCGACTTACCTACAAGCTCTCTGATAAGGTAAAACTGATAGGTCGTGGCGGTTATTTCAATCGTATCAGCAAGCGTAGCAACTATGATGATCATTACATGGATTATTCTGCCGGACTGAAGACCGTGATGAATCTTTCGGAGAATGATAATCTGGAGATTTCTTACGGCTTCGACCAGTATGACAAGGCTCGATATGTGAATAATGAGCGTACTCACGACCACGATTATACCAACCGTCAGAACACCGTCCGTGCCCTCTATTCCCATATCTTCGGCAAGAATACATTGACGGTAGGTGCTGATTTCCTGAACGATTATCTTACCACCTATCAGTTTGAGGATAATGAATCAAAGAATCAGAATTCATGTGATGCCTTCGCCCAGTTCGATTACAATCCTTTGCAGTGGTTGAACATCGTGGCAAGTCTTCGTCATGATTACTTCTCTGCATCCAGCCAGCATGCCACTACCGGTCGTCTGGCTCTGATGACCAAGTGGAAGGGCTTTTCCATCCGTGCCAACTATGCTGGCGGATTCCGTGCCCCAACGCTCAAGGAGATGTATATGAACTTTGATATGGCAGGTATGCAGATGATTTACGGTAATCCGGATCTGAAGCCGGAGAAGAGCAACAACTACAACCTGGCGCTGGAGCATACCGGAAGGGTGAAGAATGCTGGCTTCTTTACCGGTCAGTATAGTCTTACCTTGATGGGCTATTATAATAAATATGATAAGCGCATCACTACCGAGGATTATGCCGATTATATCCCGGGAACCGGTCAGCCGGATGTGGCTTCCCGTTATTGCAACGAGGATGGAGTAGAGGTGAGCGGCATCGACTTCAGTGCCCAGTACCGTTCGGATATGGGACTCGGTGTGAAACTCGACTACAGTTATCTCCATGTAGGTGGCAGAAGCGTAGATTCCCAGTTCTCCCAGCCTCGTCCGCATTCAGCTACCTGGCGTCTCGACTACGACCGCCAGCTCTGTTCGTTCTATCGCATCAATGCCGCTTTGTCAGGCAGATACCTGTCTGCTCCTGATACGAACATCAAGAAGCATGACAGCAGTTATCAGTTGTGGAAGTTCACGCTTCAGCAGCGATTCCTGGATGCCGTCAATCTGAACTTTACGGTAGATAATCTTTTCGGTTATACGCCTAAGAACTATTATTGGAGTTCTGCGATGACCACCGGCCGCACCTTCTCAGTAGGCCTTTCTATCGATATCGACCGTTTCGTAAAGGTATTCTAATAAAAATAGCAGGGTGGACCAGTCTTCCATCCTGCTTTTTTTTTATTAATAGCACCCCTCTAACTGTATAAACACAGGTAGTTAGGGCGGTGCTATCGCATTTTTAATGTCCGTTTTCAAAACTGATACTGCCCCCATGAGATAGAAATGGAAGATACCTTAGCTATTCTATGTTTATCATTTTCGCCAATTGCAGAAAGTATTCGTTGGACCAGATAGTCATATCTTTTGGATTCTTTATAAACGGCATCACATTTGCTTTTACCTGTTTGATATGTTGTATGAGTTTTAATATTGTGCGTATGGATGTTGCCTTTTTTCCTATATTTGCATAATCTTCGAATATCTTGGGATTGAGCTGGTAGAATCTGTCCATATCAAATCTTAGATTTTCTTCCAGAAACTCTAATGCTTCCTTCTTGTATCTCAGTTTGATACTGGCAGGTTGGCTATCAAATCACATCAAAGCGGTCTTTGCCATGGTTGTGCGGGATGGGACCGCCTGGGGATAGCTTGCTATGGGGACGCCTTACTATAGCTTGCTGATTGGAACCGCTGAGTATCTCTGAATCACAATGCAAAGATACGAAATCGGTGAGGAGGCAACTCACAGTTGCTCATACTTGCTCACAGTTGCTCATACTTTTTCATAGATTCTCTTTGCTCTGGTGTTTGTAAGCCCTTTTACATGCCTTGCTTGGTATCACTTCTAAATGCCTGGCTTGTTTGATTTTTAAGGGCTTTATGATTGGATTGCGGTTCGTAAACCAGGGGGGTACAGGGCGTAAGTCCCTGACTTTTGCGTCGTAAGTGACTGACTTTTGCACCGTAAGTCTTTGACTTTTGATTCGGAAGTAACCTGCTTCTGGATGACAGGGTGACACGTATGACAGTGATTTCTGAAGATTTACTCTCGCGCGGGCAGGCAGGAAAAATCAAGCCGAAAGTTCCTGCCTGCCCGCGTGCGAGGCGAAAAGTTGAAAAACTAGTGTCATCGTGTCACCGTGTCACCGTGAACAGAGCAGAAGCTGTTTGGTATCGCTCTTTGGCTTCGGACACAAATTCCCCTATCTCCGCCTCCGTTGGCTTTCGGAAGTAGAGATCCACAAATTACTGTTTTTGTCGTGGCGCCTCCAAAGTGGTAATCTTTTGCAAAGATAGAAAAAATAAAATAAATGAGAGTTCCCACTATGGGAACTCGTAATGATATTTATTGATTTTTAAAATCTTTTAAATGATAAAGGCTAGAATTTATACTCGATTCTCGCAAGTTGTAGAAGGATTTTGGGGGCATCTCTCTTGTTTGAAAAGGGTATTGAGAAAATAGTGAAGTGGTATCTCTTTTCGAAAATCACCCCGTCCCTCTTTGTTGATCAAGCGAGCTGCACTCGGCAATTTGAAAGCAAGCTTTCATTGCACTCATTGGCATCGCTTTTTCCCCTTAAAGAGGGCTCCACCTCTCATCTCGGTCTTCTCCCCTCAGGGAAGAAGAGGGAAACCGCCCTACTCGGTGCTCGGAACCGCTACGCTCTAAGGATGGCGGGGCATCAAAGCCCTCGCCAAATTGTGCGGGATGGGACCGCCGGGGGAAGAGAGTTTACAGTTAATAGTTTATAGTTAACAGTTTACAATTAATAGTTTATAGGTTGCTGTTTTCTGATGATTTTGGGTAATTGGCTGATAATTTGCAGATTTATTCTGATTTTCTTGGTGGTTTCGTAGAAAAAGCGTATTTTTGCGGAAAAGTTGAACGTTTTAAAGGAGATAATTATGAATATAGTTGCTTTAAGTAATAGGCTTGCAAGTAAGGTTCCTCATTGGCATGAACTCGAAAAGTTAAGTAAGGAAGATAAGATAGAGGTTATTGCTTTACTTTCCATGTCGATAGCTGATGCAGAGGAAATTAAAACGCCAGCAGATAGGACTAAAGAAATGGTAGAACGTTGCTGTGGTTCATGGGTTGGCGAACAGTCGGCAGAAGATATTATAGCTAATATCAACGAGAGTAAAATGTCAAAGTCAGAACCTGTCAATTTTGGATGATATGAATTACTTGTTGGATACCAATATTTGTGTATATTTTATGAGGGGTAAACGTAATGTTGCTGCTAAAATTTCAGAAATTGGTCAAGAACATTTCTTTATCTCTGAGATGACTTTGGGAGAATTACTTTATGGGGCTCAGTGTAGCGATAGACCTTCTGAGAACATTAGAGCTGTTCATGTGTTTTGCCAGTATGTAACAATATTGCCAACGGCAAATATTTGGAATGAATTTGCTGTACAAAAGGCTTTTCTTCGTAAAAAAGGTCAACTTATTGAAGATGCTGACATAATTATCGGTACTACAGCTATCATAAATAACATGGTTATGGTTACAGAAAACGTTAAGCACATAGGGAGGCTTAATGGTATTGTTGTTGTAAATTGGATGGAAAAATAATTAGCTGTAGGAGTAACCGCTCATGGTAACGGCATGATTAAAATTCCATACGGATCGGATGCGGATATACACTTTAATTGCCTAATATCTGGAAAACACAAAAGGATAAAATTTTAAATTTTAATTATATACGATAAGATGGGTTGAGCTTTGAATAAAAGTTCTGCTCATCTTGTTGGCTTATTGCCTTTTCATATTTTTCTACTTTACTCTTCTTTAGTCCCACAGATTGCATGGATTACACTGATTGTGGAGTTGTGCGGCTGTGGTGAAATGTTTTCTTGACAACCATGACACGGGCGAAGTGTACGCCAGGACTCATCGTAGTGGATGAGGCGCACCACGCCATAGCAGACTCCTATCAAGACCTGTTTGACAGGAACAGAAAGGCTTGATATGCAAATCCCCAACCTGCTATGGGAAAGCGGGTTGGGGAAATTATGATAGATTTTGCTTTCATCAGAAAATATCCGATTGTGAATTACAAAGGATACTCCTCGAAAGCGTAGAGTACAGTGCTTAAATAACGCTCGCCGGTATCTGGCAAGAGGGCTACAATCTTCTTGCCCTTGTTCTCAGGACGTTTCGCTATCTCGGTGGCTGCAAAGGCGGCAGCACCTGATGAGATTCCTACCAAGAGGCCCTCGGTCTGAGCCAGGTCACGACCTGCCTTGATAGCATCATCGTTCTGAATATCCAATACCTCATCGATATATTCAGAAGAGTAGGTCTCTGGAATGAAACCGGCACCGATGCCCTGAATTTTGTGAGGACCGCTCTGTCCGCCGTTCAATACAGGCGATGTGGCAGGCTCTACGGCAATCACCTTCACGTTAGGATTCTGCTCTTTCAGGTACTTGGCGATACCCGAAATGGTTCCACCTGTTCCTACACCGGCTACGAAGATATCAATCTCGCCATCAGTATCTGCCCAGATTTCTGGTCCGGTTGTGGCATAGTGCTTGGCAGGATTGGATGGGTTGGTAAACTGTCCCAGAATCACAGAGCCTGGGATGGAATCACGGAGCTCCTCGGCAGCCTTGATGGCACCAGGCATTCCGTCCTTACCGCTGGTCAGTCTCACTTCTGCGCCGTAAGCCTTCACCAGGTTTCTGCGCTCCACACTCATGGTTTCAGGCATGGTGAGGATGAGGTGGTAGCCCTTTACGGCTGATACCAGAGCTAGGCCTACACCCGTGTTACCGCTGGTTGGTTCGATGATGGTGGCACCTGGTTTCAGGATGCCCTTCTGCTCAGCGTCTTCGATCATCGCGAGGGCGATACGATCCTTTACGCTTCCGCCAGGATTGAAGAATTCTACCTTAGCAATCACAGGAGTCTCCAAACCCTTGGATGCTGAATACTTACCCAATTCTACCAATGGGGTCTTACCGATTAAATCAGTAATCTGTTTATATATCTTTGCCATAACTGTACTCTAATTTAAATCATTAATATTTTTACTTTACGTAGGTAAATGCCTCATCGAGTGCCTCAATCAGGTCGTCGATGTTCTCGATACCGATGCTCAATCGAACGGTAGAAGGATAGATGTGCTGCTCCTCCAACTCCTCTGGGCTCAACTGAGAGTGGGTGGTTGTTGCTGGGTGGATAACCAGTGACTTCACGTCGGCTACGTTAGCCAGCAAAGAGAAGATGCGCAGGTGGTCGATGAACTCCCATGCCTCTTTCTCGCCGCCCTTGATATCGAAGGTGAAGATAGAACCACCGCCGTTAGGGAAGAGCTTCTTGTAAAGCTCGTGGTCTGGATGAGAAGGAACGGCTGGGTGATTAACCTTAGCCACCTTAGGATTGTTCTCCAGATATTCTACCACCTTCAATGCATTCTGAACGTGACGCTCTACACGGAGGCTCAATGTCTCCAAGCCCTGAAGGAGAATCCAGGCATTGAATGGAGAGATGGTTGCACCGGTATCACGAAGGATGACTGCACGGATTCGGGTTACGAAGGCTGCTGCTCCGGCTACATCTGCGAATACGGCACCATGATAAGATGGGTCTGGCTTAGCGAGAGTAGGGAACTTGTCGGCATTTGCCTTCCAGTCGAACTTTCCGCCATCTACGATGACACCACCGAGAGATGAACCGTGACCGCCGATGAACTTGGTAGCAGAGTGAACCACGATATCTGCTCCGTGCTCGATAGGGCGGATGAGGTATGGGGTGCCGAAGGTGTTATCGATAATCAATGGGATGTTGTGGCGATGAGCAATCTCTGCCAACTTATCGATATCGGTTACATCTGAGTTCGGATTTCCGAAGGTCTCTGCATAGAGTGCCTTGGTATTGTCCTGGATGGCAGCCTCTACCTGCTCGAAGTTGCGAGGATCTACGATGGTGTAGCTGACACCCTGTGTAGATAATGTATGAGTGATGAGGTTATAAGTACCACCATAGATGTTGTCGGCAGCTACGATGTGGTCGCCATTCTGAAGGATGTTCTGCAGAGCGTAGGTAACGGCGGCAGCACCAGAAGCGACAGCCAAACCGGCTACACCACCCTCGAGGGCAGCTACACGGTCTTCGAATACACCCTGAGTAGAGTTGGTCAAGCGACCATAGATGTTACCTGCGTCACGGAGTCCGAATCTATCGGCAGCGTGCTGAGAGTTGCGGAACACGTAACTTGTGGTCTGGTAGATAGGTACCGCACGAGCGTCGGTAGCTGGATCTGGATTTTCCTGACCTACATGCAACTGAAGTGTCTCAAAGCGAAGTTTCTTTTCTGTACTCATAATCTATGTCCTTTCTTTAATTTTACGTTAATATTCAATCTTATTCATTTATATAAATTGCCGCCCAGAAATCAGATTGGTGTTCTTTCTCTGAAAGACATTCTGATGTCCTTCTGAAAGTCATCATGCTGTTTGTTCTGATTGACGCTGCAAAGGTACGGCGATTTTCTGGATTCTGAAATAGCATATGAGTAGTATTCCTGCTACCACGTTTGTGGTATTCGGGCATTTTTTAGCTGCTTTGATGGTTTTACACCTTATTATATATATGAGCAATTTTTATTATATATAGGATTTTTGAGTCTGTATCCCATCCCAAACTAGTCTTTCAGGCAGCCGATAGGTACCACATATACTCCGTCTTCTCTGCGGTAAGCATAGTCGCCTACGGCAGTGAGTACCATCATGAAAGATGGAGCTTTCATCTTGGTCGTGTCTATCTTATCTGCAAGAGCAGTTAGCGTAGAGACTCCTTTTTCGATGGCTTGTGCACCACCCAGCTTGATTTCGATGAGGCCGTATGAGCCGTTGCGAAGATGGATAACTGCATCACATTCCAAACCGTTCTTATCGCGGTAATGATATACGTTGCCGTCGATGGCATCAGCATATACACGAAGATCACGGACGCATAGGGTCTCGAAGAGCAAACCGAAAGTCTCCAGGTCGTTGATGAGATCATCTGGACCTAGACCTAATGCAGCCACAGCAATGGATGGATCAACGAAATATCGGGTTTCAGCCGAACGGATGGCAGTCTTGCTGCGAAGGTTTGGATTCCAGGCAGGCATGTCTTCTATAACGAAGATTTTTTTGAGCGCACCGATGTAACTCTGTACAGTCTTGTCTGCCAGTGTCTCATCATCATTTTCCATCATGTCTTGACGTATGGCTCCGATACTTACTTGTCCACCTTGTGAACGGGCGTATGAACGCAGAAGCAGCTTGGTTCGTTCGCTGTTTCTGCTGATTTCATCTACTCTTGAAATATCAGTCTTTACCACTGCATCGTAATAGTCGTATGCCTGTCGCAAAGCGGCTCTTGGGTTCTTGGTAGTGGCACTAGGCCATCCACCTCTGCAGACGAGATAGGCGATGTCTTCCAGTTTCAATTTGTTGAAACCTTCCAGGTTTGCATTTCCTTTGAACAGTTCGCTGATGCTTACCTCGCCTGTAGATTCTCCCGATTCCCATAATGACATAGGGCGCATGGTAATCCAGGCGAAACGTCCTGTACCCGTGTGATGTATTTTTTCGGAAGATGCAGGCACGGCAGATCCTGTGAGGATAAACAAGCCTTCCTCACCCTGGTGGTCCACTTCAAATCGGATGGCATCCCAGATTTGCGGTATGATTTGCCATTCGTCAATGAGTCGTGGCTTTTCTCCTTTCAGGAGCATTTTTATCTTTAAATTTGCCATTTCCAGATAGTTGTTTTGGTTGTCTGGATCTGCCATATATAGCACGCTTTTGGCCTTTTGTTCTGCTGTGGTAGTTTTACCACACCATTTTGGCCCTTCTATCAATACGGCTCCAACTTCTTCGAGTCTGTATTCCAATAGTTTATCTGCAATTCTTTTCTTGTATTCTTTCATATTGAATCTCCTTTGTTTCGGCTGCAAATATACGATAAAATCTTGGAATTACCAAATTTGGCGGCATATTTTTACTTAATTTGGCTGTGATTCGTTACCCAATTTGGCTGTGATTTGTTACCCAATTTGGCTGTGATTCGTTACCTAATTTGGCCGTGTTTTGTTACCCAATTTGGCCGTGATTCGTTACTTAATTTGGCTGTGTGAACCATCTCTTGTTCATTAGGTCTATTTTATTTTTATGTTTTTAACAAATTCTTATGCAGTCTTTTCGCTTTTTCACGTATCTTATATATATTGTGCACAATGTCGCACACCCAACATGAAGATAGAAAAGTTGATAGAAAGAGTAAAGGCAGGTGATACTGACGCCTTGAAAACTGTTTATGATGCGTATTCTCAAAGGATGAGAAACGCTTGCATAAAAATTACCCAAGAGGACGAGGACACGGTGGATGACCTCGTCCAAGAATCGTTTATACGAGCTTATTATTCTTTGGAAAAGCTAAAGGATGCTTCAAAGTTTGGGGAATGGGTTGTTGCCATTACAAAAAATGTATCTTTACGATATTTAGAGAGGAAGTGTAAGATACAAGTGCTATCTTTCTCTGAAATTGGGGATGGGTTTGATGTGGAAAGTTCTTATACTTCTGATTCCAAGTTGGAAGAAAAAGAACTTTTTGAGCTTATCGACAAGTTGCCTTCCGGATACCGCAACGTGTTCAGAATGGCTGTCATTGACGGCTTTTCGCATAAAGAAATTGCAGAAAAGCTTGGTATTGAGCCACACAGTTCATCATCACAATTGACAAGAGCAAAGGGATTGTTGCGTAATATGATAAACAGGCGAATGCTGACTGTCATTTCCATATTGCTCGTCAGCATACCTATATATAAATATCTGTTTTGGAAGAGAAGTACGGAAAAGGAGCAACAACCTGTAGCCAATATAAATGATGCTGCCAAGGGAAAGCGTTCTGTTGATCGTGTAACTGTGCAGCCAACTACCCAATCTCCTGTGGTTGACAAGAATATAATAGCAACGGCAAGTCCGAGCAAAATGAAATTGCCGGATTACATTGTTGTTGATTCTGTTGGCATTCAAACAGATCATGAAACTGATTTCGAAACTGGTTATGAAAAGACTGATTCGGCAATCAATATTGTAATAGCAATAGAAAAAGATACCGTATCACTCGATACAATGAAACAGGTTGTTCCTGAGTTAGAAGAGTTTATAGCAAAGCAAGTGGCTCCAAATTACAAAAGCAAGTGGCAACTACTTGCCATGGGCTCTTTGGGTTCTGCATTGGCTCAGACTGCTTACAAGATGCTTGTTGGCAATAAGGGAGAAGATACGGCTGATGGTCCTCAGCCTTCAGGTCCACAAAAGTTTTCAACTTGGGAGGAATATTCACAGTATTTACAGCAGAATGCGCATGGCAATATGTCGGAGGCAGAAAAGGCTCTTATGGAAATTGCCATCAACAATACGAACAACATCAACAACATTAAAAACGGTGGAAAAATCGTAGAGCATGAGTATCATGACAAACCAATCACATTTGGATTGTCCATGACTAAGACTATCAATAGAAAATGGAACGTAGAGACTGGCCTTCAATACTCTCTACTGAAGTCTGAATTCATTTTGGGTGAGGATGACTACTATGTACAAAAGCGACAGAAAATTCATTATTTGGGCATTCCTTTGCGTTTGTCATACAAGTGGTTTGGCGCAAACAGATGGACAGCATACACATCCGCAGGTATCATCCTGAACATACCTTTATCTGGCAAGACAGATGAACAATATGTAACAGGAACAGTAATTCCATATTCAGATAGCTGGCATTTTACCCCGCCATTCCAATGGACAATTGGTACGGGTGTCGGATTACAATATAATTTTGCGAATAATTGGGGTGTTTATCTGGAACCAACATTCAGTTGGCACATACCTAATGGAAGTACTACTCGTACAATTTGGACAGAGCATCCGTTTACCATTACCGTTCCATTCGGAATCAGGTTTACATGGTAAAAACAAAGCCTCATGCAGTCTTTGGAACTTTTGGTGTATCATTAATAGTAGAAACACAAAAGTTTCTTAAGACGCATGTACAAGACAAAAGACTATTTACGAAATGGGGTTATGTACCTCAACAATATGTTACGTCCTCGGCACAAGATGCTGAGTACGCTAATGTTGTATTCCACAACAAAATGCCAATCCCGTTGCAAGCATTGCTCAATTTGGCAAAAAACAGTAGAGCATCTTTCTTTTAAAGACATTAGGGAAATTATGCGCAGTAAATGCATCTCTCAGCATACGGTTGTTGGATTGGAAGGTGGGGAGTTCCTGCTTCATCCTGAGGCAGATGTAATAATGGAGTGGTTTAAGGAGAACCATCCCAATTATACATTACTATCCAACTGCTTAAATCCCCAAAAAGTAATAGATGCCGTGAGAAAGTTTCATCCTGCTCATTTGTATGTATCTCTTGATGGTGATAAGGAAACATACAAGAGCATGAGAGGATGCAATGGGCATGATAAGGTAATAGAGGTTGTGAAAGCGGTGAGAGATGAGGTTCCTATCTCCCTCATGTTCTGTCTGTCACCCTGGAATTCCTTTTCTGATATGAGATATGTCATAGAGGTGGCAAAGGAATATGATATTGACGTGAGAATCGGAATTTACGGAACGATGGATTTCTTTGATACTACGGCAGAGCTTCTTTCTGTAGATTTTGAAAATTACATTCAAGATATACCTCAGAACATACATGATACAGAAGAAAATTTTGATTTTGTTGCCTTGTATGAAGAATGGCGAAACGGTAATCTCAGGTTGCGTTGCCAAAGTATCTTTAGCGAATTGGTGATTCACTCGAATGGCGATGTTCCACTATGCCAGAATCTCGATGTGAAGCTTGGCAACATCCATACACACTCGCTGGATGATATATTCAATTCGAGATTCGCACATAAGGAGCAATGCAGATACTCGAAGGAATGCAATGCCTGTTGGATCAACTTCCATCGAAAATATGATTTGATATTGCTGCGAAACCTTGAAAGATTTCTGCCAAAAAAGCTTATTCAAGTCGTTTATGGAAAATATCAATGGACAAACAACGTTAATGAAACATATAGGGAATACATAAATCGAATTAATAACTAATGGAATATATAAAGAACATCATCGAACGTTATAAGCGGATAAGGAGCATGAGGCAGTTGAAGCAGATATATGGTGGAAATTATGCTTTTGTGGGCATTGGTAACCATAGTACAAATAATCTGTACCCTGTTCTGAACTATCTTCATGTTCCATTGAAATATATTTGCTGCAAGTCAGAAGACAAGTTACCGTTCATAGAAGCGGCTTATCCCAATGTCTGTGCGACAACATCTTTAGATGATATTTTGCATGATGATGACATTAAGGGCGTGTTTGTGTCGGTTTCTCCACAATCTCATTTCACGATAGCTTCGAAGGTTATCAAGAGTGGCAAGGCTCTATTTATAGAAAAGCCTCCATGTCAGAGTGAAGACGAACTGTTGCAACTAATCGAAATGAGAAAAGCGGCCGGCTTTCCGCAAGTAACTGTTGGATTGCAAAAGCGGAATGGCCCCGTCATCCGTATCCTAAAAAAGGAATTACAGAAGAGCAAGGGAAGAATGAGCTACAATCTCAAATATCTCACAGGGTCATATCCTGAAGGTGATGCGATGTTGGATCTTTTCGTTCATCCATTGGATTACGTGACGTTTCTATTCGGAAAGGCAGAAGTTAAGTTTGCTGGCTGGATAGAGCATCATACACTTATGTTGGTACTCGAACACGAAAAAGCTACAGGTGTTTTAGAACTGTCAACTGGTTATTCCTGGAATGATGCAAAAGAGTGCATGACGGTAAACACTTCATCTGGTATCTTTGAAATGGAGCAGATGGAGAGTTTGATATATAAAGGTAAGCAATCTACGTTGATGGGTGTACCTGTCGAGAAAGTATATCAACGAAAGAGGGTCGATGTTCATTTGTTCGACAGAAATAACTTCGTGCCAACTATCCATAACAATCAGATAGTTACGCAAGGCTACTTTGATACCATCAAAAGTTTTGTCGATGCAGTAGAGAAACGAAAGAGTTCCTCGGAACAATCGTTAGAAGCAATAATCGATACTTATAAGTTGATTGAGTCAATTCGTTCAATTCAAAATTAAAAATAGATATAGTTATGGTTAAACAAGTTGTATTTTTAGTTATGGCTGCTATGGCAATGGGAGCTTGTTCAACGGAACAGAATATCATGGAGCAGGTAAGAATGAGTGATGTGGTAAACTCTGGCTGTATTTCTTCCTTCTCAGCAACAGAAAGTCGTCCTGAATATTATAAAGCAGAAAAAGAAAAGTCTGCAAAGATGTTGGTTTCTGTTGATGCAAAAGGTATTGCTCATTTTCAAGTGACAGACCTTCAGGAAAATTGTGCAGTAAATGGATTTAGCCCTCAAGTATGTTCACAAGACGGAGAAATCCGTATTGTGTTGATTCCTTTGGGAGATTCCACGATTGAGGCAGACTGTATGTGCAACTATAATGTAGGTTTCAATCTGTCGAACTTATTTTCCGGCACTTATCGTGTGATGGTATTTCGTTCAGATTTCTCGGGCAAATATGATTCAGCCAAGCCATGTTATGAAGGAAACATGTCCTTTGTGCCAAATAAAAATATGGAAATTGAGTTAAAATAAATAACAAAGTTCTCTCTGTTACTATAGCCTAAATTAAGGCGATAAATAGCAAAAAGTGGCGATAGGTGTGCGTAATCTCATTCCCGAATTTGGCAGAATAAAAAACTGTCCTCATCTGAATGGGTGTTTCAGATGGGGACAGTTTCAGTTATGTTTTGCTACATTACAGCTATATTTCTGCTACATTGCAGCTATGTTACAGTCTGAATCCTAAGCCGATGGTCATCGGGTAGCACTCGGGAGCCTTGGTCTTGTTGAGCAGCGGGGTTACTCCGGCACGGGCGTAGAGCATCACTCCCGAGTAGCCGGCACGGGCTTCGAGGTTCAAGCCGATAGGGTTGAGGTTGATATCGCCCGTTTCGGTATGCTTGTGCTTGCCTATGAAGTAGCGGGAATGCTCGTGCCAGCGGTATTCTACCGATGGACCTAACGCCAGGAATGCATCATGGCATCCTATGCGCTTCTGCCACTCCAGCATGATAGGCAGGCGGAGCACATTGTAGCTGATATAGCTTTTCTTCAGTGTTTCGCCTTCTATCGGAGTCATTGCCGATACCCCGTTTTCGGTACTTAATACATAATTGTCCTTGAAATGGTGGTGTACCTGTCCGATGGAGAGAGAGGAGGTGAGCGCCATTTCGTTGGAAAGGCGGAAGCAGAGACTGGTGAGGGTGATGCCCCATTCCCACGACTTGGAGTCGCGACTGTGCATCTCGTTGTTGCCTCCCATGCTTCCCCTGCTGCCTGGCAACTGGCTGCAGCCGAAGAAGAAGGTTGGATAATGACTCTCCAGACTGCGCTTGCGTTTGCTCAAGGTCTGAGGGATGAAAGGCGAGGTGACAAATACCTTTTCTACTTCCTGACCATCTACGAATTGGGTTTCGGAAATCTTGGTCATCTCGTTGCCGTTCATCTTATATATCTTCACAGAAGTCTGTTCACCATCCTGCTTGATGACGATGTTCTGGTCGTTCACTCTGATTGTGGTGTCGTTAGCCTCTACAGAGACTGGTGCACTGTTGCTGTTGGTTTCAGCAAGGGCGAAGGCTGGCATCATGGCAGCCATCATCATTACGTTTTTGATATTCATAATACTTTATTTTATGTTGTTTCTTATTCTTATTGAGAAGATTCCAAAAGGAAAATGCTGTTTCTATCTTCTGGAATAGCAGAGTTGCATGATGTCTTCGGGCGACAGGTCGCCTTCGATATAAATCACGGTTCCCTTGCTTTTACTCGGGTTACTGAAGAGGATAAAGCGGTTGTTGCCATTGCTCAAGGGTGCCATCATGTAATAGCCGCTCACCATCTTGCCATTCTCCACTACCTCTCTGATCTTTTTCGCCGCCTTGCGGTCGGACTTCAGATAGTGGGCTATTTCCGTGGCATGGTTCTTATATACCAGGCTCTTGTATATCTTGAGCCTGTAACCTTTGAGTTGCGCATTCTGCATCGTAACCATCTTGCATCCCTTGGCGTGCCCGAATCGTTGGAATATACTTTTTACGTACAGCCCCTCCTGGGCATTAGCCGAAATCGAGGCTACCACGATAAGAAGCAGTCCGATGAAGAAGCGTTTTATCAAGTTGCATCGTTTCATATTCTATACCTTATTATATATATTATACTTTATAGTTTGATTGATTGTTTCATCTAAAAGATGAATTTATTGTTTCATCATATCCAGGGCACTGAATGGATCTTCGGAATCTGCCGAAACATCTTCCAGGGCATCCAGGGCTTCGTGGTGAACGAACTCCTGGTCGGTATAAACCTTTCCATCGATAACCGCATAACATTCAGGCTGAGGCTGGGCTATCTTCTGGATGCCCACAATCAGGAATGCGATGATAGCGGCTGCTGCCACAGATGTGCCGAAATATTTGAGCCATCTGCTGCGAGAAGCTTCCTCTTTCTTTTCTTCTTTCTTTGGGATATTCTTTTCTTCATATTCTAGAATATCCTCCTTTTCTATCTCCTTCTCTTCTTCTTTTAGAATTTGAGAAAGATTCATCTGTTCGAATCCGATATAGCCGAAGAGAGCGCGGTAGAATTCCCATTCTTCCGGAATATCATTGGCATGCTCTTCGAAATATTTTCTGAGCGTTGCCTCTTCCTCATTGGATGTGGCACCATCCATATACTTGTCGAGCAAGTTCTGTATTCTTTTTATTTCATCATTCATAACTTTTCCTCCTTCTTTATTTTGTTCGGTTTCACGATGTTCATATAAGTCTCTCTGATTTTGAGTCGGGCTCTGGAGAGATTCTTTCGGAGATTATCGGCAGTGCATCCCGTTATCTGCATGATTTCATCGGCAGTATAGCCTTCTATCTCCTTCATGCGGAATATCTGCTGCTGCAAGGGCGGGAGCTGTGCCACTATCTGTCTAATGAGGTTTACCTCGTCCCGTTGCTCTGCCCGCCGGTCTTCTATGGGTACTTCCATTACCTTGTCGGTGGTGAAGTTCCGCTCCTCATGTCGACATTGGTCATAAAACTTGTTGCGCATGATAGTGATGGCTAGAGCCTTGAGGTTGTCTTCTGCCTGGATGTTCTGGCGCATGTCCCACAGCCTGAGCATGACTTCCTGCACGAGGTCTTCGGCATTGTCGTCACTCTCAGTCAACCTTAGCGCATACGCTTTCAAGTTGCTGCGCATCGGTAGGATGATATGGTTGAATTCTTCTGTTCTCATAACCTTTACATTCTATAGACGTATGAAATTGAAAAATCGGACATCTAAGAAGAGATTTTTTTCAAAAAATGCTTTCTTTTTTCAAAGAAAAATGTTATTTTTGCAGTCATAAACATAAAATTTAGCAATCGAAAACATTAAAAAACTGAATGGCTTATGGCATCTGTAGTTTCTATTATTCCCATCGTGTTGCTGTTCATCCTGATGCTCGGCTTCAAGATGGCAGGTCATAAAAGCGCCTTGCTGACGCTCGTAATTACCGTGTTGCTCGCTCTCTTCGCTGCTTCGCCGCTAGGCATGATTGCCCCGGAACATGCGGAGGACAGCGTGATCGCCCTGACGGGATGGGCGGTGGTGGAAGGCATCCTGAAGGCGGTATTCCCGATTCTCATCATCATCCTGATGGCTATCTACAGCTATAATATCCTCGTGGAAAGCAAGCAGATAGAGGTGATCAAGAGGCAGTTTACATCGATTACCGATGATAAGGGACTGCTCGTGCTGCTCCTCGTATGGGGATTCGGCGGACTGCTCGAAGGTATGGCGGGCTTCGGAACGGCGGTGGCGATACCTGCTGCCATCCTCATCGGACTCGGCTTCAAACCGATGTTCTCGGCTCTGGTTTCCTTAATCGGTAATACCGTGGCTACGGGATTTGGTGCCGTGGGTGTACCGGTTACTACGCTCTGTAATGAGGTGGCGGAAAGCGGATCGGCTTCGGCGGCACAGATTTGCGAGACTTCGGCCTTCGCCATTATCCAGCTGGCACCTCTCTTTATCATTCTGCCTTTCATCATCCTGACGCTTACCGATAAGCACAATCTTATCAAGAATCTCATCATCGCCCTCTGGGTGGGAGTGATTTCCGTGGTAGTGCAGTTTGTCTGCGGCTATTATCTCGGTTCCGAGACTCCAGCCATCATCGGTTCGCTGGCAGCCATTATCGCCATCATCGCATACGCCAAGGTATTTGCCAGAAAGAGCAAGGTGCAGGATAAGGGAACCTTTACGCTTGCCGAGAGCCTGAAGGCATGGAGCGTTTACCTTTTTATATTGATATTCATCCTGGTTTCCGGAGCACTCTGTCCTCCGGTCAATGCTTTCCTCAAGAGTCATCTGGTGAGTGCGGTTCATCTGCCAGTGCTCGACAGCACCTTTAAGTTTGGCTGGATATCCAATGCGGGCCTGATGCTCTTCCTGGGTGCTACGATTGGTGGATTGATTCAGGGATTGAGCCTTAAGAGATTGATGGTGATTCTTGCCCGTACCACGGTGAATCTGCGTAAGACGGTGGTGACCATCTGTTCGCTGATAGCCCTGGCAAGTGTGATGAACTATTCGGGAATGATTACTTCCATCGCTTCCGGACTGGTGGCTGTGACGGGTGATTTCTATCCTCTGGTTGCGCCGATGATTGGTGCCATCGGAACCTTCGTAACGGGGTCTGATACCTCTTCGAATATCCTTTTTGCCAAGCTCCAGGCTCATGTTGCCAACCAGTTGGGTATGACGGGGCAGAGCACATTCTTCGGTATGGAGGGTGGTCAGGAGAACTGGCTGGTTGCTGCCAATACCACGGGAGCCACGGGTGGCAAGATGATCAGTCCGCAGAGTATCGCCATCGCTACTGCAGCCTGCGATATGGAGGGAAAGGATGGAGAGATTCTCCGTTCGGCCATCCCATACGCCCTGCTGTATATCGTATTGGGCGGACTGATGGTTTACTTCGGTTGCTGATCTTCTTTTTTTATATAAAAAACTGTCCTCATCTGTTATCTCAGATGGGGACAGTTTCAGTTTTATAAATCGATATTATATCTTTTAAGCATGTCTTTTCTCGTAGGCCAGGCTGTGGTCGTGCTGGTCGATATCTCTCTTTGACTTGCTCTTTACCACGAGCCATACACCTGAGAACACGAGGATGGCGGCTATTGCCTGCATACCCTTGAATACGGCGAGCCCCACGATGACACTCACGGTGACCGATACCAGCGGCTGCACATAGTTATATACCGAAACTACGGTAGGGCGCAGGGTCTTTTGGCCAATCATCATGCAGATGTAGCCCAGATAAGTGCCGAAGAGAACCACGTAGCCCGTTTCCCACCAAGTGCTCATCGGAACCTGGGCAAAGTCGATGCTCATCACGTGGCTGATGGTGAAAGGCCATATCAGAACCGTTGCCCAGAGGAACATCCACTTGTTGATGGTGAAGAGCGAATACTTAGACAGCAGGTTCTTGAAGAGCGACAGGTAGAGGGCGAAAGAAAGCTGCGCCGACATACAGAGCAGGTCTCCCCAGATGTTTCCCACTTTGGCATTGCCTGCTGTGGCACTTGTCGTGATGATGATGACAGCACCAGCACATCCCATCAGCACGCCGAGCGCCTTCTTCCAGGTGATAGGCTCCTTCAATATCAGGAAGGAGAGAATCATGGCGAAGATAGGCATCGAGGTGGTCATAATGCTGGAATTGCTAGGCGAGGTCATGTTCAGACCGATGGTGTAAGAACACTGGTTGAACACGAGGGCGAAGAGCCCGGCAGCAGCAAACTTGAAGATGTCTTTTACTGGAACATGCTCTTTCTTGGTGAAGAGCGAGGTGAGCCAGAAGAGAAGGGCACCACCCAATACACGGAAGCTCACCAGGTCGATGCCGTCGATGCCGTGAAGCATGGCATCCTTGCCTACGGGAGCCATCAGTCCCCAGAATGCGCCGGAACAGAAGAGGCACAGGTGGGCGATAAGAGGTCGTTTGTTATCCATTTTTTCCTTATTTCTATTTAAATCTTCCTATTTTTGAATAAAATCGAGTGCAAAGGTACAAAAATTCGAGGAATTTTGCTATATTTGCGGTATATTTTTTGAAACTTAAAGGAGTTAAGAAGTTAAGACAATAGTCTTTTTCCGTTCTTGACTATTAAAGATAGGAGATTATTCTTATGCAGAAATATGCTGATTATATCAAACAGATAGAGATTGAATCTCTCTGGAGCGGTACCAAACATATTCTTTGGAACCTCGACCGCCGTGTCAATATCCTGAGTGGTGTAAACGGCGTGGGTAAGAGTACTATATTAAATAAGGTGGTAAAGGGTCTGGCGGCTGGCGGTGAATTCCCTAGTCACATGATCAAAGGTGTGCATCTGAAGGTGGAACCGGAGGAGGCAAAGTGGATTAGATATGATGTAATCCGCTCGGTAGATAGACCATTGATGAATGCCGAGATGATCAACAAGATAGACCTTACCCTGGTTACCGAACTCGACTGGCAGCTCTTCCAGCTGCAGCGCAAGTATCTGGATTACCAGGTGAACATCGGCAACCGCATCATCGCTGTGCTTCAGAGCGGCGAACCGGATGCCGCCTTCAAGGCTCAGAAACTGAGTGAACCGAAGAAGATGTTCCAGGATATGGTAGATAATCTTTTCAAGGATACCGGCAAAACCATCATTCGTACAGCCAATGAAATCCGCTTCAACCAGATAGGTGAGCAGCTCTCGCCTTATCAGCTCTCGGCTGGTGAGAAGCAGATTCTCGCCATCCTCCTCACCGTGCTGGTGGAGGACAACCAGTCATACATCCTCTTTATGGATGAGCCGGAAATCAGCCTTCATTTCGAATGGCAGAAGCAGCTCATCGGTCTGGTGCTGCAGCTTAATCCGAATATCCAGATCATCATGACCACCCACAGTCCTGCTGTGGTCATGGATGGATGGACCGATAGGGTGACGGATGTGAATGATATTACGATTTCGTAATGTTGAATGTTAAGTGTTGAATGTTGATTTTTTCAGCTTATGGCTAAACGTTTAACCGATAATATCAATTCCCAGTTCTTCGAGGCAGCCAACAGGATGACCTCGAAGAAGGCTCGGCGCAAGATTGTGGCTTACGTCGAGAGCTATGATGATGTCTTCTTCTGGCGTTCTGTACTGGGAAAGTTTGAGAATGAAAAACGCTATTTTGATATCATGCTGCCTACCCGTAACCAGCATTTAGACCGAGGCAAGAAGGCTGCTATCTCCAGTATGCTGAAGGGAGTAGGTAGGGATATGATAGCCTGTGTAGATGCCGATTACGATTATCTGCGTCAGGGCTCAACCGAGTCTTCCCAGCAGATGTTGGAGAATCCTTACATCTTCCATACCTATGCCTATGCCATTGAAAACTTCCAATGTTATGCCAGAGGATTGCACGAAACCTGTGTGATGGTGACGCTCAACGACCGTCGCATCTTCGATTTCGAGCGTTTTCTTGAGTCCTATTCCCGTACCATCTGGCCCCTCTTCTTATGGCACATGCTGTTCTATGTGCGTCATCGCAAGATGTCGATGCATTTTGATATGGCGGAGTTTGATAAGGTCATCATGTTGCCTTCTGTCCGAATCCAGGATCCTAAATGGGCGATAGATTATTTGGGAAAGAAGGTGCGGGCAAAGCTGTTCCAGCTGGAGCGCCGCTTCAAGAAGTTTAAGGATGAGTTGGATGAAATGGCTCTTTACCTCAACAATCTGGGTGTAAACGAGAGCAATACCTATTTATATATTCAGGGTCATCATCTCTTCGACCTGGTAGTTAGTCCTATCGTCCAGAGCGTCTGTGATGCTTTGCGCAACGATAGGGAGAATGAAATCCGCGACCGTGCCCTCCATTCCGAGCAGGCCCGCACCGAAATGGCATGTTATGAGAATAGTCTGGGCAAGGTGAAGATGATGATGAAGAAGAACACCTTCTACCAGTTCTCTCCCGAATTCCAGAAGATTCAGGCGGATGTGGAAAAGTATTTGGAAAGGTAAAAAAGGTAAAAAGTAAAAAAGGTAAAAGGGTAAAAAAGTAAAAAGAGCCTGGCGGGATGTCATCTGCCTGCTTTCTTTTTACCTTTTTACTTTTTTACCTTTTTACCTTTAAAATTATACGTATGTCTCCAGGAACTTCAAGGTTCCTTCTATCTTCAATGTCTTGGTGCTGGCAGGAACAACGATGCTTTCGCCGCCCTGGAACGTAATCTCGTTACCTTCGTTGTCGGTAATCTTAGCCTCACCCTTCAAGCCAATCAGAATCACGAAGCTGTCCAATTCTGAATAATCCAGCGTCATTGGCTCATCGAGATCATAAACGGCTGTGGTGAAGTAAGGGCACTGCACCATGCTTACACCCTGGTTCTTGGCAGGAGTGTAGTGCTGGCGATAGTCTGGCAATACGGTGTAGTCGATGCACTCAGCAGCCTCCTTGGTGTGGAGCTGGCGATAGTTGCCATCCTTGTCCTTGCGTTTGAAGTCGTAGATGCGATAGGTAACATCGCTGGTCTGCTGAATCTCGACAACGAAACAGCCTGTTCCGATGGTGTGGATTCTGCCGGCTGGGATAAAGAAACAGTCACCTTCCTTCACGTTATACTGAGCCAGGGCATCGGTGATGGTATCATTCTCCACCATCTCCTTGTACTGCTCAGGAGTAATCTGCATCTTCAAGCCGTTGTAGAGTTTGGCATCCGGCTCGCATGGCAGCGCATACCACATCTCGGTCTTGCCGCGTTCCTTACCTTGCTTCTTGGCAATTTCATCATTAGGATGCACCTGGATAGAGAGGTCGCGGTTGGCATCGATAAACTTGATGAGCAGTGGAAACTCATTGCCGAAACGCTTGTAGTTCTCTTCTCCGAGGAAGCTTCCCTTCCGTTCTGCAACAACCTCGTTGAGGCTCTTGCCCTGCATCTCGCCATAGGCTACGATGCTTTCATTTCCTGGTACTCCAGAGATTTCCCAGCTTTCTCCCACATTCTCTTGCTTTACGTCGAGATGCTTGAAAGTGATAATCTTACTGCCACCCCAGATGGTGGATTTTAATAGCGGTTGAAATTTTAATGGTTTCATTATTACCTATATTTAGTTTATAAATGTACTCTTCAGTACGGTTTCTTACTCTCCGGTAAGGCTCTTGCTGAACCTATACCTTATTATATATAACGCTTTTTGTGCGAAATATACTTAGTCTAGTAAGCGTATTTCTTACTTCAAATATCAACTTCTCTTTTATTTTCTAACTCCCCCTCTGGGTATGTTAGTTCTCTCTCCAGAATGCTGGTGTAAAGATAACCAGCACACTGAATATTTCCAGACGACCGATGAGCATCATCAGCGAGCAGAACCATTTTGCCACATCCGGCAGTTCGCTCCACGACATGGTTGGTCCGATTTCCGTACCCAGCGTAGGTCCCACATTACCCACACAACTCAGGGTGATGGTGATGGCATTGGTATTGTCGATGCCCATGGCTATCATCGTGAACGATATCACCAGACAGATGATGAGATAAGTGGTGAGGAAGGCAAGCAGCGTAACACGCTTCTGCATCGGTACGTTCACACCATCAATCTTCAATGGCAGCACGGCGTTAGGATGCAGAATCTGGCGGAATTCATTCTTCACCATTCTTACCAGCATCACGCCACGGATACATTTCAAACCTCCACTCGTACTGCCCGAGCAGGCTCCGAAGAACATGCAGGCTGCCAATACCACCCAGGTAACATGAGGCCACACAGCAGCATCGTCGTTAAACAGACCGGTGGTGGTGATGAAAGAAACCACCTGGAAGATAGCACTTCTGAAGGCATGCTCCACATCGTAGTTGCGCATCACCATCAGCTCTACCATGATGAAGGCGCTGAATGCAGCAACCATGAATGCATAGAACTTAAACTCTGAGTTCTTGAACAGATCCTTGATTTTAAACTTGATGACGGCTGCATAGAGCAGGGTGAAGTTCACACCCGACAGGAAACAGAAGAACGTACAGATGTATTCCAGCGCTGGTGAATGGAAGAACTCGGTACTGCTGTTGTGGGTAGCGAAACCACCCGTTGCCGTCGTGCTCATCGCATAGTTGAAACTGTCGAAGAGATTCATTCCTGCCACATAGTAGGATGCGATGCAGGCAATGGTGAGCATCAGATAGATACTCCATATCCATTTAGCCGAAGTGGAAAGCCGGGGATGCAGTTTCGTTTTGATAGGTCCTGTTGCCTCGGCAGCAAACACCTTGGTCTGTCCTCCTACAAGCGATGGCAGCAGGGCGATGGTGAAGAACACGATTCCCAGACCGCCTATCCATTGGGTGAGCGAACGCCAGAAAAGCAGTCCGTGGGGGAAACATTCTACATCGTCTAATATCGTGGCTCCCGTTGTCGTAAATCCCGACATGGTTTCAAAGTAGGCATCGGTAAAGTTGTTGATGTATCCACTCACCATGAAGGGGAGGGTTCCGAAGAAACTGAATACAATCCATGAGAGCGTTACCACGAGATAGGCATCACGGCGCGACATTGAGTTATCGGCTCCGTGTCCTCGCCATTTCAGCACCAGCCCGCCTCCGATAGTGGTAAGTGTTGCCACAATGAAGGCAAAGATGTCGTCCTGCTGGTAATAGAAAGCTACCAGCAGACTGACGAAGAGCAGGAATGCTTCTATGAAAAGCAGTTGCCCTAAAATCTTATATATTAATTTGCTGTTTATCATATATGAAGTATTTCTCTATCTCCTTCACGCTTAGATGAAGTATTTCTCAATTTTCTTCATGTTGATGTTGTGGCAGAAAACCATCACCGAGTCGCCCGGTTCTATCTGGGTATTACCCGAAACGAGCATTCCTTCTTCACCGCGAACCAGTCCACCGATGGTTACACCGATAGGCATGCCGAGTTCCTTCACCGGTTTTTGGGTTACCTTCGAACCTTCTTTGGCTATAAACTCAGCCACATCGGCATTGGCGCTCATCAGGAATCTCACGTTCATCACGTCAGCATCAAGCATCATCTGGTAGATGTAGCTGGCGGCAATCATCTTCTTGTTGATGATGGTACCGATATCCAGACTCTCTGCCATGCTCACGTAGTCTACGTTTTCTACGGCAGCCACCGTCTTGCGCACACCCATTCTCTTGGCGGTAAGACAGGCCAGGATATTGGTTTCGGCGTTACCAGTCAGTGCCACGAAGGCCTGAGTACTGCGGATACCTTCTTCTACGAGTAGCGGAATGTCGCGTCCGTCACCATGAATGATGAGCGTCTTGTTCTCATCGAGAATATCGTTGAGATATTCGCAGCGCTCCTCGCTCATCTCGATAATCTTGCATTCCATATATTCCGGCATCTTCTTTACGGCTCTTACGGCTGTGCGTCCGCCACCCATAATCATCACGTTCTTCACATCCACATAGTGCTCCTTGCCTACAATCTTGCGGATATATGGGATATAGTTGCGGGTGGTCATGAAGTAGGCGAGGTCGTAGAGTTTCAGCTCGTCGTTACCGCCAGGGATGATGGTATCGCTGCCTCGCTTGATGGCTACCACGTGGTATGGGTCGTTAGGACCGCTGATGTTCTTGAGCGGTTCGTTCAGTATCTCGCATCCTTCGCGCAGTTTGATGCCGAGCATGACGAGTGCGCCGTCGTGCACATCCCAGCGCTGACGTACCCAACTCATTTTCAGTCCGTTATTGATATCTACGGCTGCGAGCATCTCCGGATAAATCAGTTTGCTGATACCTAATCCTTTGAAGAATTCCTGAGCCTGCTGATCCATATATTCCGGATTATCCACACGGGCCACCGTTCTTTTGGCACCCAGGTTCTTGGCAAGGATGCTAGCTGTGATGTTGGTACTTTCTACCGGAGTAACGGCGATGAAGAGGTCGGCATCTGCAACCCCCGCATCGCGTAAGATGTGAAGACTGGTAGGCTTGCCCAGCATGGTGAGCAGGTCGCAGTCGGAGCCAATGCTTGCCAGGCGCTCTTCGCTTTCATCGATGAGCGTAATCTCTTCATTGCTGCGTGACAGGAGTCTCGCCAGATGAGTACCTATGGCATATGCGCCAGCTATGATTATTTTCATTTCTTAATTGCTTCTTTGATTGATTCTTTATCGAGATGCACGATTTCCCTGAGCTGTGCCACGGTTCCGTGTTCCACAAACTCATCTGGCAATCCCATTCGGGTCATCTTTGGCTGATAGTCATGGTCGTTCATCCATTCCAGTACGGCTGAGCCCATACCGCCCATACGAACACCGTCTTCGATGGTGATGATGCGGCTGAACTTTTCGCCCACCTCTTTCAGAATGTCTTCATCGAGTGGCTTGAGGAATCGCATATCGTAGTGGGCGATGCTCATTCCGGTTTCGGCTTCAACCTCAGCGATAGCCTGAGCGGCATCGTTTCCGATAGGACCGATGGTAAGAACGGCTACATCGGTGCCGTCTTTCAGCTTTCTGCCGGTACCGGTCTTGATTTCTTCCATCGGGTTGCGCCAGTCTACGAGCACACCCTTGCCTCTCGGATAACGGATAACATAGCTGCCATGACCTGGCAACTGGGCTGAATACATCAGGTTGCGTAACTCATGTTCGTTCATCGGAGATGCGATGGTGAGATGCGGAATCGGACGGAGAGCCGCCATATCGAAGGCACCATGATGGGTTGGTCCGTCTTCACCTACCAGTCCGGCACGGTCAAGACACATGATAACCGGCAGGTTGAGCAGTGCCATGTCGTGGATGATGTTATCGTAGGCACGCTGTGCAAACGAACTGTAGATATTGCAGAATGGGATGAGTCCGTCTTTCGCCATACCTCCTGAGAAGGTGACGGCATGCCCCTCGGCGATACCTACATCGAAGGTACGGTTTGGCATCGCCTTCATCATGATGTTCATGGAACATCCTGTAGGCATGGCTGGCGTCACACCTACAATCTTCGGGTTCTTCTGAGCCAGTTCCAGCAGCGTCTCTCCGAAAACATCCTGATATTTCGGAGGCTGGTTGCTGGTATCGGCAATGATTCTCTCACCCGTTTCCGGATCGAATTTGCCTGGCGCGTGCCAGATGGTAGCACTCTTCTCGGCTGGTTCGTAACCCTTTCCCTTGGTGGTATGCAGGTGCAGCAGCTTAGGACCCTTCATGTTCTTGAGCTGTTTGAGCACTCTCGCCACTTCCTTCACGTCATGACCATCGAAAGGTCCGAAGTAGCGGATATTCATACCCTCGAAGATGTTCTGCTGATGACTCAGTGCCGACTTCAGTGCATTGTTCAGGCGCAGAATGCCCTTCTTGCGGTCTTCGTTGAGATAGCCTTTGGAGTGCAGCCACTGTGATGCCTTGAAACGGAGGCGGTTGTAGGTCTCGTTGGTATCGAGGTTCAGGAGATATTTCTCCATACCGCCCACTGCCCGGTCGATGCTCATATCGTTGTCGTTCAGGATGATGAGCATGTCGTTAGGTGTACTTGATACGTTGTTCAGTCCCTCGAAAGCCAATCCGCCGCTCATGGCTCCATCGCCAATGACGGCTACCACATGCCTGTCGGTATCTCCGTTTTCGCGTGCGGCAACGGCCATACCGAGTGCTGCGGAGATGGAATTGCTCGCATGTCCGCAGGCGAAGGTATCATATTCGCTTTCTAAAGGTGTAGGGAATGGACGGATGCCGTGCAACTTGCGGTTGGTACAGAAGTTTTCGCGGCGTCCTGTTAATATCTTATGTCCGTAGGCTTGGTGTCCCACATCCCATACAATACGGTCGTATGGGGTGTTGTAGATATAATGTAGGGCTACGGTTATTTCCACCACGCCAAGAGAGGAGGCAAAATGACCGGGGTTGACGGCAACCTCGTCGATAATGTCTTCTCTTAACTCTTTGCAGACTTGTGGCAGCTGGTCAATGCTCAGCCGTCTCAAATCTTCCGGGTATTTTATACTATTTAATAGACTAAACTTGTTCTTGTCCATGTTTTCTTCGTGAAAATCTTGTGCAAAGATAATGCTTTTTTCCTATATATGGCACTTTTGAGGCAATATTTTCGCTTTTTCCGATTATTCTTTGTATTTTTGCAAAGGAAATTTCAGAAAAAGGAATGAAATCCGGAACTAGTTGTATAACAATAAGCAAATAAATACCTTTATCGTGATGAGAAAAAACGTATTACTTTTGGGAGCCATGATGATGGCTTCCATGTCTCTGATGGCGCAGACCAAGGGTGGCGGCATCAGTCAGTCTGCTCTCCAGCAGATGGAGAAAAGCCAGCAGGCAGGTGTAGCCAACAAGGCGCTCTTCAATGCGATTGCCAACAACAGCATTGATGACCTGGTAAAGAATCATGCCAACGAGGCACCGGTTGATACTCATTTCAGCATCGAGACTCCTTCGCAGAGCATTCATAACCAGAAGAGTTCGGGCCGTTGCTGGATGTTCAGCGGTTTCAACGTGCTCCGTTCCAACTTTGCAGTCAACGACAAGCAGGGCAGAGTGGTGGAGTATTCTCAGGATTATCTCTTCTTCTATGACCAGCTGGAGAAGGCCAACCTGATGCTTCAGGGTGTTATCGACCTTGCCAAGAAGAGCATCGAGGATCCTCAGGTGCAGTTCTTCTTCAAGAATCCGCTCAATGATGGCGGTACTTTCTGTGGTGTTGCCGATTTGGCAAGCAAGTATGGTCTTGTACCTATGAGTGCCCAGCCTGAGACTTTCTCAAGCAACAATACTTCCAAGATGAGCCGTCTCGTAAGCAGCAAGCTCCGCGAGTATGGTCTGGAACTCCGCAAGATGGTGGCTCAGGGCAAGAAGTCGGCAGCTATCCAGGCTCGCAAGAACGAGATGCTCGGTCAGGTTTATCACATGCTGAGTCTTACGCTCGGTGAACCGGTAAAGGAATTCACCTATGCTTTCCGCGACAAGGATGGCAAGCAGGTTGGCGAGGCAAAGAAGTATACTCCTAAGAGTTTCTATGAGGAAACCGTAGGCAAGGACCTGAACGGTACCTTCCTGATGGTGATGAACGATCCACGCCGTCCTTACCACAAGACATATGAGGTAGAATACGACCGCCATACTTATGATGGTCATAACTGGAAGTATCTGAACCTGCCTATGGAGGAGATTGCACAGCTCGCCATCGCCTCTCTAAAGGACGGTCATAAGATGTATTCAAGCTATGATGTGGGCAAGCAGCTTGATAGAAAGCGCGGCTATCTGGCACTCGACAACTTCGACTATGGAAGCCTCTTCAATACCTCATTCCCAATGAACAAGGCTGACCGCATCGCTACTTTCGATAGTGGTTCTACTCATGCCATGACGCTGACAGCTGTAGATCTCGATGCCAATGGCAAGCCTGTAAAATGGAAGGTGGAGAACAGTTGGGGTGCCGACAATGGTTTTGCCGGTTGCTTCATCATGACCAACGATTGGTTCAACGAGTACATGTTCCGCCTGGTAGTAAACAAGAAGTATGCTTCTGAGCAGCTCTTGAAGGAATTCGACCAGAAGCCAACCATGCTGACTCCAGATGATCCTCTGTTCCAGTTGGAAGACTAATAATAAGAATATTCAAAGCCATATATGGTGTATCATGCGCCATATATGGCATATTGTTGTATGCTCGGCATGAGCTTATTCTAATGGGTGCAAGTCCCTAACAAGC
>JAJWJX010000064.1:0-20685 GCA_021623045.1 Segatella copri | reverse complement strand
GAGTGCAAAAGTACTAACTATTTTTCATTCCACCAAATCTTTTCGCAAAAAAGTTGCTTTTTTAGCCGAAATTTAACACTTATAAAGATTTAACACAATAGATTTTTGCTGTTTACATTATTATATATATATGCGCCCGCTAGCGCACACACCTAGGCGTATACGCAAGCGCACAATAAAATATGGTTACTGAAGTTTCGCCCCACACGCCCTGAAAGGGCAGAAGCTCCTAGCCCAGGGCATCGCCCTGGGTATAATAGCAATCAGCAAGGCGCCCTGTAAGGGCAAAAGCTTTGTTTATTGCCCGGTATTTTAAAGCTTTTGCCCTTACAGGGCGACAGGTTTGCATCCGTAATTACCCAGGGCGATGCCCTGGGCTAGGAGTTTCTGCCCTTTCAGGGCGTGTGGGGCAAAACAGGGCGTGTGGGACAAAACAGGGCGTGTGGGGCAAAACTTGAAGAAAACTGCTAATGATTGTTAATAACTGAGCTTTTGCAAGTTCGCACCACACACTTTGAAAGGGCGTGTGGGACGAAACTTGAAGAAAATTGCTAATAATTTCACATTAATTTATATTTAGAAATTTACGCTTATCCATAGCCATTAACTTTATTTCGCTGATAATATTTTAACGGCTTATACACCAGGGATACCGATTAGACAAGGATTCTAAGAGATTTCTGTAGAAAGATAACACAAAAAAAAGAGGAACCTCTTAAAAAAGATACCCATTTCGGAATCGAGAACAAACACTTAAAATATGTAAAAACGGGCTGAATCCTTAAAATATGTTTATAAAATATACAAAACGCCCTTCACCACCCTTCACCCGTAACTATTTGACACTCAAATTGTTAAATAAAAAGGTGAAGGGTGAAGGTTTGAAAACTCTATTTTATATATGTACGCGTGGGTAAAGGGAAAAAGGGTAAAATCAAAAAAGTACCCTAGGGTCAAAAATCGGAAAAACCCTAAAAAAAGAATATAATATAAGATTTAAAATATACCCTTCACCCTTCACCTCGTTGCCACAACCCAGCTTCCATATCTTCATCATCGAATTACCTACATTTTGTCTTCTGGGGTTATCCTTCGGAGATATTCTGCTATCTTTCGGAGATAATTTCTTATCCTTCGGAGATATTCTGCTATCTTTCGGAGTTATGTTCTTATCCTTCGGAGATATTCTTCTGACTGATTCCATGATATTTTTCGCACTTTATTTCCCGAATCCACGCAAATCGCACAAATCGCATAGGTAGAAAACGGAAAAGACGTATCTTTGCACTCGAAATAAAGCGAATGGCAAAATGTGAAAATTTGTAAAATAGGGGGGGGGGTAAAAATGGGTAGATTTATAAATTTATAGTTAACGAAGTTTAAATGAAGGCAGATTTTTCTTTTTTTGAAAGTCCTTTTGCTCATTTTTCGCTATATTTGTGGCTGAAAAAATAATTAGATTAATAACAAAAACAGAAATAGGAAACCGTAAAATAGACACTTTTCTATCAACAAAACAATACAGAAGCAAATGAATACAGACAAAGGACAGCGCATGTTGCTCCTTCTTGTTTCAGCACTTTTCATTACTTCAGCATCAGCACAAGACTGGCGCTTGAAAACGAACTTAGCATATTGGGCAACCACAACACCTAACATCGGAGTGGAAAAGAGGTTATCAGACCACTGGTCGCTAGATCTATCCACAGGTTGGAACCCATTTACTTTTCGCAAGAACAAGAAACTGAAGCACATTGCCGTACAAACAGAGATGCGATATTGGCTCGACAGCCCGTTCCTGGGGCACTTCTTTGGAGCCAATTTACTCTACTCACATTACAATGCGGGTGGTGTACACTTCCCTTTTGGGCTTTTCCCGAAACTCAAAAAGCATAGGTTCCAAGGCGACTTGGGAGCTCTGGGCGTAGTATATGGTTACGACTGGGCACTCGACAAGGAAAACCGTTGGAATCTGGAGGCGGCAATAGGTTTGGGATTGGGAGTCACACGCTATACCAAATTCAACTGTTATGGCAGATGCGCTACCGCCATTGAGAAGAAGACGAAAACCTTCGTTATGCCGACCAAGGTGGCAGTCTCGCTGGTTTACAACATCGGGCAGACAGAGAAAACAAATAAGAACAAATAAAATATAACTTGACTATGAAGAAGTTCAGATTTTTTAGCTTTGCAAGTGCGATGCTTCTTGCAAGTGCAGCAGGAATGGTTTCCTGCTCTTCAGATTCAATTGAGCCAACAGGTGGTTCAGGTGCGACAGGACAGGTTGTAAAGACCCAGTTCGCCATAAACATTCCTTATGGTGGTAACTCTTCGACAAACCAGGCGAAGAAGGTGACACGTATGACTGATGAGATGACTCAGCAAAGTGGCAAGCCTTTCCGTGGCATTTCAGACATCGTTCTGCTGACTTTCAGTGATGATCCTGAAACAGCCGGAACTATCAATGCGGATAAGCCAATCAGCATTGGTACAGATGGTAATGCATACAGTAAAGACCCATATCGCAGACTTTACCGTGACATTGAGATTCCTGTAGGAACTAACCATATGCTTTTCTATGGTAAAGCTAGTAAAAATACAGAATCAAAATTCGAAGCTGGTTATATTACAGAGAAAGCTGATAAAAAAATAGAGAAAACTCTTACAAACATATCCCATGAGTTAACTCCTATCAATAGCACTGCTGATTTCACAACTGATGAAGATGCTATAGCTATCATCAGTGCATTAAATGATATTGCTAAAGCACAAGTTCAAGAAGGTTCCGCTATCTATACTTGGGCAACTATCGGTAGCGAAACAACGCTCCCATCATGGCTTACAAAACATGAGCAAGAGTTTTTAAAAAATCGCTACAATGCTTTTATTACGCTCACTGCAGGTTCAAAGACATCTGTAAAAGCTTGCATTGAGAGCCTGAAGGCAGCTTTAGCAGGTGAGACTCCTGGAGCAGACGTTCCTGCCACCAAACTATTAACAGCAGAGATATACAAAAAATGCAAAGATGCTTTGGATAAGATAAATACTATCAGAGACTTCCCGAAAAATCTCAACCTGCCAGATGGCGTTGCTGCTTTAAGCTGGACTTCAGGAGCATTCGCTTACAACACTCCAGAAAACAACCTCTTCAGTACTGGCAACACTATTAATTATCAAAAGATATGCTATCCTGCCGAACTGTCGTATTTTGTAAACACAAAGACTATGGTTTCTGATAAAGACATGTCTAGTTTAAGTGAATTTCCAGACTATAATGATTGGACAAAGAATACTGGAGCTGATTGGTCTGCAAAAACTAATTTTTCAGAAAGTGAAGTTACAAATTCAACAAAAACTGTAGGTTTGAAAGATCCTGTACAGTACAGTGTGGCTGTATTGCAATCTACAATAAAATGTGCCCAGGGAACTCTCAAAGACAATGGTAAAGTAAAAGGTGGACTTGAGCAAGACCAAGATGTCACTGTTAATTCCACAGGTTTCCCAGTAACCGGCATTTTGATTGGTGGTCAGCCTGCATCAGTAAACTGGAAGTATGAGCCTGCAACTACAGGAGAATCATTCGCAAACACCATCTATGACAAAGTTATGAATGATGCTCCTATGTATGCCAAGAACGAAACTTCTGCATCAAACGCAAATTATACGCTCGTATTTGACAATAAGAATGCAACTAAGAAAGAAGTATATGTAACCATCGAGTTAGAGAACAACTCAGGCATGGACTTCTACGGAAATGATGGTATCATTCTTAAGAATGCAAAGTTCTATCTGGTTGGTAAGTTAGACCCTACTGCTTCAACAGCTACAACAAAACCAACTGGCGTTGACCGCGTATTCGTTCAGGACCATATTACAAAAGCCAACTTTAACATCAAAGATTTAAAGGATGCATACAACTGTATTCCTGACCTCAGAACATCGGGCATCAACGTAGGTCTCGCAGTAGATCTTGACTGGAAGTCTGGTATTACATTTGATGTAGATATTTAATCATTCTACCTTACTGAGCTTTCGCAAGTTACGAAAGCTCAGTAGGGTAAATTTCGCTGTTTATAATCCTAATAAAGGACGGAAAATGAGAAAGAAAGAATCATATAGAATATTTCTGATAGCTCTGATGACTTTGAGCATCGCTTTCGGTTTGTCTTCATGCATCGATGAAGACATGAGCAAGTGTGGCAAAGACTATAAGATCAAGTATAATCTGGTACTCCATACACAGATTCATACCCTCATAGACATTGACCTCAACACCACCGAGGAGCAATACATCGCCAACAGACTGAAACAGGAACTCGGCACAGTCTTCACCGACCATGCCCTTGACAATGATTTGTCTTTCTTTATCGGAAAGGACCTCTACCGACACGAAGCTAACGTCATGAATGCCAACTCGGTATCCTACACCATCTATCTGCCTCGCAACAACTACCAGAACCTGTCGCTCGCCAATACCGGAAACGCCAGAAACGTGAAGATTACAGGAGAAAATGACTGCAAGGCTCTCGCCCTGGAACAGGAGCAGAAGGATACCATCGACAGTCACAATATCGGTCTGTTCACTTCCCGACTCACCATCAACGAGACCGATTTCGAACACGACCTGCAGACCACCCTCTATATGGCGAACTGTGCCGCAGCGGTAGTCATCAACCAGCAAGAAGTGAAGCCTGCCGAGCTCTGGGGATTCGTAGAAGGAATGGCAACCCACTTTCTCGTAAACGACAGTATTTACTCAACATCCCGAAACACCATTGTGAGAGCCAAGCGAATCAACGAAGCCTCAACAGCCTCAGCCCAGACTCACGATGCGCTCTATACCGTAAGTTTCCCATCCGGCAAAGCAGAATGGCGCTACCACATCATAGCCAAGGTAAACGGCAAATATACAGAAACCATTCTCACGCTGAACGAGCCGCTGAAAGCCGGAAGGCTGAAGCTGATTAAGGCAAAACTCAAAGCCGACGGTTCGCTGGTTGTTACCAATGCATCCGTAGGAGTAAGCGTAAAACTCGACTGGAAACCAGGCGGAAGCCACGATGTGGATATTTAAGTAAAAAAGAATTGATACATGAATCATATTACGAAATACATATTTGCGATACTATCGCTTATCATGCTGGCAGGATGCAGCGAAAGCGAAAAGAACGAGGTAAGACCGATGGACACGTTGGCACCTATCTCGCTCACCCTCTCTGTGCCAGATGATAAGACAAACACACGCGTTGGAGATCCTGGAGCAGACACCAACGACAAGGTGGACTGGGACCGGCTCACCATCATCGTTGCCTATAAGGAAAAGACGCAAGGCGACGAAATACACGATGCAGCACCCCAGAAAATGGTATATTACGATACCTATACCAAGGAAGAATTCGACCGGGGAAAACTCGTCACCCATTCCACCTCAACCCTCTCAGGACCTGATGCCAACGGCTTTCGCACCTATACGATGTATCTGCCGCTAGGCACCTGTTGCGTTTATGGGGTTACCTATAGTAACGGAGAAGGGCTGGATCTGGAGGAGATGTTAAACCAAATAGAACATAACGGGAAAGACCATAACTCAGATATCTATAACTTACAGATTACCAACGACTATGCCCATAAAAACGGAGCCATAGACGTAGCCAAGTTTATCAGCGTAGCCACGGGCTATGCACTCAAGCTGGACCCAGAGACGCAAATTCTCACCGATGAGCGCGAGATAAAAGTAGAACAGAACATCAATGCCAATATCAACACCAAACAATACTGGCGCATGGTACTGGGCAGATTGGCTGCCAAGATTGACATCCAATGGGATGCCAAGGGAGCCTATGAGAAAGGCGAAGATGGTAAGCAAAAATTCACAAATGTGAAAGTACAAGGTTTTACTTATCACGGAGAACCAGAAGAAGCAGAATCAACCATTTCAGGATCAGGAAAAGGCAGACTCTTCCCTACCCTTTACTATCAAGAAGTAACTTCCAAGACTCCGGTAAGCGGACACACCTCCTTTGTAAATACATCAGAAATCAGCAAGCGAAACGGAAGAGTTTACCATTATACCTTCCCTGATGGCACTGCGAAGCCACGCATCACCTTCGATATCAAGACGAAAAAAGATGGCGCAACAGAGGAAAAATCCGACAAGGTAACTTTCGACTTCAAGAACCGGACAGAAAGTTTCAACCCTGCCCAATGGTACAAGATCAACGTTACCATCAAGGGAACCCAAATCGGTAATGCAAGCAATATCATCATCGATAATTTCTAAACATAAAAAACAGAACAACGATCATGAGAAAACTCTATCCAACATACTGCAAGCTTATTGCAACCCTCCTACTGCTGGGTTGCTCCATCGCCTTGTCTGCACAAGGCAAGACCTATTATGTGAAAGCAGATTCCGAGATAACGACCTCCGGCAACGACGGTTTGTCGTGGGAGAATGCTATCACCCTGGAAAAAGCGCTGAGCCAAGCCAAGGCTGGCGATGAAATCTGGGTGAAAGGCTATGAGGATATTACCGGTCACATCTACAAGGCACCGAAGGGAGGCTTCGTTCTCCCTTCGGGCGTTGCCATGTATGGAGGTTTTGCAGGAGACGAAACCATCAAGAACGATCTCCCTACGGGCAGACACAAATATCAGATGAAGTATCAGACGGCTCTGGTGGGCGACATCGACACCAACGACAAGGCGAGCCAGCAGCTGATTATCTATCCAGAGAACTCCACCCGCAACGACAATGCCACCCATGTACTGACCCTCCAGATGGGCTTAACACAGGACAACACCAACGACGGCAACAAGCCAACCATTGTTTCCGGTTTCCTCATCGCAGCAGGTAATGCCAGTGGAGAGAATACTTCTGCAAATGGCAGAGGCGGCGGCATCTACGTGGTGAACAACAGCAAAGACGGCAATGCCCAGAGTCGCTTCTTCCGTATTTCGCAATGTAACTTTGCGAACAACTACGGCATGCGCGGCGGTGCCATCTATGTAGATAATTCCTGTACCAACCAGCAGTCAGCCATCAGCTACTGCAGCATTTTTAATAATGTGGCAGGCAAGCGAGGCACCAGCGAAAACGAAGGTGGCGGTATGTGGATAGACGGAACAGCCACCGTCTACAACTGCAACATCAACAACAATACGAACGGCGGTATCCGACTTTCGAACACATCGAAAATCGTCAACTGTTCTGTTATTGCCAACACTGTATCAGCCGCAGACCTGACCACAGACGGGGCTTCAAACAGCAAAGGCGGCGGAGCGGTTTACAACACCGTGCTCTGGCATTCCACTGCACTCAGCAAGCAAGACAGCCGTCCTGCCTTCTATTCCTGTGCTTTCCCAGAAGTAAAGGTAACCAATTCCGATACCAATACCGACGCCAACGGAAACGTATGGATCAGCAATGAGAACCATGGCATAGAGCCAGCCCCTTGGTTCAAGCAGAGTGCCGTAACCCAGGGTTACGACTTCTCATTCAGCAGTAACCTGAAGCAATTATACAGCACCGCCTTCACTTTTGAGGAAACCTCTGCCCTTTTGAACAAGGGAAAACTGGAATACTACAAAAATCTTGTAGTTGATGCAAACCTGGAAACAGCTTCTACCGACATCATGGGCAGGACACGCTATCAAACAAGCACCATCGACATCGGCGCCTACGAGTATGCCCGAATGAAGGCAGGACGCATCAGATACGTGAAACCCAAGAAAGCGGGAAAGGGCGACGGAACATCATGGGATGATGCCACGGACGATATCCAGTGGGCCATCAACGATTTGGCAGAAAAGGCACCAGGCGAGAAAGGCGAAGTCTGGGTAGCAGCCGGAACCTATGTGGTAAAAGACCGCATCTTTAACGATGCATCAGCCCCGGTATCCCTACTGATGAAGAATGGCATCAGCGTTTATGGTGCATTTAAGGGAACCGAAAAAAGACGTTCCGAGCGCATCGAGGAATCCAAGGGTTTAAAGCCATGGGGCTGGAATCAGGAATCTATCATCAGGGGTGCGGAATTCAAGGGAAGCGACGATGCCAACTGGAATAATAATGACGAAGCCTGGAACATAAAGAACAGCGGTTCCTACCATGTGGTATGGTTTGCTCCCCTACCTGAAGAAAAAGCCTTTACCGACGAAGTATATCTGGAAGGTTTCACCATTGAGGGAGGTAAATATAACGAAACGAACGCAGCCCAATACGCCCCAGGCTGTGGTGCAGGCGTTTATATCAACGACCCATCAGCCCGAATGCGTTACTGCACCGTGAGATTCTGCAACCCGGGCATGAAAGAAAGCGGAACCATCAAGCCTCGTGGCGGCGGCATCTACTGCAAGAACGGACAAACGGAAGGTAACCTGGTATACAACTGCTCGGCTTATCAGGGCGGAGGTATCTATATAGACGAAGCCGGCTTCATCACCCGAAGTATGGTAACCAACTGTTCTGCCTATCAGGGAGCAGGTGTTTATCTGAAGGGTGACGCTAATAACTCAGAGAAAGCCTATTATCAGATTCTTGCCACCTCTGTAATCAGTAACAATACCAGTACCCGAAATGGTGCTGTGTATCTGGATGGTCACGGACTGGTGATTAACAACACCATCGCCAACAACTATACCAACAACACCAAGGATCCTGCTGACGAGCTGTCATCCAATACGGGTGGTGTGTATATCAAGGAAAAGGGTCTTCTTGCCAACAACGTCATCTGGAACAACTCGCTGCTCCAGCACAAATCAGGCACCAACAACTCTGCGTCCATGGCACAGATTTATGCAGCCAACCCATCAGAAGAGACCGTACAGTTTTACAACAACGCCATCTCGGATGTAAATGCAGCCAAATGGACCAGCACCTATCAGAGCGGAACCATCTCCATCAACACGTATTACTCGGGCAAGGGATTCGTGATGGGCAAGGAAGCACCTTACAACACGGTGGAAGCCTTCAACGAGAAACGTGGCGTTCTTACAGACATGAAGACGGTGAACTATTACTGGGAAACATTGACAGGTAGCCGACTGCGCAACGTGGGTATCAGCTATGCTCTCCTGCCATCTTCCTACCTGTATCAGCCAAAAATAGACCTGAACGGAAAAGCTATCAGTTCGGTTCCGTCAGCAGGAGCCTATATGGCTGACTACCACGACCTTGTATTTGAAAAGAATGACAGCAAGAAACGCCTGCGCATCTACTTTGACCGTTCACGAGAACTGGTGGACGGAACAGGAGAGTCGTGGGAAAAGAGCTATACCTCATCATCTGTAGATGAAGTACTCGGTTATCTTGCCGACATCAAGGATGGAGACAAGGTAAAGGTGGTTACTGCGGGCAATACTACACCAGAGGATTTCACTATTGAGAAAAACAGCGGATGGGAGTTTGAAATCTGCGGTCGTGAGGGTATCTTCGAACCGAAGATTGCCTACACGTTCGAGGAAACAGACGCCAGGGCATGCACCTTTAACATTCAACCTTGCGTACTTCCTGTAACCGTATATGGCGGTTATCCGGAGTATTCAGAGAATCCGAATCCGAAAGATGAAGACCGTGACCCTATCAAATACCGCACCGAACTGAACGGAAACCTGAACGGTTCAGAACTCAACGAGGGTCTCTACCATCTGGTCCGCATCGAAGCGGGTGCCAACATCACCATCGACGGCTATGCCTTTACCCATGCATACGCTGCCGGTACTGCCTACATGCCTTATGGTGGCGGCGTGCTGATAGGCAGCATGGACCAGAGCAGCCAAGCAACTACCGTAAAGCTGAAGAATTGCATCTTTGAGAACAACACGGCGACAGATGGCGGTGCTATCGCTACCATGCCAGATGCCGTGAATGTGAAATTGGAACTGGAAAACTGCGTCATCAATAACAATACGAGCAAGGATCCGCATAATCCAAGTCCTTCGGTGCTGCCTTCCATCATCTATCTGAACAAGGCTCAAGGCAGCAACAACAAACTCACACTCAACCATGTAAGCATCATCAACAATGAGGGAGTAGCACCAGATTACGACCTTGTGAAGGCTACCTCGTATGCTGTAGGAAACAAACTGAACATCAACGGTGCATGGGAAGATTCGGAATGCAAGAACAGCATGAATATCAACACTCTGGGAAAAAACGGAGCCATGAACTTCAGCAACCCAACCAATGAAGTGGGTGCCAAGATGAGCGGCAACGTTTATTACGGAGGCTATTCATCCTTCCGCCCGTTGACCAGTTCTGCAGAGGCTGGCCGCATCATCAACAGTGCCCAAGAAAGCAATGCAACCACAACAGCCAAGGACATCACTGGTGAAGACCGCAACCTAGGTGGTGTTCCTGACCTGGGTGCATACGAAGCTCTCCTGCCAAAAGCAGGAAAGATTATCTACGTACGTTCGTACAACCAGAAATATGAAATCATCAGCGACGCCAATAATGACGACCAGGACGGCAACCCGAACTTCAATCTTCTGAATAAATCTAAAACCGAATATGATGGAAGCAGCTGGGACAAGGCTATCATCGGTAACGCCATGTGTGATAATAATAAGGCAAGAACGGGCAATGACTTCTATGTAACAGACAATGGAAGCTTGCTCAATACAACCATCGAAAACGAGGAGTATAGTCTGGCTAACGGCAAGTATCGTTCTAAGACAGATTCATACGGTAATTTCTGGACTAACTCAGGAAATCTGGACAAGCAGTATCTCTCTGGCTGGGGATCATATAATAAAATCACCAACAACAGAGACGAACGATACATCAGCGGTCTACAATATGCTGTGGAAAGAGCAGCTGAATTGAATAAGAATATCAAAGACAAGAACGACCAGGTAGTGGTTTGGGTAGGTGCAGGCATCTATACAGACTACAAAGGATTCGTTATCAGAGACAACGTGAAGGTTTATGGTGGTTTCCCATACGAAGGCTATCCTGGAGAAGACGACCGTCATCCGCTGCTGTCACAATACGTGCCGGCACGCAAGGAATACGAAAATCTGGACAAGACCAAGTATGAAACTATTCTACAAATCAGAAAGGAATCGCCTGTATATTTCACAAACGGAGAAAAGGAAATGTGGTATCAGGAGAACAAGCCTTCTGATGGCTCTAATTATGACTTTACAAAAACGTTGATAAACAGCGGGAAAACAGAGCGCCATTATGTACTGTATCAGCCAGACGTATGCCTTCCTACCTGGTCGCCATCGGGTGATGGAAACACCTTACGTACAGATGGTAATGCCGTACGCTACAAAGGAAATTTAATAGACAACATCAACTACAAGGATTACGAATATGCCAAATGGGATGGCTTCTCTGTACGTCACGGCTACATCATCAACTATCCTGGTGCAAACCGTGACGGAGGAGCAGGTGTGCGTGTATTCCGAGGAGTAGAACTGGAAAATCTCATCATCGTCAACAACTTCAACCATGGCAGTCGCGTGCGTGGTGGCGGTTTGTATATGGACGGAGAGAACAGCAAGATTTCGAACAGTTACCTGCTGAGAAACCTGAGTTATGCCAACAGCAGTGAAAGTTATGGAGGCGGAGCCTATATGATTCAAGGCACCGGCTACAACCTTGTGGTGGCAAACAACCGTTGTTATAACGGAACCTGTCGTGGCGGAGGTATCTTCCTGGAGAGTGCCAAGTTCTACAACAATACCATCGCCTACAATATGGCGACAAACGGAACCGGCATCTATCACTGGCAGGATGCCAATACCGGAGTTGCATCGCAACTTTCACTCTACAACTGTATCATCTATGATAATTATAACAACGGCAAGCAGATTACAGATCAGGTAAACTCAGCTGCATCGGGCAAGATGAATCCATCTCACAACTGCTACATGAACAGTAGTAACATCAACGACAAATTCCAGGAAAGCGATGGAAATTTCACTGGCACAGATTTGGCTTTCCCATTTGAGGACCAGACCTACGAAAGTGGAAACAATTTCCGCTTCCGCAATGCCCGATTAAAGAATAACTTCCGCCTGAACGAGGCTAATGGTTTAGCAGGTAACAAGTGTCTGAATGGTGGAACCACAAATGTTGGAAATGGAATCATCCTTCCGGAAACCGATATGGACTATACCAACCGTATCAAGGACTGCGCCATAGATATCGGTGCCTATGAGGCTGATAATACTACCAATATCGCACCACAGGAAAAGACAAACAGCGCAGGTATTGTAGATTACATTTATTATGTAACCCAAAACGGATGGGGAAACAGAAGTGGAGACCGTCCGGAAAACGCTGCCTGTGCTGACAAGCTGCAGGATGTGCTGACTGCTGCGGGCAAGAAATTTAATTCAACAAGTCAGAGCAAGGTGTATGTAAAAGTGGCAGGCTATCAGGCTGATGAAACCGGAAAGCGCTTTACTTATCATGCCAATACGCTGGCAGACCCTAGCGATCCGCAGAGCTACACCTTCCTGATTCCTAACGGAGTATGTCTGATGGGTGGTTACTATGAGGGTGACCAGGAAGGAGGAAAGCTGAAAGATGGAACCGCCAATTGGAATAATGACAAACGCGACCGTATCAGCTCATATCAGACGGTATTAAGCGCGAAGACCGAAGTAAAAGAAGGTTCTGCCGTTAACCAGGAGGTGAACGGCTACCACACCGTGTGCTTCGGCAAATGGCCTACGGGCGACTATGACGACTACAACACTTCTGCCCTGACAGACAATACCATCATAGATGGCTGTCGCCTGATAGACGGTAACGCAAGCGACAAGTCGGGCTTCAAGAGTATGGGTGGTGCAGCCATTGTACCAAGAATGGCACATGTACGCAACTGTGAAATTTCCGACTGTCAGGCTACCCAAGGCGGTGCTCTTACGCTACTGAAAGGTAGCATCGTAAGCGGTAGTGTCATCGTAAGAAACAAGGCACAGAAAGGTGGTGCCATCTATGCGCTCCGTTCCAACGATAAGAACGAAGAAACCAAGAACTACCATGCCTACGTCATCTCATGCACCATCGCCAGCAACGAAGCAAACATCGGTGGCGGAATCTACCAGGAGGAGAACTCCCTGATTGGCAGTAACTCCGTGATATGGGGAAATTCGGCTGAGACCGACAACAACATCAGCGGTGATGTGAACTATCAGTCTCACGACTTTCTGCAGGGAATCGGAAAATATTCGGAAGAATTATTCTATCCATACAACTATTGTTTCGTAGAGAAGATGGCGTTGCCAGCCAACAAAATGAATACGGAGATGACCAGCGACCTGGACAGTTACTTCAACGACAACAAAATCTTCAAGCCTCGTGCCTATTCATCATTGATTGGCAACGGAGTTGAGAAAGAATACGTCAATGCATGGAAGAATTATGGTATCAGCAGCTACGACATTACCGGTAAGGAAAGAAACATGACCAAGCAACAGACAGCCGGTGCATACACATCTGATCTGCCTGAGTTTGATAATAACAAGCTTCTGAAGCGCCTGTTCGTTTCTCAGACAGGTGGTGAAATTGTAACAGAAGAAGACAAGGCAAAGTATTATGGCCGCTCCTTCCTGACTCCTTTCAACAGTCTCGAAGCAGCCCTCGATTACATCAATGAGGCACGAGAAAAGAAAGTGGCGAATGATAATACCCACTTCGAGATTCTGATGACAGGTGGAACCTACAAGCCGAGCAAGATGCGACAGAACAAAGATCTTTCGCAAGAACAGAACACAATAGACCGCCGCTTGCAGAGCTTCACCATCCCGGTGAACGTAGATATCTTCGGCAGTTTCTCGAAAGATGACCTGTATTCTTCTACTCCTGTTGATCCTGCTACGGGAAAAGAAACTGGAGATAAGTTTACAAGCCTTGGAGGTAAGACTTTGACTCCAGATGGAGACATCAAAGTCATCTTGGCTAACCGCAACTCCAACTACATGACCGACAATAATAAGAACGGATTGATAGAGCCATGGGAGTTCCAGAATCCTACGATTCTTTCCGGTGACATCAAGGCATCGGAAAAGGAGCGTAATGTATATCATGTAGTCTACAGCAATGCGAGCTCCACGGGTGCTTCGGCTACCTTGAACAATGATGTCGTATTAGACGGTATTACCATCATGAATGGTGAGACCACGACAAAACTGAAGACTGAAGAAGGAGGAACTAACGAAGTTGCCGAGATTGGTCGTGGAGGCGCTATCTACACCAACCGCGTGAACTATACATTGAACCGTTGCCGACTGATCAAAAACTCCGGTCTGCATGGCGGAGCTGTCTATGTAAACAATGCAAGTCTAGACATCATCGGCAGTACAATCAGCGGTAACAGTAACGTATCAGAAAAGGCAAGTCAGGATGAAGTCACCGAACCTGGTAAGGGTGGAGCCATCTATCTCTATCTCACAAAATCGGTGAATGGAAACCTGCATATCGTCAACTCGCTCTTAGCCAACAATGATGTAACTTGTGGCAGATATACGGGCACACAAAATTCACAAGGCGGAGCCATCTACATCCGTAGAGCAAACGATGCCGGCAGTATGGCTGCGGACTATCAGGATGCCTACATCGTAAACAGTCTCATCGTGAACAACAAGGCAAAGCAAGATGGAGCCATCCATGTGGAGAACGAGGTGACAAGCGGTACGATTACACCTATATTATATAATACAGCCATTTGGGGTAATGAATCAATAGATAATAGTGTGCTTCTCAGGAGAGAGCACATGCGCAACTGCGCCTGGGATGAATTACCTGCTTCTACTGCAAAGGATGGTAACATCAAGCTGAGCAAGGAGAACATCGCATCGGATGGTCCACGCTTCACAGCGCCTACAACGACAAAGGGTTACGAAGGTTATACACAGGATGCCAAGTGGAATCCACAGGCTATCTCTGTGCTTACAGATGCAGGTGACGGAAAGAAGGATGCAAACGATGCAAACGAGGAAGGTAAATATCTGAATTGGTGGACTATGCACTATACTCGCCTTGAGAATTATGGTTATCCATCTGAGTACATCCGTCCTATCAGCGGTACATACAAAAGATACGTAGGTCCGAAAGACGAGAATGGTAATATAGCAGAAAAACCTATCGATATCGGTATGTATGAATTCCAGTATGTATTCAAGTTTACAGACTTAGAAAAGGTTTATATCGGAACGGAAGAGAAAGGAAATGGTGACGGTAGCAGTTGGGACAACCAAAGCACGGACCTTCGTGGTGCCATCATTGCCATGGCTAACCCTTCTGGTAACGTATCTGCAGGTACTACAACCAACAACAACAGAAAGGTGTTTGTACGCGGAGGTACCTATTATTCGCCAACCTACTCTAGCGGCGATGCCTTCTCTCTCATTGTGAACAATGACGAAAAGGCTAAGTATATAACATCGATTGAACTTGTGGGTGGTTGTACGGGCTCGAATGCTGACGGAACAGAGGTGCAAGACTTTAGTAAACCTTCGGTACTCATTGAGAACCCGGCCAAAGCGGGCGAAACCAAAAACTTGCTCAATATCGTAACGAATGGTAAGCCGGTAACTATTTCAGGTTTCACATTCCAGAACCAGAGTGGTGTGGGAGTAAATGCGAAGGTTAACAATGATCAAGCCGGAACGGGAGAAAAAATGAGGCTCCATCATTGTGCCTTTAGAAAGAATAACGGAACCGGAATGAAGGTAGACAACACCCAGGGGGATGGCATACACATGTGGAATGTACTGTTTGCAGATGGTATCGGAGATGGTCTTACTATTGACGGTTCACAACCTGCAGACATAACAAATGCTACGTTTGTCAACAATACACGCACTGCGGTTAGTGGAACAGACAACGTGTATAATTCTGTCGCCTGGAAGAATGGTTCTCAAAATCTGAATACAGATAACAAAAATGTCGTGATTGCTAGTTCTATCGAGAATGGAGATGTGCTAAACGGTCCAAACTTTGTAGATCCAACGAACGGCGACTATAGAATTCGACCTAGCCTCAAGTTACTTGATCAAGGAAGCAATGAGAAATATCCGCTAAATGCTGATATAAACTCAGAAAAGGACTTGGGCAATACAGCCCGTCTGATTGGCGACAACATCGATATCGGTGCATACGAGTGCGACACGAAGATGATTCAGATTATCTATGTTAAAGAAAGTTCTGCTGTTGCAGGAACAGGTGAAAGCTGGGATAATCCAACCAACGACCTGCAAGGTGCCATCAACCTGGCTGAGCTTTATGCCAACAAGAATTCTGGTAAATATGGCTACGTCTTCGTAGATAGAAATCTGAAGGCTGATAACGTCAACATCAGCATGCCGGGCGTCAAGATGTTCGGTTCGATGCGCGAAGAAAAAAGTTCTGAAACAGAACCAGAAGCTATCGTAAAGGATCTCCTTACTCAGAGAAAAGGAATCATCGAGTCTTCCAGTCAATCTACCATCAATGGACTGACACTCAACAGCGGAACTACAGATACCAGAATGTGTCTTGTTGATGGTTTCAAGGTTTCGGGTGACGTCAGTCTCAAGGGCAACAGCATGCTCTCCACCTCTATCCTCGATGCAAATGTATCTGGCGATGCAAGTAGTTTGCTCTACAACAGTCTGGCATTAGGAACAGTGAAGGATGTGAAGTCTGTCAATGTAACAGCTGCTAGTGCATTACCATCATTGACGGGTAGTGCAGCCAACAGATCATCTGTAACCACCAATAATAAATATGTGAAAGATGACTATTGGAAGTACCAGCTTGATGAAACATCTGGCGACATCAACGCTAACACAGACGCAAGCAAAACCAAAGGATGCATCGACATGGTGATGCACAGCCATGACCTTGCCGGCAACAAGCGCATCAGAGACAAGGTAGACAACGGATGTTTCGAAACTTGGTATCTGACAAACGATGCTACAGCAAACCAGGACGATTATCCTCATGGTAAATCTGTGGTCTATGTCATGACAGAAGACAAGGAACTGAAACTCGACAACACATTCTATACAGAGCTGAATCCGTTCAGCCCAGGCTTCCTGCTCTTGAAGCACCACGCTGGTTTAAGAGGCAACAACAGTTATGTAAACCTCACCAACTTTGCTGTGGAAAGAAACCTGAAGGCAGGAACCAACTTCTTCTCCATGCCATTCAAGGCTACCAATATGGAGGTGGAAGGTACAAACAATCCTGCTGATGGTAGTGTAATCGCCTACTACTATAATGCAGCTACTCGTGCCAAGTACGACTATAAGTTCGACCAAAGCGAGAGTAAAGCATGGGTAAAGGGCGTAGACAACCAGCGAAACTTTACCGCAGGTTTAAGAATGGAAGCAAAGACCGACAAGACCGTCCGTTTCTATGGAAACAGTTACTCAGAGAACGGTAGTCAATTAGGGCAGATTACGCTGGTACAGAACAACAACCAGCAGCCGTGGTCGAGCAGCGATGGTAGCGGCACGAAGTTCACCCACAAGGAGAACATGGGGTGGAATCTCTTCGGTTCGCCTTATCTCTGCGCCATGAACTATAGCGATATGGAATATGGCAGAGTCATCTACCAATGCGAAGAAAACGGTAGCTACAAGGCTATCAACACCTATGATTCTAACACGGGTAATTCAACGGATGGCTACATCCCAGCAATGGATGCCGTGTTTACACAGACTGCCACTCTGGAGAATTCAGAAAGCGTGATAGTAAGCCATTCGGAAGCAAAGGCGACAACCGCCTATCAAGCAACCAAAGCGCTCGACATCGCCATCACCCAGAGCAGCAGAACAAGCAGAGCCGGCAACGGCACTCCTGTAGATGACCAACTCCAGTTGAACGCAGTACCGGCACAGGAAGCGAAATCAGACTTCGACATGGGAAGCGACGGAGTGAAATGGATGACTAGCCAGAATGCTCAGATCTATGCGTCCCGCAATGGCGGACGCTACTCGCTCCTCTCTGCAATCAGCATTGATGCAGAACAGAGCATCGGAGTCTGTCTGCCGGAGACGGGTGAATACACCATCAGCATCCCAGAAGATTGCGATGCCAGCGAATATGAAACCGTATGGCTGAAGGACAAGGAAACCGGTAAGGCGGTAGACCTGAAGGAAGGCAGTTATCTGTTCAATGCCACCCAGACTGGCGAGATGAATAACCGCTTCAATATAAGTTTCAACCGCAAGGAGACTGACATGAATTCAGACATCACCATCATTCCTAGCGGCAACTATCAGATCCTGATAAAGGGACTGAAACAGAACGACATCATCAGAATATACGGAACCTCAGGTGTCCTGGCGCTTCAGAAACAGGCGAAATCTGATACAGAACAGCTTCGCTCACCAGTAAATGGAACTGTAGCCGTAGAGGTAACGCGAGGCGGAAAACAGATAGCCGTAAAGAAGATTGCCCTTAAATAAAAGGATGAATGCCGTAAAATAACGGAATAAATGTTAATAAAGCGCAGAGATAATCGCTCGTTTCAATAATTGGCATTATCTTTGCGCTTATTATATTATTCAATAGACCATAAATAACAAAAGAAAATAGAATTATGACAGAAAAGGAAATGTACAATCTGATAAATAGTCAGAACAACCAGCAAAGCAATGGCTTTGCTGTTAATGAGAAAGAGCGAGGTATAAGCGGTGTTTTCTCTGCTTTGATGCGCAAAGTGTATACATGGATGACCTTAGCTCTCCTGATTACGGGCGTTACTGCCTATGGTGTGGCTAGCAGTCCTACCCTGCTGATGACCTTGATGACAAGCCGCGGCTTGCTCTTTGGTCTGATTATCGCAGAGCTTGCCCTGGTATTCATCATTACTGGTGCCCTACAGAGACTCTCCCTGACTACGGCCACCCTACTCTTCATCGTCTACTCGGTTTTGAATGGTGCCATGCTTTCATCCGTATTCGTAGTATATACGATGACCAGTATTGCCAAGGTATTTTTTATTACAGCCGGCACATTCGGAGCGATGGCTTTCTATGGTTACACTACCAAGAAGGATTTGACCTCTTTAGGAAAAATACTCTTCATGGCGCTGATTGGTCTGATTATCGCTACCATAGTAAACATGTTCTTGAAGAGTTCTGGATTTGATTACATTTTGAGTTACGCCGGCGTAGCCATCTTCGTTGGCTTGACCGCTTGGGACAGTCAGAAGATCAAGCAGATGCTCCAGACACAATACGACATGAGCGAGGGCGCACAGAAACTGGCACTCATCGGAGCCTTGACTCTGTATCTCGACTTTATCAACCTCTTCCTCTACTTGCTCCGCATCTTCGGAGGCAGTAACAAGGAATAATGAAAACGAGAATCGGGAATAAAGTAAAAAAACAAAGAATAACATACATAACGAGAAAGGTTGGCTTGCCCTCAACGGGTTGGCCAACCTTTATTTTTTAATTCCTAGAAAAAGTAAATGCTAGAGTTATATTCTCTTCAAAAAGTTCTATGGTGCAAAGATAGAAAAAAAATTGAGAACCATGGTTTCAAAATAGCAAAAATAAGTTTCAAATGGACAAAAAGTGTCTTTTGACATTTTTCAGTGTACCACTGATTTTTACAAACTACCTAAACACCAACAACTTATGCATTTACTCTATATTTATTAGGAGAGCAACCAAAAGAGGCAAAAAATACTCTTCTGAACGTAGAAATAGAATTAAATCCCGATTTGATGGCGATTTCCGGCAAAGGAAAGTTCGTTGACTTCAACAAGTTCTCAGCATACTGTATACGATAAGTATTCACATAATCATAAAACGTCTGCCCATTCTGCCGGTTAAAATAGCGACTCAGATAAGTACGGTTCGTACCTACAGCCAGCGCCACATCAGACAATTTCAGTTTCGGATTGAGATAGATTTTATCTTCCTCGAACAACCGCTGCACCTCAGCAGCCATCCCCGAAACATCTACTTCGTTCTGCTCTAACGGTACAATTTCAACATCGCTCAACTCATCTATCACTGACTCATGCCTATAAACAAAATAATCTATCAGCATCCAGAGTATCAGAGAGCTTACCATATAGATATTGTCGTAATCCACATTAATAACGAAACAGCTCAGCGTCCATAAAAACAGAATCAGGAAGAAGGTATTGAGAATGGCAAGAAGCCAATTCAGATTAATATTTTCCTGATAAGAAAAGCGCTCTTTCAGCTGGCGGTGATACCTCCGAATCATAAAGATAAGCAATATAAAGGTAGAGCATCCATAAATGGCTCCCCAGACAGAAAGCACATAAAACCAGATGATATTATGGGTAAAAATATAGAACACCGGCAACAAGAGGAAAGGCAATTCCAGCATAAAAGCTTTCACCCATCTGAACCAGCCCGGCTTCACCAGTTCCATCAACACAAAGCTGTAGAACGGAATAATCATCATATCTAACGAAGACGTAAGATACCACGCATGCTCGTTGTCAAAACCATAAATCAGAAAGAAAACCATGTCCTTTACCAACTGCAGGTCGACCACAATCATGAGCCACATAATCATCCGAAAGAGCATCTCCTTTCCTTTTCTCCAAAACAGGAAAGCCATCATGGAGAAGAACATCATGCTCATACCATAAATAAAACTCGTTACCGAATCCATGTCTACTTTCTATATAAATAATCGAGTAGGAGGAAAACGAAGTAGTTTTTCTCCTACTTTCGTCTTCCGAC